>JAZDDA010000098.1:0-2701 GCA_036679625.1 Gemmatimonadota bacterium | reverse complement strand
CCCGACCGCCAACCTCGACCTCGACCACGAGCTGAGCCCCCCCAGCGGCGTCTGGGCCACGCGCCTGCGCCTGCTCGACAACCACGCCCCCGCGCTGCCCTCGGTCACCAACATCGGCTTCCGCCCAACCCTCCACGGCCAACCCGCCGCGGGCACCACCCCCACCGTCGAGGTCCACATCCTCGACTTCGACCAGGACATCTACGGCCGCCGCGCCGCCGTCGAGTTCACCCGCTACCTGCGTCCGGAGCAACGCTTCGCCTCCCTCGACGAGCTCCGCCAGGCCATCGCCGCCGACATCGAGGCCGCCCAGCAAAGCTGAACTCCCGCCCGTTATCAGCCCTGGGAGGTTGACGCACAAGAAACAGGCGGCACAATGCTGCGCCCCGGGCAGGTAGCTCAGTTGGTAGAGCACTTGACTGAAAATCAAGGGGTCGCCGGTTCAAGTCCGGCTCTGCCCACCACCGCTTCTGAGGGGAGGGGTACGAGAGCATCGGGTAGCCAGGAGTAGTTGCCCACTCCCAGCTCCCACAGAACCGTACGTACGTCAGTCGTATACGGCTCCTCGAGACGACGGGTTATGACTCCCCGTCGTCGGTCGGTTCACGACCTCAAGGTATCCCCGCAAAGAGCGATCTCTGGCGGGGGCGGCGATGGCTGGCAAGCATCTCCTTGTGCAGCACGGCTAAGCTAAGAAGTCCACACCGTCGGAAGTACGCATTATCCAGCGCTCGGTCCACGACGTGGTCGTGGCTGAGGTCCCAAATGCGTCTCTTTCCGGCGTAGATCCGCCGCCAGGCTGTCCTTGGATTTGCCCCCATGGCAATCAGTGCGCGCACGATTGATCGGCGTCGCTTCCAGTGCTTTAGCTTGAGCGCTCGCAGTCGTCGGCGAATGTGAGCGTCTAGCGTTTGCAGCTTTCGATTCTCGACCTCCGAGCAGATCCCGAAGAAGCCGATCCAGCCCCGGGTGTACGCGTTGATCCGCTGGATGCAGTCCGGGAAGGATTGCCCCCAATTGCGGCGCGTCAAGTCGACGATCTTCTCGGCGATGCGTCCACGTGAACGCTTCGACAGATGGATCTCGACCACTCCGGTCTGCGGATCGCGCCGCAGACTGAAGCCCAGGAAGTGTCGGTCGTCGGGGCGAGCGACGGCGGACTTCGAGACGTTCACCTTGAGGCGCATCCGCCCCTCGATGAAAGCCGTCGCGCTCGCCATCACTCGCTGCCCGGCTCGCTCGCTACCCACGAAGATGTTGATGTCGTCGGCGTAACGCACGAAGCGGTGGCCGCGTCGGGTGAGCTCGTGGTCGAGCTCGTCCAGCACGACGTTCGAGAGCAGTGGCGACAGGGGCCCGCCTTGCGGCACGCCCTCATCTTGAGTCACCACCACACCATCCGGCAGGACCACGCCAGCCTTGAGCATCTTTCCGATCAGCACGAGCAGAGGCTTGTGCTCGACCCGCAGCGCGAGTCGAGCCATCAGCCGCTGGTGGTTCACCCGATCGAAGAACTTCTCCATATCGAGATCGACCACCCACTCCGCACCGTCTTCCAGATAACCCACGGCTTCGCGGATCGCCGAATGGCAGCTCCGTCCAGGCCTGAATCCGTGACTGCTCGGGTGGAAGCTAGGCTCGAAGAGCGGCTCGATCTCGTGCCGCACTGCCTCCTGTACCACCCGGTCGATCACGTTCGGGATGCCCAGCTTGCGCTGACCCGTTTTGCCCTTGGGAATCATCGCTTGCCGGACAGCGTCCGGCATGTACGTCCCTTCGAGCAGGTCCCGGACCAGCTTGGGCAGGAGCGTCGGCCAGCGCTTCTGCACCTCGCCAATCCTCATGCCGTCTGGCCCGGGGGCACCCCTGTTTGCTGCGACACGTCGAAGTGCCTCCGTCAATCGCATCGTCACTCCCTTCATCGTCGCCGGTGGGCCGGGCTCGCTCTTGCCGTCCGCCAGGGGCGCCTCCGCACTCGGCATCGTGGATCGGTCCACGCGCCTCCTGCGGCTGGCCTTCGTGGGGCTTTGCCCCACGAGGTTTTCTGCTGGCACGAACGGCAGCCCGAGCTGCTCCACCTGTTCCTCGACCGGGATGGCCTTCCCTCCCTCACGCTTGTCGTCGCCGCGAGTTGGGGCCGAGTTTCCCCGGCCTGCTGGTACTACGCCACCCTCTGACTTCTGCTGGGTCATTGACCGTTGTCCTCTATGGTTCGCGGGTCTACCGAGGTTCCTCTCGGAACCCAGCAGATCTCCCAGGGTAAGACACGAAAACTTTGCCTTGATCGCGGCGCCAATACGCCCATGGCTCCGACAGGTACCGGGCTTCGCCGCCGTGCGCCGACTCACCCGCCATGGACGCCTTACGGCGCTTCACTTGCGTTCGCTACCAAGACACACCTATGGCTTCCTTCGGACAACCCCTCGCGGGAGCCAGCTCGGCCGCGCGAGCGCACCAGCCAGGCGACCGGTCAATTCCGGCCCATGCCCCTGCCACATCGGTGGTGGGTTCCCCCTGTCAGGGTCCCAGGGTAGGATTAGATGTATGTCATCGGTTCACCTCCAGTTCTCGTACCATGCCTGGCACACATCGGGTAGCCAGGAGTAGTTGCCCACTCCCAGCTCCCACAGAACCGTACGTACGTCAGTCGTATACGGCTCCTCGAGACGACGGGTTATGACTCCCCGTCGTCGGTCGGTTC
>JAZDDA010000097.1:0-4135 GCA_036679625.1 Gemmatimonadota bacterium | reverse complement strand
CGGCGTCCCGATGTAGACGTCGATACCTCCGGTGAGGAGCTCGACCATGAGTGTCGTCTCCTCGGGCACGACCCGAAAAACGTAGCGGTCGACGAAGGGTCGGCCGCCGAGTGCGTCCGGGAATGCCGGGTTGGCGGTAAAGACCCATTCCGCCTGCTCGCTGTGCGATTCAAAGACGAAGGGGCCGTTGCCGACCGGGCACTGGCTCCCGAACGGGTGTTGGCCGAGCTCCTCGTGGGGGACCTCTGCGAGCAGATGTTCGGGTAGAATCGCCGCCGACTGCCATGGATTCAGGAACTCTGCATGCGGCTCGAGACGCATTCTGATCGTGAAGTCGTCGATCACCTCCACGCCCTCGTCGCCGCGGGCGTAGAAGTCAAAATTCGAACTGTTTGGAAACCCGGTCGCCGGATCGGTGAGAACGCCATAGGTGAAGGCGACATCGTGCGCATCCGTCTGCTCGCCGTCATGCCAGAAAACATCCTGGCGGATGTGGAATGTGATCTCGGTTCCGTCCTCCGAGATGTCCCACGATTCGGCGAGGTAGGGTCTTGCCTGTGCGTTTTCGTCGTAGTCGATGAGCGTCATCAGGTTGACGAACTGCTGGTGCTGAACCGAGGCGTAGTCGGCGGTGACCGCAGCGTTCATCCCGTCTCGCAACTCGCCGATCCCGCCTACCGCCACGGTTCCGCCGTAGCGCGCGTCTTCCGGGACTGGATGATCGATGCGGGCCTGAGTGATGTACGACTCAACGGCGGGCAGGACCTCTGAGCAGAAAAGGTCTGAGGACACCGGGGCGCTCTCGCCGCCTTCGCCGCCGCAGGCCGATACCCCAATCACAGCCGCGATCGCAAGATTCCTGTTCATCGAACTCCCCACCTCCTCAAACGTCGCTGCAGGCCATGCCCGAAGCGCTCAACATGGAGGTGTGGGGCTTCTCGGGCAACGAACCGGCCCCTGCCTAATATGCATCCCTTGCTGACTAGGATGGCGATCTGGTACGCTATGGAACAGCGTGTTCCAATTTGATCCAGCGTCAGCCGTGAGACCGATGGTGCAACATCGTACATACCAAGATGTTAGGAGATTTCGTTCCCCGGCACGTACCGTGCAAGGAGGAGGGCCATGAAGCGTGGCAGTCTGGTTATCATTGGGCTGTCCGAGGCCTTTTCTGACATCTGGCAGGAGCTAGCCGACGGTTTGAATGTCCAAATGCAACGGTTGGCGGAGGAAACGGGTATGCCGGCCACAGGAGACGTTGCGGCTGTGATCGTCGCCGCCGGGGGAGCCGAGCGGGAGGCGATGGATTGGCTCGATCAGCATGGCCAATCCGTTGGTCCCGCTGTGTTCGTCGTAGGGGCGGATACCGGGCGCCGGACCGCGCTCCGAATGGTGGCCCGGGGCGCGAACGACTACTTCGCACTCCCCGATGACCTGGAGATTCTGCGGAACGAGGCCGCTTCGGCCATCGAGCGGTACGTCGAGAGTGCGCTGAGCACTGCCCGGCACGCCGAAGGAGTTCAGGACGCTGCCTTCGCGGGCATCGTCGGCGAGAGCGCAGCCCTTAAAGATGAGCTCCGCCGAGCGGAGCGCGTCATGCACCACCGGGACGCCTCTGTGCTGATCGTTGGTGAAACCGGCACCGGGAAGGAGCTCCTTGCCCGGGTCATCCATGAAGGTGGATCGCGAAGTGCCGCCCCGTTCGTCCCCGTCAACTGCTCGGCTCTTCCAGCCAACCTGGTGGAGTCGGAGCTGTTCGGGCACGAGAAGGGTGCATTCACCGGGGCCCATGCCGCAAAGCCGGGGCTCTTCGAGATGGCGGATGGCGGCACGCTCTTTCTGGATGAGGTGGGCACTATGCCGCTCGAAGTCCAGGCAAAGCTGCTGCGAGTGTTGGAGGATAAGGAAGTTCGTCGTGTGGGGGGGACCAAGTCACGCAAGGTCGACATTCGCATTCTGGCCGCTACGAATGTGGATATGGAGGAGGAGATCCGGAACGGCGATTTTCGGGCCGACCTCTACTTCCGGCTTGCGATCATTACACTCACGGTGCCCCCACTCCGGGACCGCGGCGACGACGTCTTGCTGCTCGCGCAGAACTATCTGGAACGGCTCGCGGAGCTTCACCAGGTGCCTCTGCCGCCGTTGAGCCGGGAGGTGTCCAAGGCGCTGCGCGGGTACGACTGGCCGGGGAATGTACGAGAGCTCAGGAACGCGATCGAACGGGCCCTACTGCTTTCCCCACCGGGGGAGCTGGATGTCGGCGAGCTGCTTCGTACGCCGGTAATGGGAGTCGACGAGGGGTCGGGTGCGATCCCGTTCCCCGCCTCGCTCCTGTCGATCACCGAAGCGGCGGCTCGGGTGATGCTTGAACTCTGCGATGGCAATCGCAGTGAGGCGGCGCGTCGGCTGGAGATTTCCCGACAGCGCCTGAGTCGGATTCTGGGCAAGAATCCCAAGACACAAACCAAACAAGATCATCTGGATTGAGGAGATATATCATGAAGAAACCCTTCGGCGCGTTGAGCGCCTTCCTTGGCCTGCTCATGTTGGTGGGCGGATGCGGCGATTCGACAGGGCCCGACGGAGGTGTGCCGCCCGGGGGTGACGGGGTCGATACGATCCGGGCTACCGTCAACGCTCTCATGCAGGGGGATGACGCCCCGGAGCTGGTGAGCCTACAGGAGACGTTCACGGCGATCGTGGGCGAACGACAGACGTTCGAAATGCGCTACGACCTGCCCGTCGGTGAGGCGGAGTCGAATGGGAGGTTCTTCCGCCTCGACCTCGACCAGAACTCGCTACTCGCCCTGGCTGACGGGACGCCGCTTGTCGAGGGCGATACCGTCCTGATCACGGTGACGGCTGACCCGGTGAACCTGAAGGTGGAGCTCGAGCCGAGTGGGTTGCAATTCAATCCCGCCGAACCTGCCGAGTTGCGGTTCTGGTACACGCTGGCGAATCCGGATTTTAACGGAGATGGCTTCGTCAACTCGTTGGATGATGACATCGAGAGGGACCTGCTCGGCTTCTGGATGCGGCCTGGAGCTGAAAACTCCGGTGAGGATTGGCAACTTCTCGGGGCTGTGATTCACGATCTGCTCGACAAGCGGTTCCGAGCCGATGTGCTCCACTTCTCCGGCTACGTGGTCGCCTGGTAATGCTCAGGCCGCAAGACTCGCTCGCGGAGCTCAATCGAGTTCTCGATCTCTCCGACCAGGGCCGGTACAAAGAAGTTGTTGAAGCCCTGGCGGATCGAAGTCCAGAGACGATTGAACGGTCCCCGACGCTAGCGTTGCACTACGGGATCGCCCAGGGTCGACTTGGGCGGTACGGAGAGAGCGCGCGTTGGGTGGATGCCTCCCTGAGCGCCGCCACCGCCCAGGGTGACCGCGTGCTCGAGGCTCGTGCCCTCAACGCCCGTGGAGCCATCGCGCTGGAGAGTGGTCGACCCGATGAGGCTGAGGAGTTCTTCGATCGTGCCCTCGCCGAGGCAAAGGAACTGAGCGACCACGGCACCATGGGCCGCTGCTGCAACAACCTCGGGATCATCTCGAATCTTCGCGGGCAGCATGCCCACGCCGCTGCCTCGTACACTCTGGCGCTTGCCGCCTACCAGCAGGCGGGATCCCAGGTCGGCGTGGCGACGACCGAGAACAACCTCCGTCTTACCTACCGAGACCTGGGACAACTCGACCAGGCATTCAAGGCCGCCGATCGCGCGATCGACAGCGCCCAGGCGGTGGGGGACCAGGCGCTCGCTGCATACGCGATGGGCGGTCGGGCAGAGATCAGGACGCTCGCAGGTGAGCCCGAGGTGGCGCAGCGGGAGGTTGTGCGGGCCCTAGCCGTCCATCGGGAGTTGGGTGATGTAGTGCGGGAGGCGGATGACCTCAGGGTTTTGGCGCTAACGCAAACGGCGCTCGGAGAGCTCACCGAGGCGGAGCACACGTACCGCGACGTTCTAGAGCGCGCCGAGGTACATCACCGCCCGTTGCTTGCGGCGGATGCGGGGCGGGACCTGGCTCGTTTGCTGGCCGACCAGGGGCGAGGCGAAGAAGCCCGAGCGGCCGCAGAGGCCGCCCGGGAGTGCTACTCCTCGCTCGGCGCGGTGGCCGAGATACGCCAACTGGAC
>JAZDDA010000096.1:0-2121 GCA_036679625.1 Gemmatimonadota bacterium | reverse complement strand
CGCACGCCTGGCCGTTGATTACCGTTTCGAATTCGGGGAAGATCTGGTCATCGACCTCGTCGGCTACCGTCGGTACGGACACAACGAAGGCGATGAGCCGGGCTACACCCAGCCCCTCATGTACGAGAAGATCGCGGCGCACCCGACCGTGCGAGAGACGTTCGCGGCCGCGCTCGTCGAGGGTGGGGTCGTGACGCCGGACGAGGCTCGCGGCCTGGTGGACGAGGTGGAGGCTCGCCTGGTGGCGGCCCGAGAGGCCATTGCCTCCCCGCCGGACCCGGACCCGGAGGGGAACGGGGCCGACTTGCGCTGGCTGACCGAACCGGGCGCCGCGCCGGTTTCGACGAATATCCCGGAACTGCGCGTTCGGGAGCTGAACGAGCGGCTCCACGCGTGGCCCGAGGGCTTCTCGCTGTTCCGCAAGCTCGGACGACAGCTCGAACGGCGCCGGGCCTCGCTCGAAGACTCGATCGACTGGGCGCACGCCGAGGCGCTGGCGCTCGCCGGCCTCGTGACGGAGGGAGTGCCGATCCGGTTCACGGGAGAGGATACCGAACGGGGGACCTTCAGCCACAGGCATCTGGTCTGGCACGACGCCAAGAATGGCCAGCGGTACACTCCGCTGATGAACGTCGCGGAGGATCAGGCGGCCTTCGAGGTGGCGAACAGCCCGCTGTCGGAGATTGCGACGCTGGGCTTCGAGTACGGCTACTCGACGGTTGCCGCCGATGCGCTCGTGATGTGGGAGGGGCAGTTCGGTGACTTCGTCAATGTCGGCCAACCGATCATCGATCAGTTTCTGGTGGCCGGCCGGTCGAAATGGGGACAGGAGTCCAGACTGGTGCTGCTGCTCCCGCACGGATACGAGGGGCAGGGGCCCGAGCACTCGAGTGCTCGCCTCGAGCGGTTCCTACAGCTAGCCGGGGAGGACAACATCCGGGTGTGTAACTGCACCACGCCGGCTCAGTACTTCCACTTGCTGCGGCTCCAGGCGCTGCAGCCCGCTCGTCGGCCGTTGATCGTCATGACGCCCAAGAGCCTACTGCGGCACCCGCAGGCGCGCTCCTCGCTCCGCGACTTGACCGACGGCGCGTTCGAGCCAGTGATCCATGACGGTGGCCTTAAGGCAGGCGCCTCGAGCGTCGACCGGATCGTCCTCTGCAGCGGGAAGATCTACTACGATCTCGTGACGGCGGCGCCGAAACGCACCCACACGGCGATTCTCCGGGTCGAACGACTCTACCCGTTCCCCGAGACCGAGCTCAGCGCCGCGCTGGCCGCGTTCGTTCCCTCGGCCGAGGTCTTCTGGGTGCAGGAGGAACCCGAAAACATGGGCGCCTGGTCATCGGTGCGGCCACGGATTCGTGCGGCTTCGGGCCGCGAGCCCACCTACGTGGGCCGACCCGAACGAGCGAGTCCGGCGGAGGGATATGCCGGAAAGCATGCCCTCAGACAGCGTGCGGTGATTGAAGCGGCTCTCGGAGGTCAGCGGATTCGCTGATCGATGGTTCGCTTCATGTCGGAGAGTTCCGACACGACCTTCTGGTGGAAATCACCGAGAGCCTTCGTCGAATCTTCCGTCTTGGAATCCGCGAACTCTTCCAACTTCTCCTTCGCGCCGTCGTACTTCCGTTCCAGCCTGTCGATCATGGCCATGATCTGGACCTTGCGACCGGCACGCGCCTGACGGAGCTCTTCGCGCAGCTCCTCTGCCCGTTCCCGATACTTCTCGACGGTTGCCTGCGTGCGTTCGACCAGCTGATCGAAGTCTTCAGAGATGTCCATCCAGTCTCGCTTCTATTTCGAACGGTCAGCCGCCGCCAACGAATTGCCGTCAGCTACCGACCACTCTCGCTGCGTACCAAAATGACAACGGGCGCCGAACCGCGCACCCCCCCCTCGGTGTGCCGGTCCCGCACCCGTCTCTTTTCGCAGAGCGCAGGGTCTGCCTATGGGCCCTTGCCCGCCGTTCCCAGCGCGATCGTTTCGCGGATCGGGACCTTCGGAAACGTCGTGATATACGCGGCGTAGCAGAGCCCGAATGCACCGAGGAATCCCACCGAAATCATCAGCTCGGGCAACCCGAGCGGTATCCCATCTCCGTGCCAGATCGATGGGGCC
>JAZDDA010000095.1:0-2687 GCA_036679625.1 Gemmatimonadota bacterium | reverse complement strand
TCTCATGTTCGGGGACACTGAGACCCGCATCTGATCGAGCATCTGCTGATCCGATTCGAGCATTCCCGCCTGACCCACGTCGCTCACGACCTGGTCACGCGATTGCGGCGCCACACCGTCTCCCTTGGGCGCGAGCGTGATCAACACCACGAGCGCGGCGATGAAGAACACCGATACAAGCACCGCCCACTTCCTCATCCTTCACCTCTCATGTCGCTGCCGTCTCCAGGCTACGCCTTCCACTCGACTAGAAGGTCAAGAGGTATCTAGCCGGCGCCGGTGTCGTGCGGGTCGGTGGTGTCGCCGTTTGAGGGTTTGTGGTTGAGGAGCCGCCGGTTCTCGGCAAGAATCACTCCCTCGGCGAGACGAAACGGGGTGCAGCTGCGATGAGCAGGCTCCGACCGGGTGAACATGCGGCGGGATGCCTCCTTTGACGGCGCGATGGCAGCGGCACAACGAGCCCTGGACCCGGCGGCAGCGGTGGAGGCGCGAACGACAGATCGTTGGAGCTCTGGCGCGCCACGGCGTCGGTTTGGCGCTGGTCCGGACCGGGTTGGGATGGTTGCTGCCGTTCCAGTGGGGACTGTTGCACCACCCGCGTCGTGACAAGCCCTATTCGGGACCGGAGCATTTGCGGATGGCGTTCGAGGATTTGGGCCCGACGTTCATCAAGCTGGCGCAGATCCTCAGCACCCGAGGCGACCTGATCGGACCCGAGTACGCGTCGGAGCTCGCCCGACTCCAGAGCGCCGTACCGCCGATTCCTTTCCCTGACATGGCCCGGGTCCTCGACGCCGAGCTCCCGGTGCCTCGCGGCGACGTGTTCGCGACGTTCGATACCGAACCCATCGGATCTGGCTCGATCGGGCAGGTCTACCGGGCGACGCTGCACAGCGGCGAAGCCGTCGTGGCCAAGATCCAAAAGCCGGGAGTGCGCACGACGGTCGAGATGGACCTCGCCATTCTGCGCCGCTCGATCCGTCGCCGCACCTCGCGGCACTCCTCAGTGACGCCCTATGACATTGCGGGCTTTCTCGAGGAGTTCGCTTTCACGTTGGGGAACGAGCTCGACTACACCACCGAAGGTGACAATGCCGACCGTATCAGAGGCATCCACCGCGGCGACGCTGGCGTGTTCATCCCGACGATCTATTGGGACTATTCCACGCCTCGTGTGCTCGTGATGGACGAGGTTCGGGGCGCCGACTTCGCCGACGCCACCCTCGACACCCGTCTGACACGCGATGATCGTCATCGCCTCGCCGCAGTGGCGCTGCACATTGCGTTCATTCAGATCTTCCGCGAGGGCTTCTTCCATGCGGATCCACATCCCGGCAACTTCATCGTCATGGAGGACCTCAGGATTGGGTTGATCGACTTCGGGATGGTCGGCACACTCACCGAACCCCAACGCGAGCATTTCCTCGACCTCGCCTACTCGATGGGTTCGAGAAACACCGAAGGGATACTCGACGCCCTTTGGGCCCTTGGTGTCACCGAGCCCGAGACCCAACGACGGGGGGTGGCCCGGGACTTCGACCGCCTGTTCTTTCGGGTCGGGGACAAGTCCTTCGAGGACCTCGCCGCCGGTGACATGGTCGGTGAGCTGCTGCGGATCGCCTACCGGCATCAGCTCCAGTTCCCGCCCAACTTGGCTCTTTTGTTCAAAGTGGTCGCGATGCTCGAAAGCGCTGCGGTGCTCGTCGACCCGGAGTTCATGTTCTTTCAGGCTCTCGAACCCGAAGTGGCGGAGCTCCTCAAGGAGAGGGCCTCTCCGACGAAGGTGGGGCGCCGCGTAGGACGGGATGCACTCGACATGGTCAGGTTCTTTGAGGGTCTCCCCCATCGAGCGGACAGGCTTCTCCAGCGGCTCGAAACGGGCGACCTCGAATTCGCGGCTCGCCACCACGGCCTGGAGTTGGAGGCGAGAAGGCTCCACCGTGCCGTCGACCGGCTAACGCTGGGAATCGCCGTTACCCTATTCCTCGTCGCGGCCGGTGTGTATGTGCTCGCTGCCGAAGCGGCAGAGGCCGGATCGAGTCGGCTGGCATACCTCCGGGTGCTCCTCACGGCCGGCGGAGTCTTCGTTGTCGCGCTCGGCGCTCGGATCTGGAGGTCGCGTGACCGCTGAGATACCCGTCCGGTCCCGACTGCTCCGTTGCTCACGCGACGCCTGACCAAGTAGCAGCAGCACGGCGGCGACGAGGAAGACGTCGGCCAGGTTGAACGTCATCCCACCGAACGACAACCAGTCGACCACCGCGTTCGATGGAAAGCCCGTCCGCCGGAGGTACCGACGTTTGTGCGGGTCGGTGGCGGCTGGCATTTCTCCGAGTCCCCCTCGCCACTGGTGGAGTCTTGATTGTTGTGCTCGGCACGCGGTTCTGGTGGACGCGTCACCGTTGAGCACCTGTTCAGCCAGGCGGTTCCGTTGCTTGCGAAGCGGCACGCACCTGCTGAAGAGTGCTGTGTGGTCCTCGTTGGAACACGAGAGTGCCGTATCGATTGCCCCCGGGATCCCGGTCGGCGTTCAGCGGCGCGGGGGAACGCCGACACCAACAGCGGTGGTTTGTTCACGCGATCCCTGGCCAACGAGCAGCAGCACGGCGGCAACGAGGAAGACGTCGGCCAGGTTGAACGTCATCCCACCGAACGACAACCAGTCGACGACCGCGTTCGATGGAAAG
>JAZDDA010000094.1:0-25095 GCA_036679625.1 Gemmatimonadota bacterium | reverse complement strand
CGCCCTGGGCGCGGCGGGGAACGCCTGGATTACCTCGGCGGTGTACCAGACGCTGATCGGTGTGGTGGACGATGGACTGGATCCGGGTGAGGCTCTGGCGCTTCCACGCTTCCTCGTGGGTGGACCCGCTGCGGGCCCAGACGGTGTCAGGCGGCGCGTCATCCAATACGAGCGTGGGTTCAACCCCGAGGTCGTGCGCGACCTGCAGAGACGCGGTCACATCATGCGCCCGATCTCGCTGAATGGTGAGCTCCGCATGGGGTACGGAGCGGCGGCGCTGGTGCGTGGAGGACGGGCGATCGCGGGAGCGGATCCGCGCAGGTCTGGAGCGGCGGGCGAGATTCGCTAGGGCAGCCCCCGCGGCGGCACCGGCGCCAGCACCCTCTGCCAGTGGAGCTCGCTCAGTTCGCCCCGACGGCCCTGTCCTTTGCCCAGGCTCGCATCTGGGCGACGTGCTCGGCCATCGTCACCGACAGCGGATGCGTGCGCCCGACCTCCGCCAGGAGTGCCTCGGTCGTCAGCGGTCCTCCCCCAGAGAACGATGCGTAGAGCCACGAGACCACGACCTCCTCGATCTCCGAGCCGCTGAATCCATCTGCTGCTCTGCTCAACACCTGCAGGTCCAGCCCATCGGTGCTTTGACGGCGTCGCTCGAGGTGGATTCGGAAGATCTCTCCCCGCGTTTCCTCGTCGGGGAGATCCACAAAGAAGATCTCGTCGAAGCGTCCCTTGCGCAGGAATTCAGGAGGGAGTCGGCTGATGTCGTTCGCGGTAGCGACGATGAACACGTCGCCCGTGCGGTCCTGAAGCCACGACAGAAAGCTGCCCAGGATCCTCTGCGAGACCCCGCCGTCTTCGCCCCCGCCCGAGGCGAACGCCTTCTCGAGCTCGTCGATCCAGAGTACCACCGGAGCCATACGCTCCGCCGCTCGCATCGCTCGCTTGAAGTTTCGCTCGCTCTCTCCGATGTACTTGTTGTAGAGATTCGACGGATCGAGCTTGAGGAGCGGCATCCCCCACTCCGCCGCGACCGCCTTGGCCGCGAGGCTCTTTCCGCATCCGGGGACTCCGAGGAGCAGGACGCCCTTGGGGAAGTCGAGCCCGAACGACTCCGCCCTCGCTGGGTCCTTCACGACGGCCGTCCGCTTTGCCAACCACGCCTTGAGGTTCTTGAGATCCGCGATCTGGTCGAGGGTGGATTCGACCGGGTAGTACTCGAGCAGGCCCTCCCGCTCGACAATCGACTTCTTCGCCTCGATGACCTTCTCGATGTCCTTCGCAGACAGCTTGCCGTCTTCGATGATCCCCTTGGTCAGGATCTTCTCCGCCTCGAGGAGTGTGAGCCCCGAGAGGTGCCGAACGAGAAGCGTGATCTCCTTGGGAGTGGTCAGCACCTCCACCGCCTGGCGCGCCGAGATATCGCGAAGAATCTGTGAGAGGAGATCCCGGTAGTCGCTCTCGGAGGGGGAGGGAAGGCGAAAATGCGTGACGTGGCTCTCCAGCTCGGGCGGAACCGTGAGCCCCTTGCCGGTCACGACGATTGCGCCGGGAGTGTCCTCGACGCTCTCAATGGCCGCCTTCAGCTGTGCGGGGAGGACCGGATCCTGCGCGAAGTGTGGCCCCAGGTCCAGAAATTGGTACAACGCCGCGGTGTCTGCGGCGGCGATGTGCCTGAGGGCCTTCGTCGGCACCTCTGTGTTATAGACGGAGCCGTCCATCCCGGCCCGCCGGAGTCCCTGCACTCGGGTCCAGGTAAAAAAACTCAGATCCAGGCTCGCGGCCACGTGGCTCAGGAGCGAGCCTACGCGATCATCCTGGTCGGAATCGATGTGGATCAGGCCGTGGTGCGACCGAATGAGGAGCGCGAGGTCGTGAACGGGGTCTACGGCCATGATCTACGGCTCATCAATGGGTCCCTTGCGCTCTGCGTCATGCCACCGGATCGTTTTATAAGGGGAAGTGCCCCGTTTCTACGCGAAGCTGAGGATAGATAGGCTCTCGCGGAGGGGCAAGAATGCCTTATTCTGGAAGAACCTGGGATTCGCGAGTGGCCTTACAACCGCACACTGGCTCGGTGGTTGCCGAGTTGAGGAAGATCTGGGATGCGGCCACACCGGATTCAGTGGGCGGGGACATCAGGCGGGCACAGGAATTGGTGGCCGCCATGCCGGCGGGAGCGGAGCGTGACGAAGCGGAGGAGCTCCTCACCTCCTTCGAACGGCTCGCGTACTGGCTGCAGGACCGCTAGGCGACCGAAGAGAACATCTCTCCGAGTCGTGCGAGGGCCTCTTCCAGCTCTGCTGCCGGCGGTCCGAACCCCAGGCGTAGATAGCCGTCCATGCCGAAGTGGTCGCCGGGCACAACGAGGAGGTCTTTTTCGATCCGCAGCCGTTCGGCGAGCTCCGACGAGTTGACGTCGCTTGCATATCGCACGTAGCAGATCGCGCCGGCCTGGGGCGGATGGTAGGTGAACTCGGAACCCATGGTGTCGAGCCACGAGCGGAGGAGCGCAAGGTTCTCCTGCAGAATCCCACGTGTGCGGGCCAGAATCCTACTCCGGGTCTCGGCCTCGAGGGCAAGCGTCGCGAGAGAGTCGGAGAGCGATGCAGGCGCGATCGTGGTGTAGTCCTTACGGCCCCAGAGGTCCTCCATCAGCGTTTCGGGCCCGAGGACCCAGCCGAGCCGCAGCCCGGGCAGGCCGTAGGCTTTGCTAAGCGAATTCGTGACCAGCACACGGTCGCTGCGTCCCCAGAACGATGCCGTCTGGGTGCCGTCGATCTCGGCGCCCTGATACACTTCGTCTGCTACAATCCAGGCTCCGAAGCGGTCGGCGAGCTCGAGTATGCCCTCGGTCCGCGCCTCGTCGAGCACGGTTCCGGTCGGGTTGCTCGGGTTCGTGATCAGGATGAATCGCGCACCCTTCTGGAGCGCATCCTCCAGCTCGTTCAGCTTCGGTTGCCAACCCTCGGCCTCTTCGAGGTGAAACGACAGGACGGTGGAGCCGAAGTTGGTGAGCAGCCCAGGGACCTGCATGTAGTTGGGCAGGACCGTCGCCACGATGGAGGACGGCTCGAGGAGGTGCCAGAAGGCGGTGAAGTTGGCCTCGGCACTCCCGGTGGTGACCAGAACGTTATCGGCGGTCGCCCCAGGGTACAGCGCGGCGATGCGTTCACGTAGCTGGTCTGAGCCATTCGACTGACCGTATCCGAGCCGGACGTCGGCTACTGAGCCGATGTCGCTGCCGGCGATTTCGAGCAGTTCTTCCACTGAAAGCGGGTGGACGCCACTTTCTGAGAGATTATACCCGACGCGGTGTTCGTGGGTGGACTGCCACCGCTCCATTACAAAGGGTTCGTATCGCATGCGCCATCCTACTGGGGCGGTTCTAAGGGCACCACCCCACGTCTTCAGCAGCCTTCCACCTGCGTGCTATACTTTGTCGTCTTCTTCCTCGGTTTGGAGCCCATGAGTCACACGCACCTACCAGACGATCTGGCGATCCGCGGAGCCGAGGGCACCATCGTGCTCGTCGTGCTCGACGGCCTCGGCGGCCTCCCCCACCCGGATACCGGGCTCACAGAGCTCGAAACCGCGGCGACCCCGAACCTCGACGCCCTCGCTGCCAGGAGCTCCCTCGGGATGCTCCTCCCCGTGGCAGAGGGTGTGACCCCGGGCAGTGGGCCGGCTCACCTCTCGCTCTTCGGGTACGATCCCATCGAAGCGTTGATAGGCCGCGGAGTGCTGAGCGCCCTCGGTGTCCGGTTCGAGCTGAAGCCCGGGGACGTTGCGGCTCGCCTGAACCTTGCCACCGTGGGCCCCGATGGCCTCCTCACCGACCGCCGCGCCGGACGGCCGAGCGACGAGGAGGGCCGGAGGATCGTGGGCCGGGTGACCGAGGCGCTCACATCCCCCCCCAGCGTAGAGGTCGAGCTGATCCACGAGAAGGAACACCGAGCGGTGATGATTCTGCGGGGCGTGGGGTTGGACGCCCGGCTCGGCGATACCGACCCGCAACGCACCGGACTCGCACCACTTTCTGTGGAGGCGCTCACCCCCGAGGCCGAGGAAACGGCCCGAGCAGCGCAGGGAGTCCTGGATCAGGCGCGCTCCATTCTGGCGGACGAGCCGGTGGCGAACACCTTCCTGGCGAGGGGGTTCGGGAAGTATGAGCCGTACCCGACCTTCATGGATCGATATGGGCTCCGCGCCCATGCATCAGCCAAGTACCCCATGTACCGCGGCGTCGCACGGCTGGTGGGGATGGAGTGCAGGGACGTTCCCTCGGACTCGGACGCCACCGTGGCGCTGCTCGAACAACACTTCAGCGAGTATGACTTCCACTTTCTCCACTTCAAAGACACCGACTCACGGGGTCACGACGGGGACTTCGCAGGTAAGGTCGCCGCCATCGAAGAGGTGGATGCCCTGATGCCCCGCATCCAGGCGCTCGGTCCAGCCGTGACCATGGTCACGGGGGATCATTCGACGCCTGCGGTATACGGTGAACACACCTGGCATCACGTGCCGACGCTCATCCACTCCCCCTGGGGGCGGCCGCACGCCACGAGTTTCGGTGAGGGTGCCTGCCGCGGCGGCGATCTCGGTGTGTTCCATGGTACCGAGCTCATGTCGTTGGGGCTGGCCCATGCCAGACGAATGGACAAGTACGGCGCTTAAGTGTTCCGTTACGAAAGTATCTCGGCCAGTCGAGGGCGCGGTGCATCCGTGGGTTCGGCGTTGGGACTCCTCGCCGTAGCTTTGGCTATGCCTCGTCGGCCCGCCTTGAACCCTCGGCGCCCCGACCCTTTTTGTGGCTCGCGAACTTTCGCAACGGAACACTAGATGGACGACTTCGACCAGGCTCTTCAGCGGGCACTCGTGCTGGGTGATGAGGGAGATTGGGATGGCATGGCGGGTGCCGTGGCCGACCTTGTGGAGGACGATCCCAAGAACGCGGCTCTCCTCTGCTGGCTCGGCGTCGCCGAGCGCGAGAGGGGGCACGAGGGTGTGGCGTATGAGCGTTTTCGCGAGGCGATGGAGCTGGAGCCACAGGACCCGTACATACTCGCGACGGTGGGTGGCGGACTCGCCCAATTTGACGACCCAGATGCCGAGGGATTGCTGCGCACGGCGGCACTCACCGCCCCGGAGCTTCCGTATGCCCGCATGATGTACGGGGCGTACCTGGCTCGGGAGGGCTTGGCCGATCAGGCGATCCCAGAGCTCGAGGCAGCGGTGGAGCTGGCACCTGAAGACGCCGAAATCAGATGCGAGCACGGCGTCGGGCTCGCGCTCGCGAGTCGGTTTGACGAGGCGTTGGAGGCGCTGGATGTGGCGCTCTCGCTCGATCCGACGGACGGCTGGGCGCGGGCTCTCCTGGGGCTCATCTCCGTAGAGTTGGATCGCGCCGAAGAGGCTGCGACCGAGCTGCTGCGTGCCGCCGAGTCTCGACCAGAAGACGTCGAGCTCCAGCTTCTCGCAGCCCTCGCCGTGGCGGCCACCGAGACCGATGAACGTTCGTACGAGATGGTCGAGCGCGGACGTATGCGGGCTCAGGAGGGGGATCTCCCAACGGTCGAGGCCGTTGAGGAGCGCATCTCCGAAGGCTGGGAGGCCGCACGGACGATGCTTCACGAAGAGCTCGCTCCGGGAGCGCTCCGCGAACGCCTCGCTGTGCGCCCGTAATTTTTTCTACGCCCATATGACGATCGGATAACATGCTACTGGACTTTCCAATCGAGCAGCACCGGCTCGTCAACGGGCTGCGCGTGAACCTCTCCCGCGACTCCACGGTGCCGGTAGTTGGGGTCAACCTCTGGTACGGCGTGGGATCCCGGAATGAACGGGTCGGCAAGACCGGGTTCGCCCACCTCTTTGAGCACATGATGTTCCAGGGGTCCGAACACGTCGCCAAGAACGCCCACTTTGAGCTGATCGAGAGAGCGGGCGGCACCCTCAACGCCTCCACCTGGTTCGACCGCACGAACTACTTCGACACCGTGCCGTCCCATTTCCTGGAGCTGGCGCTGTGGTTGGAATCGGATCGCATGGGGTGGATGCTCCCCGCGATGACCCAGGAGAAGCTCGACAACCAGCGCGACGTGGTGATGAACGAAAAGCGTCAGCGCTACGACAACCAGCCGTACGGCGATTGGGACGAGTGGATCCAGACGATGGTGTTTCCCTCCGCTCACCCCTACGCGCACACGGTGATCGGGTCGATGGAGGATATCGAGGCCGCGACCTTGGAGGACGTCTCCGCGTTCTTCCGCACCTTCTACCTGCCGAACAACTGTGTGCTGACGCTGTGTGGGGACTTCGATTCGGAGAGGGCTCTCGAGTCGATCGAGCGCTTCTTTGGAGGCATCGCCCGGGGCGAGGATCCTCCTGAGCTTCCTGGAGAGGTGGGCATTGCGCCTACGCTGGAGGAGCCTGTGAGGCGCGAGATCGAGGCCGAGGTGCCGCTCCCCCGGGTGATCATGGCGATGCGTGTGCCGACGATGGGGAGCGAGGGATTCCATGCTGCGGAGATGGCCGGTTCGGTGCTCGGCACGGGGCGGTCTTCGCGGCTGTACCGAGGCCTGGTACGTGATCGACGCGTCGCGAAGGATGTGATGTGCTTCGTGTTTCCGCTCACGACCGGCGCGTCGATGATGCTCGTATGGGCCACCGGCGTTCCGGGCGTGGAGCCCGAGCAGCTCGAGGCGGCCCTCGCCGAGGAGCTGGCTGGGATGGCGGCCGTGTCGGAAGAGGACGTGGCCCGTGCTGTCGCTGTGAACACCGCGCGTTTCGTCCAGGGGCTGCAGGCCGTGGGTCAGCGGGCCGATGTGATTTCGGCCTTCGATCTGCTCCTCGACGACCCTCACCGGATCAACACAGAGATGGACCGCCTGGCACGGGTCACCCCGGGACAGGTACGGGAGTTCGCGGGGAGTTTTCTTACCGAACAGAACAGGGCGACGCTCGTTTACGTCCCGAAGGAGGCAACGTGAGCCACCTCGACCGGAGTATGATTCCAGCGTCGGGCGAGATGCGTGACTTCGAGTTTCCCCCCATCGCCAAGAAGGACCTCGACTGCGGTCTGGCGCTGCACCTCGTCCAACAGCCACGGCTGCCGGTCGTGTCGGTGCGGCTCTTCATCGATGCAGGGGAAGACACCCTCGATCACGCTCAGGCCGGGCTGTCGGTCCTCACCGGGGACGCGCTCCTTGGCGGTACGCTCGACCGTTCTGGGATCGAGCTGGCCGAGGCGCTCGAATCCATAGGGGCCGACCTGGGTGTCGTCACCGGCTGGGACGCGACCACGGTCCACCTCTCGTGCCTGGCCGACCGGCTGGATGAGGCTTTTGCGCTTGTTGCGGAGGTCGTACGCCGGCCCCGCTTTCCCGACGAAGAGGTCGAGCGCATCCGCGACCAGAGGTTGGCGTCGCTCCAGCAGCGGGCGATGGAGCCCTCCGGCATCGCTGCAGACCGGATTCTACCGTGCATCTTCCGAGAGGGGTCCCCCTACTCCCGGCCATCGATGGGGACACGTGATTCGGTGGGGCGGATCGATTCTGAGGCGACCCGAGCCTACGCAGCGGAGTTCTATAAGCCGGTACGAGGCGGTCTCGTCGTCGCAGGCGATGTGGACCTTGCCGAGGTTGGGGAGATCGCCAATCGCCACCTCTCAGGGTGGAGTGGAGCACCCCCACCGCGGCGCGAGGTCGATACCCGGCCTCGCCAGACCGAAGGGCGCATCGTCGTCGTCTCGCGGCCTGGCTCGGTGCAGTCGGAGATTCGCATCGGGCACGTGGGTGTGTCACGGAGCTTTCCCGGCTACTTCCCGCTTCGGGTGTTCAATACGGTGCTCGGCGGTGCCTTCACGAGTCGCCTCAACCTGAATCTGCGCGAGGAGAACGGCTTCACCTACGGTGTGCGTTCCCAGTTCGGGTTTCGGCGCCACGCGGGAATGTGGGTGGTGGGAGCGGCGGTCGGAACCGAGGTGACGGCCCCGGCCGTGCGAGAGGCCATGGCCGAGATCACCAAGCTCGTCCGCGAAGGTCCGACGGATGACGAGCTTGAAGCGGCGAGGGACTTTCTCGCCGGGGTGTTCCCGTTGGGGGTCGAGACCACCGGCCAGCTGGCGTCGAAGGTAGAGAGCATGCTCGTGCATGACCTGGCACCGGACTATTACGCCACCTACCGGGATCGCATTCGAGAGGTCACGCGCGAATCGGCAACGAGCGCTGGGCAGGACGCCATCCGGCCGGCGGAGGCGACGATCCTCGTGGTGGGCGATCCCGACGAGGTCGTCGCGCCCCTCGAGGCGCTCGAGCTCGGCGAGGTGGAGGTCGTTGAGCTCGAGCAGGGGGGCTGAGGTGCAACGAAGTCGAGATGGCTTCGTATCCAATTTCAGGCAGAGGAGGTTGGGCAGATGAGCGAGCCGGGACGGGTGGCACGGCGTGAGGTACACGCCGGGAGGATCCTCCGCCTCTCGATCGATGAGGTTCGCTTCCCAGACGGAAGCACCGGCGAGATGGAGTTCATCCGCCACGCGGGGGCATCTGCTGTGTTGCCCGTGGTCGGATCTGTTGCGGACAAGGATCCAGAGGTCGTGTTGGTCAGGCAATATCGGTACGCGGCGGGTGGGTACATCTACGAGGTTCCCGCCGGAATGCCCGACCGGGAGGGGGAACCGTGGGAGGTGTGTGCGGCTCGGGAGTTGGAGGAGGAGACGGGGATGCGGGCGGGCCAACTGGCCCCGCTCACTGAGATTCTCACGACGCCAGGGTTCACAGACGAGAGGATCCGGCTCTTCGTAGCCACCCAGATCGAGGTTGGCGAGGTGGACCGGGACGAGGACGAGTTCATCGAGGTGGTCCGGATGCCGTTTTCCGAGGCGATGCGGATGGTGAGGGACGGAGAGATCATCGACTGCAAGAGTGTGGCGACGATCCTGTATGCGGGAGCGTTCGTGATTGGGAGACCGGACGCCAAAAACGGACAGAAAGTGTGACCTCCGGGATACGGCTACCGTCCTCATAAGCGGACGAATGTGCGAATTATCGGCACTGAAGCGTCATAAGAGGGTGGAATCAGGGGATGGCACGGATGCTGCCTTGTTTCGAGGCAGGGGACGTGTGGGCGGTGGTGCCTGGCTGTGAGCCGGGCGACCACCCTGACTGCGAGGTGGAGACAAATGGGCGCCACGACTCTACATAAAGCGAAGCAGGCTCATCTGGGCGAAGACCAGGGGGCCCGCGAGCATACGAAAAAGCTCCGCAGCCTCGGTGACAGTGAGGTCGTGCAGACCTTTCTCGATGGGGACGAGCGGGCGTTCGGTGAGCTCGTCAGGCGGTACGATGGCCGGCTCCTGAACTTCGTGTACAGAACGGTGGGCGACCGCGAGCGTGGCCAGGATCTGATCCAGGAGACCTTCGTGCGGGTGTACCGTCACCTCCATCGATTCGATCAGACCAAAAAATTCTCGACCTGGATCTACACGATCGCCGGCAACCTTGCGAAGAACGAGCTGAGGAACCGGTCTCGAAACCCTCTGGTGCTCTTTCAGGCCATCAGGAAGAACTGGGACGCGGATCACCGGCCGCTCGAATGGGAGGACTCGCGCCTCAAACCCGACGACCTGTACCGGAAGCGGCACCTCAAGGAGCTGGTCGAGAAGATCGTCCAGCAGCTCCCCGATCACCATAGGGTCGTCTTCGTTCTGAGGGAGCTCGAGGGGAAGACCTACGAGGAGATCGCCGATATCACGGGGTGCAACCTGGGGACGGTAAAGAGCCGGCTCAACCGGGCACGTAATAACTTTGCGCGCATGATTGCACCTTTGCTCGACTGAGGAGTGCGTCTCCGACAACCCAGAGGGAATGGGTGAAAGATCCCGGACTGCCAGACGGCGGCCCGGGATTTTTCTATGGAAGGCCCCGGAACAGTGGAACCAACGGAAACCACACACGTAGTAGTGATGCCGGTGCCGGTCTTCCGGCTGAGCCGTGGGTTTTACGTATGCACAGGCAGGTGCGATGAACTGCTCGAATTTCCTCGAGCGATACTCGGAGTTCTTCGACGCTCCCGATGGGGCTCCGGAGACAGAGGAATTTCACGCCCACATGAGTGGGTGTGAATCGTGCGCGCAGTACCATGGCGTCGTCAGTCGGGGTGTTGAGCTGCTGAGAGGCTTCCCTCCGCAATCCGTGCCGGAGTCCTTCAGCGCACGGCTTTCCCACCGCATTCTCCATGTTCGGGATGAGCGCGTTCTGGGAGGACGGAGCGGGCTGGCGGGACCAGCTGGGATGACGGCCTTCGGAATGACCATTCTGGTGGCGGCGGTGGCCTGGTTGCCGCTCGTTGGCGACACCCTTCCTGAGGTAGTGATCGAGCCCATCATTGTATCGGGGCCGCCGAGCATGAGCGTTACGCCCGCCAGCTTCGATCCGTTTCGACCGCGTGCGAACCCGACCTTCCAGGTCAGCCAGGAGCTTTGGGATGATTCGAATGGTCTACTCGCCCGCTTCTCGCCGATTTCAATCAAGTATGAGGGATCGGGTCGTCTACTTCAGACTGGATTCGATTAACAAGCCTTGTCCCGATTTATGACTGAGCAGGTGACGCGTGGGTGACCTCGTCCCCGGATTCCTCGAGAAGGGAGCCAAGGGCGGGGTTTTCTTCCTGTACGGGGAAGACACGTACCGAAAGTTGGAGGCAGTGAAGGCGCTCGTCGCGGAGCATGTGGATCCTGCCACCCGCGACTTCAACTATGATCTGCTGCGTGGGTCAGAGGTAGATGTCGAGGCGCTCGCCCGGGTAATCGCTACCCCCCCCATGATGGCCGACAAGCGGGTCGTCGTCGTGCGTGAGGTCGAGGCCTTTGCATCGAGTCCCCGAGCGCGTCAGGTCCTGATCGACCTCGCGACCAACCCACCGCCCGATCTGCTCGCCATTCTGGAGGCCAGGATTCCTGAGGGCTCCAAGGCGAAGCTCTACAAGGAGCTGAAGAAGCTCGCCCACTCGCTGGAGTTCAAGGCGCTGTCTCCCGAGGACGTCCCGGGCTGGCTCATGAACTTCTCGCAGGAGGAGCACGGGGTCTCGCTCGAGGAGGACGCGGCGCGAGCCATCGGCGCAGCTCTTGGGACCGATCTCGGAATCCTTGCCAAGGAGATGGAGAAGATGGCCGCCCTCG
The DNA here is from genome assembly GCA_036679625.1 of Gemmatimonadota bacterium. Classification (GTDB taxonomy): domain Bacteria; phylum Gemmatimonadota; class Gemmatimonadetes; order Longimicrobiales; family Gaopeijiaceae; genus JAZDDA01. Next base: position 13,916 of record JAZDDA010000094.1, on the reverse strand, counting down.
TGGGTGAGCGGGCCGTGATCACCGTGAAGGATGTTGAGGCAGGGGGGACCAGCCTGCCCGCCTGCAACCGCTGGGATTGGATCGAACTCGTCGGGCAGCGTCGTTTTTCTGAGGCGCTCACACAGCTCCCTGTGCTGCTCGACCAGGGTGAGACCGGGGTAGGTCTCGTCATTGGGTTGGCCACGCACTTCCTGCGCCTCGGAGTGGCTCTGGCCCAGGGGTCTGCGGCGTTGGAGGCGGTTCTCCCCCCGCACCAGAGTTGGCTGGCAAAGCGGTATCGCCCAGAGTCTGACGGCTGGACGTCCGACGATCTTTCGGACGCCATTCTCGGACTTCGCAGGGCCGATCGGCTCCTCAAAGCCAGCTCACTCTCCGAACGCCATCACCTCGAGGAGTGGCTCATGACCCGCTCTGTACCCGTAGACGCGCGTGGTGCCGCATGACCCGGGGGATATGCCTTCTCGCCGTTGCGGCCCTCGTGATTCCTCAGCCCGGTGCCGGGCAAAGCGCTCTGGAGAGAGCGGAGGAGTTGGCCTCACATGCTCAGGCAGATTCCGCGCGGGCCGTCCTCGAGTTCTGGTGGGAGGCGGAATGGCTCGATGCATCGCGCCAGCAGCGACAGCGCGGGCTGTGGCTCCGTGGACGCCTGACTGTGGATCCCTTCATGGCCGAGCTCGACTATCAGCGGCTCGTCGAGGGGTTTCCCGGTGGGCTGTACTCTGATCAGGCACTTTCCCGGTTGGCGCTGCTCGCCGTGTCTGCCGGAGACCCACTTCGGGCCGCCGACTACTTTGAGGAACTTGTGAGCGAACACCCGAACAGCTCCCTGAGGGACACGGCGCGGGATTGGCTGAGGGATAACGACCGCGAGGTGAGGCGCGCCCGAGGTTTGGCCGACGCCGATCGTGTGGTTGCGGCGCCCAGATCCGAGCCGGAAGTGCCCGTCGTTCCCGTTCTCCAACCCGCCGGGGACTTCGCAGTGCAGCTAGGCGCGTTCTCCGACGAAGCTCGTGCGCAGGCGCTCGCGAATCGGCTTCAGGGGGCCGGATACGAGGCTCGCCTCGTGCGGGTTCCGGCAAATTCGCTCGTCCGAGTTCGTACCGGGCACTTTAGCGACCGGGACGAGGCGGTTAGGATCATGCTCGAGGTCCGAGTGGCGGGATTTGAGGCAACGTTGGTTTCCAATGCGAGTCGGGAGGAAGAAGTTCGATGAGTGAGTCGAGAGCGGCGGGGGCAGCACGTACCGAGTGGAAGATCGTCCTCGCAGAGGATGATGACGATCATGCCCTCCTGATCGAGATGGCGCTCCAGAAGGCGTCTGAGGTTCCGGTCGCCATTCGGCGAGCCGTCAACGGCGAGGAGGCGGTCGCTCTAATCGACGAGGCCGTGCCGGACCTTCTCCTGCTCGACCTCAAGATGCCCGGAATGGCCGGACACGAAGTGCTGGAGCGGCTGAAGGGTGACGATCGCCTGCGCAGCATTCCTGTAGCGGTGCTCACCTCCTCCGACCGCGATGAGGATATGGAAAAAGCCTACGGCCTCGGGGGAAACCACTTCATCACCAAGCCCGAAAGCCCCGCCGAGCTCGAACAGAAGCTGCGCACGCTCCTGAACAACCTCTCCGATCTGTCGGGGATCCGGCGGGGGACCGGGGCGGTGAGCCATTCGGCCGTGAGTGCTGTGGATCCAGCCGCCTTCGCCAGGAGGAGCACGCTGCGGATCGTCGGCATCATAGGAATCTTCCTTGCCCTGGCGTTATTCGCCAAGCTGGTTGGGGCGTTTTAGAACCCCCGTCGCCCACAAAATCTGATGAGTAGCGTACAGGCATCCGCAACGCAGGAAGTTTCCATTTCGGGGATGCACTGCGCTGCATGCGTCACCCGCGTCGAGCGCATTCTCGAGCGTGTACCGGGGGTACAGGACGCCTCGGTGAGTCTCGCGACGGAAACTGCCCGCATTGCCTTTGTCCCGGGAGCCTTTGATCCCACCGCCATGATCGAAGCCGTCGCGGATGCCGGGTACGACGTGGAGCTGCCCTCCGAGGGAGAGGAGCTGGACGATGTGCTGAGGCGCCGGGAGGCCGAGCGAGAGGCAGAGTACGGTTCACTCCTGAAGCGCGTTCGCGTGGGCATCGTTCTCGGACTGCCGGTCGTCGTTGTGGGGCACGCACAGTTTCTTCCCGGCCTGTCTCAGCTTTCTCACGATACGCTCCGCATGTTGTGGGTGGTCTCCGGCGTTCTCACCGTTCCCATCATCACCTACGTGGGGCGGAGTTTCTTCGTGGGTGCGTGGAAGGCGTTCTGGCAGCGAGACGCCACGATGGATACGCTCGTCGCGTTGGGCACGGGGGCGGCGTGGGCCTATTCGACGGTGGCGGTCGTATGGCCGGCGGTGTTCCCCGAAGGCACGGCCCATCCATTCTATGAGGCGGTCGCCGTTGTGATCACCCTGGTTGTGCTCGGGCAGGCGCTCGAGGTGCGGGCGAGGGGGCGTACCTCTCAGGCCATGCGACGCCTCATGGACCTTCAGCCGCTCACCGCCTTCGTGGTTCGGCAGGAGGTGGAGCAGGAGATTCCCGCTGCCGAGGTTCTGGTCGGCGACCTGGTCATCGTACGGCCGGGAGAGAAGGTCCCTGTAGACGGTGAGGTCGTGGACGGGGTCAGCGCGGTGGATGAGTCGCTGCTCACGGGCGAGAGCATTCCGGCGGACCGCGGAGCGGGCGATCCGGTCGCAGGTGGTACACTCAATACCACGGGAGTTCTACGAATTCGGGCGACCCGGGTCGGTCGGGACACCGTACTCGCACGCATCGTCTCGATGGTTCGAGAGGCACAGGGGTCCAAGCCCCCAATCCAGCGTGTGGTCGACGTGATCGCCGGGTATTTCGTGCCGGCGGTCATGATCATTGCGGTGATCACCTTCGCTGTGTGGTACAACGTCGGCCCCCAGCCCGTACTCAGCTTCGCCGCGGTCGCCGCAGTTGCCGTTCTGGTGATTGCCTGCCCCTGTGCGCTCGGGCTCGCGACGCCCATCTCAGTGATGGTCGCCGTCGGGAAGGCTGCGGAACATGGCGTGCTCATCCGGAATGCCGAGGGCCTGCAGCGCGCCAGGACCGTGGACACCATCGTCCTCGACAAGACCGGCACGATCACGATGGGCCGGCCGGCGCTCACCGATGTCCGTCCGATGCCTGAGTGGTCCGAAGACGAGCTCCTGAGCCTCGTGGCGGCAGCGGAGGCCGGGTCCGAACATCCGGTTGCCAAGGCGATTCGGGACGGCGCCACCGGTCGCGGTCTGAGCGTGGCCCCGGCGAACGACTTCGCCTCACTCCCCGGCCGAGGGATTCGGGCCGAGGTCGGTGGACGGATCCTCAGGGTCGGGACGGCGGACTTCCTGGAAGACGAGGGCATCAGCACAGCCGCGCTCTCTTCGCTGGCTCAGGACCTCTCTGCGCACGGAAAATCTCCGCTCTTTGTGGGCATCGGCCAGGAACCTGCAGGAGTCGTAGCCGTTGCCGATCCGGTGAAACCGGACTCCGCAGACACGATCCGTCACCTCAGGGGCATGGGACTCCACGTTGTCATGATCACCGGCGACCACTCGGAGACCGCCGCGGCCATCGCGAGGGAGGTGGGGATCGAGGAGGTCTACGCGCGCGTCCTGCCCCACGAAAAGGCGGCGCGGGTCGTGGCCTTGCAGGGTGAGGGCAGGGTGGTGCTGATGGTGGGTGACGGGGTGAACGACGCGCCGGCGCTGGCACAGGCAGATGTGGGGTGCGCGATGGGGTCTGGCACCGACGTCGCCATGGAGGCAGGTGACATCACGCTGATTCGGAACTCCCTGGAAGGCGTGATCGCCGCTATAGAAATCTCGCACGCGACCTTCCGGAATGTACGGCAGAACCTCGTGGGGGCGTTTGCCTACAACGTGCTCGGGATTCCCGTCGCGGCGGGCGTCTTCTACCCGGTGTTCGGGATCCTGCTGTCTCCGGTAGTCGCGGGAGCTGCGATGGCGTTCAGCTCCGTTACCGTGGTCTCAAACGCCAATCGGCTGCGGGCCTTCACCCCGAGCAGACTCGCGGCAGGCGCGCCATGAGCGGAGACGCACTCTTTGTGAATGTGTTCGCGACGCTGCTCATCGTCTGGATCGTCTGGTACTTCTGGCTCAGCGACAAGCGCTGAGCCGATAGGGTCAGCCCCCCAGGTACTTCTCGGGGATCGGGTTCCCAGGGCGTTCGCTGTCCCAGAAGATGTTGAGAATCCAGAACCGCAGGCCGTCGTTGAAGAGTTGAACGGAGTTGATCCCCCTCGAGAAGGGGGTCCCCGGATCGTCCCGGTCTTCACGGAAGGACTGGTAGGCGGTGAACACGTGCGTCACCGTACCGAAGGTCTCGGTGGTCCGGCCGATTTCATCTTCGTTGAAGCCGATGTTGGTGAGGTTGGGGCCTACCCGTTCGACGTACTCGTCGGGCGTGATCATCGTAAATCCAGCTTCGCCCCGTTGGCTCAGCCCCGAAGGGATCAGGCGGGCACCAGCGGCGAATAGCGACCGGAATCGGTCCCAATCCCTGGCCTCGCCGGCGGGTCCAGAAATGACGTCATAGAGTGCGTGGATGATCGCGTCGACGCTCTCGACGTCGGCAGGATCGGCGGAGTTGGCGGACACCGTGGAGTCCTGTGCTTCCTGGGCGGACACCGAAGAAGGGCCGACGAACAGGGCCGTTCCGCAGAGCGCTGTGACCCACAGAGTGCGAGCACCTCGATTCAACATAATTCTTCAACTCCTGCATACATGGTTGATCGGGTTTTCGGGGACGGGTATCCTTCCATGCCCCGACTCCCGCTGCCCGAAGGCCTGGGCCGCGCAGGCCTGTCACCTGGGACCAATGTCACACGCAGACGATACACCCCTGATGCGCCAATGGCGAGAGGTCAAGGCGAGCAATCGTGACGCTCTCCTGTTCTTTCGGGTAGGCGATTTCTACGAGCTCTTCTACGGTGACGCCGAAGAGGGCGCGCGGCTGCTCGGGCTGACGCTCACCTCGCGCAACAACGGGGGTGCGAGCCGTGTGCCGCTCGCGGGGGTGCCGGTAAAGGCGCTCGACGAATACCTGGGAAGACTCGTCGCATGCGGACGCCGTGTCGCCATCTGCGAGCAGGTCGAGGACCCCGCCCTTGCCGAGGGTATCGTTCGCCGCGAGGTGGTCGAGACGGTGACCCCGGGCACCGTATTGCACGACGCACTTCTCGCGGCAAAAAGGAACAACTTCCTCGCTGCGGTCGCACCTGCGGTTTCGGGGTCCACCGAGGTTGGGCTCGCGGCTGTGGATCTGTCGACCGGTGAGCTCTTCCTTCAGGGCGTGCCCATCTCCATCCTCCGAGCCGAACTCGGGCGGCTGGAGCCGGCTGAGATCCTACTCGGGCGGTCCTTCGAGGACGATGTGGATGCCGCCCTCGGCGGAGAGGGAATCGGGGGCCTGAAGACCTTTCGTGACGACTGGTTGTTCGACTACGGACCCGCCTCCGACGAGTTGTTGAGGCGGTATCGGATCCAGTCCCTGGACGCATTTGGGCTCCAGGCGACGGACACCGATCTGGTACGCGCCGGCGGTGCGCTCCTCGCCTACCTCGCCGAGGTGAGGCCCAACGGAATCGAGCATCTGCGCGCTCCCCGGATTCAGCGCCGGGGCGAGGTGATGGTGCTCGACGAGATGACCCGCCGGAACCTCGAGCTGGTGGAGCCACTCCGCGCCGGTGAGGAAGGGGGCACGCTGCTCGATGTGCTCGACGACACCGCTACGGCGATGGGTGCGCGGCTCCTGCGGCGGTGGGTCCTGACGCCGCTGGTGAACGCTGAGGCGATCTGGGAGCGACAGGAAGCGGTTGCGGAGTTCGTCGAGGACCCCGACCGCCGGTCCGCTGTGCGCGAGGCGTTGGCGCGGGTCACCGATATGGAGCGGCTCGCGGGCAAGGTGGGCGCAAAGCGCGTGACTCCGCGTGACCTGCTCGCGCTCGAACGCTCGCTTCTGGTACTCCCGGACCTGCAGGCCGCGGCGGTCGGGTGTGTCTCCGAGGCGTTGCGGAGCTCGCTCGAGGCGATGGACGTGCTGGAGGACGTCCGCACTCGAATCGAGCGCGCCATCGCTCCCGAGGCGCCCGCGAACCTGCAGGACGGGGGGTACATTCGGTCGGGCTTCGACGACGACCTCGATGAGCTCAGAGCCGTGCGGGACGGCGCGCGCGACTTCATCGCCAGCCTTCAGACGCGTGAGCGTGAAGCGACCGGAATCTCCTCGCTCAAGGTTGGCTTCAACAAGGTCTTCGGGTACTACCTCGAGGTCACGAGGGCGAACCTCGCGAAGGTGCCGGAGGGCTACATTCGCAAGCAGACGCTCGCAAACGCCGAGCGCTACTTCACTCCCGAGCTGAAGGAGTGGGAGGAGAAGGTGTTCGGGGCAGAGGACCGGCTGGCGACCCTCGAGGCGGAGCTCTTCACGGCGCTTCGTGAGGGAATCAGCAACGAGGTGGCCCGCCTGCAGGCTGCGGCAGACAGGGTGGCCACCGTCGATGTGCTTTCGACGTTGGCTGTGGTAGCCAGGCGGCGCCATTACGTGCGCCCCGAGGTCCACACGGGAATGGAGGTGGAGATCACAGGCGGGCGCCACCCCGTGGTCGAGACCATGATGCCGGCCGAGTCGTTCATCCCCAACGACCTCACGCTGAACGAGAGCGAGCACATCGTAATCCTCACCGGCCCGAACATGGCGGGGAAGAGCACCTTGCTGCGCCAGGTGGGGCTGATTCATCTGATGGCGCAGATCGGGTCGTTCGTGCCTGCCGATGCCGCCAAGGTGCCGGTGTGCGATCGCATCTTCACGCGGGTGGGTGCCTCCGACAATCTTGCTCGGGGCCAATCCACCTTCATGGTGGAGATGAACGAGACCGCCGCCATCGTCCACGGGGCCACTGCACGAAGCCTGATCCTTCTGGACGAGATCGGTCGTGGAACCTCGACGTACGACGGGGTGTCGATCGCCTGGTCGGTGACGGAGTACCTCCACGAACACATCGGCGCCAAGACGATCTTCGCCACGCACTACCACGAGCTGACCCAGCTCGGGGACCTGCTTCCCGGGGTTCGCAACATGAACGTCTCGGTGCGGGAGTCGGGTGAGGAGATCATCTTCCTGAGACGGCTGGAGGATGGAGGTGCCGATCGATCGTACGGCATTCAGGTGGCTCGCCTGGCGGGATTCCCCGAAGAAGTGCTCGCCCGTGCGCGGGAACTTCTGGCCGAGCTCGAGGGAACACACTCCGGTGGAGGTGAGGGGTTGGGCCGCCGAGGTCGACACAGACCAGCCGCCGAGGCCCCCCCGGATCAGCTTTCGATGTTTCGTGGTCCGGAACCTGCGGTGCTTCGTCGACTAAGAGAGATAGACCCCGATGCTCTCACACCCCTGGAGGCCCTGCGGCTCCTGTTCGAGCTGAAGCGCGACATCGACCAATAACCCGGTGGGATTGAACTACGTGACGCGAGCTATTTTCGGCAGACACTGGATTTCCGGCAGAAACTGGATGGGCGCCCTTCTGCTTCCCGCGTTGATGGCGTGTAGCGGAGACGGCAACATCGAAAGTCCCGCGCCCCTTACGGCCGCGCTCGATATCGAATACCCCATCGATCTCTGGGATCAGGGTGTGGAGGGACGCTGCCTCCTCAAGGTGCGTGTAAACTCGATCGGCGTGGTCGACAGCGTGCTCGTACTCGAATCGAGCGGGTACGCAGCCTTCGATTCGGCGGCGATTCGGGGTGCGCGGGATCTGCGCTTCACCCCCGCTCGAAAGGGCGACAAGCGGATCGACGTCTGGGCCCACGTACCGGTTCAGTTCTCAAAGAAGCCGCGTTAGACCGCCTCGTTGCTCGCCGGAGGGTTGGCGCGAGAAACACAGACGAGCCCCCAATCCCCCGACCGGGCCTTTTCAGACCGGGCTCGGGGGTTTCTGTTGTACCCTTGCGGGTGAGCATCGTGAACCGGGGAATGACACGAATGGAAGCCAGGCACCAGAAGCCGTACGACAACGTAACCCAGATGATCGGCTGGACGCCGCTGGTTCGCCTCAACAGCGTGACCGCCGGGGTCAAGGGCACGATCTACGGAAAGTGCGAGTTCATGAACCCGGGTGGTTCGGTGAAGGACCGCATCGGGATCGCGATGGTGGAGGCCGCGGAGCGCGACGGAAAGCTCAAGCCAGGTGGCGTCATCGTCGAGGCGACGAGCGGCAACACCGGGCTCTCGCTCGCCATGGCCGCCGCGCTCAAGGGGTATCGGTGTATCTTCACGATGCCCGACAAGATGAGCCAGGAGAAGGTCAAACTTCTTCGCGCCTTCGGTGCCGAAGTCGTCATCGTTCCCACCGCTGTTCCGCCCGATCACCCCGACCACTACGCGAAGAAGGCCGAGAGCATCGTCGCCGAGACGCCTGGCGCGGTCCTCACAGATCAGTTCTATAACCAGGCCAACCCGCAGGCTCATTACGAGACGACCGGGCCGGAGATCTGGGAACAGACTGAAGGGCGGGTGACGCACTTCCTCGCCGGGGCGGGCACCGGCGGGACGATCACGGGGACGGGCCGGTTCCTGAAGGAGAAGAACCCCGATGTGAGGATCGTGGGCGTAGATCCGGTGGGCTCGATCCTGAAGGACTTCTTCGACACCGGAGAGATGGGTGAGGGCGCCCCGTACAAGGTTGAGGGCCTCGGGAGCGACAAGGTGCCCGGAGCGCTCGATATGTCGGTGATCGACGAGTGGGTTCGGGTCTCGGATGGCGATGCCTTCGCGATGACTCGTCGGATCTGCCTGGAGGAGGGACTCTTCGCTGGGGGATCTTCGGGACTACTCGTTCATGCGGCAATCGAAATCGCCCGCGAGGCTGACGATCCAGATTCGGTGATCGTGGTGCCGCTCTGTGACTGGGGCGAGCACTACCTGACCAAGGTCTACGATGACGATTGGATGCGCGAGAACGGATTTCTCAGGAGGACCACGCGGAACGTCTCTGACCTGGTCGCGTCGAAGCCGGCTGACGCACCGGAGCTGGTGTCTGTGCATCCGACCACTTCCGTGCGCGTCGCGTTGTCAGCCATCACATCGATGAACGTGAGCCATCTTCCCGTCATCCTCGAAGGCGAGTGCGTGGGATCGCTCTCTGAGGGCGACCTCATGGCTCGGGTGATCGACTCGCCCGAAATTCTTGACCGGCCGAGCGAGACGCTCATGGACGCTCCCTTCCCGGTGGTGGACAGTCATGTAGACGCCGATGAGGCGACCCGGCTGCTCACTCGCAAGAATGCGGCTGTCCTCGTGCGCCACGAGGGCAAACTCAGCAACATTCTCACGCGGTTCGACGTCGTCCGGGATCTCACCGCGTGAACGTTGCGGTCCTGATGGGCGGAGATTCCGACGAACGAGACGTTTCGCTGGCTTCGGGCGCACAGGTCGCTCGGGCGCTGCGAGAGGCTGGACATTCCGTAGCCGTAGTCGATTCGGCGCGCGGCCCGCTCTCGCTGGACGAAGAGGCCCAGATCCTGGAGAGCGGCGTCGGTCTTACGCCACCCGGGGGAGGCCTTGCGGAGAGCGCTGCAGTGCTCGCGCGCATCCCCGAGCTGGCACAGGCCGAGATGATCTTCAACGCCCTGCACGGCGGCACGGGAGAAGACGGAACCATCCAGGCGCAGCTCGACCTCGCGGGGCTGTCCTACACGGGGGCGGGCATGCTGGGGTGCGCGCTCGCGATGGACAAGGACGTGAGCAAGCGGCTCTTCCGCGACGCAGGAATCCCCACGCCGGAATGGCGCGTGGGTTGCCATGAGGCGCCCAAGCTAGTCGCTGAGCTCGGCCTCCCGATCATCGTGAAGCCGGTATCTGGGGGGTCTTCGGTGGCGTTGACGCTGGCTCACGATGAGGCCGAACTGCAGCGAGCGATCGAAGAGGCAGACCGTGCAACCGTCCCGATGATGTACGAGGCCTTCGTCGCGGGGCGAGAGGTGACGGTTGGGATCGTTGGGGGTGAGACCCTCCCGGTGGGCGAGATCATCCCAGAGCACGAGCTCTTCGACTACGCCTGCAAATACCAGGAGGGGATGGCCAGGGAAATCTTTCCCGCCGATCTGCCCCAGGAGACCGCCGAGCGACTCGCACGCGTCGCGCTTCGCGTGCACACGTTACTCCGCTTGTCGGATTACTCCCGGGTGGATTTCATCCTCTCGGAGGACGGCACGGCCTACTGCCTCGAGGCCAACGCGCTCCCAGGCGTGACCGCAAACAGCCTCCTCCCGAAGGCGGCTGCAGCCGCGGGGATTCTATTTTCAGAGCTCTGTGACCGCATCGTAAAGCTTGCGATGCAGAGGGCGTCTTCTCGCTAGGCCGCTGCCGGAGTTTGCGGTTGGGACGGACTGCTTGACGCACGGTCCGCGTCGGATGGGGTAGGAACCCCCCTTTCACGAAGGGGTTGAATGGATGGAGGGGGTGGGCGCCCCCAGTTGCGAACTGACATGGCGCGGAGACGTACGTGAGAGCGACAGGATACTACGGATCGAGTGGCCTCATGTTCGGTTACAGGCCGACCATGTGGGTCAAACGCTTGATCATCGCCAACGCGGTGATGTTCCTGGTCGCCTGGGTTGTCGGTCCTCCCATCATTCAGGACTGGTTCGCATTTCAACCCTCCCGCATCCTGACGCGTCCCTGGGGTGCACTCACCTATATGTTCGTGCACGGCGGCCCCTGGCACCTGTTCATGAACATGCTGGTGCTCTTCTTCTTCGGCCCCTCGCTCGAAGCTCGGTGGGGCTCCAGGGAGTTCATCAAGTACTACACGATCTGTGGTCTCGGGGGGGTCGCACTCAGCTTCCTCCTGGCGCCGGACAACATCATCGGTGCGTCGGCCGCGGTGTACGGGATCATGCTCGCCTTCGCCTTCGAATGGCCCGACGTGCCGGTCTACGTCTGGGGGATCTTCCCGGTCAAGGTCAAATGGCTCGTGGCGTTTCTTGCGGGCGTCGCTTTTCTATCGGCGTTTGGTGGAGGCTCGGATGGAGTCGCACACTTCGCTCATCTGGGAGGGTTCCTCGTCGGCGCCCTCTATCTGAAGGCGGATTGGCGCCCTGCAGATCGTATTGACGCCATCAAGAAAGCCACGAGAAAGCGCCGGATGGCAGTCGTACCCGGAGGGGAACGGACGAAGGCCAACTCGGCTGAAAAAGGCGGCGGTGAGGGAAACGACGAGCGCAGACTGCTCGACGAGGTGGACCGCGTACTCGACAAAATTTCGGCGGAGGGCATGAGCGCTCTCACAACCGAAGAGCGCAAGCTCCTCGACGAGGTTTCCCGCCGCCACCGTAGCAACTGACTCGGCCCGATCCCACCTCCGTGGGTGGGCCGATAATGGGGGTTGAAATCGCTTGACCCCCCGATTTTACCCGTCTACAATGACTATCCCCTGTTGACTGACACCAGGTAGGAGGGCTTATGGCGGCCGCGAAGGAGTACACCACCGAACGGATTAGAAATGTTGCGGTTCTAGGGCACGGTGGGGCAGGAAAGACGGAGCTGATCGACGCTCTCTGCTTCACCGCCGGCACCACCAAACGGCGTGGGTCCGCGTCCGAGGGTACGGCGCTCACCATGTTCACGCCCGAAGAGATCAAGCACGAGATGTCGATCCAGTGCACTCCGGCCCACTGCGAGGTTCTGGACACCAAGATCAACTTTCTCGACACCCCTGGATTCATGGACTTCACGGGCGAGACGTTGGCAGGTGTTCGGGTGGCAGATTCCGCGATCGTCGTTCTGGGTGCGACGACCGGGGTCGAGGTCGGCACCGAGATGGTGTGGGAATACTGCGAAGCTCGTAACCTGCCCCGGATGGTGTTCGTGTCGATGATGGACAAGGAGAATGCCGACTTCGAGGGCGTCTATCAGCAGGCGAAGCGCAGCCTGACGCAGAAGGTGATCCCGGTGGAGATCCCTATCGGTGAGGGAGAGGACTTCCACGGCATCATCAACCTGTTCTCCGAGCGTGCACACATCTACAAGGCCGGGACTACCACCGGGGAGTACGAGGAGACCGACATCCCCGAGGAGCTCCAGGGAAAATTCGAACAGTGGGAGACCGAGCTTCAGGAGACGCTCGCCACAACGAACGAAGACCTTCTGGAGAAGTACCTCGAGGGGGGGAAGATCTCTCGGGAAGAGGCTCTCGATGCGATGGCGCTTGGGATGAGCCGGGGCGAGATCGTGCCGGTGTTCTGCGGATCAGCGCAGACGAGCCACGGAATGCGCGCACTGCTCAGAAAAATCGTCGAGCTCTGTCCCAATCCGGGCGAGACGGGCGGAGAGGAGGCCGAACGGCCCGGTATGTCCGAGGGGACACACCTCAACCCGAACGACCAGGAGACCTTCGCGGCGCTCATCTTCAAGACCACGACGGAGCCCCATGTGGGGGAGCTGTCGTACTTCCGCGTGATGAGTGGGACCGTCGCGAATGGGGCAGAGGTCAAGAACGGAGGGAGCGGGGAAACTGAGAAGCTCAACCACCTGTCCATTCCCCAGGGCAAGGATCGCATGGAGATTGCGCGTCTCCACGCGGGGGACATCGGCGTCGTAGCGAAGCTCAAGCATTCGCATACGAACGACACTCTTTCGGATGCGGGGCGACGTCTTGTACTGCAGGGGATCGATCTCCCCGAGCCCGACATCTCCGTTGCCCTCTCCGGAGTCGCTCGGTCCGACGAAGACAAGCTGGGCGAGGTGCTCCCGAAGCTGCATGAAGAGGACCCTACCTTCCAGTCGGAGTTCAGCGCCGAGCTCCATCAGACGATCATCCGTGGCCTTGGGGAGCTGCATCTCGACATCCTCATGGAACGCATGAAGCGCAAGTACGGCGTCTCGGTAAAGACAGAGCCCCCCAAAATCGCCTACCGCGAGACGCTGCGGGCTGGAGCCGAAGGTCGAGGCCGGTACAAGAAGCAGAGTGGTGGCCGCGGGCAGTTTGGGGACTGCTGGATTCGTCTCAAGCCCACCCCTCGTGGTCACGGTTATCAATTCACCAATTCGATCAAGGGTGGCGTGATCCCCAGCAAGTACCTCCCCTCGGTCGAACGGGGAATCAAGGAGGCGGCGCAGGAGGGCGTGATCGCCGGCTTCCCGATGGTCGATTTCGAGGCCGAATGCTACGACGGGTCGTATCACGCTGTGGATTCGAGTGATATCGCATTCAAGGTGGCCGGCACCATGGCATTCCGGGAGGTTGCAGAAAAATGCAGTCCGGTGCTCCTCGAGCCGATCGTCGAGATTCATGTGACCACGCCCGATGATTACGTCGGTGACATCATGAGCGACATGAACCAGCGCCGCGGTAAGGTGCTGGGGATGAAGCCGGAGAATGGACGAACCACGGTGAAGGCGCTCGTCCCCGAGTCCGAGCTCTACAAATATGCGACTTCGTTGCGTGCCATCACACAGGGGCGGGCACATCACTCGCGTTCATTTTTTGGCTATGATCCCGTGCCGGATCACGAGACGAAGAAGGTGATCGCGAATTCCAGGGAAGCGGCGCACTAGAGTCACTCAGGGCGCACTAGAGCCACTCAGACTGAGTTTAGAAGGTTGTTGAAGAAGTGGTGTGGCCGCGCGACCCCCGCTTCGCGGCGGTGCCCAGGTCTGCGCGTGTTCAGGGTAGGAGAGACAACGAGTCGTAGCCATGGCTACGGCGAGGAGGAAAGACGCCGTATGAACCGCGAAAGACCCCTGCGCCCTTCGGGTTACGGGCAGCACAGCACGATCTCCGTCGTTGGACCACCTCGAGGTAGCTACGGCTATCTCTTCGGCGGCCCGCCTGGGATCTCGCCCTGCGGTGCCC
>JAZDDA010000093.1:0-3428 GCA_036679625.1 Gemmatimonadota bacterium | reverse complement strand
CCCCACCCACTCCGGCCAACAGAAGGCTCTCGGTCAGCAGCTGCTTGGTGATTCGCCACCTACCCGCACCGACCGCGGCACGAATGGCGATCTCGCGTCGCCGCAGCTCGCCTCCGGAGAGCACCAGGTTCGCCACGTTCACGGCGGCGATCAGCAGCACCAGCAGCACAGCCCCGAAGGCGATCAGGATCGCAACCTGTACATCCCCCACTACCGCATCACGCCACGAGACGACGCGTGCGCGGTACCCGCGCTCCGAGAGACCTCGGCGTGCGCCTCTTCTATGGACCGGTCCGCACTCAAGCGTGCGACGACATTCACGAAGTGGTTCCCTCGGGTAGGCGTCTCGCGGTTCATCCGAAAGGGGATCCACATGGCAATCCCGACCTCGGGAAACGCGAAGCTCCCCGGCATCACACCCAGGATTGTTGCCGTAGTCCCGTTGGCTTGTAAGGTCCGTCCGATAACGTTCGGATCCCCTCCATACGCCTGCCGCCAAAAGCCCTCGGAGAGTACGACGACGGGGGACGCGCTCGGCTGATCCTCTTCTTCGTTGAATACACGCCCTCGAATCGGTGGAACGCCCAGCGTCTCCCAGGTCGAGTAAGTCAGGAAGGCCACTTCTACGCGGCGGGGCCGCATCGAATCACCCACCGTTCGGAGGCCCGTGGTGTAGCCACCCACGCTCTCAATCGTCTCGAGCTGCTCCTGGAAGTCGATGAACTGGGCAGGAGAGCTGCCGTACCATCCCGGCCCACCCGTGTTGATGCCTATCTCGACCAGCCGGTCGGGCTCAGCGAAGGGCAACGGAGCCAGAAGCACGGCATGGACTACCGAATAGATCGCCGTCGTTGCGCCTACACCGATCGCCAACGTCACGACCGCAACTGCCGTAAAGAGTGGCGCGCCGACCAGCGACCGTACGCCGTACCGCAGATCCTGAAGCATCGAACCCATCATCTCCCCATCCCTCCACCCGTGAACCAAACGTCCCAACCCGATTCTCGATCCCACAACCACTACCTGAACGCCGTACCACACCACCGCCAATGCCACTGGCCCTTGCGCCCTCGCAACCGAAAACTCCTCGCGGAGGTCACCCAGAATCGCGCGGCTCCCGGAGCCCTTCCCCAGCAACATCTCAAGGAGTCGCTCAAGGGGTCGCGGTGGCATGGGAGACTTCACCCGATTGCCTCGTCGAGCCCTGCGGAGAGTCGCGAGATCACACGCTGTGATGTACCTCCGCGCTCGGGAGTCGCATCCTCGGTGACCCACGTCAGGAGGTCCTTTCGCTCCAGGCGCTCGAGCGTGGCGTACAGGGCTCCGCGAGAAACCGAGCGCTCCGCACGCCCCTCCAGATGGGCACGGATGTCCAGAGCCCTCGCCTCATCGCCGAGCTGGAGCACGGTGAGCAGCACGAGGTGTTCGAATTCGCCAAGGAAGGATCCGGGGGCCATCAGAGTCTCCGTAGTCTATTGAGTATGCCATGCCTATTTAATAGACATCGATCACGAAGGCAAGGCTTAGAGGTGAGGGTGGCGCCTACTCCGTGAACATCTCCCGGAGTACGGAGAGCACCTTGGACTGGGTGGACGCGGTCACTCGCCCCAGCCTTTCCCCGAGCCGACTCCCATCCACCGTTCGGAGTTGATCGAGGACGATGAACCCGTCTTTCTTCCGGAACCGACACGGGATGCGGAACCGGTAGTCGTGTCCGCCCGTGGTCATCGGAGCGATGATGAAGGTGCTCAGAGAGCGATTTAGTTCGTCTGGAGAAACGACAAGGCAAGGGCGGCTTTTCTTGATCTCACGCCCGCGCGTCGGGTTGAGCGACGCGAGATACACATCGCCTCGCAGTGGGCAGGATCCTTCAGCGGCGTCTACCACTCCCAGTCGGACTCATCAAAGTCGGTCGGCGAGATGGGATCCAGGAGCTTGTCTTCACCCCGAGCATGAAGCTCGCGTGCGTCCTCAGCCCACCCGGCGCGGGGCTGGGAGACCGATTCGATCACAATCTGTGAACCCGCCAGACGCAGCTCGACATCGTCTGAGAGTCCAGCCTGCTCGATAATGGACTTCGGAATCCTGACACCCCGGGAGTTCCCGATTTGGACGAGCTTTGTTTTCATGATACAACCCCAGTAGGTGTGTAATTACAATGTAATTACTGGTGCTTACCAGGGAAAGTTCACGCACATCTCAACACTCACCCGAGACCGGGGTCACCAACATGGCTGGATGGGTCTGAGCACCGTGAGCGTTCCCGGGTTCTAGCCGGCGACGGTCCGTACGCGCCCCTCGATGGCCGCAGTGATCGTCGCTTCCACCCAGGCGTTCAGGCTCTGTCCTGACGATGCCGCCTTGACGACTGCGCCACGATGCACCTCGGGAGTCGTGCGGACGAGGAATTCCCCACGGTAGGGTCGTTCAGGGTCCTTCCCCGTGTTCGCACAATGCTCGAAGTAATCTTCTACAGACTCAGCCATTTCGTGCCGCAATTCGTCGAGCGAGGCCCCCTGAAAGGTCACCACATCCTTAAGCCCCATCACCTGTCCGTGGAACAGCTCGATCGACGTGTCGAATTCAAACACCCCGGTATACCCCTTGTACTTGATCATGGCTTGACCCCTGCGTTCTTGAAGAACTGCCTCACACCCTCGAGCGTCTTCAGTTGGGCGTTGTTGGTTCTAAATGATATCAATTTTCGCTAGCTAGGTCAAGTCGGTCGTTTGCATGGAGAAGTCTCGACCGAATGCCGGGGCATCGACATGGCCGGATGGGCCCTGGCTTGTGTAAGCCTCCGCAGGTTTAGGATTCGAACGTTCATGCGGGTTTTAGGCTGGTGCTTCCCCAACGGCATGGTAATGGCTGAGTACGTCGTCTACTGCGACGATAGTTGCCACCTCCAAACGGACCAGAGCCAAGTGATGGTCCTCAGCCTTGTTGTGCCCCAGGGACCGCGCCGGGCCCGTGGCGAGGCGACTCCGAGCGGTGAAGGCTACCCACGGACTCGGCCACGGACATCCCGAGCGCCTCGAGGCGAAGTGGTCGAAGGTCTCTGCGTCCGGGTTCGAGTTCTACCGCGACTTCGTTGACGTCCTGTTCCAGGAGGACCTGGTGTGTCGGGCAACAGCGGCAAGACCCAGTTGATCGCGTTCCCGCGGGAACGCGCTGAGCTCACACTCCAGCACACCACCGGGCGGAGCCGGCGACCGGTCGACTTGGAGTGGAGGCGCAGGGGAAAAACCAGAAATTCTCGCCTCCTGCAGAAACCCGTCCTTCCAGCTGGCCAATCCCATCTTACATCAGGCGCCTCCCGCTTGGCCCCACGCGGACAAGAACGCGCCAATAAAGGTGTGGGCGTCCTGGGCCTCAACCGTCAGCGGTGCAAGCGTCATCGCCATCACGACGGCGATGTGGTACCCCTC
>JAZDDA010000092.1:0-74043 GCA_036679625.1 Gemmatimonadota bacterium | reverse complement strand
ACCCGACCGATGTTCACGTTCGCCACGAGGTTCGTCGGCACCCCGCTACCCACCATCCCGATCACCTCCCGGTAACGCGCCAGGTCGTTGGGGTGGTGACCGCCGGCCAGCTCGAGGCCGAACATTCCGGGGCGCACGTCCTGGCCGTCCCCGTTACCGGCCATCGAAAGCACGCGGAAGGGGGCCTCCTCTGCCTGCTTCCGCTGCAGGAATTCGATGTTGGGGTCCGATTGACTGAATCGAGTGAAGTCTACGATTTGAATAAAGGGACCATCCACCCGAACGAGATCCACGAAGACGAGGAGTCCGACGCCAACGACGAAGTAGAGCGGTGCGAGCCGCCCACGTCGAAGGAGCCACACCGCCGTGACGAGTACCGCAGCAAGAAGGGCCGCGACGAAAAAGCCCCGGGCGATGAAGGGTGCTGCGGTTGCGAGGGCCTGGGCCTTGGCGGGGCTGATGTCGGAATAAAGGATGGCTGTCCAGGCGCTGGTGAGCGTTCCAGAGGCCGCGAGGACCATCCCAAGGGCCAGTGCTCCGAGAACCCCCCAGAGCCACTTCAGGGGGCCGTTCCAGGCTCCGTCGAGTCCCGCACTCCCCAGCTCCAACACCCGGTCGATCCCGAGTGCCATGAGGGTGACGGCGGAGAACCCGGTGAGGAAGATGACGAGCGAGGGCGCGCGGAAGAGCGAAATCCCGGGCACGATCTCGTAGAAGACCCTCCAAACCGGGGTGTGTTGGCCGAGTGCGAAGAGGAGCGCGAGCGTTCCCAGCCCGAGAAGGAAGAAACGAAGGGCCCGCAGCCTACCACCGAAGAACGAAATCCCCCCGAGCATCAAGACGATGAGCCCGATGTACTCGTGGTTGAATTTGAAGGCGTTTCGACCCCAATAGGTGCCGCTTGCCCACGCAGCGTCGCCCCTCGAGTTGCCAACAAACTCGGGTATGGCAAGCGCGAGTACTTCTTCGGGATGCAGGCCCCATGAGCTGGAGTACGCCACGCTGCCCTCGTCTGAGGCCTGTACGGTCGTCGCAGTCCGCCGGGAGGACTCGACCACGTAATCTGCTGCCGGAAGAAGCTGAACGGCCCCAATCCCCGCCCCGAGGATCGCCGCCGTCATGAACATCACGAAGCCTCTCAGGGCGGGACGCCACCTCGAGGCGTTTGAGGTGTCGCCCTGTGCATCCTCGTTGTTGCCATGCAGCGGAATTACCACCTGGGAGGTGCCGTTCCCCTCTCCACCACTCCGTCCCATCTGCACCGTCCGGAAGACGGCATAGAGGCCCACCCCTCCGAACAGGAAGTAGGCCATCTGGAAGTGGGTCGTCAGGATGATCATGCCGATGACAAAGGCGACAGATGCGTATCCGGCGAGCCGGGGCCGACGGAGGACAGACTCGGTCGCCCAGAACAACAGCGGCGTGAGCGCGGTCACAAAGATTTTCCCGTCCTGTCCAGGCAGGACGAGCGTGACCATGTACGGCGCCAACAGAAAGGCGAGGCCGGCGAGGAGCGCCGCCGGCTTGGAGCCGCCCAGGACGCGAATCCACCCGTGCATGAACACGCCCGCGAGGAACACATGCAGTACGAGCTTCCAGCCCAGCGCCCGGAATGGCTCGAGGAGCAGCAGGAGGAGCGCGCTTGGCGGGTAAAGCGAATCGCCCCCGGCAAGCGACTCCAGAAAGGGCGTGCCGCCGAGGATGATTGGATTCCAGAGGGGAAACGTCCCGCTCTTAAGGGCGTCCGCGTAAAACGCACGGGCCATGTATCCGAGCCCCTGCGTATCGAATCCGAGGAGCATCGCGTCTGAGAAGACGAATTCGCGGAACAGGAAGAGGGTGACGACCGCGTACAAGACGGGTGGGAACCATCGCGGAATTTCAACGTTCTGCCTGCGTGTGGCAGTCGCCGTCTTCTCGCTTCGTTGAGCTTCGCCCTTTGCCATTATCGCCTCAGGACCCGGCAGTGGAGCCGGATTGGTTCAGTAGCTTCGTATAGATCTCTAGATGCCGGTCCACCAGGCGCCGGTTGCTCCACGAAGCCACGACCCGCCCGCGGGCTACTCTCCCCAGCTCGGGGAGATCCCTGCGCTCCAGGGTGGTGATGACGCGGGCCGCGAGGCTCTGCGGGTCTGCGGGCTCAAAGAGGCCACCCACCGTATCGTCCACAATCTCGGGGAGGCCGCCGACATTCGAGGCCACGACCGGTAGCTCACACGCCATCGCCTCGAGTGCTGCGACCGAGGTGGCTTCCATCAGCGATGGAAACACGGCGAGATCGCCGGACGAAAGCACGCCCGGCATCTCGGCGTTCGCCCTCTCGCCCAGGAACGAGACGCAGTCCCCTACCCCGACCTCCGCTACCAGAGCCTCCAGCCGGGGCCGCTCCGGGCCATCACCCACGATGACGGCCTCCACGTCGATCGCGTCGCAGATCTGCGGGAGGGCCCGAATAAAGAACTCCACACCGTTTTTCTTGAAGAGGCGGCGCGGCACGATGATCCGTTTCTTCTCCGTCGCACCGAGGGTCGGGGCGGACCTCTTGAAGAGCTCGGTCTCCACTCCGTTGGTCACCGCCTCGACGCGTACTCCGGGGGCCAGCCTCTCGGCCACATCGGCTATTTCCCGGCTGGCAGCCAGATTCTGGTCTGACCATTCGAGAAGGCGACGGAGAATCGGTGCCCAGAAAGGGTTCTCTGCCCGCTGGAGGAAGTGGGAGGTGTGCCAGGTGCTCACCAGCGGGGTCTTTGCGGCCCGGGCAGCGACAACGCCGGGAAGCACCGACTGGAAGGCCTGCGCGTGGATGATGTCGGCCTGGAGTGCCAATTCACCCAGCCGCGGGGTGGAGGCTGCAGCGTGGGTGAGCCATCCGAGGGGATTTCGCCCCGGGAGCCAGCTTCGCCACACCGTGATGCCCTCCATCACCTCGCGTTTCGGCAACCCGGGCTGCGAGAGCGACGTGACGACGTCCACTGTGTGTCCGCGGGCGGCCAGAGCACGGCAGAGGTAGAAGACGTGGCTCTCGAGTCCCCCCACCTCAGGGGGAAAGTACACGCAGTGCATGAGGATCTTCACGAACCATCCCAGTCGCTCGATGTCCGGGACGTCCCCAGCAGGTCTGACACGATGATGTCTGCGATGCGCACCCCCGCGTTTCCGTCGCCGTAGGGGTTGGAGCGGGTGCGCGTGTCTTTCCAGCCACCCGTCCGATCCAGCGCGGCCTGGGCCTCGTGGGCGATCTTCAGGCCATCGGTTCCAACCAGGCGCACGACGCCTGCCTCGACCCCCTCGGGGCGTTCCGTGACCTCCCTGAGGACCAGGACGGGAGTCCCGAAGGTTGGCGCTTCCTCCTGGATGCCACCTGAATCTGTCATGACCAAGTCTGCATGTTGTAAGGCTTTAACAAGGTCCATATAACCCAAAGGATCAGTCAGGTGAATCCGAGGATGGCTTCCGAGAAGCTCCTGTGCAGGCTCGGTGACGTTTGGGTTGGGGTGCACCGGGTAGACCACCTCGAGATCGTGGTTCGCGTCAGCGAGCGATCGAACGGCTCGAAAAACCTCACGGAGGGGCTCTCCGAAGGACTCACGGCGATGTGCCGTGAGGAGCGTCAGCCGGTTCGGTCCCTCGATCACCGCCCTGAGCGTGGCATCCGATACCGGGCGTTCAGTCTCACTGACGCTCAAAAGGGCATCAACGACTGTATTTCCGGTGACGTACACGCGGTCTGCCGGCACACCCTCGTGGATCAGATTGTCGGCAGAGCGCTGTGTGGGCGCGAAGTAATAGTCCGTCAGGACGTCGGTGAGACGCCGGAACACCTCCTCGGGGAACGGAGCCCACTTGTCACCGCTTCGCAGCCCGGCTTCGACGTGACCTACACGGATCTTCTCGAAAAAGGCCACCAGGGAGCCAAAGAACACGGTCGCGGTGTCACCCTGCACGAGGACGACGTCCGGGCGGAACTCCTGCACGACCTGCCTGAGCCCTTCCAGGCACCCCGAGGCGACATCGTAGAGGGATTGTCCGGGGCGCATGATGCCCAGATTGAACGAGGGCTTCATGGCAAAGGCATCGAGTACCTGATCGACCAGGTCCGTGTGCTGCCCCGTCAGAGCGACCCGTGTGTCGGTTCGACCATCCTTGCGGAGGGCCTCGACTACCGGGGCCATCTTGATGGCCTCGGGCCGAGTTCCGACGACGATGAGAATCCGGGGTGGCTGCGCTTCTTCGGCACTCACGAGAGGCGCCTCCGCACGTCATCCAACTCCTCTCGAAGCTGAGCGATCATCTCGGCGACCAGTCCAAACCCCACCAGGAGAAAGCCAAGTGTTTCGAGGAGGATCACCAGGTACAGGAAGGGCCGAAACCCGAAATCCAGCACGAAGCGCATGTAGAACGCACCCGCCCCCACGGCAAAGCCGAGCAGGATGAGGGCTACGCCCGTGAATCCGAAGAGCATCAAGGGCTTTCGCGAGAAAAGCAGGAGGAACCAGACCGAGAGCAGGTCCATGAGGCCGACTACGATGCGGAACGGCCCCGAGAATTTTGAGGTTCCAGCCTGGCGGGGGTGGAGATCGATGTCGATCTCCGACACCGAATAGCCTCGAGCGTGGGCGAGAACCACGAAGAAGCGGTGCCAGTCGTGCCTCAGGTGCAGCTCATCGAGGATCGAGCGCCGAAACGCCTTCATCGAATTCAGGTCGGATACCGGAACTCTGAAGAACCACCGCGAGAGCGCGTTGTAGAGCGACGATACGCGTCGCTTTGTGTACGCCCCCACCTTGCGGCCGGTCACGATGTCGGAGCCCCGCTGAAGGCCTTCCAGGAAGCGTGGGATGTCGTCGGGGAGGTGCTGCAGGTCGGCGTCGAACACGACGATGAAGGTGCGCTCTGTTGCGCGGCCTGCGGTTACGATCGCTTCGGTCTTTCCCAGGTTGGTGCGGTGTCGGACGACGCGGAAGTTGGCCCACCCCTGCCCTTCTCGTTCAGCCAGATCACCCGTTCCATCACTCGATCCGTCATCGACCAGAAGAATTTCGCCGTCCAATCCGAAGTTCTCCCACGCCTTCCGCAGCTCGCGCAGCAGCGACGGGATCATCTCCGCCTCGTTGAAGGCGGGAATCACCACCGCGAAGTCCCGGCGCATCTCAGGCGTGAGAGACCGGGCGGCCTCGAGCGCCCCCATCAGACGCGCTTCCGCATTCTTGCCGGGAGGATGCTCAACTGATCTCGGTACTTGGCCACCGTTCGGCGGGCGATTTTGATGCCCTCTTCGCCGAGAAGCTCTACGATTTTTTGATCGGTGAGCGGCTTCTTGGTGTCCTCCGCATCGACGAACTTGCTGATCTTGTCGCGAACGCCGCGCGCCGAGATGTCCTGTCCGCTCGTCGTCGAGAGTCCGCTCGAAAAGAAGAACTTCAACTGAAACACGCCTCGTGGCGTCTGCACGTACTTCTCGTTGGTCACCCGCGAAACCGTGGACTCATGCATCTCGATGTGGTCGGCAACCTCGCGTAAGGTGAGCGGTCGAAGATACTGGATGCCGCGTTCGAAGAAGTCGAGCTGCCGATCTACGATGAAGTGCATCACCTTGAGCATCGTCTGCCGGCGCTGTTCGATCGCCTGAATCATCCAGTTCGCGGAGTTGAGCTTTCGCGATATGAATTCCTTGTTCTCGCCTGTGAAGTGCTTCTTGTTCATCGCCACTTCCCGGTAGGACTGGGAAAGGCGCAGTCTGGGTAGGCTCGTGTCGTTCGCAAACACCATATAGTTGCCGTCGATCTTTTCGACGATGAGGTCGGGAATGATGTACCGCTCTGGCTCTGCGGAAAACTTGAGACCCGGTTTAGGGTCGAGTTTCGCGATCTCGTCGGCCGCATCCTGAACCTCGATCGGTTTGACGCCCAGCGTACGGGCGATCTCCTGCCACCGATGATTCAGGAGGTCGTCGAAGTGATCCTCCACAAGCGTGAAGATGAGAGTGTCTTCTTCGTCGATCTCCAGGAGTCGGAGTTGAATCAGGATCGACTCACGGACGTCTCTCGCTGCGATCCCGGGGGGATCGAAGGTCTGCACCAGGCTGAGGAGCCCGCTTGCCTCCTCGACGCTGTAGGGGCGAAAGAGCTCCTCCACATCCTTGATCTCGTGAGCCCGCTCACCTTCGTCGGCGATGGCTCGTACCTCGGCCATTGCCACGGTCCGCATCTCAGCCACCCAGGGATTGAGCCCGTCGAGCACGTCTTCGATCGCACAGGTGAGGGTGCCCTCGTCGCTGACATTGCCAATGATCTCCTCACCGAGCCGCATTTCACGCTCTGAAAGCTCGTTCACGTGGAGCTGATCCGTGAGGTGGTCGCGCAGGCCGGTAAACTCAACCGCAGTGGGTTGTATGTAGTCCTGCTGTTCGAATTCTGCTTTTCTTCCCCCCACCTCGAAGCCGTCGAGAAGGATTTCCTCCCAGTCGATTTCGTCGTCGGGTGCGTCGTCCTTGCCCTCCTCGTCCAACTGGACGTCTTCCTGTACATCCGCCTCGGACATCTCCAGGAACGGATTCTCCTCCATCTCGGCCTTCAGCCGTTGTTGGAGGTCCAGCAGGGGCATGTAGAGCAACTCCATCGCCTGATACAGGCGTGGATTGATCTTCATTTCCTGTTTTAACTGCTGCCCCTGGTAGAGCCGCGCTCCGTATCCGCTCATAGCTCTCGGTTCAGCTCCCGTCCGGGCGGTCGTATCGATTACGCATCCGCTCCGTCAAGGTAGGACCAAGGTAGATCTCCGCTACCTCATCATTCCATACAAGCTCAGAAACAGTGCCGCTTACTCGAATCTTGCCCTCGTACATGATGTACGCCCGGTCCACGATTTCGAGGGTCTGCTCGACGTTGTGATCCGAGATGATGATCCCGATGTTCCGCTCCTTGAGCGATGACACGATCTGTTGAATGTCGTTGACCGCGATCGGATCGATGCCGGCGAAGGGTTCATCGAGGAGCATGAACCTGGGCTGCTGCACGAGCGCCCGCGTGATCTCGAGGCGCCGCCTCTCTCCTCCGGAGAGCGAGTAGGCCTTGTTCTTCCGAAGGTGGGCGATGGAGAGCTCCTCCAGGAGGTTCTCGAGCCGGGCCTTGGCCTCTGCCTTGGGGAGCTTGAGAGTCTCGAGGATAGCCTTGACGTTGTCCTCGACGGTGAGCTTCCGGAACACGGAGGGCTCTTGGGCGAGGTACCCGATTCCCATGCGTGCACGCTTGAACATGGGCGTGTTGGTGATTCGCTGATCGTCGAAGAAGACATTGCCGGCGTTGGGGGGGATCAGCCCGACCATCATGTAGAAGGTGGTCGTCTTTCCGGCCCCGTTTGGTCCGAGCAACCCGACGATTTCCCCCTGTCTGACCGAGATTGCGACATCGTCTACGACCCGGCGCTTGCGGAACGCCTTGGTGAGGCCCTCCCCCCGAAGGCGGCTACCTTCACTCATAACGGTGTCCGCCCGCCGGGAGTGGGCCTCCCCTTGAGGTGTTGTTCGGGGTTGCGGTGGTGTCCGGCCGCTCCGTCGAATCGGGGCGGGACGGAGGCGTGGGCTGCAGGAACAGGCCACGGGCGTTGTCTGCTTCCATTCGGTTTACCGCGCCATCCTCCATGAAAAGCTTGATCATGTCGCCCAGGAGATAGTTGACGTTGAGTTTGCCGGGGCGGATCCCCACGGTGTCGCGGGGCATTGTACGATAAAGGGTGCTCGCAGAGCCAATCGCCCACATGGATTCAATCTGGGACTGCTGGTCTTCGGCCCCCTCTGTTACGGCCCCATCTGTGCTACCGGCGACGGATGGATTGGGGGAAAGAGTGTCGGGCGGAAGAAAGGTTATGATGAGGGTATCCCCGCGAATCCAGTCTTTCTGCACCTCTTCCGGGGTCGCTGCCACGTTCAGGGAGTCGCGGGAGGTAGACTCTCCGTAGGCCCTCCCCACGGCGTACACGAATTTCAGCACGCCTGCGGGCGACTGTACCTCGATCGAGTCGCCCTGGATGAAGAAGTCCTCCGCCATACCCGACGGCTGGGGCTGGATGTCCGACTCGGTTACCGTCGAATCACCAGTGAATTCGTTGGGATCTACCCCCAGCGTGTCCGCGGCTGCGGCTACAGAGTCGGCTTCGGCAACGGTCGAGTCGGGGGGCAGGAATGCTGGGCGGCTTCCCTCCTCTGCGATTTTCACGGCGACGACGCGATCGACTTCCTTCTCAGCGCTGAAGTAGATCCTC
Organism: Gemmatimonadota bacterium; assembly: GCA_036679625.1. Lineage (GTDB taxonomy): Bacteria > Gemmatimonadota > Gemmatimonadetes > Longimicrobiales > Gaopeijiaceae > JAZDDA01. Next base: position 65,784 of record JAZDDA010000092.1, on the reverse strand, counting down.
ACCTCCGAGCCCTTGAGGTCCACCTCAGAGGTGATGACCCTTCCCTCTCGGCGGGCGACGATGGATTTGAGAACGTTTCCCGGCGCCTCCATCGTAATGGTGTCGCCGCGTATATCGACCGAGTCATCTCCCTGATCAAGGACGCGGGCGTCCCCGTACAGCGTCATTGTGCCGATGTCCTGATCGAAGGCTGCAGAGTCAGAAAACGCGCGCATGGTCTCGCGAGTGATCTCCACCCGGGTGCGGGCCTGGAAGATCCTTCGGCCGATGAACCGGATACGGCCAGCCGTGATGTCGTAGGGTTGAGGCCGTTCGGCGGTCGTGGAGTCTTCGGACACCGCTGGGTAGAGAACCGCCCTCGGGCGGCCCGTCGTCATCAGGAGGTCATCTTCTTCGCGGTTCTCCCCGGCCTGCAGGAGCGTGAGCCTCTCCCCCGTGATGATCGACCCATCGGGGTCGATCACCTCGACCTGTCCCTGGGCGCGGAGCGTGCCTGTTTCAGAAAAATACTGTGCGTTCTCTGAAGAAAGTCGTCGATCCTCGTCGAGAAAAACGACGTTTCCGAAGAAGCGGTGGAACGATGTCGCCTCGAAGGACTCGGACGAATCCGCCTGGATGAATGTGCCGTCGTTGCACTGGACCCTGGGCTGACTCAGGTAGGTGATCGCCGCTCCGTCGGCGCGCGTCACTCTGACCAGGTTCGTCGTGGGAGTCACGATGTTGCAGACTCGCACCTGGCCTGACAGGGGGAGCGAAAATGCGAACAGGAGCGCGCTTGGCGCTGCGAGCTGGTAGAGGAGGCTCCGGGCCATCATTCGAAGCGTATTACGCCCCCACGCGACTGGGGATTCGCTACCCGCAACCGCGTAAATTCGAGATCCGACGTGAAGGCAGTTCCTTTGAGAACGGTTCCATCCGCCTCCTCGAGCACGCTCGCGGAATCGCTCCAGATTCGGTTGCGCTCGGGCTCGTAGTGGATCTCGACGCTCGAGATTGTTCTGCCATCAGCGACCTCGAGAACTGCGTTTCCCCAGGCGACCATCGCGTTGCTGCGGGTGTTGAGTCGCCCACGGTCGGAGGTCACCGCGGCCTTTTCGAGACCGGTCTCCTCGTGAAATGCGGTCAGTTCGACGTGGCCCCAGAGGAGGATGAAGGTAGAGTCGGGGAAGAAGAACGCTGTGTCGGCCTCGACGATGGCTTCCCGCACTCCCTCCTTCGTCAGAACGGTGCTGAGCCGATAGACGACACTCTCCGCCTCCAGTTCCTCCAACTCCGCAGGTACCAGAGGTGGCTCAGGGGCCGGTTGGCATGCCGTGATCGCTCCAGTGAGAGCGATGGCGAGTGTTGCTAACCTTATGCGAAATAACATTATACCGCGCCTGATTTCATTAAATCATGGAGGTGTACGATCCCCACCAGCGCCCCCCCGGCGTCTACAACGGGCAGCGCCATGATGCCGTAGGCCTCCATCTCGTGCGCTGCGGCAGAGCCAAGATCCTCCGGCCGTGCGATCCGCGGTTCGCGCGACATCACGTCCCCTGCCGAAACCTCAAGAAAATCGGAATTTCGCTCCATCAACCGGGTGAGGTCCCCGGCTGTGACCACGCCGACCACCCTTTGGTTCCCGTCCACGATGGGAAGTGTTCCACGCATTTTTGCGAGCGGCGCGATCGCCTCGCGCATCGGTGCCTCGGCCGAAAGGCTGGGGAAGTCCATCCCGATCATCACGTCAGCCACAGTTACTGTGAGCCTCTGTCCCAGGAGTCCGCCTGGATGAATTCGGGCGAAGTCCTCCTTTGCGAAGTTCTTCCGACCGAGCAGGACCACGGCGAGGGCGTCCCCCATGGCGAGCGCCGCAGTCGTCGACGAGGTGGGAGCGAGGTCCATCGGACAGGCCTCTTCCTCAACGGAGCAATCGAGCGTGACCGCCGCGTTTCGTGCAAGCGGCGAGGCCGAGTTTGCCGTCATCGCCAGGACGGGCACTCCCGCGCGCAGGAGATGATCGAGGAGTCCCGCCATTTCATTGGTTTCACCGGACTTCGAAATAAGGAGTGCGACGTCACCTGGCCCCACGATTCCGAGATCGCCGTGAAGGCCTTCTACCGGGTGGAGGAAGAAGGCGGGTGTACCCGTTGAGGTGAGCGTAGCCGCTATTTTGCGGCCTATGATCCCACTCTTGCCCAGCCCCGAGACGATAAGGCGGCCCGTCGCAGCCTCGATGAGCTCGACGGCTTGCACGAAGTCGTCCCCTACCCGCTCGGCAAGCGAAGCGATGGCGCTGGCCTCTACCGTGAGTACCCGGCGCGCTTCCTGGAGCATCTCGTCGCGGTCGCTGGCCCCGCTCATTGGGCTTTTCCGCTTCGCACGTGCACGTACTTCTCTACTAGCGGTTTCCAGAGGCCTCGTGCTTCGAGTAGCGCCTGAGCGAATTCTCGCACTGCGCCCTGGCCGCCTGATCGGGTGGTTGTCCACCCGGCAGCGTCTTTGACCTCCTGGACTGCGTTGGCCACCGCGACGGGGAGCGCGGCGCGGGCAAAGAGCGGCAAGTCGGCCAGGTCGTCTCCCATCACGGCGAGTGCTGACCACCCTGCCCCTTTTCGCCCAAGGAGATCTTCGACGATGGGCAATTTGTCGGCGGCGGGGTCCTGATGACATTCGGTGATGCCGAGCTCGATTGCACGCTGCGTCGTCGCCTCTGAGGTCCTCCCCGATACGATCGCGACCTCGATCCCTGCCCAGCCGAGCATCTTCACGCCCAGTCCGTCCTGGATGTCGAACCGCTTCATCTCGACCGGCTCGCCGCTTGGGGTCTGGCCCAGGTAGACACCTCCGTCGGTGAGAACGCCATCAACGTCCAGGACCACGACCTCGATTGCCTTGGCCAGCTCGGCATCGATCGGCGTACTCATTGGCGTGCCACAGCCTCTCTGACGCGTAGGACCCGCAGCAGCAGGGACTCCAGGTCGGCCAGCGGTAGCATGTTGGTCGAGTCGGACGGCGCTTCGGCCGGATTGGGGTGCACCTCAAGGAACAGGCCATCGCACCCCGCGGCGGTGGCGGCGAGGACCAGAGCCTGGACGTGCTCAGGGTCTCCCCCACTCGATCCGTCGGAGCGTCCGGGACGCTGGACCGAATGGGTTCCATCGAATATGACGGGGGCGTCGCAGGCCTCGCTCATCCGCCGGAACGCTCTCATGTCCACAACGAGATCGCCGTAGCCGAAGCTCGTTCCGCGCTCCGTAAGCGCGACGGAGCTGGCCCCGGCGGCCCGTACCTTCCTGGTGGCACCCGCCATGTCCTCCGGGGCCATCCACTGGCCTTTCTTGAGGTTTACGGGAAGCCCGGTTCTGCCCGCCGCCACCAGAAGGTCGGTTTGACGACATAGGAATGCGGGGATCTGGAGCACATCCACAACCTCTGCCACGCTCTGGGCCTGATCCACCTCGTGGATGTCTGTCAGGAGCTGGAGTCCGGTGGCGTCCTTGACTGCGGCGAGCGCCTTCAGCCCGGCGTCGAGCCCTGGTCCCCGCGGCGAGTCCAGCTTCGACCGATTCGCCTTGTCGAACGAAGCCTTGTACACGATGGGAATCCCAAGGTCGGTCGAAAGCTGCGCGAGCGCCTCTCCCACGCCGATGTTGAGCGCGTCGTCTTCGAGCACGCACGGACCGGCGAAGAGGGTGAACGTATTGAACATTGTACTAATGATTGGCGGGGGTTGCCCCCACCTCGTCGGTCGATGGCCTACGCTCGCGGTGCTTCATCGCAGCCTCAACGAAGGCAGCGAAGAGCGGATGCGGGCGGGTCGGGCGACTCTTCAGCTCGGGGTGGAACTGACACCCTACGAACCAGGGGTGATCAGGCAGCTCGATCATCTCGATCAGGTTCCCGTCCGGTGAAGTCCCGCTCAGGAGAAGGCCATGTTCCGCCAGCACTTCACGATAGGCGTTGTTGAACTCGTACCGGTGCCGGTGGCGCTCGCTGATCTCTGGAACGCCGTAGATGTCGTGCACGCGTGAACCAGGCTCAAGGAGGGCTGGGTATGCGCCGAGACGCATGGTTCCGCCCTTGGTCGTGACATTCGCCTGGGAGTCCATGAGGCAGATGACTGGGTTCTGGCCATCTCGATCGAATTCGACCGACTGAGCATCGTCGATGCCACAGACATTGCGCGCGAACTCAATAACCGCGCACTGGAGCCCCAGGCAGACACCAAAGAATGGAAGCTCGTTTTCCCGCGCCCACCGGATCGCAAGATGCTTGCCTTCGATCCCCCGTGCGCCAAATCCGCCAGGGATCAGCAGCCCGTCGTACCCGGACAGTATCTCGAGCCCACCCCGCTCCTCGAAGTCTTCGCTCGACTTCCAGTCGATGTCCACCCTGACGTCGTTAGCAATTCCGCCGTGAATCAATGCTTCTTGAATTGACTTGTAGGCGTCCACAAGCCGGGTGTACTTGCCGACGACCGCAATCTTCACGCTGCCTGACCTGGGAGCGTTGATGCGCTCCACGATTTCGGCCCATGCATTCAAATTTGGCGGTGGAGCCGTGATTCCGAGACGTTCCAGGACGACGTCGTCGAGTTTGTGCGCTCTCACGGAGAGGGGAACTTCGTAGATGGTGCTGACATCGGGGGCCTCGATTACCGAGTCGATGGCCACATTTGTGAACAGCGCGATCTTGCGTCGGATCTCGTCATTCAGGGGATGTTCGGCCCGACACACGACGACGTCGGGTTGAATCCCAATCTGCATGAGCTCGCGTACGGAGTGCTGTGTCGGCTTGGTCTTGAGTTCGCCTGCGGCAGCGAGGTAGGGCACGAGCGTGAGGTGAATGAACATCACGTGTTCAGGACCCACGTCCTGCCGGAACTGCCGAATTGCCTCAAGAAATGGCAGACTCTCGATGTCTCCCACCGTTCCGCCGATTTCGGTGATCACGATGTCGTGACCGTCAGCCAGCAAGGCAATGCGGGATTTTATCTCGTCTGTGATGTGGGGGATGACCTGAACCGTCGACCCGAGGTAGTCCCCGCGCCGCTCCTTGGCGATCACGTCGGAGTAGATGCGTCCGGTGGTGATGTTGTTCGCCTGAGAGAGAGATTCATCGATGAACCGCTCGTAATGACCCAGGTCGAGGTCGGTCTCCGCCCCATCATCCGTGACGTAGACTTCACCGTGCTGAAATGGCGACATCGTGCCAGGGTCGACGTTGATGTATGGATCGAACTTCTGGAGCGTGACTCGGAGGCCGCGCGTCTTGAGGATACTCCCAAGCGCAGCTGCCGTGATTCCCTTCCCCAGGGACGAAACGACCCCGCCGGTGACAAAAATATACTTCGTATGCTGGAGTTCAGCGTCCGTCATACCCCTACCGTGTTGTATAGGTGAACCAGTGATGTGGTGGTTGTCATGGTGAATCGACTCCCGCCTTCATTTCCAACTCCGCCAGCCGTTGTTCCATGCGCACAACATCGGCGGGTGTATCGACTCCGGTGTCGGCCGAGCCGACCAGCGCCACCCCAATTCTCATGCCTGCCTCGAGTGGTCTCAACTGCTCGAGCTGTTCGAGCTGCTCCAGGGGAGACGGCGCCAGCGCCACCCACGCGTTGAGGCTATCCCTTGTGTATGCGTAAATCCCTACATGCCTGAGGAATGGGTCTCCACCTAAATCCTCCGGCGTGGGCTTACCGTCTCTTTTGTGCGGAATCGCTGACCTCGAAAAATAGAGGCCACGCCCGGTTCGTCCCCGGGCCACCTTTACCACAGACGGATCGCTTCTCGCGTCGAGGGTCCCGAGCGGTGAGGCGCACGTGCCGATGTCCCAGCCCCCGTCCCTCACCAGCCGGACCGCAGCCTCCAGATGATCCTCTTCGAGGAGTGGCTCATCCCCCTGAATGTTGACGATAACTGGATAATCCCGGTACGGTTCCCGGCCCGCGATCTCGGCAACCCGATCCGTTCCGGAGGGGAGATCAGGCCGTGTGAGCTCCACCGGAGCTCCCAGGCGTCTGCAAACCTCCGCGACCTCCTCCGAATCCGTGGCTATGACAACGTGGTCAAGGGTAGCCATAGGGGAGACGCGCTGCCACACCCACTCGATGAGTGGCCGACCGAGAAGCGGGAAGAGGGGTTTCCTGGGGAGGCGGGTAGACGCCAGCCGCGCTGGGATCACGCCCAGAACACGACCGCTCATCGACGCTGGACCAAGTCGAAAACGGAAGCCACAGAAGCAAATTTCACGCCAGGAAATCTATCTCCCGAGCTTGCAGTGGGCAACGCCTCTCAGGCTGTTTCCAGGAAGTTGGCCAAGAGGGTTCGCCCATGCTCGGAGAAATGCGATTCCGGGTGAAACTGAACGCCCCACAAAGGCCAATCCCGGTGCTTGATTCCCTGCACTTCGCCAAGATCCTCGCTCGCATCATTCCATGCGATCGGTTCAAGAACCTGCGGCAACGCCGCATCCTCGGTGACCAGGGAGTGGTATCGGGTGACCTGAAACGGTGACGGAATGCCAGCGAAGAGACCCGTGCCTGCGTGGCGAATCGGGGAGGTCTTGCCATGCATGGCTCGGACGGCTCGGACGGTTCGGCCTCCGAAGGCCTCTCCAAGCGCCTGATGGCCGAGGCATACCCCCAGCGTGGGAACCTGCGACCCCAGACTTCTGAAGACCTCAACGCTGACTCCTGCGTCCGCGGGGGTCCCTGGTCCTGGGGAGACGACGATCTGCTCAGGATTCAGCGCCGAGATTTCCGCGATGGTGCATTCGTCGTTTCGGATGACGTGAGGATCGGCACCCAGTTCTCCAAGGAGCTGAACGAGGTTGAAGGTGAACGAGTCGTAGTTGTCGATGACGAGAAGCAATCCACATCCTCCCCTGGAAGTTTGTTGATGATCCCGACGATGGATCGGGCGACCTCGGGAAGATGGTCCCCCCCACGGCGAAGTGAAACCCGGGGATGCTGAGTCCGGAGAGTCTCAGTATGGAACGTAAGGTGGCCCGACGAGGGTATCAGGCCCGTACCCACATTCCTCGACTCAGGGACGAACGTTTGTTCACACGCTGTCTGGTTTGCGGTACCCCATTTCCTCCTAACGAGGCACTCGAGCACTTTCCGCACGCCAAGCGGGTGGCGTTTGATCCCGTGCGTGGTCGCCTGTGGGCGGTGTGCCGTACCTGCAATCGTTGGTCGCTCTCACCCATTGAAGAGCGGTGGGAGGCGCTGGAGGAGCTTGAGAAGCTCGTGACGGATCGGGCGCGGCTGCTGTCCAAGACCGACAACATCGCGTTGATGCGGGTCGACGGGTTGGACGTCGTTCGGGTTGGGAGCGCCAACCTCACCGAGGAAGCGTGGTGGCGTTACGGGCGAGAGTTCACCAAGCGTAGAGAGGCCTACAAGAAGGTCACCTTTGCGGGATCGGTAGCTGCGGGGGCGATTATATGGGGCGGGTGGGCCACGGGAGGCCTTGGGTGGCTTGGAGCGTGGCTGTTGTGGGAGAACGCGCCAGATTCCGTCGCATCGATGGCTCGGTGGCTTCGGTTCGGAAGCACCGCGTGGAGTGGCGAACAGCGGTGTTCGAATTGTGGGTTTCTCATCCAGAACCTCGAGTTCAGGGAACGAAGCAAGACCATTCTCGAACCGGTGCGCGAGGGCCCGGGCGTACTCGGAATCGCAAGGCGATGCCCGGTGTGCCACGAAATCAAAGGGGGTGGCCTTCACCTGACCGGCCCAGAAGGTGAGCATGCCGTTCGAAGAATGCTCGCCCATCAGCACCATCGCGGGGCTGGAGAAAAGCAGGTAAAGTCGGCCACCCGCCTTATCCATGAGGCCGGGAGTCCAGAAGATCTCACCCGGATCGTCGTTCGGGACGGTCGGGCGCTCAGCGATGTCCAACGGACTGGAGCGATCGCGCTGGAGATCGCTGCAAACGAATCGGTGGAGCGAAGGCTGCTCGAAATGGAGCTCGGCGAGCTAGAGGCGCATTGGCGCCAGGAGGAGGAGCTCGCAGGGATCATCGACGGCGAGTTGACGCCGCTTCCCATGATGGAGAGCCTCCGTCGGAGGGTATCCGGGGCACTGTAGAGAGCGGGTGGGAACGGTGCGGGCTGGACTGCCGGCCGTCAATAATCCACGGGTCGGAGATAGAAGGCTCCGATAGCACTCGATGAAAGCATCGCAACCGTGGGTAGCTCACGCTTCCAGTGCGTTGAGTTCAGCCGTTTCCAGACGAGATCTACCTCGTCGCCGACAAACCCGGACGCTTGCAACTCCTCGGGGCTGTATCCCTTGAGAAGCCAGTACAGGATCGGGTCGGCGCGGTGGTACGAGATCCCCAGCTCGTCCTCATCGTGGACTCCCTTCACCAGATCAGCGGAGGCGGGTTTGTCGACGATCATATCGGGCACGCCCAGATGGCGAGCCAACTCCCAGACCTGAGTCTTGAAAAGGTCTCCAAGGGGGTTGATTGGGGGTGAGTCGTCGGCGTGCCAGGTGTAGTAACCAAGGAGCCGTTCCGACTTGTTGCCGGTGCCTAACGGTAGCCCACCGACCTTCGCGGACTGGTCGAAGAGGGTGATAGCCCGCACACGCGCTGCGAGGTTTCCGCGGCGGAGTGGGGTCAGGTCGGGTTCATGAACCTCAACGTAGGCATCGACGGATCCGGTGATGTCGATCGTGCGAGAATGCGCTCCGGTGGCATCGAGCACGACCTTGGCGTGGTCGAGACTCTCCTGACTAGATGTCGCGTACGGGAGTCGGAATCCAAAGACGTTCTCCGGTCCCAACGCCAACGTCGCGAGGTAGAGGGAGACCGCCGAGTCGACGCCGCCCGATACTCCGATCACGACCCTCTCAAAGCCCCGTCTCCGGACGAGCTCCTCTCGGATGAATTCCACGAGCACACGCTGTACAAGATCGAGGTCGAGCTCGAGGATGCTGAGGTCTTCGGGATCCAGTCGACCGCTTCCTGGGAGCTGGGCATCGCCCTTCCCCGTCAGGGTGCGCGCATGAGTAACGTAGGTGCCGGCCTCTGGCCCATCCTCGGGGCTCTCCTCCGGGGGTGCGGACTTCATCTGCGTGTCTTGCAGCGCCTGTTGGAGGTGCGGCAGCGCATGCTCGAGGTCGGAGAGGAGCGGCGAGTTGGCGCGCGCCCTGTCGATCGCGGTGCCGTCGAGCTCCACCAGCGTGACCGCCTCTTCGAGGAGGGGGCCCTGGGCGATGATGTTTCCGTCCGGTGCCGCTGCGATGGAGCCGCCCGGGAATATCTTGCCTCCCTCCGAGCCTACGAGCTGGCTAACCGTCACGAAAACTCCATGCTCGACGGCGGTGGCCGGCGCTACGGTAGCCCACACCTCGAGGTTTCGCGGACGTCCCCGCGGTGAAGGGTTGAAGTCTCGAGCCGGGGAGGCACTCACGGTGAGGATCACCTCCGCACCGTCGAGGGCCAGAATGGTGGCTGGGAGTGAATGCCACATCTCTTCGCAGATCAACATCCCCATACGCCCGAATCGGGTGTCGAATGCATGGACCTCGCGTCCGTGCTCCACAAAGCGGGCCTCGTCGAAGACCCCATAGGTGGGTAGAAACACCTTCCGGTGGACGTGGACGGGCGCGTATCCAGAGTCCGTCGGGGTGAAGTAGGCTACGCTGTTGAACAGCCTCCTCCGGTACCGCTCGTAGAAGCCAATCGCAACATCGGGCGCTTCACTGGGTGGGACGACGAGGGCCTCTGCGACCTCTTCAACGGTACGGGCCGCCTCGTGCACCCCTCCCTCGAGGAAGTACCCGCTCAGCGCGACCTCGGGGAAGGCAAGCAGGTCGACCTCCCCACAGTGTTGCGCGAGGAGGGTGTTGATGCCGCCAATGTTGGCAGCAACATCGCCCTTGGTCGGCTTAGTTTGTGCGAGCCCGATCCGAAGGGCTCCCGATCGCTGTGCTTCTTGCATCGGCCTCATCGACTGGAGATAGATTGAAGTTGTGGGGCGCTCAACTACCGCGTGGACGGCAATGAAGGTAACTGGAGACCCCCCTGCTCCGTAAGAAACTTCGCCGATTTTGCCGAGGCTCAAACTCCTGTGAGGAACGACGGACCAAACACGGGGGTTTTATCCTTCAATGGCGACGCATCCTCAACGTGAGAATTGTAGATGACCCGGAAGTCCCTGATCTTATTCGGCGCAGGCATCCTCCTTCTTCCCCTCCCAGCGACCTCACAGGGGACGACCGGGGGGGACGGTTCGCGACAGCCGATTGCCGGTACCCAGGCGCAGGTCTTTCTGGGGGCCTTTCAGGCGATCCGCGAATACAGCCTCGAGCCATTCTCTGATTCTCTTCTCTGGGATATGGCCATCGAGGGGCTTCTCAAACAGCTCGGCGATCCCTACGCCACGGTCTTCACGCCCGAGGCGTACTCTGACTTCCAGGAGGGCAACACAGGGAACTATGCGGGGATCGGGGTCCAGATCACATCTCTCAACGACGCGATCACGGTCACGGCGGTGTTTCGGTCGACACCAGCGGAGCGCGTGGGGATGCTGGTCGGAGATATGATCGTCGGTGTCGACGGAGAAGGGACCGAGGGGTGGACAACGGGCCGTACCTCGAATGTGATCCGTGGCGAGGTCGGGAGTACCGTGAACGTCACGGTGTCGCGCGATGGGGTGTCGACACCGATCGAGCTCACGATTCCCAGAGACAGCGTGCACGTATCGGCAGTGGTGGCAGACCGCATCGGAGATGTGGGTTACATCGCCCTCGATCGTGTAGCGCGCTCATCTGCTCTGGAGGTGGACTCGGCCCTCACAATGCTTGCTGACACCCGGGGCATCATCCTCGACCTTCGAGGGAACCCCGGTGGGTACCTCGATGAGTCCCTGATGATGAGCGACGTGTTTCTCCAGCGTGGTTTGAGGTTGGCGAGTCTCAAGAGTCGCACGGTGGGACAGATCGGGGGAGAGGCCTCGGAGGAGAGTTGGAATGCCCGCGGTCGGGCGCGGATGCCTGATGCGCCGATCGTCGTACTCGTGGACGCCTTCTCTGCGTCAGCGGCGGAAATCGTCGCCGGTGCCCTTCAGGACCATGATCGTGCCCTGATTATTGGCCAGCGCACGTTCGGGAAGGGCATCGTCCAGTCAGACATCCCCCTGACCGAGGGTCGCCATTTGCGGCTGACGACTGGGGAGTGGTTTACTCCGCTTGGACGTTCGCTGCACAGGCCAAGAGATTTTGAGGGACGACTTCAGCCGGAAGACTCGGTAAGTGTGGAGACTGTGACTACGGCTGGTGGCAGAGTTCTCCGGGCGAGTGGCGGGATCTTTCCCGACCTCGCCATTCAGAACGACACCCTGAAGCTCGCAGAGCGAGAGCTCCTGCAGGAGGTGGCCGAAGCTCAGATCCCGCTTGCACTTCGGATCGAGGAGTTTGCCTTTGCTGAGGCGGAGCGACTCGAAGGCCAGGAGCCAGAGCTGGACGAAGCCGGGTTCGAGCGCTTTCTGGATACCCTGGTTGACGAGGGTGTGTCGAAGGAACGCTTCGATGACCCAACGGTGAGGAACTACGTGGCGTGGCGGACGAAGATTCGAATCGCCGAACGGATGAATCGGCTCGGGTTCGCGATGGAGGTTCGTGCTGAGCGGGATCCGGTCGTAGCGACGGCGATTCAGTTGCTGGGTTCGGCCCGAACCCAAACCGAGCTGTTTGCGACTGTGGAGCGAGAGCAGAACCAGCTGGACGAAGTGACCGCTCGGAGTGGCGCGGGTCGGTAGGGCTCAGTCGGGCTAAGGCCTGCGCCTACTTCGACACGAGGAGCTTACGGACCACGCTGCGTCCGTTCACGTCCAGGCGCATGAAGTACATTCCGGAAGCGACCTGTCGACCCCTCCCATTGGTGCCATCCCAGTAGGCCTCGTAATGGCCTGGCTGCGTGAACTCGAGGTTGATTAGAGGCGTACCGTCTCCCAGCGGATGGTCGAGCACCGTCGGGGAGGCCACGTACTGCTGAAGGATCGTGTAGATACGTAGGGACACAACGACCGGGCGCCCGTCAACAAACAGATCGTCCCCCAGATCGAAGGGGATCCGTGTTTCAGGGTTGAACGGATTCGGATAATTTTGTCCGAGACTAAATCCGCTCTCGTGCTGACCTCGACCGCCCCCGCTGTCTTGCGCGGCGAGAAACGTGGGCAGTGAGAAAAACGCGAAGAGGAGGATCAAGACGCATATGTAGCGCCTCATGAAAACCTCCGCACAATCGCTTGTGCTGTAGCCGTGAGCCCTATGGCCCTCCCGTGATACCGTTACCAGACAAAACACAACGTACATTTGAGAATATCGACCGAACAAAACACGGTCAAGCGGTAAGTCGCCAGATAATTAGATCACCAACGCCTCGGAGAAGTTCCGAATGGCGCTCGTGGTCTAGCTCCGGGTGATGGGCCACCCCTCGGGTGCGGTGGTCGTGACGTCTCGCCCGCCCCCCACTCGGCGAGTTATCCCGGAAGAATCGAGGAAGGAGAGGATGGGAATCAGGTGCTTTCGGGTAACCGGAATGAGCTCCTTGAAATCGGCGGGACCGAGCTCGTTGCGGCCGCCGAGCTCGTTGAGGACAGCGGCTGCGACCTCCCGAAGGTGGTCTCCGCCCACGAATAGGCCGTCCTCAAGGGCGATGACGCTACCCTCCGACTCGAGGAGTCGCAGGATCGACCAGAGGTGGACGTTCTGGCGGAGTTCATCGGGGAGCTCCTCGATGGTGGGTGGCGTGAGGCCGGCCGCCTCGATTGCGGCTAGAAGACGATTCTTGAATGCCTCCTGAGCCGCGCTCAAGACGGGGGTGAAGTCCCTCGCAGACACGGCACCCGATCGGATGTTCAGGAGCCCTCGCGTGACACATTCATCGACCACTGCGTCCACGAGGGGCGCTTCACTCGATGGGATCATGCCCCGAAGCCGTTCGATCGGAATCCCGGGTCTGAGGCTCTCGCGGCGGTGGAAATCGGCAACGGATTCACGCACCCGCGCACGGACGTCCTCAACCACCTCAGCGCCGAAGATACGCTCTCCTACGCCAAGGGCGCCGGCCGCCAGGAGGCGCTGTAGCGCCGCATCAACTTCAGGGGGCGTGAAGCCGCAGAGAATCGGGAGGCGGTCATGGGCGAGTCCCCGGGTGCCAGCGAGACTCAGGGCTGCTTGGACGGCGTTGTCGCAGGGGTCGGCCACAACGGAGAGCAGGAGCGCCGCCACGGAGCCGTCAAGATGGCGGCGCTTGGTCGGGAGGGGCTCTGCAACGATTCCGCCGGCGATGGTGGTCATCGGAGAATACGACCGGATGACGACGCGGTCTCGCGCACGCGCAACGATCGGGGCCTCGAGCCGAAGTTGGACCCACCCCTCCCCGCCCGCCTCGAGTACCTCGCCCTCAAGTACCGCGACTCGGGCCATGACCTCGGATGTACCGAGGTGTACGCGCACGCGCTGGTTGTGCGCGAGCTGCCAGCCGGTGGACGGGAGTACGCTGACGTGGCAGGTGAGCATATGGGTCTCGTCCCACCCGGTGGAGGAGACGAGAACCTGCCCCCGGTCCAGCGTCTCTCTGCTCACCTCCCCGCCCACCAGGGCGACGGCAGTCCGCTCCCCAGACCGCGCCGTGTCACGATCCGAACCGTGCACCTGGAGGCCGCGGATTCGTGCCTTCAAGGCGCCGGGGAGGAGGCGGGTCAGTTCGCCAGTCCGCAGCTCGCCGCTCCAGAGCGTGCCTGTGACGACCGTGCCGGTCCCCTGTACGGTAAAGACACGATCGACGGGGAGGCGGGCCACATCGCAGGACGTCCTTGGGGGCGTGGCGGCAGCTAGAATTACGAGTTGGGCAACGAGCGCCTCGAGACCATCGCCGGTCACGGTAGAGGTGGGGATGATAGGTGACCCCTGAAGTGGCGTGCCGTCCAGAAGCTCCTTCACCTCGTCGGTTACCAGCTCCAGCCACTCCTCCTCAACGAGGTCCGACTTGGTGAGGGCGACGGCCATTCGCTCGACGCCAAGGAGTCGAACGATCGAGAGGTGTTCGCGAGTCTGGGGCATGACACCCTCATCGGCCGCGATCACCAGGAGCACGAGGTCCACGCCGGTCGCACCCGCGACCATATTCCGAATGAAGGCCTCGTGTCCGGGAACGTCCACGACCCCAAAGGAGATGTCGTCGTTTGGGGCCAGCTCGGCGAACCCGAGCTCGATCGTGATGCCTCGGGCCTGCTCCTCCTGCAGGCGATCGGTATCGACCCCGGTGAGCGCCTTCACAAGAGCGGTCTTTCCGTGGTCGATATGCCCCGCAGTCCCCAGGATGAGACGACGTTGAGTCATTGGGGGTTCCCAAGAGGCCGGTCTTGAGGGAGGAGCCCTTCGAGGAATCGAAAGGAACGTGGGACGCTCCCGTGTGAGACGTGGTAGGTCACGAAATCCGCCAGAATGCGGAGATGGGCGCGGGGCCGGTCAACGTCCGGGGGTAGAGTTCCGTTGAGAAACGCGGCCAACTGGAGCCGCGCTACAGGACCCACGCGCGGACCCTCGAACGACTCGCTGCAGCTCTGGCACCGGAGGCCTCCGGCGCCGTAGTCCAGCCTCCCGATGTCGTCATGGGGAATAGGGCTGCCGCATTGAATACAGGGGTCGATCACGGGTCGGTAACCGAGCACGGCCACCATCGTCCACGCCGCCATCAGCAGTGTTGTGACGAGCGCGGCGTCCTCGACGTCCCGAATCGCATTCAGGTTTTTCTCGAGGTGGTCGTAGATCGCTGGGTTTGGCTCTACGCCACCGTGCAGGAGCACCAACTCAGCAAGTATCGAGGCGGCGCCAAAGCGAACGGTGCTCGCGGCCAGCTCCCGCCGTGGGTCAGAGACCGCGAATTCGCGGAACGTCTGCAGGTCTCGAGTTGAACGCATGACCAGGGTGACCGACCCGTTCGCGAAGGTGGCGAGTGCTGAGCCCGATTTTCCCCCCTTGGCTCGAGTGCCCTTTGCCATGGCCGAGACCACGCCGAATTCGCGGGTGGAGAACTTCAAAATCCGGCTAGTCTCGCTGTAGTTGAAGGAGCGCAGGAGGGTCGCGGGGGTTGTAATCAGCGACACGGGTCAGGCCATCGAAGTGATCGTCGCGAGTAGTCTTGCACGCTCCGCCTTGAGCTCTTCGGCCTCGTCGGAACCCTCCATCTCGGCAAGTCGCGCGTCGAGTCTGGCAATGCGAAGCAGCAGCGATTCTCGTGTGACTGAGTTCCCGGAGCGGTAGCCTTCTACCGAGCCCAGCTGTTGCCGGGCGACCATCTCGGCGGCTCGCCGGCGTGGACGGTAGATAGCGAAGAGTCCCGCCCCGCCAAGAAGCATAATCAGAAAGACGGCGAGCCACTCCGTTGGGAGTCCGCTCGTGGATTCACCTTCCACGAGGCTCACGACGAGATCCTGGATGTCTTCCCGCGAATATCTGCGGTAGCTGCTCCCGGGTTCGATGGTGACGAGCTCGACAGCCGTCAGTCCTTCCACATCGAGTGGTGGAGCCGGTTCGCGTACAAGCAGCTCCATGACCTCGGTCACTCCGGGCATCGGGAGCTCGATGGGAGGTGCCGGGATGGTGTACCGGGCAACGAACACACGATCTCCCGGAGGGAGCGGAGCCCGGAGCTCAATGCGGCCGTCGGAGAAGGTGATGGCTTCCTCCGGTAACGCGGACGCATCCCCGAGCGCGAAGTCAGTTGCGCCGGCTGGCAGCGGGTAGCTCCATACGAGACCCCCATCCTCGGCGACGAGCGTACGATTCAGGTCGTTGCGGAGCTCGAATAGATCGGTCGCCCGCCACCCATCTTCGTTTGACTGCTCGAGAAAAAGATTACGGGTAGATATCACCAGGCTCGCGCCCTCAGGGGGCGCGGGCTCTACGTCGTATACCTGAACCAGGTAAACAGAGTCAAGCTGGATGGCCCGGGCGATGGCTGGCCCAAAATAGAGGATGCCCGCGTACCGGATGGAGGCGAAGTAGATTTCGCCGCTCCCGTCGGAATCCGGAACACGTGGAAGATCGAACCGAAAACGCCCCTCAGCGTCTACCTTAGTCGAGTCGACCTCACCGCTCTCGTTGGGTGAGACGAGGTGGAGGATGACGGTGCCCTGGGTGAGGGTCGTGTCGGCGAGTCGGACCTGTCCCGTAAGCACGGGGCGGGCCTCCTGCTGTGCCGCAGCGTCGCCGCTGACCGGGAGGAGCGTCGAGAGCACGAGGGCAAGAAGCGGGAAGCGGGCTCCCCGTCGCGTACTACGGCGTGAAGCGGCCAAAGTCCTCAGGATTGAGATTGCTAAGGTATTCCTTCAGTTCCCTGGGACCCATCGCCTGGGCGTTCGCATGGCTGGGACGGCTGGATGACCCCTCGCCGAATTCGGACTGGTCGCTGTCAGAGATCTCAATCGTGGCATCTTCGAGGAGGCTCTCGTGGGCGAGAATGCGCGCCTGAACTCTGATCGCGACTGCGATGGAGTCCGAAGGACGGGCATCGATCGAAATCACCTTATCACCCCTGTGGATGACGATATCTGCGAAATACGTCTCCTCTTCGACACGGTGGATAACTACGTGATTGATGGATCCGTCGAGCCCACCCAGGACCCGCACGAGGAGATCGTGGGTGAGGGGGCGAGGGAATTTCATGTCTGCGAGGTGCATCGCGATCGCACTCGCTTCCCCTGGCCCGATCCATATCGGAAGGACGCGTTCTCCGTCCAGTTCCTTCAGAATCACCACAGGAGAGTTGGACCGTCGGTCCAATCCCAGGCTCTGAACCTTGACCTCGACCAACACTCGTTCTCCAGACCCTGGGGTTGCACCTCTAAGCTCCAAGTCCCTCCAGTGTTGGAGTACTCCGCAGCCCTCGAGGGGTTCACCTCCCCGAAATCTTCCTGACCTGTGCGGAGGGCTCCTAAAGCCCCAGGGTGTCCTTCAACTCGTCCACGCGGTCGAGACGCTCCCAGGTGAAAAGTTCGACCGAGCGGTTGAAGACCTGAATGGTCTCAGGCGTCCGCCCGAAGTGGCCATAGGCTGCAGTGGGCCGGTAGATGGGGTTTCGCAGGCCCAGGTGTTGGATGATGGCCTTCGGTGTGAAGTCGAACGTGCGTCGGATCGCGGCCTCGATCTTCTCCTGGTCGACCTTGCCGGTACCGAAGGTCTCGACGTGGATCGACACTGGCTCGGCGACTCCGATCGCGTACGCGAGCTGGATTTCGCACCGTTGTGCTGCTCCGCACGCCACGATGTTCTTCGCCGCCCAACGAGCCGCGTAGGCCGCCGAACGGTCCACCTTGGTCGCGTCTTTTCCGCTGAAGGCACCCCCGCCATGGCGCCCGACGCCACCGTAGGTATCTACGATGATCTTGCGTCCCGTGAGGCCCGCGTCTCCGTGAGGTCCACCAATTTCAAAGCGGCCCGTCGGGTTGATGTGAAAGGTGCAGCTGTCCCGGTCCATGAGATCCTCGGGGATCACCGGAAGGATGACAGACTCGATGATCGCCTCTCGAATCGTCTCGTTGTCGACGTCGGGACTGTGCTGGGTGCTTATGACCACGGTATCGACCGCAACGGGCCGAGCATCCTCATAGCGCACCGTTACCTGGGACTTGCCATCCGGTCGGACCCACTCCAATTCCCCGCTCTTTCGAACCTCGGCAAGTCTCTTTGCGAGGGCATGCGAGAGTGCGATTGCCGTCGGCATGTAGCTGGAGGTTTCGTCCGAGGCGTAGCCGAACATCATCCCCTGATCGCCCGCTCCTCCGGTATCGACACCCATCGCGATGTGAGCGGATTGGCGATCAATCGAGGTGATGACAGCGCAGTTGGCGCCGTCGATGCCGAAGTCCGACTGGTTGTAGCCGATGTCGAGCAACATGCCCCGAACGACGTCCGGAATGTCGACATACGTGGTCGTCGTGATCTCACCCGCGACAAAGGCGATGCCGGTTGTCACGAGAGTCTCGCATGCGACACGCCCCGCAGGGTCGGCCGCGAGTACGTGGTCGAGGACAGCGTCCGAAATCTGATCAGAGATCTTGTCGGGGTGGCCTTCTGTCACCGATTCTGACGTAATAAGCTGGGTACTCACGTTTTCTCGAGCCGATCGAAAGAGGTGGGTTGCAGGCACCTGCACGCCCCTGCGGGTGTGCAAGCTATGAGGGGCTCAGGGGAGGGACAAGTTCCATCGGCCGGCAAACACCGAGAGATCGATCGAGTTCCCTACCCCGGCGATGAGGGCCTCCTTCACCTCGGCGCTTGTCGTCGCCTCGACGGCTTGTCTCGCGGCCTCACGAGCGTCCTCGACCCGTAGCTCACGGAGGACCTTCTTGATCTCAGGGAGGGAGGGCCACGCGACGGAGAGCGAGGCGATATCGAGTCCCATGAGCAGGAAGGCCCCCAGGGGGTGCGCTGCCATCTCGCCACAGACGCTGATCTCGATTCCCGCAGCGCGTGCCACCCGTGCCACCGAGTGAATCTGTCGAATGACCGCTGGATGGAAGGGGTTGAAGATATGGGCGAGTCTCGAGCTGGTGCGGTCTACGGCGAGCGTGTACTGGGTGAGGTCGTTCGTGCCGATCGAGAAGAAGTCGCAGTGACGGGATAACTCCACAGCTTCGAGGGCGGCGGCGGGGGTCTCTACCAGAATCCCCACCTTGTAGCCGGGGTTATAGGGAATCCCCTCTGCCTTGATCTTGTCTTCCTCCTCTTCGAGGAGCTCGCGAACACGCAGGATCTCCTCCACATCGTTGACGAGCGGCAGCATGATGCGGACGTCGCCGTGGGCGGTGGATCGAAGAATCGCTCTCAGTTGAGTGCGGAAGAGCTCCGGCATATCGAGGCACACCCTGATCGCGCGCCAACCCAGAAACGGATTGTCCTCAGGCGGCATGTGCAGGAACATCGGAAATTTGTCCCCACCCAGGTCAAAGGTCCTGATGTAGACGGCGTGATTGGGGAAGGTCTCTGCGACCGATCGGTAGGCTTCGTACTGTTCGTCCTCCCCTGGAACCGCGCTCCGCCCCACCACGAGGAACTCGGTTCGCAGGAGCCCCACTCCATGGGCTCCGTGGTGTGCGGCCTGTTCGGCCTCCTCAGGTAGGTCGAGGTTGGCTCGAAGCGAGATCGGCTGCCCATCATCCGTGATCGCGTCGAGTTTGGCGATCACCTCCACCTCCTCCTCCCACTCTCGCAGTTGGACGCTCCGATCTCGAAAAACGTCGAGGTCCCGATCGTTGGGGTCCAGGATCACACGACCGATGCGTCCGTCCAGAATCGCTTGTTGCCCCTGCGATGCGCGGTTGTAGACATCCCCCAGCCCTACCACGCAGGGAATCTCCAGAGACCGAGCGAGGATGACCCAATGTGCCGTCCTCGTACCTCCGTCCGCAGCGATTCCCAGCACGCAGGAGGGGTCGAGCTGAATCGTGAGGCTAGGTGTAAGGTTGCGGGTGATCAGGATGACCTCCTCCCCGATCGCCGCGAGATCGGTGGGATCGGGAAGGGCCATCAGCTCGCGGAGGAGCCGGATCTGAAGGTCCTCAAGGTCATTGATACGATCGAGCACCATCTGCTGCCCCGTCCGCGTCCACTTCGCCTGAATTTCAAGCATCCTCCATTCCAGGGCGCGTGCTGCGGTCAGGCGATTTTGCTGGATGTATCGAAGCGTTCCGTCTACGAGCGCCTCATCGTCCAGCATCAGCATCTGCGGATCGAAGATGCGAGCTTCCATCGTTCCCAGGCGGCTCTCTGCCTGTCCTCTCAATTCACCGATACGTTGTTTGACCTTGGAACGCGCCTCGTGGAAGCGTTCTACCTCGGTTGAAACCTCTTCGGGGGCGACCATCTCGTGCGGGACTTCGGGGATGGTCCATTCGAGAAGGTGCACCGTGCCCTTCACGATGCCTTCGGCGGCGGCAATACCGTCCAGACTCATCGACATCTCAGGTCTCCTCGAATCCCCGTCCAACGAGGTCGGCGAGGGCGTCGATTGCGGCGAGAGCATCCTCCCCCGAGGCGCGAACCGTCAGAGTCGAACCCTGTTCGGCTGCGAGCATCAGGACGCCCATGATGCTCTTCGCGTTGACCTCGAGACCGTCTTTTTCGACATGGATAAGAGATGAGAAGCGCGAGGCCACCTTTACGAACTCCGCAGCCGGACGGGCGTGAAAACCCTGCGAGTTGATCACTTCGACGCTCCGTTCGAGCGTGGAACCGTCAGTCATAATGCTCCAAGGAGGGTTAAGAGGACCAGCAATGCGACGATGGTCCCCGCAGCGGGCCTGAGCACAGTATGGCCAGCACGGAGGCCGAGCGCGAATCCGATCACGGCCAGAAATGCCCAGATCAAGCCCGGAAGCACAGCTGATTGAAGTCGCCCGGCCAGAAGACTTCCGAGCACGATTCCCAGTAGAAGGCTTCCCATCGCCTGCAGCCTGTCTGCCTGAATCGGGAGCTTTGCACTCCGAACACGGCCTGCAACGTCGGCCCCATGACTGAGCCCGGTGGCGAGTGCCCAAACCCGCAAGGCGACATGGCCCGCGTTATAGACAGCGAGGAATGCCACCACCACAACGAGAGGTGGAGCTCCATACAGCAGGAGGATGATCGCCCCCAACAACGTTACGGGACGCCAGGCGGCCCAGGCGAGGTGATCCCCGAGTCCCCCGAGGGACCCGCGAACGGCCTCCTTGAAGCGCTGGATCTGCTCTGGTGCTGTACCTGCCGCCTCGAGCCGGGCTACCGAACCCACCGCGAGGCCTGCGAGGTACGGGTGAGCGTTGAATGGTGTGATATGCCGCTTGAGGGCGCTGGAAAGACCCTCTGGATCGTCCCGGTAGATCCGCCGCAAGGCTGGGAGGAGCGCAAATGCGAAACCACCCCCCAGGAGGCGCTCGTAGCTCCAGGATGCCTGAATGAAAAGGCACCGAACGAACATGCCCACGGCTACATGGCGGGGGACCGTCATAAGACCAAGCCTGCCACGGTGCCGACGAGTAGCCCAACCGTAAATATGGTGCGGCGTTCCCTCCATCCGCCAAAGACCCGCAAAAGGATTCCGAGGGAGACCGTGCTGCCCAGAAGTATGATCCCCACCGCCGAATCCTCCGAAAGCAGCGATGGCCCCCCGAATCGTGAAATGGCCTGGATGCCCACAACGGTGCCGGCCAGGGTAACCACGGTCGCCCGCAGGAGGTCGGTAAGGAGTCCGGCCAGGTGCGCCACCGCCACAGAAGACGGGGAGGGTGTAGCTCCCATGGGAATCCAGCGGCCGTTGAGGTGGCGCACTGCCCGGACCGTTGCTGCGTCGACTTCGCCGAGGCATAGCGCCAGTCCAAATGCCAGTGCGAGGTCCCCCGCCCCACCGGAGCCGGCGAGGGCCATGGATCCAACTGCTGCAACGGTTGCCGGAGCCAGCCCGGGGAACCGCGATCCGCCCGCTGGGACCACCGCGAGGGCGTATAGTTCGAGAAGCGACCCGAGGAGTCCTCCGAGCAGCGGCACCCCGAGCGCCCATCCAGCGAGCGTCCCAGCCACAATCGGGCGAGATACCTGGATCTGAGCTACCGAGGTTTCGTCCAACGCCAGAAGCCCACCCAGGACTGCAACCATGAGGAGGGAATCCGGCACGCTCTAGCCCAACAAGTTGCCGATGGAGTGCCTTGGTGCAGCCGGAAGATCCTGGGCGAAGAGCGTGATGCCACTTTCCTCGAGCGAGGAGATTGACTCTCGATCCTCGTCACTGAGGTGGAGGTACGGCGTGAGCTGAGTCCGAGCGGGACCCGCGTGCATGCCTCCGAGATTGACCTCCACTCCTCCAAGTCCGCCGCCCCGTGCGAGTTCCACTACCGTCCCGAGAGAACGCATGAGCAGAACGGTGCGATCCTCAGAGGACTGTAGCTGGGGAAGCTCTCGTTTCCCCTCCTCGACGGTCAGAAACATTGCCGGGGTCTCGGCGGGAAGTGCGAGCGAGTAGAGCTCCTGCTCCCACTCACTCGAGGCAAGCTCGTCGTCGACAACGACGTAGCGTGTAGGCCGGAGGTTCATCCCCCACCCAACAACCACCTGGCCGTGAATGAGGCGTTCATCCACTCGGCAGAGGACGAGCGTCACGGCGTCATGCCTCGCCTGGAATCCTTGCCTTTACGCTCTCGCGGCCCCGTTGGACGAGACGTTCGGTGAGTTCTGCGAGAGCGACATCACGGTGAAATACGAAGTCCAGAAGGATGGGAAGGTTCACACCGAAGATGAGCGCCCGCTTGTCGCGCCCCCTCGCACACATCATTCCTGACATGGCGCAACTTCCCGATGGCATGTCGGTAAAGATGATCCCCCGATGCACGCCGATCGCCTCTTCCACCGCACTCGCGAGGGCGTCTGGGGCCAGTCCTTCGTTACTGATCGGGACGAGTGCATCTTCGATTCCAGCGATCTTGGCTACCGCGTCCACGAGTCCCGTGCAAAGCGTCCCGTGGGTCACTACGATACCCAGAGCTGGCTCCAGGTCACTCATAGTCACGCACGAGGTAGTCACGTACCGGTTGCATGCTGTCTCGGATGCGTTGATCGAAGGCGGCCGCCGAGTTGATTCCCGAATAAGCCAGCAGATGATTCATCGCGACAACCTCGGCGATGACGGTGATGTTCTTCCCGGGATTCAGCGGCACTGTGACCGACGGGACCTTCACCCCGAGGATTTCCGTCGTGTCCGAGTCGAGCCCCGAGCGGGTGTATTCCTTGCCCTCTTCCCAGGTTTCCAGGTGAACCACGACCTCGAGGCGCTTCTGGTGGCGGATCGCGCGTATTCCGAACAGCGCTTTGATGTCAATGATCCCGAGACCCCGGATCTCCATGTGATGTCGCTGGAGTTCATGGCCCTTGCCGAGAAGCACATCGTCCCCTCTTCGCGAGACAAGGACGAGGTCATCGGCAACCAGGCGATGTCCACGTTCCACGAGGTCGAGGACGCATTCGCTCTTCCCCACCCCGCTTGGACCCACGAAGAGAACGCCAACCCCGTAGATGCTAGCGAGTGAGCCGTGCAGATGGGTGGAAATCGCGAGGGCCGCCTCGAGGAAGGGCTTGATACGGAGGTAGAAATCCTTCGTCGACACATGACTCAAGATCACCGGAACCCCATTCGCCGCTGCGATCTCGAGAAACGCCGCCGGCACGTCCTGACCCTTCGTCACGAATACCACCGGAACGTCGAAGCTGAACAGAGCCCTCAGTCGATCGCCCGCCGCGCCGTCGTCGAGCGAGTCCAGGTATGCCATTTCGGTCTGGCCGAACACGAGAGGCCGCCCATCTGTCGCCCGCGCCGTGAACCCTGCAAGCGCCAACCCAGGGCTCGAAATGTCAGGATCGGTGATGCCGATGGTGAGGTCGGCCTCTGGAGTCAACAACTCCAGCCGAAGCCTCTCATCCTTCTCGGCCAGAAGCTCGGCCACGGAAAGAGCGCCAGGGGCACCCTCTTGTACACGCAGTGAGGTCACGCGGGCACTACTCCTCGCCCATGGCTTCGGAGAAGGATGTCGCCTGATGCCGGGTACGGCGTTCCCTGTTCCGCCGGAGCATCCGCGCCAGCTTGTCGATCAGGTCATCCAGCGCCTCTCGCTCCCCAGCGCCTGTACCCTTTGCGACCATGAGGTCGCTACCATCCAGATGCAGGATTCCCTCCGCCTCCGTGCTTCTTCCCTCTTCGCGAAAGATCAGGTCTGCGGCGGAAAGTTGAGGGTCATATTTCTTCAACTTGCCCAGCGCCTGCTCGGCATGTGCTCTGATTTGTGCGGAAATATCGATGTGGCGTCCGGTGATTTGAACTCGCATGGGCCCTCTTCATTAAGGGAAGCTCACTCGCCGCGGGCGGGTGCTCCGTTCCTTCAATAGGACACGACGTCATCCATCAAAATCTAAACGGGTGCTCGGACGGAGGCTAGGCGAGGCACCTGCATCAGCCGAGATTTCGCTAAGGAGAATGGACTCCCATCGCCGGGCGGAGGCCTCCCACGAAAAACCGGAGGCAAACTTCACCGCCTGATCTCCGAACTGCCTTCGGAGTTGCGCGTCGCCGAGGAGCTGCCCGAGACGCTCTGAAAGCCGATTCACGTCTCCGTGAGGGACCAGAAAACCGGTAACTCCATCGACCACCGACTCTCGCAGGCCGGGGGAGTCGCTGGCGATGGTGGGAGTACCGCAGGCCGCGGCTTCGATGTTCGCGATACCCCACCCCTCTTTGGGGGAGGTGAGGCAGTGTATCCAGGAACTCCGAAGAATCTTGAGCTTCTCGTCCTCAGAGACGTAACCACGGAATTCGACCCGATCGCTCACGCCCAGATCCATGGCCATGCGCTCGAGCTGTGACCGATAATCTCCCTTGCCGACGATAAGCAGTCGGCAGGCGACGTCCCTCGTCCCGAGGACGGCGAGCGCCCGGAGGATGAAGTGGATGCCCTTGTACCTCTTGAGCCGCCCGAGGTAGAGGAGTGTTGGGGTCTCGAACTCTGGGTCTTCGACGCGAGGCGTGTACGCCTGAAGATCGACGCCGTTGGGAATTACCTCGATCAGGGAGGCGTCCAATCCACGGCGAACCAGATCGAGCTCTGTGCTCTCGGACACGGCAACGACGGGGCGGTTTCGAAATACCCGGGCGAGGGGCGCCTCGAGAACTACGGTGGCCGCTGCAGTAAGAACGCTCGCTTCGCTGAAGGCTGTAGTTCCGAAGAGGTGATGGACGAGGAGTACGGTGGGGGCGTCGACCCAGAGCGGAGAGAAGAGGGGCACTTTATTGACGTCTTCGACGACGATGTCGAAGTGGAATCGGCTGAGAACCCGCTTGAAGTACCACGGCGCAGCCAACCCGAATGTGTGTCGACCCCCTACCCTGTGGATCTCGATCCCGTCTGCCTCCACGACAGGCTCGCAACCGGGCCACCCCGAGACCAGGGCGGTGACCTTATGGCCCAGCTCCGCGACACGCCGGAACGTCTCGTGAAGGTGCACCTCGGCGCCGCCGGCCTGGGGGTTCTGAAGGTCCTGCCAATTGATGACGAGAACGTTCACGATAATGCGGTCTCAGGGACGGGCGTCGGTCGACTTGAACAGCGCATCCATCACCCCGTTCACGAACCTGGGTGACTCGTTTCCTCCATACCGTTCCGCAAGGTGAACCGCTTCCTGGATTGCCACCTTTGGAGGAATGTCATCGAAGAACAGAAGCTCCAACGCCCCTAAACGCAGGATCGCCCGATCGATGGTTGCGAGGCGGCCGAGACTCCAGTTGTCGAGCGCGCCCTCCAGCCGCCGGTCAAGCTCCTCTGTGCGCTCTTCGATCCCGCCGATCAGACGCCGCAGGTACGGGAGTCGCGCTGGGGAGACCCGACGGGTTTCGAGCGTGTGCCTGAGCGCGGTTGAAACCGGCTGTTCAGACCCTTCCGCCTCCCAGCGATAGAGAATCTGAAGAGCCCACCCGCGGGCGCGGATACGGTCGATGTGTCGAGCCTCGAAGTCCTCCTTCAAGTGGATCCCTCCAGGTCGTCCGAAATGGCTGCCAGGTGTAATGCGCTGAGCGCGAATTCCCAGCCCTTGTCGCCCCGGTCACGAAAGGCTCTCTCCTGGGCCTGCGCCAGGGTGTCCGTTGTCAGAACACCAAACACCACCGGTACCTGGGAGGTCCGCGCTACCGCGCCGAGGCCGTGTGCTGCTTCTCCCGCTACGAAATCGAAGTGGGGGGTGTCTCCGCGGATCACGCACCCAAGGGCTACGACTGCGTCGTGGTGCCCAGCTCGCGTAAGCCGGGCCACGATCTGCGGGAGTTCCCATGCGCCTGGGACCCGGACAACCTCGACGTCCCCATCGGAGACTCCGTGCTCTCGAAACCCCGCAAGGCATCCCTCGAGGAGGGGGGACGTTATCTCGCCGTTGAAGCGGGCAACGACGATCGCGAACCGCCGGTCCTTACCGCCAGGGGTATCGGCGAGGTGCGCGCCGGCATGGGAGAGCCTCAAAACATATGCCCCATCTTGTCACGCTTCGTTTCGAGGTAGGCTTCGTTGTGCTGATTCGGCTCGACCTTGATGGGTACCCGATCCACGATTTCGAGAGGAAACCCGTCGAGGCCAATAATCTTCTTTGGATTGTTGGTGAGCACCCGTAGCCGTCGCAGTCCAAGGTCCATCAGAATCTGGGCTCCAATTCCGTAGTCCCGAAGGTCGGGTTTGAACCCGAGTGCCTCGTTGGCTTCCACGGTGTCTTTCCCCTGATCCTGTAACTCATAGGCCTTGAGTTTGTTGTGGAGTCCTATACCCCGTCCCTCCTGGCGCAGATAGACGACAACTCCCGTGCCTACCGCTGCGATCTGGGCAAGGGCGGCATCAAGTTGCTCGCCGCAGTCGCAGCGCATCGAGCCGAAGACGTCTCCGGTCAGGCACTCGGAATGCATCCTCACCAACGTCGGCTCGTCTGGGTCCAGGTCGCCGATCGTGAGAGCGAGGTGCTCTCGGTGGTCGAGTGGGCTTCTGTAGCCGATGACCCGGAACTCGCCGTGGGGCGTCGGAAGCCGCGCCTCTGCGATGCGCTCGACGAGGCGCTCGCTCGCCAGACGATAGGCCACCAACTGCGCCACGGTGATGAACTTGAGGCCGTGCTCCTGGGCGTAGAGCTCCAGCTGCGGGCGCCTCGCCATGGTCCCGTCCTGATTGAGTATCTCGCAGATAACTCCCATCGGCTCGAAACCCGCCAGGCGCGCAAGGTCCACGGCGGCTTCCGTCTGCCCAACCCGGCGAAGCACGCCTCCAGGGCGGGCTCGGAGCGGAAAGATGTGGCCTGGACGTCGAAGGTCGTCTCGCTCGGTCCCCTCCTCGAGCATCACCTGGATGGTCTTGGCCCGGTCGAAGGAGCTGATTCCGGTGGTCACGCCGAACTTCCGGTGCGCATCGACCGATACGGTGAATGCGGTCGAATGCGGATCGGTGTTGGTCTCGGTCATCGGGGGAAGACCGAGGGCATCCGCGCGCTCTGGGGTAAGAGCCACACAGATGAGGCCCCGCGCGAACTTGGTCATGAAGTTGATGGTGTCGGGCGTCACCATCGACGCGGCGCACACCAGATCACCCTCATTCTCCCGGTCCTCGTCGTCGGCGACGATGATCATCTTGCCCTGCCGAATGTCCTCCAGGGCGTCTGGTACTTTATCGAACGGCACTCTGCCTACTCCAGTTGTCTTTGCTGATTTCAACCACCATCAAGTTGTCCCCCGGGAGTCCTTTGGGTAAGCCCCTTGAGCACATGTTTGCCGAGCATGTCCCCCTCGAGGTTGACCGAGTCGCCAATGGAGAGCGAACTGAGATTGGTGTGAGCCCAGGTGTGGGGAATGATCGCGACCTGACAGGATGCCTGGTCGGGTAGTGCGTTGACCGTGAGGCTCACCCCGTTGATTGCGATGGAACCGTGCAAAATCGTTGCCTCTGCGACGACCTGCGGCAGCTGGACGTCGAGGAGCCAATACTCGTCCTGAGGCTGAAGCGCCAGGACCGACGCCGTGCCGTCGACATGGCCCTGTACGAAGTGACCATCGAGGCGGGCGCCTACCACGAGGGCGCGCTCAAGGTTTATGCGGGTGCCCGTCTGGTAATGCGCGGCGACCGTGCGCGAGAGTGTTGTGCCAATGCTCTCCACGGCAAAGCCGTCTTTGGTGAGCCCCGTGACGGTATGGCACGCTCCATCCAGAGAGACCGAGTCGCCAATCGCGAGGTCGTCGCAGAGGGTGGGCGCTTCGATGGAGATCTCGCGCATTCCATCGCCCGTCACGATTCTTGTTACCAGGCCTACGGCCTCGATGATTCCCGAAAACATTATTGACCTCGCTCGAGGATTAGAAGCTGGTCCGCGCCGAGGGGAACCTCCTCCGTGATCGGATTCCATCCATGGTCGGGGTCCACGAGCATGGGTACGCCCTGCGACCCGACCGTACGGGGCGAAGTCACCAGATACAGCCTCTGGACGAACTTCGCGTTGACCAGGCTCTGGGCCAGCCGCGGCCCTCCTTCGCAGAGAATCGAGCCGAGTCCCCGAGCCCGACATACGCGCAGGACCTCGGGGAGCGAACACCCGCCCACTCCCTCACCGACCGTAACAACGTCTGCTCCCGCCTCCCTGAGTGCCTCGAGACGCCCGGCGGGCGCTCGTTCGGTGACGAAGACGAGTACGGGCGCGGCGGTGGCCGGATTGAAGAAGGCGGCTGTTGAGGAGAGAGAAGCGGTAGGGTCGACGACGATGCGGACCGGAGTGATTCGGGGCGTTACCGTTCCCCGTACGGTCAGGAGGGGGTCATCTGTGCGCACCGTTCCGGCCCCGACCAGGATTGCGTCGAACCCGGCTCGCAGGCGGTGAACCCATGCGTTCGCCTCTGGGCCCGAAATCGGAGTTCGCTCGCCGACGCCTGCTGAGACAAAACCATCGACGCTCACCGCGAGCTTGAGCGCGACGTAGGGAGTGTCGTGTTCGGCGCGATGGAAGAATGCCGGGTTGGCCTGTCGCGCCTCGGCGGAGGACTCCGTGGGGCCAACAACCCGGATGCCTGCTTCCACCAGATCCTCTGCCCCTCCACGGGAGTCGGAGCCTGGGTCAGCCGCCGCATAGAACACCGTAGAAATCCCTGCCTTGAGGAGCGCGTCCGTGCAGGGAGGCGTCTTTCCGTGATGGGAGCAGGGCTCGAGAGAAACGTAAGCCGTTCCACCATTCGCGAGGGCGCCGGCGGCATCCAGGGCGTTGACCTCGGCGTGGGCGGCTCCGAATTCCTCGTGCCACCCCTCCCCGACGACCCGGCCGTCCCGCACGACAACGCATCCCACCATCGGATTGGGATGAACCCGGCCCCAACCCGAAGACGCCAACGCCTTCGCCCGTGCGAGCCAGGCGTGGTCCCCCTGGGTTAGCGTCACCGAACCGAACGGGGCGGCCTCAGGCATCAGAACGTGATTCGAAATCCGAGTGTCCCGAAGTAGGAGTTGGTGCCCGTATCGAACCCCCCCAACCGTCCGGGAATGGAGTCGAATGCGTCGGCCCATCCAACCTCGATGGATATCTGAGTGATTAGAAACGTCATCGACGCACCGCCGAAATACACATTACGGCGCACCGTGAAATCGTCCGAGGCGGCGGTTCCGGTGGATCCGGTTCCGCTGTCGTTCACGCTGAGTGAGACGTCGCCCACGGACCAGTCCGAACCGTAGCCCGCGAGGAGCCCTAGCCCGAAGAGGGTCTTGCCAACCGTCGCGCGCAGCGACGTACTCCGCATGTCCCAGGCCAACTCGGTGGGATCGCCAGTGGCGATGTCTCCCACGCGCACTGTGCCCCCGTCCCTGTGCATCACAGAGACGGTGACTCCGGGGAGCGTGAATGACTCCCTGAGGATTCCAACCCGGGCGCCGATGCCATAGGAGCCCCTCGATTCCTCGAACCCTTCATCGGTGGGTAGAAACGCAAGGGAGGCGGAGGCCATGAGATCCAGTGACCCGAAGCCCCCGACCGTCGGTGCAATTGAAAGACCGTTGAAGACCCCCACCACGGCCTGAAGCTGGACCGACTTGGCGTAGAAGGAGTTCTCATCGGCGGGCGCGTCGCCGGAGAGGACATCCGGGGCCTTCAGACGAGCGGTAACCAGACGCACGTTGAAGCTGATGCGTGGTACCGATCCAAGACGCATGCCCAGCGTGCTCGCGGTTCCCACCACGTCGCTGCCCCCGGCGTTGAGGAGCGTGACACCACCCTTGAGGACCTTCAGTGCCAGGGCGGCCTCAGTACATCGGGCGGCACCTGCTCCACTGGTGACGCACTGCGCAACGAGCGGTCCCAGGTCCTGGCCGGCGGTCGGTCCGGGACGGGCGGCCACGGCGACGAGGACTACCGTGCCCAGACGAAGAGATCGTACGAGGTTCATCGGATGCTCACTTCGCCGTCATCCGTGACCTCACCGAGCCGCCATGCGGCGGTGCCCTGCGTCCGAAGGCGGTCGATCATCGCATCGGCGTTGCACTTCTGGGTAACGGCGATCATGCCGACCCCCATGTTGAACACGCGGAACATCTCGTCCGTCGCCACGTTGCCCCCCTCTGCGAGGACGGTGAAGACGTTGGGAAGCACCCATGAAGATACGTCAATCGTGGCGCCCAGGCTGCCCAGCGTGCGGGGCAGATTCCCCAGGATGCCGCCTCCGGTAATGTGAGCCATCCCGCGTATCGTCCCGAGCTCCAACTCCGGCATGAGCGGGTCGAGGAACGAGGAATGAATCGAGAGGAGCTCGTCTGCGACCGTTCCCGTGGAGCCGGGGAATGGATCCTCGGGCGTGAGGCCCATCACCTCGAAGAGGATCTTTCGAGCGAGGGTGTATCCGTTTGTCTGGAGCCCGGTGCTCGGGAGAGCGACGAGGGTATCTCCGACCTCGATTCTGGATCCGTCCACGACGGAGTCCCGCTCGACCACTCCCACGATGAAGCCCGCGAGATCGTACTCACCGGCTGCATAGAAATCGGGCATCTGGGCCGTCTCTCCACCGAGGAGCGCGCATCTGTTGGCTTTGCAGGCAATCGCCACACCGCGTACCACGTCGTTCACGATCTGCTCTTCGAGTACCCCAGTCGCGAGGTAGTCGAGGAAGAATAATGGGCGCGCACCCTGAACCAGGATGTCGTTCACGCAGTGGTTCACGAGGTCCTGCCCGACGGTGTCGTGTCGGTTCGCCGCAAAGGCGACCTTCAGTTTGGTGCCGACCCCGTCCGCTGAGGACACGAGGACCGGCGAGTCGACTCCTTCGGGGACCGCATAAAGTCCGCCGAATGCGCCCAACTCAGAAAGAGTGTTGGAATCTCGGGTCGATGATACCAGCGCCCGGAGTCCCTCCTTGGTGCGTTCAGCGGCGTCGAGGTCAACGCCGGCCGAACGATAGTCGAGGCGAGTTTCAGTCATCGGGTTCAGTGACGACGTCATGTTCAAAGAATGTCATTTCGCGGAATTCCCGGAGTCGGTGCGCAATCTCGTCACGAGTCAACGTCTTGAAGCGGTCGATGCTGAAGGCCTCCACGGCGAAGGACCCCGTGACCGAACCGTATATCATCGCACGTCGAAAGTCCGCCTGCTCCAATGTCCCTGCCGCTACGAGATGGCCGACAAAGCCTCCTGCGAAGGCATCTCCTGCCCCGGTGGGATCGAAGACCTCCTCGAGCGGATACCCTGGGGTGAAGAACACCCAGTCCTTCGCAAAGAGAATGGCTCCGTGCTCGCCCTTCTTGACGACGACCATTTTGGGGCCCCACTCCATGATCCTGCGGGCCGCCTGGAGGAGATTGTGGTGATCGGCCAACTGGCGCGCCTCAGCGTCGTTCACCATGAGGATGTCGACGCGTTCCAGAAGCTTGGTGAGCGCTTCGCGGCTGCCTTCGATCCAGTAGTTCATCGTATCACAGACGACGAGCTCTGGATTGGTGACGTGGTCGAGTACGTCCAGCTGGAGGACGGGATCGATGTTGCCGAGAAAGACGATGCGGGCGTTCGCGAAGGACTCGGGAATCTTGGGAGTGAACTCCGCGAATACCCCCAACTGCGTGTCGAGGGTGTCGCGGGAGTTGAGGTCGAAGCTGTACTTGCCCGCCCAGAAGAAGCTCTTCCCCTCGACCTCTTCGAGTCCCGAGAGATCGACCCCACGCTCTCGAAGAAAGTCGAGCTGGTCCATGGGGTAGTCGTCTCCAACCACTCCCACCAACTGGACCGGGCAGAACAGGCTCGCCGCGGCGCTGAAAAAGACGGCTGATCCCCCGAGGACGCGCTCGGCGGTACCGAACGGAGTCTCCACGGTGTCCAGCGCCACGCTTCCTACTACGAGTACCGACATGAAAACCTATTCTCCATGGGGTTGTGGTTCATCCCGGTCCATCCGAAGCGGAGCCGAGATACCGAGAATCGTCAAGCCATTTCGAAGCACGGTGCGCACCGCCTGAGAGAGCGCGAGTCGCGCGAGGCGCAGCTCCGGATCATCGACCAGCACCGCCAGTTCTGGGTGCCGGGAGGGGTTCCCAGCATGGTACCAGGAATTGACCATCCCGGCCGTACGCTCAAGGTAGTCGCAAAGCAGGTGCGGTGCCCGTAGCTCGGCTGCCTTGCTCACCAACTCGGTAAAGCGCGCGAGCTGGTTGATGAGATCCCGCTCGAGATCTGCGTCGAGGAGCTCGAGCCGTGGCTCGTCGGCGAGTGCCGATTCGATGTTCTGGCCAACCTTCGCAAAGATGCTGCACATCCGTGCGTGGGCGTATTGGATCTTGAAGACCGGGTTCTTGTCGGATTGATCGAGTGCGAGGTCGAGGTCGAACACGAGGTGGGCCTCGGGCTTCCGCATCTGGAAGAAGTACCGGGTTACGTCGACACCGACGGCCTCAAAGAGTTCGCGCAGCGTCGTGTACGACCCTGAGCGCTTCGAGAACTTCACCTCCTTGCCGCCCTGTTCCACACGCACCATCTGGTGAAGCACATACTCCGGATAGCCCTCGGGTCGGCCAAGCGCCTGCACCCCGGCCCGTACGCGGGCCACCGTTCCATGATGGTCCGAACCCTGAATGTTGATCGCGTCGTGAAAACCGCGGTCCCACTTGTCGATGTGATATGCGACGTCGGGCAGGAAGTAGGTCGCCGAGCCATCCGACTTGATCATCACCCGATCCTTCTGATCGCCGAAGGCCGTGGTACGGAGCCAGGTCGCTCCCTCTGATTCGTAGACCAGCCCCGTCTCACGGAGAGCCGAGACGGTGGCCTCCACGCTCCCCCGCTCATAGAGCGATGATTCCAGAAAATACGTATCAAAATCTACGCGGAAGTCATGAAGGGTCTGGTCTTGATCATGTCGCAGGTGGGCCACCGCAAAGGCGCGCACCGCATCGAGGTCGCTGGGTGAGGCTTCGGCGTCCTCACGGGCTTCGTACCCGTCGGCGAACTCCTCGGCAAGATCGTTGATGTACTTGCCCTGGTATCCGCCCTCGGGGAGGTCAGCGTCGCGGCCGAGGTGCTGCTGATACCGCGCCCATACGCTCTCGGTGAGTCGATCGATCTGGACGCCAGCGTCGTTGTAGTAGTACTCCCGGCTGACATGCCACCCGGTCCACGCAAGGAGCTCCGTGATCGCGTCCCCCAGAGCGGCCTGGCGTCCGTGTCCGAGATGGAGTGGGCCAGTCGGGTTCGCCGAAACGAACTCCACGACGATCCTGCGGCTCTCTCCAACGTCAGATTTCCCGTAGGCCGTTCCCCGCATGAGAATTTCGGCGACGACTGCCGTCACCCGATCTGACTCGAGGCGGAAGTTCAGAAAACCCGGGCCTGCGATCTCCACGCTCTGAATCCCGGCTTCGTCCGTCTGGAGTTGCTCGGCGATATCGTTCGCGATATCCCGGGGGCTGCGACCGAGGCGTGAGGCGAGCGTCAGCGCGAGATTCGTTGCGAAGTCGCCGTGGGACGGATCCTTCGGACGTTCCAGTTGGATGGGAACATCGTCGATGTGCATCTTGGCCAGCACAGCCTGGAGCGCCTCGCGGATCTTGGAATCGGACACGGAGGATCAGTCCTTGCCGGGTTTCGCGGATTCAGGAGCCTTCTTCGTACTCGGGGTGCCCGAGGACGAGGAATCGGTCGAGCTCTTTGTGGTGTCAGCGGCCCCAGAGTCCGTAGACTTTGCGTTGGCGGCAGACTCTGCCGACTGTTTCTTTTTGTAATCTTCGCTTCGGGTTTCTGTAATGTAGAATCCCTGGCCCTTGAAGATCAGTCCGGCACCTCCGGAGAGGAGACGCTCCACGTCTTTTCCGCACTCGGGGCACGCATCCACGGGGTCATCGGACATGCGTTGAAAGACTTCGAATGCGTGTCCGGCTACGCAGCGGTATTCGTAGGTGGGCATTCGTTTTTCGGGTTCCGGGGTTGGGGTCGTAATTCGCAGACAAGATAACGAATGTACACTATACGTCGTAGGTGCCCCACTCGTCTCGGAGCACTGAACTTATCTCCCCCAGCGTCATCTTGGATTTTACCGCCTGGATGATCGACGGCAGAAGATTTTCGGTGCTCGAGGCGGCAGAGCGCACCGCCTCGCGAGCGTGTGATGCCTCCGCCTCGTCACGTCCGGCCACGAGCGCGCGGACTGAGGCCTGTTGGCGGGTCTCCAGCGCCGTGTAGTCAGGCTGATCCAACGACTTCGGCGCCTCTGCCTCGGCGAAGGCGTTGACGCCAACCACGGTCCGCGCTGCCGATTCAATGTCCATCTGAACCTTGTATGCAGATCGATGGATTTCCTCCTGCATGTACTCGACGGCTTGTGCGGCGCCGCCGAGATCTTCGATCGCACCAAGGTGCTCGCGGGCGCGGGCCTCGATCTGATCGGTCAGGCTCTCGACGAAGTAGCTTCCGGCGAGAGGGTCCGGGGTTCGGGTCACTCCGCTCTCGTGGGCGATCACCTGCTGCGTGCGGAGCGCAAGCTTGGCGGATTCCTCGGTTGGGAGCATCAGCGCCTCGTCATACCCATTGGTGTGCAAGGATTGCGTTCCACCCAACACGGCCGAGAGAGCCTGAATTGTCACGCGAACCACGTTGTTCAGGGGCTGTTGTGCGGTGAGCGTGCTGCCTCCCGTCTGGGTATGGAAGCGCAACCGGCAGGAAGCGTCGTTTGCTCCGTACCGGTCACGAAGCAGTCGGGCCCAGAGGCGCCTTGCCGCCCGGAACTTGGCGACCTCCTCGAACAGATCGTTGTGAGCGGCGAAGAAGAACGAGAGCCTCGGCGCGAATTCGTCAATCGGGATTCCGGTAGCAAGCGCTCGATCGACGTACTCGAGTCCGTTGGCCAGCGTAAATGCCACCTCCTGAGGAGCCGTCGACCCTGCCTCCCGTATGTGATATCCAGAAATCGAAATCGAATTCCAGCGTGGGAGCTCCCTGGCGCAGAAGCTGACCGTATCAGAAATAAGGCGAAGGCTCGATTCGATCGGATAGATGTAGGTTCCGCGGGCGACGTACTCCTTGAGGATGTCGTTTTGTATGGTTCCGGTGAGTTGCACGCGCGGCGCGCCCTGCTCGTCTCCGACAGCGACGTACATCGCCAGGAGGATCGCGGCCGTTGAGTTGATCGTCATCGACGTGGAGACCTGATCCAGCGCGATTCCGGCAAAGAGGGCACGCACGTCCTCGATCGAATCGATCGCTACACCCACGCGACCGACCTCCCCCATCGCCATGGGATCCGACGAGTCATAGCCCATCTGGGTGGGAAGGTCGAATGCGACCGAGAGCCCGGTGGTCCCCTGGGCGAGGAGGTATTGGTACCGCTCGTTGGTCTCCTCTGCGGTCCCGAACCCGGCGTACTGGCGCATCGTCCACAGGCGCCCGCGATACATCGACGGGTACACGCCTCGCGTGAAGGGGAATTCACCTGGCCGAGTTGTGGGGGGCTCAACTCCCGTGTCGCCCTGGGATTCGGGGTAGTGCTCCGCGACCGGGATTCCGCTGTCGGTGCGAGGATCGTCCTGGGCCTTTGATCTGCTCATTCCGGCACCTCCACCTCTCGGAGATCGATCAGCAGTTGCCCCTTCTCGACGCTCTGGCCGACCTCGACGTGTATGGGACCCACACGGGCCGGGCCGGCAGCCTTCAGTTCGTTCTCCATCTTCATGGCCTCCACGATGATCAGACCCTGGCCGACCTCCACTGTATCACCCTCGGTCACCTCAACCTGTACCACCAGGCCGGGCATCGGCGCGATGACTGGCTTGGGTCCAGTGGGGCCGCTCTCGATCCCCGTCATCGCCCTGATGGCCTGGGTTCGCTCATCGACGACCTCGGCGACAAATCGGCCTCCGGGCAGCTGAAGATCCCAATGACCCTGCGTAGGAGAGTCCGCTAGAATACGGTAGGAAACGCCATCAAGAATCAGCGATCGCACATTGGTTCCCGGGAGCTCCACGAGGTCGGCCTCAACCCTGCGGTCCCCCACGAAGACTCCGTCTGGGCGCAGCTCCACCTCAATGGCCTCCTCTGCGATCGTTACGAAGAATCGCATTCGGCTACTTCGACGTCTCGACAAGCGTCACGAGGGTCTCCACGAGCGCGGTCTGAGGAAAGAGGTCGAAGCCCTGAACCGATTCCACCTCGTATGTCGGCGCGAGCCGCTTGAGATCACGGGCGAGCGTCGCTGGATCGCAGCTTACATATATCAGACGGGGTGTTGGGGCGTCCGTGAGCGCATCTAT
Source organism: Gemmatimonadota bacterium (assembly GCA_036679625.1). GTDB lineage: Bacteria > Gemmatimonadota > Gemmatimonadetes > Longimicrobiales > Gaopeijiaceae > JAZDDA01. The sequence goes on along the minus strand of JAZDDA010000092.1, from coordinate 29,487 downwards.
TACCATCGGGTCCAGGCCCGTACGCGGCGGATTTACAACGACGACGTCGGCGGGCAAGGTCTCTTGCAAGAGCTCCTCTACCCACCCCGACCGCACATTCAGACCCTCTGGGGAGTCCCGCTCCGCAGCCTCGGACGCCTGCTCGTCGAGTTCAATCGCAGTCACGAGGCATCCCTGGCGGGCGAGGATACGGGCAAGAATCCCGGGGCCGGAGTAGGCATCCACAACGCGGAGTCCCGACTCGGGTCGGACGGCTTCGATGACGGCCTCGAGGAGCCCCTCGGATGCACCCGTATTCACCTGGAGAAACGTCCCCGGCCCCAGCGAGAGCGTTTCGCCCCCGCGCACCTCTGTGGTGTCCTCCCGGCCAGCAGCGAGCACGGGTGGCTTGCCGCCATTCCTGACCCAGATTGCGATCAGCCCCGGGACGGCCTCAAGAATCTTCTCTGCCTGACCGAGCCCGTGCCCGCCCTCTACGAACATGATCACTCCCTCCTCCACCTTGCGGAGGGTGAGGTGAAGCGTGGTACCGCGAGGAAGGCGGGAGGCTCCATCACCCCAGGCCGCCCGGACGCTTTCCCAAACCCCGGAGATCGGCTCTTCGGGGAGCAGGCACTGCCCGGCCACATCCACAATGTGCCCGGGGTTGCCCAACCGGTGGAATCCGGCCAGCACCTCTCCTCCGCGGAGCCGCTTGAGGGTGAATCGCACTCGGCTCCTGTACCCAAGGTCCAGGGGAGATGCCGCCACGGGGGGCGGAGAGATCGGTATCCCGGCAATACGTCCGAATGCGTTGGAGATGAATTCGCTCTTCGCCTGAAGTTGCACATCGATGTTGACGTGCTGGAAGGCGCATCCCCCGCAGATGTCGAACAGTGGGCACTGGGGTGGTTGTCTCCCCTCCCCGGGGGTCTCGATCGACTCCAGGACACCGCGGGCCCAGCTCTTCTTCTCGGTCACGACCTGGACCAGGGCCTTGTCTCCAGGTGCTGTGCGAGGGACGAAGATGACCTTCCCCGACGGAAGGCTCGCTACGCCGGCACCGTCCGGCGAGAGAGACCGGATAACGATTGAGGTGGTTTCCTTTTCTCCGTCTGTCACTTCGAGTTCCACGGCCATCCGGCGTTTCTCCAGGGGGATAGGCCCGAGCCGCTCGTCGCGACTCTCGGGATTGCGTGACGCTCACGTCGTTCCTGCTCCAGAAGCGTCGCCGCCACCGCAGCTGGCAACAGCTGCGAATCGTCCGGAGCGGTGAGTAGGTCGGGGTGATCTTCGAGGTAACGAATGGTGAGATCTCCGCTGCGGAAATCTGCCTCCTCCATCACCCGCCGATGAAACGGTACGCTCGTTGGCACACCGTGGACTACCAGCTCCGCGAGAGCCCGAGACATGCGGGAGATGGCCGTGGCTCGATCTGGGCCGTGAACGATGAGTTTGGCGAGCATGGGGTCGTAATGCAGGCCCACCGTGAACCCCTCTCCGACTCCCTCATCCCAACGGACGCCTGGACCACCGGGGACTCTTATGTGTCGGATCAGGCCTGTCGACGGAAGGAATCCGTTGTAGGGATCCTCTGAGGTGATTCGGCATTCGATGGCGTGGCCGGAGATTTGGACGTCGTCCTGCGTGAACGGGAGGCGTTCCCCGGCTGCAACCCGAATCTGCCACTCCACCAGGTCGATTCCAGTCACCAGTTCAGACACCGGGTGCTCAACCTGGAGTCGGGTGTTCATCTCGAGGAAGAAGAATTCACCCGCATCGAAGAGGAACTCAATCGTTCCAGCCCCCAGATAATCCACTGCCTGGGCGGCCTGGACTGCAGCGGCGCCCATGGCCGCGCGTTGCTCAGCTGTGAGGATGGCAGATGGGGCTTCCTCGATGAGCTTCTGATGCCGACGCTGGATCGAACACTCGCGTTCACCGAGGTGAATCACCTGCCCGTGTTCGTCTCCAAGAATCTGAATCTCAATATGCCGTGGTTTGGCGAGATACTTCTCGAGGTACACGGCATCGTCGCCGAAGGAAGCGAGTGCTTCGCGGGCCGCTGCCTCGAAGGCCGGGATGATCCCGTCTTCGTTTTCCACAACCCTCATTCCCTTCCCGCCGCCCCCCGCGACAGCCTTGAGGAGCACGGGAAACCCAACGTCACGGGCGATGCTTATGGCGGATCCAGCATCCTCGATGGCATCGACGACGCCGGGAACGATGGGGACTCCTGCCGCCTCCATTCGCTTGCGGGCCTTCGTCTTGTCTCCCATGGCATCGATCGTCTCCGGCCGTGGGCCGATGAAGACCAGGCCCGCATCCACCACGCTACGGGCGAAGGCAGAGCGCTCTGCGAGGAACCCATATCCCGGATGGATTGCGGATGCCCCGGCCTCTTTAGCGGCGGCGAGGATGCGATCGACGTTGAGATAGCTCTCGGAGGAGGGGGCCGGACCGATTCGGTAGGCCTCATCCGCCTCGAGTACGTGAGGAGAGTACCGGTCTGCATCGGAGAATACCGCGATGGAGCGGATTCCCAGATCGCGGCACGCCCGGATCACGCGGAGGGCGATTTCACCCCGATTTGCGACGAGAATAGACTCGAACATCGTAGCGGTGAATGCCTGACAGGTTGGTGAATAAGTGGGAGTGGCCTCGAACGAGCGTAGAAAGCTAAGATGCCTTTGGGGCAAAAGGAACGCCGCCCGGGCCTTATTGGCCCAGACGGCGGAATCGTTCGTTTCCGGCGGTGCCTAGTTTGCGGAGCCGCGAACGCTCGTTTCGGAGCCCTTCCGCATCACCTCGAAGGTTATCTCTTCGCCGTGATTATAGGATCCGAGAATGCGGCGGAGGCGGTCGAGGCCGTCGACCTCTCGACCGTCGATCGTGAGAACGACGTCTCCGGGCATAAGGCCCAGAGGAGATTCGTCATCCACGTCGATCACGAGAATCCCGGTGTCGGTGCCGAAATATTCGCCGAGCCGCGGGTTCAGCTCCCGGAACTCAGCCCCTGCCACGCATCCTCGGCTTGCTCCCGCGAGCTCCATGTAGATACCACGGCCGCTGTCGCCGGGGCAGTGATTGGAGTCGTCGTTCATGAAGACCCTGAATCCTGAGCCGGGCGCCTCTGGCGCCCACCTGAAGACGTTGCGTTCGGCTCCCTCGCGGAGGGAAAGGGCATTTTCAATGAGAGCCTCGAACTCCTCAGAGTCGAATGCGCCACCGACATTGAATTCTGCAAAGCCGAGATTCTCCGGCTCGATGTCAGCGACCCGCTCCGTTCCATCCCTCAGGTACCGAACCTCCACCGGCTCTCCCTCCTCAAAGCTCCGGGCCAATGCAAGCAGCCGCTGAGCTGGGAGGGATTCGTCGGGATCCAGATCCCCCTCGAGGTCGGACTCGATGGCCTCGGTGAGCAAGAACCCCTTTATCGAGATGATGATGTCTCCACTCCGGAGGCCTGCATCCTCTGCCGGCGAGTCCTCCTGCACCTCGTCGATCACCACGCCGAGCTGGTCATCTTCAGTCGACTGAGCCGTGCTTACCGAGATGCCGAGCCGTGCCCGGTTGGTGAATTGCTCAAAACCCGAGAATAGAGGAAAATCGCCGTCGAAACAGGAACATGCCCTGACTCCGTCGTGCTCCTGGCATTCGCAGGCCTCATCGCGGTCCCGGTCTCGGTCGCGCCGTTGAGCCGCGGTGTCCTCGGTAAAGATGCCGAGCGCTATCGCAAGCGCCCCGCATACCGTCAATAGGCGAAATGTTTTCACGATGGGGTCCTCTCCTGGCGTGATTCCGTCGGTAGCTACCGACTGGGTTGTGTCTGATCTCCACACCCTGAGATGCTCACCTTTGGCTCTGGGTTGCCCTGACCGAGTCGGAGGCCTATAGCGGTAGGTTCCCGTGCTTCTTGACCGGGTTGGAATCGCGCTTGTTCCGGAGCATGTCGAGGGCGCTGATGAGCCGAGGACGGGTCTCGCGCGGATCGATGACATCGTCCACGAATCCCCGGGATGCGGCAATGTAGGGGTGTGCGAATTTTTCGCGGTAGGCCTCGATTCGGGCCGCTGTGGCGGCTTCCGGATCATCGGACTGCTCGATTTCCTTCCGAAAGAGAACCTCTACGGCTCCCTTGGGGCCCATTACCGCGATTTCCGCAGTTGGCCACGCGAGGTTGATGTCTCCTCGAATGTGCTTGGAGTTCATGACGTCGTACGCGCCTCCGTACGCCTTACGCGTGATCACCGTCAATTTGGGTACCGTCGCCTCGGCGAAGGCGTAGAGTAGCTTCGCCCCGTGTCGAATGATGCCGCCGTGTTCCTGAGCTACGCCGGGCAGAAAGCCCGGTACGTCCTCAAAAACGACGAGTGGAATGTTGAAGGCGTCACAAAAACGGACGAAGCGTGCACCCTTCGTGGAGGAGTCGATGTCGAGTACACCCGCGAGCACTGCAGGCTGGTTGGCGACAATACCGATGGAATGCCCACCCAGATGGGCGAATCCGACGATCAGGTTTGGGGCAAAGGCGGCGTGGACCTCGTAGAAGCGCCCATGATCCACCACCTTCTCCAACACTCGGTGCATGTCGTAGGGTTTATTGGGGTTATCCGGTATTACCTCAAGTAAGGCTTGATCTTGACGGTCAGCAGGATCATCGGTCTCCACCAACGGTGCCGGCTCGGTGTTGTTCTGGGGGAGAAACGCCACGAGGTCACGAACCGACGCGATGCACTCCGGCTCTGAGTCGAGGGCGAAGTGTGCGACACCAGAGGTGGACGCGTGCACGTCCGCCCCCCCCAGGCCTTCCATGTCGATATCTTCGTGGGTGACGCTCTTCACTACGTTGGGGCCGGTCACGAACATGAAGCTCGTGCCGCGCACCATGTAGACGAAGTCGGTGATTGCAGGGGAATAGACCGCCCCGCCTGCACACGGACCCAGGATAAGGCTGATCTGGGGAATTACCCCTGAAGCGAGCGTGTTGCGGAGGAAGATGTCCGCATACCCGCCCAGCGAAGCGACACCCTCCTGGATGCGGGCGCCACCTGAGTCATTCATTCCAATAATCGGCGCACCATTCTTCAGGGCGAGCTCCTGAAGTTTGACGATCTTCTCCGCATGGGTTTCCGAGAGGGATCCGCCGAACACCGTGAAGTCCTGGGAATAAACGTAGACGAGCCGCCCGTGTACCGCGCCGTAGCCTGTTACCACCCCGTCGCCCAGGATCTTCTGGTCAGCGAGACCAAAGTCGGTGGCGCGGTGTGTGACGAACCGATCCAGCTCTACAAATGACCCGTCGTCGAGAAGCAGGTCGATGCGCTCGCGGGCAGAGAGCTTTCCTCGGGCATGCTGGGCCTTTAGCCGGGCTTCTCCCCCGCCCTGCTCTGCCTCGCGGCGAAGCTCGCTCAGCCGTTTCAATTTTTCGTCCATGGGGTCCTACCTCGACGGAGGATGCGTTCGGGTCAGCGCCCGCCCAGCGAATCTATCAGGCTTGGGAACTCCTGCCCAAGGCGAATCGGCCGGACCGTTACGGCCGGGATGGTGTCAGTGGGCTGTGGGCCGATGCGCAGCGTATCGACTCCGAGCGAATCGACTCCGAGTGAATCGACGAAAAGGGGTGGCGAAACAGTTGGGCACGCGAATCCGACGATACGATCAGGCGCATCTTCCGGAATCTCGCCGGTTGAATCGGGGAGTGGTGGCAGCAGCAGAGGCAACGGACGGGCCCTGGAAGGTACCGGCAGTTGAACCCGATCCTGCGTGCAGACCACGAAGTGCTCCCGCAGCACCCGGCCCTCCTGAATCGAGAGCCGGCCGGTCGCGCCCAGGTATCCATCCAGGTCCTCGAGCGCCGTCGCGAGCTGGGCCGGGGAGCGTGCCCCGCGGCGGATTCCCTCGATGAGGATATTCGTCGCATCGTATCCCAGCGCGGGAATGGGACTCCGGAGAGACCGTTGATGCAGGGCTTCGTAGGCGATGCGAAATCGCTCCTGCCCTTCGAACACCACGCCCGGCTGTTGGCGGGCCGCGGCAATCACTCCGTTGGTGTGACGAGGGTCGATCTTCTGGAGTACATCTGGCTGACTCCATGCGGTTGTGCCGAGCACGTTGATGCCAAGGGAGTCGATTCCGAAGAAGGTCACCTGCGGTGCCAACAGCTCTACATCCTGCGCAGGGACTGGGAGTACGACGACATCAGGTAGTAATGTCTCTATCCGGCGGAGTTGCGCCTCCCAAAACGTCGTCCCCGGCGCGTACGCCAGTTCGTCCAACACCGTGCCGCCCGCTTCGGTGAAGACCTCTCGGAATGCCTCCGCCTCAATGCGGGATTCTTCGACCTCTGGGAAGAGGGTCACCGCGGTGGCGAATCCAGCTTCGATCGCATAGCGGGCAAGCGCGTGGGCGGCTCCGGGATCAACTCCTCCCAGCGAGTATACGTCGCTCTGTCCGACCGGGACGACCGGGGAAGTGGGTGAGATGATCGGTGTCCGACCAAGGCGGCCCGACACCGCCTCGGCAAGACTGGCCTGCTGGAGCGGACCGAGGATGGCCATCACCTGTTGGGCCTCGAGCTCCGCCACCAGAGGACCGCTCGCCAGGGGGTTGCCGCGGTTGTCGAGGAGGATGAGGTCGATGGATTGTCTTGAGAGGCCTGGCCTGTCCGCTTCGCTCAGCGCGACCTGGACACCCTCCTGGATCAACTGCGCGAATGTCCTGAGAGTCGGAGACCCGCTGACAGGCAGAATCATCCCAAATGCGGGCTCTACCGCGAAGTCACCGAGATCTCCAACCAACACAGCCTCTGCCAGCTCGAGTGCTCGATCCCTTGCCCCGAGGGTGAGCACCTGTTCTGCCAGGGCCCTCGCTTCAACTTCGTCCCCGACGAGGAATCGGGTGAGCGCCAACTCCGCCAGGATCGGCGAAGTCAGGGGTGTGGGGGGGGAGAAAGCGTTCGCCAACTCATCCAATGCGCTCGGTGTCAGGAACTCAGCCGCCCCTTCGATCAGGGTGAGTGCCTCGTCAGAGGTGGCCTCTCCGTCTCCGATTGCGAGAAGAATGAGCACACCCTCCTCGGGTTCCCCCTGGGCGATTCTGACGCGGCCCATGAAGAGCCGTACGCCGTTGCTCCGTGGATCAGGAGGAGCGAGAAAATCGAGGAAGCTTGTGGCCGCACCGTAGGCCCCCTCCAGGTTCTCGAGTGCCTCCTCCGCCTGGGCAAGTACCCAGTACGCTCGTGACGCACCCTGGGCTGCCGAGAACTCCGCGATCACGCGTCCGGCCTGGTCGCGGGCGGCCTCTGGGTCACCACTCGAAAGGGAGAGGTTCATTTCGCGCAGGAGGCGGGCGGCCGTGGCCGCCTGTGAAGGAGAGAGTTCCCCCTGCGTGATCGCTGGGTCGCCAGGCGCTCGCTCCGGCGCGGTAGCCGGGGCTCCCACCGAGCTACACGCCCCGGCAAACATCAACCCGAGTGCAGCAACGATACCAAGAAGCCCGGACGCCAACGGCGTCCGGGCTCTCGATTGAGTCAGGTTCATAGGCTCAACTTGACCGAGGCTCAGGCCTCGTCCTTGGTCTCATCGGCCTCTGATTCAGCGGCCTCGTCTGCATCGGCTTCGGCCTCAAGAGCCTCATCGGCTTCAGCTTCTGGTGCTTCCTCAGCCTCAGCTTCGGCCTCAGGAGCCTCATCGGCTTCGGCCTCAGGAGTTTCGTCGGCTTCGGCTTCCGGTGCATCCTCAGCCTCAGCTTCGGCCTCAGGAGCCTCATCGGCTTCGGCTTCTGGTGCTTCCTCAGCCTCAGCTTCCGGAGCGTCGTCAGCTTCCACCTTCGGTGCGTCCGACGCATCGTCGGCGGGCGTCTCTCTCACGGGAGCTCCCTCTTCGTCCTCTTCCGGCTCCTCGACGATCGGCTTGCCCTTGTTCTCGTGGGTGCTGGTGATCTCGAGCACGATACGCCGGTTCGAGGCGTCGGATTCGGTCACCTTTACCTCGACCGCATCACCGGACCAGAAATACTCGTCCAGCTCCGCGTCGTCATCGAGTCCAACATTGTTTCCGGGTGCAAAGCCCTCGACGTCCTCGCCGAGGTCTACGACAACGCCGGTCTCCTGCACGCGGACAACCGTTCCGGCTTGCTCCAGGCCAGGTGCGTAGGTCTCAACCAGCGTCGGCCACGGATCGTCCTGCATCTGCTTGATACCAAGGGAGATGCGCTTGTTCTCGGCATCGACGTCGAGCACGAGAACCTTCACATCCTGACCCTTCTGCACGATCTCAGACGGGTGTTCCACCCGCTTCGTCCAACTCATGTCGGAAACGTGCACCAGACCGTCGATGCCAGGTTCGATCTCAACGAACGCGCCAAAGGACGTCAGGTTGCGGACCGTGCCGTCAAGCTCGGTGCCGGTCGGATACTTCGCCGGCAGGGCGAGCCATGGATCCTCCTCGATCTGCTTCATGCCGAGCGAGATCTTCTCGTCGTTCGGATCCACGCGCAGCACAACCGCCTCGATCTCTTCAGCGATCGTGACCAGCTTCGAGGGATGTCGGACGTTTCTCGTCCATGACATCTCGGAGATGTGCACCAGTCCCTCGACGCCCTTCTCCAACTCGACGAACGCGCCGTAGTTGGTGATCGAGACCACCTTGCCGCGAACACGCGTACCGACCGGGTACTTCTTGTCGATGTCGGTCCAGGGGTACGGCAGGAGCTGCTTGAGTCCGAGCGAAATCCGCTCGCGGTCCCAATCCACATCCAGAACCTTCACGTCGAGGTGGGCCGCGATATCCACGACCTCCGAGGGGTGACCCACACGGCCCCATGACATGTCGGTGATGTGGAGCAGTCCGTCGAGACCACCAAGATCGATGAACGCGCCGAAGTCGGTGATGTTCTTGACGATTCCCTCGCGGACCTGCCCGACGAGGAGCTCCTTGACCAGCGTTTCCTTCTTCTTCTCGCGCTCGCCTTCGAGGATCACGCGGCGTGACACCACGATGTTCCGCCGACGCTTGTTGAGCTTGATGATCTTGAAGTCGTACGTCTCGCCAACAAGATCTTCGAGGTTCGGAACCCGGCGCAGTGCGATCTGAGAACCCGGCAGGAACGCATCGACACCCATGATGTCGACGGTCATGCCGCCCTTGATCTTCCGTGCCAGCATACCCTTAACTGCCCGGTCCGCCTCATGGGCTTCCCTGATCTTCTCCCAAACCCGGAGGAAGTCGGCCTTCTTCTTGGAGAGAACCACGACGCCGTCGTCGTCTTCAAGGCTCTCCAGTAGAACCTCAACTTCCTGGCCAACCTCGAGCGAATCGACGTCCTTGAACTCGGCGGGGTCAACCGCGCCTTCGCTCTTGAACCCGAATTCGAGGATGATGGCCGCAGAGTTGATGTTGAGGATGCGGGCCTTGACGATCTCACCCTCCCGAACGTCACCGAAGACGTCCTGGTGCTGCGCGAGGATCGCCTCGAAGTCCTCGGTGGAGATGTCGAGTTCTTCTTCTCCATAGGGGTCGTAGAGCAACTCGGGCGAGATTCCGCCCGGTGCCGGTGCCGATGCCGATGCAACGGCTGTGGTCGCTTCTGGGGATGGCTCGGCGATCGGAGGGGTGGTTGCTTCGTCGGAAGCGGGGTCGGTCTGCTGGTTCTCGTTGGATTCAGTCATGCCTCATTATCCGCAGCTGGCGCTACGAATCCCATTTTGTGCCGGACCGATTCCACCACGCGGGGGCCGGGTTGAAAAAATGAAGAGAGGCCGGGGGAGGCGTGTCCCCCCTGGGCCTTTCGGCGTCAAAGGTGTCCGGCCGAAGCCGAGTGCCATGCAGCCAAAGTCGGGTGCATAGCAAGACAAAGCTATTTGGAGCTCAATGGGGCGTCAACCTATGCACCATATCGACGATAGCCCCGACCTGCTCCTCGAAATCGAGGTTGGTGGTGTCGAGGATTCGGGCCCCCTCTGGGATGACCAGTGGGCTCTGTTCACGGCCGGCATCCTGCTCGTCCCGATCCTGAATTCGGGTCGCCTCGGCCTGGACCTGTTCGCGCGTCGGACTTGGGTTCCCATCTTGAACGATCCGACGTCGGGCTCGCTCGAGGAGGTCGGCCTTCAGATAGACCTTCACCCCTGCCATCGGGAAAACGACACTTCCCATGTCACGCCCATCAGCCACGAGTCCTCCCCGGGCGCCAAGCGAGCGCTGGATGGAGAGCAACCACTCCCGAACCGCTGGGAGCTTCGCGACAATAGGCGAGCACCTCGTGGCCTCGGAGCTCCGCAGTTCGGTGTTGAGCACTCGCCCTGAAAGCGTGATTCGGACGCGATCTCCGTCTGGCTCAGCCTCGACCCCGAGCGCGTCCAGACGTTGGGCGGGGAGCTCCGCCCATTCTTCTTCGGGAATTTGCGCATCGAGGAGCGCGTAGGCGATCGCGCGATAGAGGGCTCCGGAGTCGAGGTGGCGATACCCCAACCGCTGGGCAACCTCGCGCGCGGTCGTACTCTTCCCCGACCCTGCTGGCCCGTCGATCGTGACGACCCACGGGCCCACCGCTTCACCATCAGCGGCCCCGTCCGAGGGAAACGGCGTGGCCGATGTGCCGTCGGCCTGGCCGGTGATCCGGTCGAGCAGCCTCCAGAATCCGGGGAAACTTACCTCGGTGGTGTCCATTCCCAGCACAGTAATGACATTCCCTGGGAGCGCACCGAGAATCCCAAAGGCCATCGCGATTCGGTGGTCGCCAAAGCTGTCGAGGGTACCCGCCAGCGGATGGTCACCGCCCTGCACCACCAATCCGTCGCTCAACTCCTCTGCCTCTACGCCCACAGCACGGAGGTTGGTTACGAGAGCGGCGATTCGGTCAGACTCCTTGACGCGAAGTTCGCCGGCACCGGTGATGCGGGTCTCTCCCTCAGCGCGCGAGGCGAGCACTGCGATGATGGGGAGCTCGTCGATGAGCGAGGGAATATCCTCTGCAGAAACGACCAGGCCGCGCAGCGTGGAAGCCTTCGCTTCGATCGACCCCACCGGCTCCGTCCCCGTTGCCAGAGAGGGCTCGTCGGCCTGCACCGTGGCACCCATGCGGCGAAGCACGTTCAGCAGACCGGTTCTTGTCGGATTCAGACCGACATTGTGGAGGATCAGCGGCGCCGGGCATCCTCCCATCACCGCGAGCGCGATGAGGAAGGCCGCAGAGGAAAAATCGCCGGGCACGCGCAGCTCCATAGCAGGAATGCTCGAGGGGGGATCGCGAAGCTCAATCCTCCACGCCGTGCCGTCGACAAAGCTGCGCACATCAACACCGAGGGAGGTGAACATCCGCTCGGTATGATCGCGGGATTGAACGGGTTCGGTGAGGTTCAACGGAACACCCGCCACCAGGCCGGCGAACAGAAGCGAGCTCTTGACCTGAGCCGAGGCTACCGGAGAGTCGTAGCTGCAGGAATGCAGAGCTCCGCCGGTTACCCGAATTGGAAGCCGGTCCACCTCCCCGACCTCTGTCAGCGTCCCCCCCATGGCCTTGAGGGGTTGCGTGATCCGCCGCATGGGGCGGCTCTGCAGAGACGCGTCGCCGGTGAGGACGGCGGTGATCGGCTGAGCTGCGAGGACGCCCATCATGAGCCGTGCACCGGTGCCGCTGTTCGCGAAGTCCAGCGGTTCCGACGGGGCGGTCAGGCCGTGAAGCCCGAGACCGTGGATGCGGAGGTCCTCGTGAGCGTCGTCCCGGAACGCGATGTCGGCACCCAGCGCTCGGAGAACGCTCGCGGTAGACATGGAATCGGCACCCGTGGAGGACCCCCGTAACATGCTCTCCCCCTCTGCCAACGTCGCCAGAATGAGTGCTCTCTGCGTGATCGATTTGTCTCCCGGTACCGTCAACTCCACGCTAGACCTCCCCCCGCCAGGCCTGGGTTTCCCTCATGAGCTGGTTCAGCGTTGCGGCGTCCCCTGCTTCGAGGCTCGAGGCAATACGTTCTAGTTCGGAGGCCACCTTGCGGACCGCGGCTGCGTCGTCTGCGGCAGCTGTGGCCAGCAGGCTGTTCCACATCTCAGGAGCGCTCGCTGCGAGCCTGGTCATGTCCCGACCCCCGGGTCCGAGATCTTGAGCTGAAATCCCGGCCTTTTGCAGAAGGTGAGCAAGAGCGTTTGCGATGAGCTGGGGCGTGTGGCTGATCCAGACCATGCGGGCGTCGTGCTCACCCGCGTCTGCGATCTGCGGGCGGGCGCCCACCTCCTCCCAGAGCGCGGAGATGGTGGCCTGGACTTCGGAGGCGCATCCCCCGGGGGTGAGCCACACCGGTGCCCCCACGAAGAGATCCACGGAACTCTGGCCGAAGCCACTTCCCTCTCTGCCCGCGATGGGATGCGACCCCACGAAGCGGCTCGCGCCGCTGGTAAGGCTCACCGCCGCCATCACCGGGGCCTTCAGCGAGGCCACGTCGGTTACCACGGCGTCTCCCCAGAGACCGGCGTGGGCTTGTACCAACTCGACCGTCGCATCGAGAGGCGCAGCATAGATCACCATATCCTGAGCGCTGACGCACTCCGCAGGCGACGAGGCCACGACATCGATCACACCCTCTCTCAGGGCCTGGTCCGTGTCCGCCGGGTTCGTCGAATAGGCCGATATGAAGCGGCTAGCCTCGGATGCCTTCAGGGATCGCGCGAGTGCGCCGCCCATGACCCCCAGGCCGACGATTCCGATCCGTTGAGACCGGGGGAACTCACTCATCGTCCGGGGTATCATCGGGTTCGTACGGAAGCTCGATCGTCAGTCCGTCGCGAGCGACGATGGCTCCCGGGAAGGCTTCGCGCGCCTCCTGGGTGAGCGGGGAGGCATCGTCTGAGTACCGAGCAGAGACATGCGTGAGGACGAGCTTCTGGACGCCAGCCTGCGCTGCGAGCTCCCCCGCCCCCCGTGCGGTGGAGTGGAAGGTGGCGTGTGCCCGGTCGGCTTCGTCTTCTGCGAAGGTGCCCTCATGAATGAGAAGTGAGGCGCCAGCGGCGGCGTCCCGGATTGCTGCGCAGGGCCGTGTGTCGCCGCTGTACACGAGGCGTCGCCCCGGGCGCGGCGGCCCAACGAGGTCCTCCGGAGTGATGGTGGTCCCGTCCACCTCTATGCTCTCACCGCGATGAAGCTGACCGAATGCAGGGCCGTCCGGCACACCGAGGGCACGGGCCCTCTCGACATCGAAGCGCCCGAGCCGGTCATGCTCGATGAGTGCGTAGGCGTTCGACGCTACCCCATGATTGGCCTCGACCGTGACGATGTCGTACTCCGGTTCCTTGATCACGTGGCCGGGCTCGATCTCCACAATCTCAACGGAAAACGGGAGTCGATGGCCGCCGAGATGAACCGCGTCGGAGAGTATCTCTTGGGACCCTCGCGGGCCATAGATCTGGATTGCCTCCGTGTGGTCCTGAAGGGACAGTGTACGGAGCAGTCCAGTGAGCCCAAGAAAATGGTCGGCGTGGAGGTGCGTGATGAAGATCCGTCGGATCTGGAATCCGGTGCCGAAGCGCATCATCTGGCGCTGGGTACCCTCTCCGCAATCGAAGAGCATGACTTCGCTCTCTCGCTGCACGGTGAGGGCGCTCACGTTCCGTCGTACGGTGGGCCGTGACGCCGCCGTGCCCAGGAAGGTGACTCGGATCATGATCGGCCAGACGAGCGTGGGTGCAAAGCTACAACGGACGGGATGGAAGGTAGCGAATGCGCCGTGGGGTCAGAAGAGGCGTACCTGGAGCCGAAGTGTGCGCCCAGCTTGTGGGAGACCGCACTGATCGAACACGGTGAAGTCGCGTGCGTTTGCAACGGCGAGGACCACGCCCATGTTCGACAGAGTCCCCTGCCCCCGACGAAAAATACGGCGGAGCTCCAGGTCGATCGAAGAGCTGTCATCGAGGTCGTCGAAGCCCCCGCTATCGTTGTTCAGGCAGAGCTGGTCACCGATGAACCGAAACCCTGCTGAACCCACCACACCACCCGGAAGGGCCGTGGACAGGTTCACCTTACCTGCGATGCTCGGTTCGTACTCGGGGCGCGTGCGGTCATCGGTATCGTCGTCGATTTGCCACGCGCGTTGCCACGTCAGGTCACCGTTGTACGAGAAGCGTCGGAAGGTTCCAGAGAGGAGCAGCTCGATTCCCGTCGAACGAATCCGGTCGCGGTTGACCCGCTGCCGGAGGTTGCCCCCAGGTGTCTCCACGCTGATTCGCACGATCGCGTCGGAGAGATCCTGACGAAAACCAACGACCTGAAGCTCGGTATGCGTCCCGCTCATCGTGAACCCGAGCTCGCCACCGGTGAGCACCTCTGGCTGCAGCCCCGGATTCGCAAGAAAGCGGCCGAGCGCTCCCGAAAATAATTCGCGGAGGGCCGGGTACCGTACCCGTCTGCTTATGCCGCCATGAATTCGAAGAGTCTCACCTGTGAGGAGGCTAGAGAATCCAAAGCGTGCGCCCCAGTCCTGAAGGCCGGCAAGGGGGGGCTTGTCTCCGCTCTCAGGGGTGTCCGATCCGTCGAGTACCCCCCCGAAGTTGAGGGTGGTAGCTCCCAGGCCGGGAATTCCAAGGAGTCCGTCGAAGCGGCGCTCCACCTCCACTCCCGCGCTCCAAAGGCGTTGTCTGTACTCGTTCCGCCCGCCTGGGTTGAGGACCTCCTCGTGGGAGACGTCACCGTAGGTAAAGGCCGTCTTCAGGTCGGTCTTATCTCCGACTGTGTGCTCGGCAAGCAGTCGCAGGGTGAGCGTCAGATCATCGCCCTCCTCGGTCTCTTCGACCGTGCGAAACGCGAGGGACTCGAACTGCTCGATCGTGAACGATCCAACGTCGATTCCAACCGACGCCTCGATGTCGCCGATGCCCCAGGCGGTTGTGCGTTGGCCGGTGCCCGCTGAGATCGCAGTGATGAACCTGGATTCCTCTGGATAGCGCCACAGTCGGGGTCCGGACTCGTGGAACTCTGGGGGAACCCCCCGCTCCGCGGTAAAGCCCGAGGCGGCGAGGGAGACCCACTGGCCTCGCGCTCCTCTGTAGCGGGTCGCGATGAAGCCATCGATTTTCTGCACATCGCTGTTCAGCCGGCGATCCCCATCCTCGGTGAGCCGTGCAACCTGCGCGGGATCCGAAAGCTCGATGTTCGGCAGCGCCACCCCCGGACGATCACGGAACCCTGCTCCTGCGCGCACCAGCCACTGTCCGTCTCCCACGTCGAAGAGTCTTCCCGCCGAAGCCGAAACACTTGTGCCGCCCTCCTGGTCCACCGACGAGGCGAGGGCGATGGGCGTGGGCGTGCGAAGTCGTTGATCTCCCCTGGCCACATTGATGTCGACCACGCCTCCGAGCACGTTCGGTCCGTAGAGGACGGAGGAAAGACCCCGGATCAGGTTTACACTTTCGGCCGCGGTGAGCGGGACAACGGAGAGGTCGGTGCGGGCATCCCATCCCAGCGTGAGCGGCACGCCGTCGAGGAGGACCGCGATCTGGCGGGCCTTGGCTCCTCGGAGCGACGGTTGCGCCTCACCCCGGGAATTCTCCCGGATCTGGATAATCGGGAGTGCCCGCAGCACCTCTTCGAGTGTGGGGGCTGCGATCATGCTCATCGAGTCGAGCCGCACATGGACTGAGGTGACACCGCCCGTGATGGTCGCTGTGCGCGGGACGGGCACGATAAGCCCTTCGACAACGTATCGGGGGATGGTGTCTGCCTGGAGTGAGTCCGCTCGCGTCGTGTCGGGCGGAGCTTGTGCGGCCAGCGTCGCGGTGCTTGTCGCCACCAGAACCAATGCGAAGAGCGTTGATGCGGGAAATCCCATCGTCAGCTGCCGCAATCGATTGCTACCAGCTATTTCTGTCATCTACACACGATTATCTGAATTCCACGGCCGACCTCGAACCGCATGCAATAGGACGACCGACGTCATTTGTTCCCGAGAGAGGATGCAGGTCGCCATCGTGGACAGCCCCGTCGTCACCACCCTACTCTTCAGCCCGCACACGGCGTTGACGCTGCGAATAGAGGAGGATGAGTGAGGTTATCTAAAGTAGACGGGCCGATGTTCTCCGTCGTTGCAGTAGGCATCGTCTCGATGAGCTGTGCCCCCACCCAATCCTCAGGGTCTATATGGACCGAGGGTGCACCTCTACCCGTTGCGGTGACCAACAACGCTACGGTTGGAATGGAGACGGACTCGGGACCTTTCCTGTTTTCCTTCGCGGGCCTCGACACTTCCAGGACATGGAGTGGAGTGCATTCGAGGGCTTTTTCGCTCGATTTGGGCCGTGAACCCCGCGAATGGCAAGAAATTCCCCCAGTTCCGGGCCCCGGGCGGTTGGCGGCTACGGCCCAGGCGGTAGGATCGCGGGCCTTTGTCTTTGGCGGATATACCGTCGATGAGGATGGCGACGAAGTCTCCACGCCCAATGTTGAGATCTGGGAGCTTGAGAGTCGTGGGTGGCACCGGGGGGCCGATATTCCGGTGCCGACGGACGATGCGGTATCTGGGGTCCGAGGCGAGTTGATCTACCTCGTATCCGGTTGGCACGATCGCGGCAACATCGCCGAGGTTCAGATCTACGATACCGACGCCGATGCGTGGACTGCTGGGACCCCAGTCCCGGGTCCTCCGGTGTTCGGCCACGCGGGCGCAGTTGCCGGAAACTCAATTGTGTACATTGATGGCGTTCGGGTGGACAGCGATCCACGAGCCTTCGTCCTGGAAGGCTCCTCCTGGCGGGGCGACATCGATCCTGCGGACCCCACGAGCATCACCTGGCGGCGGCTTGCGCCTCACCCCGGTCCCCCGCTCTACCGCGCAGCAGCGGCAGCCTGGGGCGATTGGGTGATCTTTGCCGGAGGAACCGACAACCCCTATAACTTCGACGGCATTGGGTACGACGGTGTGCCCGCGCAGCCGAGGACGGCGGTATTCGCCTACAACATTCGCACCGATACGTGGAGCGAACTGACCCCGCTCCCAAGAGCTTCGATGGATCACCGTGGGCTCGCCGTAGCGGGTGACACACTTTATCTCGTTGGAGGCATGGGCCGGGAACAGCGTGTTTCATCTCGGGTCTGGATGACAGAGTTGAGCACGCTGCTAGGCGGACCATCCTAGATAGAACGACTCCCGGTCAGGAACCATTTCACACTCCACCCTTCAGGAGCACTCCAATGCACGCTACCGCTCGACTTCTCCTCATGCTGGCCGCACTCACCCTCCTGTCCGGCCGCGCGCAGGCGCAGGATTGGCACCACGTTCACCTAGCTGCGACGGATAGAGCGGAAGCCGCAGCCTGGTATGTGAAGTATATGGAGGGAGAGCCTGGGGAGGGTGTGGCCGGAGCGGTATTCGGCAACACGAACATCAACATCTGGGAGCGAGATGCCGGATTCGAGGGAAGCGTGGGGAGTTCGCTGGATCACATCGGGTTCTCGTTCTCCGACCTGGAGGCCAAACTTGCCGAGTTCGAGGCGGCGGGAATCAAGATCCTATCGCCGATGCGGGGATTCCGTGATACGAAGATCGCCTTCATCGAAGACCCGTGGGGCACCAAGATCGAGGTGCTCCAGGACGTGAACCGCCTGGGCTTCCACCATGTGCATCTTCTGATGGATGAGCCGGTCGAGGCTCAGGAGTGGTTCGTAAACGTTTTTGGAGGCGAGGCGACGGATTTTCTGGACGCGATTACCGCCGTTGATTACCAGGACTACTGGTTGTTCCTGAGTCCGAACCGCAGCGACGGTCCACTGGCGCCGACGCTAGGCCGCTCCGCAGACCACCTCGGGTGGATCGTCGATCACGAGGACCCGCATTGGATCAACGACCGGGTCAAGATCTCGTATGTGACCGGGCCGGGTGGCGTGAACATCGAGGTCCTGATGCTGGGGAATCGCCAACAGTAACCGACGAGACGAACAACGGGGCGACCCCACCAGGGGCCGCCCCGTTTCGTCAGCCCTCCTGGGGAGCGGCCGCGTTGCCCCAGATGTAGTCGACGTGGCTCGAGCAGATTGAGGTGAACTCGGTAAGCTCGTCCGCGTAGTTCGCTCCCATATCTGCGGTTGCCATTTCCCGTCCCAATACAGCGGCGTTCGCATCCGCCCCGGCGACCGTCAGGAGGCGTCGAAACTCGCCGCCGATGATGTGCGTGTACCAGCTCCAGCCCGTGAGATGGCCGGCCGCGATGTGTGCGTCGATCGCCGGTGCCATAGCGGCGAACAGCTCATCCGCCCTTGCTTCCCTTGACTGGTCGCACACGAAGTAGGTTGACACCCAGGATTCCGGGGTCACGTCCGGATCCGTGCCCTCTGAAGCTGATGTCAGCTCCCAGATGTAGTCGTCGTGGTCGCCACAAATCTCTTGAAGTCGATGCGAGGCTCCCGGATGCTCCTCCTCCATCTCGTCCGCAATGACTCCCCACGCGGTGAGGACTGCGCCGATGTCGTCTGCCACGAGGGTGGCGATCCTTCGCCACTCGCCCCCGGCCTGATGCTCAACCCAGCCCCAACTCGTGATGTCTCCTGAGTCGACGTGACTCTGAAGTAAGGGTGCGAACACCGTATTCATGATGAAGTCTGCCTCGGCCTCATCGGCGGTGTCGCAGTTGTAGTAGGTGGCGACCAGGCTCTGGGCCTGGGCCGCCGGGGCGAGAAGTAATGCGAATGCAGCTAGCGGAAAAAGGTGAGACAACTTCATGATCGACTACTCCATTTCGGGGTGCGTGTGCAGAAAAGCTACGCCCGCGCCCCGTGGGAGCAAGAGAAATGATTCAATGCCGGAGGGCGATGGAAAAGCCCACGCCCTGGTTGGAGAGGAACTGGAAGTGGATGCCCTCCGCTGTTTCGTCCTGGTACGGACCCCACCTTGGAGATCGACGACCTAGGAGGAATCCGATTCCGCCGGTGACGAGGCCAACCGCAAACGCGGTTTGCAGCCCTGCGCCGGTGTCCTCAGCGCATCCATCGGCGAAGATCTGGAAACAGTACCCAAATGGGAAGCCGATTGCCGCACCGATAGCTCCCCCGACGAAGAACCCCTTAAGGCCTTGGTTTCCGATGCTGCGAGATGTTTCGAGCTTCGTGATATCGTCTCTCGGAACCGCTATGTCGCTCCGTCGAACCCTGACGTAGAGAAGCTCGGGTGAGTACTCGCGGAGCCGACCCTCTATCATGCGGGTGCCTCCATCCACCCATGCGCGAACACGGACCGGGGCCTCTGCCTTGACGAGTTGAGCCGAGAGCGAGCCCGCACTGAGAAGTGCGATCGCGACATAGGCGAAGCCGCTGAGGCACTTCGCGTACCGTAGGACGTTGCTGCTGCTTTTCGGACTAGGCATGGGGTCCTCCGAGGCGTGTAGTGTGATGACCTGGAGGAAGGCTACTCGAAGCGACGGCCCATGTTTATACGCAAAGTGACGTAGATGGCGGGTGGGCGGTTACGTAGGCCGAATGCCGGGGGCGGGACTTGAACCCGCAAGGGATTGCTCCCGGGGGATTTTAAGTCCCCTGCGTTTACCATTTCGCCACCCCGGCGTACTCCGATCAATCAGTGTACTGAACGTATGGTAACCGTTGAGGATTCTGCCGGACATGGCCCTGGGCCGTTGCCACTGCCAAGACGCAATCGGGCACTCGGAGCGTGGTTGTCCGGCACGGAATGACTTTTCCACACCGGGTTGGGTTCCTACCGAGTGAACCGCACCGGGTTCATCTGAACCGGACGGGAAGGTCGAATACGACCACCCCAGGTTCGGGGTCGCTCACGGCCCCGAGGATGACCTTCTGCGTGATATCTACCGCAATCGCTGAGACCGGAACACCGAGGGGGATAGCTTCGATGAAGGCACCCGTTTGGTCGAAGACATGGATCGAGGAAGCCACTCCGGTCGAAGTCCCACTGAATAGAGCGAAGACGTAAAGAGGAGTCGCGTCGATATCAACATAGGCTACTTCCGATGCCTCCGTCGTACCCCGACGGGGGTCCCACTCAACCTCCACTGAAACTGGCCCATGGGTCGTCTCCACCTCACCCGTTGAAACAGATACGAAATCGAGCCGACTGGCATACTTGTACGCAACCACAGCCTTCCAATCAGCGCCTGGGAGGAGGCTCGCATCAAAGGCCGCTGCCGGGACCGCCGCGAGCATCGACATGTCCAAACCCTCGATTGGGGGGAGTTGGATTGTCGCTTCCCGATTCCAATCCGAGTCCATGGTGAACAACGTGGGTCGGCCTGATCCAGGCACTGCCAAGGTGCCTCTAGAGTCCCGTAGGATCCTCCGGATCCGACCATCCGTGAATACCATTCGGTGGGAGGAAACGAGAGAGAATCCGAAGTCACCGAGTTCGAGTTCATCGACCTTCAGTGCCCTCGCGTCAAACACACACAACTCTCCTTCGGTGTTCGCTCCACAAAGGAGAGGCATTTGGTATTCACCTGGACCGTCACCCGAACGACCCGTGGCGAACACCTCGTCCCCGGTCTCTAGAGAAAGAGCCACAATTCGTGACTCCCCCAGCGGGTCGGATATGATCACAAGGCCGTTCACGCTCAAAAGCGTGAGGACAGCGCCGAGGTTGTGGTTCCCCAAGAGATATCTCGTCGGAAGCAGTGTGTCCCCTGCACCCGTCGCCTTCACCGATGACGACGTCTCTACCGGGACATTGTTCTCGCAGGCCATCAGGCCAAGGAGAATCAAGCCAAGGATCTTCTTCATCCGCCCGACTCACTTCCGAGTCGGAGTGTGAGTTCCCGGCTCACTCTTTCGTCGAAGGGAAGCTCTGAGCCCGGCGGAAAGTTATCCCTAAAGTTGGGATCTCGGGGCTCTGAATATGCTTCAAGCCGGAGTCGAAACGTTCGGGTGCGCTCGCCGTCCCTCATCAAACGCGTATCCGGATTGTGAGATAATCGGATTTCGAACTGCAACTCCGCGCCGGGGTCAATTCGGAGCGCTCGTGCCGTGACCAGAATGCAAGCACCCTGTGCGTCAGTGTCGGTGGTCCACTGTCCGTCTTTCCTGACTAGGTACCTCCATTTCGGTTCATTCGTGCAGATATCCACGAATACCGTGTCAGCCGTGGGGTTCCTGTAGATCGCCCCGACCGACGCACCCCAGAATTCAGGACGGAGTACCTCCAGAGTAACCGCCGATGCGTCGAGGGAAAAACGGAGGTTGTCATCAGTGGGTTCGAGGCTGGATCCCGAACATCCGAGGAACACGACGAGGACGATTCCCCCGATGATTGGTACTCGATGTAGTGATCCCATCCGCCCCCCGTGGCTTGTCTTTGATGCGGACATTCCCATCCCGCCCACCCTGAGACTCTCCTTCCACATCGTAACTAAGCTTCGCTGCAAGGAAAAGGGGTATGCTGCGCGATCTCTGATTTGGCGGAAGATTGCACCAAAGTTTGATGCGAGCGGCGGACCCATCTAGTACTGGAATTCCTCCCGAGACTACCCTCCCTCGGGTTCAATACGCAGTCGTACGGGGTCATGTTGAGTGCTCGCTATACCACACCCTCTCCCAGATCCTCGAACACTCTTACCTGGAGCGTATGCTTCAACTCCACCCATTCGACGCCTCCTGCAGCCTAAGGACCCGAAGGCATCGAACAACTACGTGCGGACAAGATGCGCGGGTCGGCTCAATTTGCGCTAGGGTCCGGGGAGCTTCGATCTGCTGACCAAACTCCTGACCCGGACTACAGGCACCATGGCTTGGGAAATCCATTTGTGAGAAGGCGGTCAGGAGGGCCTTCGGGGGAAAAAGCCCTTTGTGTTCCCCATAGTCTTGAGCGAAATCGGCTCTTAGGGATACCGGTTGAACCTGCTTGGTCGCCTAATGATCCTCGCGTACGAAAATGAGCTTATCCGCGTTCGACGTACCGATTAGTGCTCCAATGAGCGCCCCAACCGCCCCTGCGGGTACTCCGTAATAGACCAGCAAGAGACCAGAACCCACCGTACCACAATCACTACAGCGCAATGCGCCCAGGGCCACGGAGGCGACGCCAACGATGCCCCCAATCAAGGCACCCTCCTTGCCGTGCCGCCCGGTCACAACCTCGATGCTCGCCACGTCAGCCAGAGGCATGCCGTCCGGAGTTTGGTCCGAAATCCGTGTCCACCGGACGGAATCAGGCGTAAGTACGACGCCCCTTCCTCGAAACTCCGCGCCGTCCGTAGCCTTAATCGTGGCGGTATTATCGGACGACAGTTCGGCAACTCGACTGGCTGCGCCAACCGGATCCTCCTGCCAGTGCACCGTTCTGGGCGTTGCGCAACCCACCACGAGAGCCATGAGAAGGGTGGCTAAGCTGCCCCGATACCGCATCTGTCCCATGAAGCCTCCTGTGAGCCGACAGATGTATCAGAAACCGTAGGCGCCGAGCAACAATCCATAGCTCGTTACGTCGCCCGACGGGTCGATGTTCCAGCCCTTGAAGGAAGCGAAATCCCAAAAGCACTCGTTGCCAGGGTGAGCGCTGAAATTCCCAGTTCGCGTTCCCACGCAGTTTATGAGCTTTGTATTCCTTGACCCAAGGTTCGCCGAGGGGAGGGCCGGCAAGGTTGAGGAAATCGAGTTACTACAACCGTCGATGAATGGATACTTGTTGCATTCGCCGCGGGATCTGTAGTTAGCGTGCTTCCCCTGCGACACCCAGACGACGGGCCGGCCCCCATACACGTCGACATATTCGTCGTAACTACCTCGCGCGATCAGGGCACTGCGATCAGCAGGAAACCCTTCTCCCCAATGAGCCGATAGGAAGATCTGTTGGAGCGCCCACAGGCTCGATGTGGCCACCGACTCGACATCGATCCAGATGAATTCTGAATCACCCTTATGACCCTCATCGTCATAGTATGCCAAAGCATAGAAGATCCGAACCGAGTAGGCACCGGGAGCCGCGGATGGTTGCACCGCCCAATACGGCTCTCTTCCACTGAGAGTCTCTACGGTCGAAACCTTCAACATCGGCTGAAATGCTGCGGCCAAAGTGGCTTCGCAAGTATCTGAGAATCCGTCATTATCGAAATCGCTCTGAAGTCCCACCGACCCGGTACAATCTACCCAGCGAAAAGAGAACGAATAGCCCAACGCCCCTGCTCCTCCCGGTTCCTCTTCTTCGCAGACCTCCACCGAAGCTTCATCGCATCCCTCAAGCGCCCCTAACGGGGCCACTGTGGTTGTGTCTTTTGGGGGCCCCCTCCTAAGGGAGGAGACGACTAGCGGAACATCTAATACTGGCGAATCATCGACCTCCGACACCATTGGAGAGTCGATCGCGCAACCGGCCAAGGCTGCGGACGTAATAACGCACACTGTCACAGCCTTACAAAAACTCATTATACCATCCCCCTCTGTTCGCATGAAATTGACCGGCTCGCACCTTAGGTGCGCCCGTTGCATCGACTCCTGTTACCGAGCGCGGGCGGGACGGAAAGGAGCGACCTTGCTTCAAGGATTGCGCAATAATAGACAGGGGCACCGTGCTTGAAAAGAAGAAGTTTTGATCTCGACTCGGGTGGCGATATCTCGTCACCCGGCCTCATCGCGTGCGATCATACTCTTGATGCGGTCGAGGAGATGTTGAGCTGAGCGACCAGCCCCGTCGGCAGAAGAAAGGCCAGGAGGAAAAAAGTAGCTGATCGGCCTTCCCAGGGCCGTCGCAACGCTGGTGAGCACGTCGATGCTGAAGCGCAGATTGGCCGACTGGGTCATGAGAGTAGAGCGCGGCACACCGCTTTTTCTAGCCAACCATGCCCAGGTACGTCTGCCAAGCGCCCGATCGATCTGAGCGAGGATAAACTCGTGCGACTGCTTATCTCTCACGTAAACCATCATCATCATCCACCCCTCACCAGACCACTGGATGTGAGAGCCCAATACCGGACGAGTGTGCCGTTAAGTGAGGCACCGAGACTCCTAGTCCCGTGGGAGATGACGGAGGGATGGCAGTCGCCTGCGTTTATGCTCGCGCAGTCTACACTCCCCTTGACCCTGTCGCAAGTGCATGGCTCCGGATTTTGTTATCTGATGGGGACTGAAGATCCTCGAGCCGGAGCCGCCACCCGATGAAGTACCCGAAGCGCAGCCAATACAAGTACGCGAAATCTCAGTATCGGGTACGGAACTGGCCTGAGTACGAGGCCGGTCTGAAGAAGCTCAATGACCTTCGATTTCACAGGCTACGCACCGACCGACCGACCGATCCATCTACTTATTGATAGTACGGGACTCAGGATTCACGTCGGTCGTGTCGAGAACCCGCCCCGGAACAGGGCTTGGCGCAAACTACACCTCGCTGTAGATGCTGAGACCGGTGAAATCGTGGCCTCGGATCGGACCGCTGGCCGAACGCATGACGGCACTAAGGTCCCGACCTTGTTGGAGCAGATTGATCACCCTATCAAATCCCTCTCCGCTGACGGTGCGTACGACACCAGGTCAGTCCGAGTCCTTCAGTCGCACAGCGAGAGAGGAATTGCAACATTCGTTCGATCCGAGAATGTGGACGACGCGAATGGCACACCGCCTCAGGCTACAGCAAGCGCAGCCTGGTCGAGAATACCATGTACCGATACAAGACGATCATTGGTCGATGTATGCGAAGTCGGGCTTCGACGGACAAGGAGTTGAGGTCCATCTGGCGAGCAAAGTTCTGAACACGATGACCCAGCTCGGCATGCCCGACAGTTACAGGGTCGCGTAAGTCCGGCTCGGCGGAAGGGGGATTTGTCCACAAACCCGAGTCATGCAACAAGCCGGGCCGTGGTGTAAAGAGACACCCAAATTTACGCAGTTGGGAGACGATAGAGGATGCGCTCGCCACCGGTCGCACCGTAGTTGTTGGCCTCGAGCTGGACCCCACTGCTCCAGCAATCACATGCCCGACCTCCCTCTACGATCGAATCCCCTCGGGTTCAATCCGGGTTCAATACGCAGTAATACGGGGTCATGCTGGGTGTGCGAGGAAAGTAAAACAACCAGGGTTTATGCGGGTAGTTGCAACTGGGTACACCACGAGAACGAATTTTAAGTCCCCTGCGTTTACCATTTCGCCACCCCGGCTCAGGGTGCTATCTGTGCGATCTCGGAGAAGAAGAAGCTGACCCTCGGTCAGCGCACCACTGAGATGCGCTCGACGAAGAGAATCTCTTCGAAGGTACGGTCGAGTGACTTGCTCTCGAAGCTGTACATGGTGGTTCCATCCTGCCACGCCACGGTCTCCCCGACGCTCACCCTTGCCATCGGACCGGCGAGCCAGATCGAATCGCCCTCGACTTCAACCTGCACGTACGCGTATCCGCCGCCGGTGAACACCTGGCCCACGACACCCTGAATGCCCCCGATAATGGGGGCGGATTGGTCGGTGGGCACGGCGTTCCCTGCGAGCTCCTCACCCGCCTTCTGGAAGGCCCCAACGAAATAGATGAGATCGAAGGTGCGGTTGAGGGTGTTGCTGGTGAAGTTCTCCATCGGGCTCGCGCCAGACAGCAACAGGGTGTCACCGACCGCGACCTGGGCTTCGGGGCCAGCGGTCCACGCCTCGGTGCCCTCCGCATCAACGCGAGCGTAGGTGTACCCGCCCGCATTCATGGTCTCAAGAACGACGACCGTGAGCGCAGCTTCCTGACCGTCTCCGGTCGCCGACTGTCCGACCGCAACGTGTCCGGCAGGGAGTGCCTGGTCGGTGGCGGCGGAGTCAGCGGGTGCCCCGTTCTCGGAGTCTGCGCAACCGAGAACCAGGAGTCCAACGAGGAGCGTGAGCGAGCGGCGGAGTGTGGGTTCCTGAGTCATAAACATCAGCCCTTCTCGGCTGTCGATATCGGATGGAATTCCAACTCCGAAACATAACGGCAATGCCGCGGGTGTGAGGCCTACGTGCGGCCACTCCGGGCGCGTCGTCCGGTCGACAGTTCAGATACAAATGTTTCCTTTCGCCCCGTGGAGGGAAAGAGTACAATGTTGGCACAAACCGGGTTCGAAAATGGCAGGAATATACGTTTCCGAGCGTGTGTCACAATCGATGTGGTGAGGGTGCACAATGGCATACAAGTCAACGAAAAGTCTCGCTCCGCAGAAGAAGCGCCTCAACGAAGCGTTGGAAATCCTGGGTTATAGGGGGTTCCGACCCTTCTATCGGGACCTCAGGGCTCGTAGCGATTTCTCTGCAACCGAGGCGACGGTGCGCAACTGGCACCTCGGCCGTCGAGAGGCGCCATCCAAATATTACGCCACCCTTGCTCGCACCTTCTCGCTCTCACTCGACTGGCTCTTGCTCGGTGGCGGCAACCCGCTCAACGTAAACTCGAACGAGAGTCGGGTGCGCCTGGCGCTCCTCAAGGGGCTGTGGCTCCAGTCGGATGAGGCCTACCAGCTATCCAGAGTCGTGCAGGCTGCACTCACTGGGCCCCTCGCGCTCCACGTTGCTACCGTGCCTGAGGAGGACATCGTTGCTCTCGGGAGTGCGTTCCTGAAGCTCGCTGAGCAATACCAGTCGAGGCTATTGCGTCCATCTGATCGAGACGACCGGGGCAAGGTGGACAGCCTCCTTCAGGTGGCCGAAGCGATGATGGGATGGGACACACCGAGGCCAGGTGAGGTGGATGAACTGTGGGAGCCGGACACTCTGGATGCGATGGTTGCCCGACTCAATGGGAAAGGAATCACGGGTCCGGTCGTATGAACCTCCGGCCTCGGCCACGACCTCTGAGCAAACCCAGAAACCGGAGAAATTCGTTGCGCGGTGCATTTGTTGCTGTGGCCGGGACACTATTCGCCCTGGGATGTAGTGAGGCGGATCCGGTCGAGGTGCCCACGACTCCTTGGGTGTCCTTCGGAGGGCGCTTTCTCGCGCAGAGCTTCAACGGCCGTAGCCTGCCAACCCAGGTGGGTCTGCACTTCTGCGACGATGGTTCGCTGGTCCCACTCATGTTCGACTCCGGTTGGATTGATTTTCAACCCGCACCTGCTGGCCGGCGGAGCAGTGTTGAGATCCTGAGTGATACTTCCTGGGAGTGTCCGTCCGGTCCGGGTATGAGGTCGCCTTCCCCGACCATTCCCTTCCTGGCCACCTCCGATTCGGTGTTGTTCGTGTCGATCAATTTGTGGGCTGCGAGAGATCCGCTACGTCCGACATTCAACCTTGCGGACTCAACAGGCGTGATCGTGTACCGCTGACCGGCTTCCATACCTTGCGGGGCCCGCGCTCCCCAAGCAGCTTTACGCCCCGTCCCCAGCCGGCATCTCCCTCGGGCTCGCACAGATTCATGCCGACAGCCAAGCAAACCACCAGGACACTCCTGCTCGTCGCTGCCTGGGTGTCCGTGCTCGCATATGCCTGGAGCTATCTCGATCGAGGCTGGGTTCCGCATGACGAAGGCACGCTCGCATTCAGTGCGGAGCGGGTTCTGGAGGGGCAGCTCCCTCACCTGGACTACGACGAGGTCTACACCGGTGGACTGGCGTTCGCGGGAGCGGCGGCGTTCAGAATCTTTGGGACCGACCTCTTCACGCTACGCTTGATCCTCTTCGCGGTGTTCGCCGTCTGGATACCTGTCGTGTATTGGTGCGCACGCCGGTTCGCGACTCCCGCAGTGTCAGGGGTCGTAACACTCTTGTCGGCGGCGTGGAGTATCCCGGCGTATTCGGCGGCCGTGCCCTCGTGGTTCAACCTCTTTTTTTCCTGCTTCGCGGTGGCAGGTTTGCTCCGCTACCTCGAAGTGCCGCAGCGACGTTGGTTGCTGGCTGCCGGTGTCGCTGCCGGAGTCTCGATCCTCGCCAAGGTCGTAGGCCTGTACCTCGTCGCGGGGTGCCTCCTGTCGCTCGCATTCCTCGAGCAGTCGGAGTGTGCAGCGCACCGCGAATCTGAAGCCGGAGGCGGGCGGCTGTACTCAGCGTTCATCACGCTGGCGGGACTTGCCCTGACACTCCTTGTGTGGGGCGTTGTGAGAAGCGTCATGGAGCTCGTCGTCTTCCTGAACTTTGTGCTTCCGGTCGCACTTGTTACGGGATGGCTGATCGTCCGCGAATGGCACCTGCCGCCTACGATCGCGTTGGCGCGCGCGCGGCGCCTTGCCGCGCTGGCCGTGCCGTTCGTCGTTGGGTTGTCGCTGCCTCTGGTCTTGTTCGCGATACCCTTCGGGCTCCGAGGAGGGCTAGACGAGCTCTTCCGCGGGGTATTCGTGGAACCGATGGCGAGGATCGACTTCGCTCGAATACGGCCACCGCAGGCCAGAACGCTTCTGAACGTCGTGCCCGTCGTCGCGGTACTCGCCGCATCCTGGCGACTTCCGCATGAGCGTCGCCTGCGGATCGCAGGCCTCCTCGCAGTTCTGGCGGTCGTGCTGCTCACCGTCGGAAGCCATTGGCGGGTCTATCCGCGAGTCTGGTTCTCTGTGCGGGGGCTGATTCCGGTCGTCACGCTCTGTGGAGTCGCCGTCCTTTGGGCCTCCCGTCCGCAGCGGACCCGGGAGGGCCGACACGAGTCGTCAAGCGCCGCCACGCAGCCCCGCCTTCGAGAGGACCAGGCAGTGATTCTTCTTGCGGTCACCGCATTGGCCGGTCTCGTACAGTTCCCGTTCACGTCGCCGGTCTACTTCCTGTACGTCGCACCGCTCGTTGCGATGACCGTGCTTGCGGTCGTCGCCGCGTGCGAGGATCGTCCCTCGACGATGGCGCAGCCAGAACCGCCTCGCATTGGAATGCGCTCGCGGCCGGTCTTCACCGTCGTATTCGCGTTCTACCTGGGATTTGCCGTGCTGTGGATCCATCCCGGATTCGTGTATGCGATGGGGCGGAGCTTCCTTCGAGATGACCAGACGGCGTCGATCGATCTGGAACGATCCTCGCTGCGCGTTTCAGCCGATGACAAGCGCGTCTACGAGACTCTCATCGGCGAGCTGCAGAGCCGAGCGGAGACTGAGTTCATCCTGGCGACGCCCGATGCTCCCGAGGTGTACTTTCTTTCGGGACTCTCGAGTCCTTCCCGAAGCACCTTCGAGTTCTTCGACGAAGCCGACCCGCAAGGCACTCAACTCCTCGCGGCGCTCGACTCGACTGGAGTTTCTGTCATTGCCCTCAACCAGCACCCGGATTTTTCACCCAGAGTGGGGGGAGATTTGCGACGTGAACTGGAACGGAGATTCCCCCGGGAGCGGGAAATCGGAAAGTTCATCCTGAGGTGGCGGAAGTGAGCGTGAAGGATCGGCTATTGGAGTGGACGCCCGTGTACCGCGCGTGGCAGGTGCCCTTCCAGGAAAGTAAGTTCGCGCCGATCCGTCGTCACAACGAGATGGGTAAGATTCGGCGGGTGTTGGATGTCGGGTGTGGGCCCGGGACCAACGCCCCGCACTTTGCCACCTGCGATTATCTGGGCGTGGACATCAACCCCGGGTATATCGCGGCGGCGAAGGATCGGTATGGAAGGGATTTCATCGCCGCCGACGTCACGACATACAAGGTAGAGGCGGGCGCGTTCGATTTCATTCTCGT
>JAZDDA010000091.1:0-10535 GCA_036679625.1 Gemmatimonadota bacterium | reverse complement strand
ACGCCCGACATCGAGAGAAGTGGGAGATGTTGGAGACGTTCCTCGTCGCCGATGCAACCAATGATCGTGTGTGTCTCGCCTCGGGAGATATGGGTCCGCAGACCCAACCCCTCCACACGCTCTCGGATCTGGTCAATCTCGTCGGGGGTGACGCCGGGGCGGGTCACGATGATCATAATTTCTCCTGGGCGGGGTGTTCGGAATCAGGCACAAAAAAGGGCTCCCGATTTTTCGGGAGCCTGGCGAGGCGACGTGCGAACGGCGATTTCGTTCGCGCGCTACCAGCGGCTCCCAGAGGGGGGCCGATACTCATATGCAGCTTCGTCTCGCCAAGGATTCATGGCCACAAGCTGTTCTCGTCCTGCATGGGTGTCAACGGCGCGGGAGAAAGTGACGCTGCAACATCTGGAGAGTTCCCGACTCGTAAGCTACATTCTCCGCGCCGACCCTGACCGCTATAAAATCGCCCTGTAGACAATCGGAGGACATAGTGAGCCGTCCCATTTTGGCCGACCTGGATATCCCGCTCGGAAAGCGTGTCCGCCTCAACCGACTCCTTTACGAGCGTGGTCTCAGGAATGGCACGCTCCTGGTCTTGCCGATCGACCAGGGGCTTGAGCACGGCCCTGTGGATTTCTTTCCAAATCCTGCCTCCGCAGATCCCGAATTTCAGTGGCGCCTTGCCGAGGAGGGAAACTACAACGGAGTGGCTTGCCACTACGGACTCGCGGCGAAGTACATGAAGAAATATGCGGGACGGGTTCCACTCATCCTGAAGATCAACGGGAAGACGAACATCCCGTCCGATGCCGAAGCCTTCTCCCCACTCACAGCGACGGTGGAAGACGCCGTAACGCTCGGTGCGGATGCCGTAGGGTACACCCTGTACGTGGGGTCGGCGGCTCAGGACATCGACATCGATCAGCTGTCAGCTGCGCCAGGTGCGTGAGGCGTGTGACAAGTGGAGCATGCCGCTGGTGGTGTGGTCCTACCCGCGCGGCGCCGCGATCGAAGGCAAGGGAGGCCGCGACAGCCTATACGCCGTCGACTATGCTGCCCGCTGCGCGCTGGAGCTAGGGGCGGACATCGTAAAGCTGAACATCCCGGGCCACGGCCCCAAGGACGCTGAACGGTGATCGAATCCGCCGGACGGTGCATGGTGATGTTCAGCGGGGGCAGCAAGCTCTCGGACGAAGACCTTCTGACCAAGGCAAAGACCGCGATGGAGGCCGGTGCAACCGGTCTCATCTTCGGGAGGAATATGTGGCAACGGCCGTTCGACGAGGCGCTCGCGGCCACCGCAAAGGTCCACGAGGTGATGAAGGGCTTTGGAACCTGATGAAAACCGTCGGTACGTGACAGACAACAGCGAGCTTCTCAAGCGTGAGGCAGCCTTCGAGGCCCTCGACCGGGTCCACGACGGGATGCGCCTGGGCCTTGGAACCGGCAGCACGGTAGCCCATTTTCTGGACGGCCTCTCTGCCCGAATCCGAGGAGGAGGCCTGAGGGACATAATGGGAGTCCCGACGTCGCTGTGGACGGCAGAGCGTTCACGGTCACTCGGAATTCCGTTGACGTCGCTGGCGGAGCACCCGTTTCTCGATCTCACCGTCGATGGAGCCGACGAGGTTGACCTCGAACTGGGACTCATCAAAGGACTCGGGGGGGCACTCCTCCGTGAGAAGATGGTCGCCCAGGCCTCGAGCCGGATGGTGATCATCGCCGACGACACCAAGCTGGTGCCTCAGCTCGGGACCCGTTGTCCGCTCCCCGTGGAGGTCATTCAGTTCGGGTGGGAGGCCCATCGCGCCTTCCTCAAGGATCTGGGGTGTGAGCCAGCGCTGCGACTTGGCCCAGCGGCCGAACCGCTCGTCACGGACAACGGCAATTACATCCTCGACTGTCGGTTCCCAAACGGAATCGAGGACCCTGCGGGCCTCAACGACTCGCTCATGAATAGGGCAGGGGTGGTGGAGTCGGGCCTGTTCCTTGGGCTCGCGACCGAAGCCCTCCTCGCAGGTCGAAATGGCGTTCAGACGATCACCCGGGATGCCCCGGTGGATCAGGAGCCCGCCTCATGAGTGTCAAGCTCGCGCCCTCGATCCTCTCGGCCGACTTTGGCAGGCTCGAGGAACAGATTCAGGAGACCGTCGAACACGGCGCCGACTGGATCCATGTAGATGTGATGGACGGGCACTTCGTTCCAAACATCACGATCGGCCCGCTCATCGCCGCGGCAGCGAGGCGATCGACGGATGTTCCGATCGACGTTCATCTCATGATCGAGAATCCCGACCAGTACCTTGCTGCCTTTGCCGATGCGGGAGCCGACCTCATATCGGTTCACGTCGAGGCGTGCCCGCATCTACATCGAACGGTGCAGCGCATTCGGGAGCTCGGGGTCAGGGCGGGGGTAGCCCTCAACCCCGCGACGCCTCTCAGCTCGGTGGAGGGAATCCTTCCGGACCTCGATCTTCTTGTGATCATGTCGGTGAACCCAGGATTCGGTGGCCAGGCCTTCATCCCGTCCTCCACCGACAAGGTTGCCCGGGCGCGTTTGATGATCGAGGCCTGCCGCAACGATGGGATCGAGATTGAGGTGGATGGGGGAGTCGACCCCATAACGGCTCCCGGGCTGGTGAGCGCGGGGGCGACGGTACTGGTCGCTGGGTCCGCAGTATTCGGGCACGCGGAGGGCATAGCGATTGCCCTCCAGCGACTCAGGGCCGCCACTGGCGCTGTCTCTTCTTGAGCTCGGCTGAAGGGGCTCCGCCTACACTCCTTGCGGTGCTTGCACACCCCGACGACGAGGTCATCGCTGCGGGTACGCTCATGGCCCAACGAGCTGCTGGATCCAGGGTCGTCGTACTTTGGCTTACCCGTGGGGAGATGACCGAAGGCTTCGGTGCAATTTTGCAGGAGGAAGTTTCACAACGGCGAACCGACCTTGGGCAGGAGGCCGGTGACCTCCTGGGAATTGAAACTCGTTTTCTCGACCTCCCCGACACCCGGCTCCAGCCCACCCCAGAGGCCACGGATCAGGTGGCCCGGGTGATCTGTGAGGTGAAGCCCGACGGGCTTTTGACGTGGGGGGATACCTGGGTACGTGGATTTCGGCATCCCGACCACCGGGCAGCCGGCCAGTTGGCCCGGGACGCAGTCACCATCGCAAGAATACGCAAGCGAGTCGACCCAGCGCATCCGCATCGGGGTCTGTGCCCGGTCTTCACCTACCGAGATGCCCATTCCGCCTTGCCCTCAGTCGGACTCGACGTCGAACCCTACGTGGAGACGATCTTCGCTGTGGCCCGCCTCTACCGCGAGGCGCTTGGCTTTGGCGATCAGGAGTGGCTCGAGGGGCGCCTGCGAACCGCCGGCGCGCGATGGGGGTATCGCTTCGCCGAGGAGTTCGACGCGTGGGAGTCAGGAGATGGGGCGGTACCCCGCCTATTGCCCCAAAAGGCAGGCCTTTTTCACCATCACCCCGACCGAGCTCGGTCTTGACCAGCGCCGTTGGGGCGGCTGGACGTTGCCTGCGACCTGCGATAAGCTGAATTTGAGACATGGATAAGGCAATCATCAATCCGGCAGCCATTCAAAGACTGAGTGAATGGGGGGGAGAAAACCTCCTCGGGCGTATGGTGAACCTGTTTCTTGAGAACACACCCGCGCGCATGGACCAGATTCGCCGGTGCCTCGACGCCGACCCGGGGGACCAACCACTCAGGGGAGCCCACTCCCTCAAGTCGAGTGCGGCGAACCTCGGTGCTGATGACTTGCGGGTGATGTGCCAAACCATTGAAGATCTCGCGGCCGAAGGTAAGATCGACGATATTCGCGAGATGCTTCCGCCGCTTGAAGAGGCATTCTCTGCCGCCTGCGGACAGTTAGAGGACATTACGCGGGGGATAGACGTATGAGAGCCAAGATTGCGATCGTCGAGGACAATCCAGACAACCGGCTGTTGGTCGAAGCAATTCTTGACGAATTGTACGACCTCACAGAGTACGAATCGGGAGTCGCCGCTGTAGCGGGACTCGGAGACAACATCCCGGACCTCGTGCTCCTGGACATCTCCCTCCCCGAGATGGATGGTACCGAGGTTCTCCGGTGGATTAGAAGTCAGGAGGCTTTGAGCCATCTTCCGGTGATCGCCCTGACCGCTCACGCGATGAGTGGTGATCGGGAAAAATTTCTCGCGGAGGGGTTCAATGACTATCTCACGAAACCCATCATGGACGAAGACGTCCTACTCGAAGCGATCGAACGATGCCTGACGGGGGGAAGCTGAACCCCTCCACGCCCCCGGGGAGACACGACCTCGCACCGCAGCGAGCCACGGTCTACTGGGTTCTGCTCACAATTCTCATCGGTGCTTCGTTCTTCGTCCGCACGCTGCCTCCAGAAGGAACTTGGGCTCGTCACACCCTCTGGGAGGCGATCGGGACGACGTTATCCCTGGTGGTGGGGAGCCTTGCGCTGCTTCGCTACTACTCCCACCGGCGAGAGACTTTTTTCTTCATCGGCGTCGGCTTTCTTGTCGCCGGCGGTATGGACGCGGTCCACGCCGTAGTAACCGCCCAACTCGGAGCAGCAGATCTCGCCACTGAGGGAATCGAGGCGTCGGCCTGGTCATGGACCGCCTCTCGCTCCTTCCTCGCCCTGTTCCTATTCGGAAGCCTCCATCTGCGGAGAGGGGACGAGCCGGGAACAACGAGTCGGCATTTTTCGCCCTACGTCGTCGGAATCGCGCTCTCCGCCGTCATCTTCGCATTCTTCCTTCTGGTCCCAATTTCCACAGTCTTCATACCCGACGCATTGATTCACCGTCCTCAGGAATTTTTTCCCGCACTGTTCTTCTTCCTGGCGATGGCGGGGTATCTCCGTGATGGGGGATGGAGGTACCGTCCCTTCGAGCATTGGTTGATCATTTCGCTGTTGCTCTCGACTCTTCTGCACGCCGTCTACATGGCTCCCGCGACCAGCGAGTTCGATGCGCTCGCCGACGTCGCCCACCTGCTGAAGATCGCGAGCTACGCGAGCGTCCTTATTGGCCTCTTCGCATCGTTCTTTGTCACATTCCGCCGCGAGTCGAGTGCGTTCGAGGCGATCTCTGCGGCAAATTCTCTGATGGCCAAGGAGGTCGCTGAACGGCGCGTCGCCGAGTCCCGTCTCCAGGATTTTCTCGATACGGCGAACGACCTCATTCAGGTTACGGACGAGGACGGGAAGTTCCTATATGTGAACCGTGCCTGGTGTGAGACGCTCGGTTACCGTGCCGAAGAGCTCGAGCCACTTCGGCTCCACGACATCATTCATTCGTCCGTTCGGGATGGGTTCTCGATCGGGTATGAGCGCCTTCTCTCGGGGCAACCGCTTGTTGCAGAGCGGCTCGCACTCTCGCACAGGGAGGGTCACAAGGTCATCGTCTCTGTGAGTGCGACGGCATCGACGGGCGAATCGGGACAAACTGTGGTGCGCAGCATTCTCCGCGACGTCACCGAGCAGCGGCATATCGAGCGCGAGCTCTCGAGCTCCAAGGCCAACCTTACGGCTCTTGTGGAGAGTACCGGTGACAGCATCTGGTCCGTGAATCTCGACCACCGCCTGATCACCTTCAATGCGGCCTTTTCGTTAACGACAGAGGCTCGGACGGGTCGCGAGCCCCACGTGGGTGACCCCCCCGAGACTCTGTTCCTGGACCACCGGGTCAGGTGGTATGAGAGCGCGTATGACCAGGCCCTTGGCGGCGAACGCTTCTCTCTTGTAGAGGAGAGCCATGCGGAGGGACGGATCCGCGCCACCGAATATTTTTTCAATCCCGTGATGGACGCAGAAGGTATTTCTGGTGTCGTCATATTTGGCAAGGACGTCACACGACGGCGTATTGCTGAGGAGGAGCTGGTCGGAGCCCTGAACGACGCAGAGGCAGCCAATCAGGCCAAGAGTCAGTTCCTCGCAAATATGAGCCATGAGCTCAGGACTCCGTTGAATTCCGTAATCGGGTTTTCCAACATCCTCCTCAAGAACAAGAAGGGGAGCCTGGCCGATCAGGAACTTGGATTCCTGAACCGAATTCAGGTCAACGGAAAGCATCTTCTGGGGCTGATCAACCAAATCCTAGACCTCGCAAAGATAGAATCGGGCAGGACCGACATCGATTGGACAAGTACAACGATCGGGCCGGTGATCTCCGATGCCCTCGCGCTCATCGACGCTCAGGTTCGTCTCAGCGCCGACCGGGTCGAGGTGAAAACTGAGGTGCCGAAGGATCTCGCAGAGATTGAGACGGACCCCGGCAAGCTCAAGCAGGTTCTGGTCAACCTCATCGGAAACGCTCTGAAGTTTACCGAAACAGGATTTATCACCGTGCGAGTGGTGGCAGACCCAAAGACCCGGCTCCCGTTGAGACTCGAGGTTCAGGACACGGGTATTGGAATACCGGCGGACCGGGTTGACGCAGTCTTCGATGCCTTCCAACAGGCAGAGGCGGGTACCGAGCGCAAGTACGGTGGAACCGGGCTGGGCTTGACGATCTCACAGGCGATATGTCGCAAACTTGGTGGCGACCTCACCGTAAGCAGCGTCTACGGAGAGGGGACGACCTTTACGATCGTATTTCCGCCACCTCGCGAGTCCACCACCGAGGTTGCTCCCGATGAGAAGGCAGTCGAGACCACCGAGGCGCCCGCTTTGGATCCGTCGGAAACGACACCCCCCGCCACGCCGAGTGAAGGTAGCCCAACCCTCTCGAAGGACGAGTTTCGGGTCCTCGTAATCGACGACGAAGAGATGGCCCGGACCATGATGAGGCACCATCTGGAGCACTTCGGATGCATTGTGGCGGAGGCTTCGTCGGCCCTCCAGGGCATCGAGATGGCCAAGAGCGATCCCCCCGATCTGATCATGCTGGATCTCATGATGCCAGAGATGGACGGGTGGGAGGCGTTGGGCCGCATCAAGGAGGACCCCGACCTTCGAGAGATTCCAGTCGTTATAGCAAGCGTGATCGCGGGTGAGGGAAGGGGGCGCCTGCTCGGTGCGGTTGATATGGTGAGCAAGCCGTTCGACCGAGACGACCTCCTTCGGATTTTGTGGCGCAACCTCATGGGGCAGAAGGGCCGACATGTCCTGGTTGTGGATGATGATGAGGACGTGCAGCAGCTCATGACCAGGCTCCTCACCGAAGAGGGCTTTGAGGTTCGCTGTGCGAGCAACGGCGAGGAGGCCCTCCGGGCCGTCGCCGAGGATCTTCCCGATGTCGTGCTTCTCGACCTCATGATGCCGGTGATGGACGGCATGACCTTCCTCACGGAGCTGCGTTCGAATCCGTATCATCTCGGACTGCCCGTCATCGTCTCTACCGCAAAGGACCTGACGCCCGAGGAGGAAGCCTTTCTATCGGAGATGGCCTCCGGCGTGGTCAGCAAGGGCGACGATCTTCCCGCCCGAATCGAAGATCTGCTCGGAAGCATCTTTCCCCTGAAGAACCGCGACTGACTGAGGCGAAGTTCAAAATGCACGAGTACCGAACCGCCTGTTCTCTCGACGCCACGCCCGAAGAGGTTTTCTCATGGCATATGCGGCCCGGAGCCCTTGAACGACTGACACCCGACTGGGCCGATGCGACGGTAGTCGAGCGCACCGGCACAATTCAGGACGGGGGACGGGTCGTTCTGCGTTTGCGCCGGGGGCCCGCAAGCTTTCGCTGGGTGTTGAAGCACACCGCGTTCGAGGATGGAGTCCTGTTTCGGGACGAGCAGGTGGAGGGCCCCTTCGGAGCGTGGGTCCACACCCACCGGTTCACCGCTCAGGGGTCTGGATGCCTGATCGAGGATGAGGTGAGGTGGGAGGCACCGCTCGGAGCGGCGGGTTCGCTGTTTCCAGCCTCGTTGATCGAGAACGAGTTGGACCGGCTGTTCCGGTTCCGCCACGCCCGCCTTCGAAACGATCTCGCCCGGCAGAGCCGATATGGGAATGGACCGGCCCTTCGCGTAGGTGTCACCGGGTCGTCCGGCCTTCTCGGAAGGGCGCTCACACACCTGCTAACGACGCAAGGGCATCAGGTTGTTCCGTTCCTCCGGACCCGCCCGCCCAAGGGAGCGGAGGCGGCATTCTGGAATCCCCACACCGGCGAAATCGATGCTCACCTACTCGAGGGGCTCGACGCCATCGTGCACCTCGCCGGTGAGAGCATCGCAGGGTCGAGGTGGACGCCGGAACGCAAGCATCGAATCCTGGAAAGCCGCGTGCAGGGCACCGAGTGCATTTCACGGGCCATGGCCAGCCTGAGCACACCGCCACCCGTCCTCGTCTCCGCCTCTGCGGTGGGGTACTACGGTGACCGGGGAAACGAGATTCTCGACGAGTCAGCAAGCCCAGGGAAGGGGTTTCTCGCCAAGGTAGTGAGGGAATGGGAGGGCGCCACCCTCTCTGCAGAGCGCGCTGGTGTACGCGTGGTGAAGTTGAGGCTGGGAATGATTCTGAGCGCCGACGGCGGCGCGCTCGGTAAGATGCTGCTTCCATTCAAGGTTGGAGTCGGAGGCCGCCTGGGCAGCGGAAGGCAGTACGTCAGTTGGATCGACATGGACGACGCCGTAGGCCTCATACTCCACGCCATCCGCACTCCTGATCTCTCTGGACCGTTGAATGCAACCGCACCGTATGCGGTCCCGAACGCCACCTTCACGAGTACCCTTGGACGCGTCCTGCATCGCCCGACGATGATCCCTGTTCCCGGATTTGCGGTCAAGACCATGTTCGGGGAGATGGGTATCGCGCTACTCCTCGAGGGATGTCGGGTCCATCCATCCAAGGCCGAGAAGACAGGCTTCATGTTCCTGTATCCAGCGTTGGAAGAGTCCCTCAGGTTTCAACTTGGGAAGGATGAGGACTCGACCGACTGAGGATCTCACCGTCCGGCCCGAGGGCGGGGTAGGGCTGATGGCTCGCCCGGTGGACAGCGGCCTGCCTCGGGTAGCTCCACTCGAAGAGGAGCCGCCTGAACTCATCCGCTGGAAGTCTGGACGCTTCGTACATCCCCATCGCCGCCCGCTGTCGAGCCGCCTCGAAGAGGATCGCTGCAGCAGCGACCGAGACGTTCAGGGAGTGAGCCATCCCGAGCATCGGGATTTCAATTCGCTCATCCGCCAACTCGAGTCCCCGGTCGCTGACACCGTGAAGTTCCGCCCCCATCATGATCGCCACCGGGCGCGTGAAGTCGCATTCCCGGAAGTCGACGGCCCCCGGCCCCTGGTCGGCGGCGACAATCGCAAAGCCTTTCTTCTTCATTTCCTCTACAACTGCACCTATGCTCGAGTACGTGTGGAGCCGAACCCACTTCTTGGTTCCGCCCGAGGTGTGTGCGCCCACCCGCAGTGAGCCCTGAGAAGTGACGGCATGCGCATCCAGGAGCCCCGCTGCGTCGCAACTCCGAAGAATCGCAGCTAGGTTGTGGGGCTTGTGGACCTGGTCCAGGAGGAGCGTCAGGTCGGGCTGTCGCCTCGTCAGCGCCGTTCGAATCGCATGGAAACGTCGCGGCTCGATCATGCAGTCGAGCACATCACGAGTTCTTCCCAACTACCAGGAGCGAGCTTCCGAAGGGGAGCCGGAGTGGCCCGAGTACCGTGCTCTCCGCCACGGACAACCCCTCGAGAAGACGACATGCCAGCGCCGGAGGAATGCCCGGCATTTGCGGGTTCCCTGTCCTTCGCCTGACCCTCTCCCATCCCCGGATGATCAACTTTGGGCCGAACATCCAATGGTAGAAGTATCGGCTGCTGAGGAGCTTCATCCCCGCTGCACCCGCAACCTTCGCGAACGACTTCTTTGTGTACCGAACGAAGTGGTGGTTGGCCTCATCATGGGAGGTCCACAGCGCTGGGAAGGCCGGAACGGTGACGAAGATGGTTCCGTCCGGGGACAGCATATCCAAGGCATGCCTTAGAGCGTTGACGGGCTCCTCGAGGTGTTCGAGGACGTCCAGAAAGAGCACCAGATCGTACCGTCGCTCCGGCCGAAAATTCGTATCGAACGGCTGGATGTGGATATCCCAGCGCTGGCGAGACGCTGGCGAGACCAGCGTTGCGTCGGGCTCGACGCCCTCGACCGTGCCCAGCTCTGAGAGCTTGGGCAGGAACAGGCCGTCCCCACAGCCGACGTCGAGAATCGAACCCCAATCGTCTGCTGGGTTCAATGCATGGAGCTCTCGCAGCACGATTCTCTCCCGAGCGCGCCACCACCAATGCCGATCATAGAGCTCTCGGTACCTGCTTCCGTACTCGGCGTCCACCGTCAGCCGCCGTCGCCGCTCTGACCCCCGGAGGGGTGCACGTGATCCACCACGTAGAGCGGACGTCCTTTGACCTCTTCGTAGACCCGCCCGACGTACTCTCCAATAACTCCGAGAAAGAACAGGTTCACACCAGAAACAAAGGTGACCACGAGGATGATCGCGGTGAAACCCTGTGGAGAGCGATCCATGAAGAACTTCGCCCACAGGGAATAGATCGCGAAGAGACTCGACATCAGGATCG
>JAZDDA010000090.1:0-5534 GCA_036679625.1 Gemmatimonadota bacterium | reverse complement strand
CTTCGTTGAGCGCGTGATGCCCTTCGCGGTGAAGCACAAGCTCGCAGAGGAGGTGCTGGATCACTACCGCGGCCCCTTCCCCACGATCGACAGTCGTGCGGGCGTGGCAGAGTTCCCCAAACAGCTTCTGGCGGCCGAGGATTGGCTCCGCGAGTTGGATGCCGATGTGGCCTACGGTCTCGGGCAGCTGCCGCTGCTCCTCACGTGGGGCATGCATGACCTCGCCTTCCCGCCGACGATGATGGACCGCTTCCGGCGGGACTTCGAGTCGGTACGCATCGCCCGGCTCGACGCGAAGCACTACATCCAGGAAGACGCCCCCGCCGAGATCGCCGAGGCGATTGGCAAGTTCCTCGGGGCCTGAAGGGGGCCGAACTCATAATGAGGTCGACGACGAGATGAGTGAGCGACCGCTGTCGTTCAGGCCCGCACTACGCGAAGACGTAGACGTCATCGTGCGCATGCTCGCCGACGACGAGCTGGGCAAAAGGCGGGAACGCTACGAAAGCCCGCTGCCCGAGGCCTACCACACCGCCTTCGAGGCCATCGACGCCGACCCCAACAATGAGTTGACCGTTGTGGAGTCGCAGGGGGAAGTCCTTGGCGTCCTGCAAATGACCTTCATCCCCTACCTCACCTATCAGGGCGGGTGGCGGGCGCTCATCGAGGGTGTACGCGTTTCATCCAAGCTGAGGGGTGCGGGGGTGGGCGGCACCATGTTCGATTGGGCCATCGCTCGGGCTCGGGAGCGGGGATGCCACGTGGTACAGCTCACCACCGACAAAGCCCGCCCCGACGCGCTCCGCTTCTACGAGGCGCTCGGGTTCAAATCGTCACACGAGGGCATGAAGCTGCATCTCTAGGCGGGTGGCGCTTACTCCTGATGGGGCCTGTACAGGATCACCCGCGCCTTCTCCAACGTGATCATCCCTCCATCGATCATCGGATCGAGCTCATGAAGGATCTCCTGGATCCGGTCCTCCTCCTCCACGACCTCAACCACGACGGGAAGGTCGGTCGACAGCCGCAGGACCTTGTCGGTGTGCAGCCGCGCACTCGCGCCGAAGCCCGCCACCCCACGCACCACGGTGGCACCGGCGAACCCTCGTTCCCTGAAGAAGAGCAGCAGCGCCTCGTACAGCGGTCGGCCCTTATGGGGCCCGGAAGCGCACCTGTCACTCTCGCCAATGAAGACCCGCATCAAGGTTCGTTCACCGCGAAAACTCTCGGTCATCGTCAGCCTCGCATCTTCAGTAGGGCGGAGGCGGCCGCGAGCCCCATCACAACCGCGATGAGTCCAAGTATGAGGCTACCGCCAGCGTAAACCAGCGCGCGACTCCAATCGCCGTCCCGCACGAGCGTGATCGTCTCGTAGGAATAGGTGCTGAAGGTGGTGAACGCACCCAGGAACCCGATCGTCAGCATAGCGCGAAGGTTGGCGTCGACAGGGAGGGCCTCCATGGCCTGCATGAGAAAGCCCAACAGGAAGGACCCGGATAGGTTCACCGCAAGCGTACCGATCGGAAACACACCCGCCGAGGCACCCTGCACCCATCCCGATACGAGATAGCGTGCCAGTGCTCCAGCCGCTCCACCGGCGGTTACGAAGACCCACATCGCTAGAGGGCCGCTGGGGCCTTGGAGAGAAGATGCTGATTCATGCACAGGAAGATGAGGTCGGTCAGAGCGGATGGCCAGAAGAGGTAGGGCCGTGCTCGACTTCCTGCTGGTCCTGCTCGTGCCCTCGGTTCACCGCCTTACCATGGTCGCTACTGGACTCGAACCAGTGACTTCTACGATGTGAACGTAGCGCTCTACCAGCTGAGCTAAGCGACCGTCCTGCGTAATACCCCCACGGGGAATTGAACCCCGGTTTCCTGGCTGAGAACCAGGTGTCCTAGGCCACTAGACGATGGGGGCAAAGGACTGTTCCCCCGGCTGAGGGGGACGAAACGTTAAACCGGCAGACCTAGCGAGGTCAACCCCTTTGGGCCCCAGGGTGTCCTAGGTGAAAGGCGCCACCTTCGAGGCGCCAGACAATGCCGAGTTTGGTCGGCCTGAAGAGTGTAGAAGCGAGGATGTAAAGCGTCATGAACGCGAAGCTCAACGAGGAGTCGATCGTGGGTTGGCTCGATCAGAAGCAGGGGTGGAAGAGGGACGGGGAGAGCCTGGTGAAGCAGTTCAAGTTCGGCTCCTTCAGGGACAGCATCGTGTTCGTAAACCGTGTGGCCAGCATCGCGGATACGCTCGACCATCATCCCGACATCGACATTCGATTCACGCGGGTCAGGATCGGTGCGTCTACACACGATGCGGGCGGGATCACCGAGAAGGATCTCGACCTCGCCGACCGCATCGACCTGGCTACCTCCGTCCGCTAGACCGCCCCGGGCGTCGGTTAGACCACACCCAGGAGTTCGCCGAGTGAGCCAAGGACGTAGTCCGGCTGCTCGGGGGTCAGGTCAGCGCGGGCGAAAGGGCCCCACAAAGCCGCCGCAGTGCGTACGCCCGCCGCCCGGCCCGCTCGCAGGTCGAAGGGGGAGTCGCCCACGAAGATGACGTGCGGCCCCGCCCTCACCCCAAGTGCGGTGAGAGCCCTGAACACCGGTTCGGGATGGGGCTTTGGCTCGTCGACCTCGTCCCCGCACACCATCACTGGAAAGCGGCGCGACATCCCACAGCAGGCCAGCGTGCGAAGCGCAATCTCTCGCCGCTTCGAGGTCACCAGCGCTAAGCGCGCGCCGCGGGCCTCGAGGGTCGTGAGCACAGAGGCCGCGTCGGGAAACGACGTCACCCAATCGTCGTGGATCACCTTCTGGTACTCAACGTACGTCTCGACGAGCGCCTCGACCTCCGCGTCGTCCCTGCCGTAGCTCCTCATCTGAACCCGGAGCGGGCGCCCCATCGAGG
This sequence comes from Gemmatimonadota bacterium, assembly GCA_036679625.1. Classification (GTDB taxonomy): domain Bacteria; phylum Gemmatimonadota; class Gemmatimonadetes; order Longimicrobiales; family Gaopeijiaceae; genus JAZDDA01. The sequence continues at coordinate 2,624 of JAZDDA010000090.1, read as the reverse complement.
CGAGCCATGCCGCCTCCGATTGACGCTCTCCCAGGTGGTGCCGGGTGGCGTGGTGAAAGCACTCGAGGATCAGCCCGGTGGTGTCGGCGAGGGTGCCGTCCAGGTCGAAGAGGACGACGCGGCCGTCGAGGTCGAGCTCGGTCATGGCGAGGCTTCTGCCCCGGCCCGGCCGCCGTGGCCTCCACCGACCCCCGCCTCGACGATCGCCTCGGCAAGCAGCGTGATCGAGGCCTCCATCTGCGCGTCGGTCAGGACGACGGGTGGGGCCAGCTCGACCACCTCGCCACGCTCGCCGGCGGGAAGCGTGAGGACTCCGCGCCGAAGCGCCGCTGCCGTCACCGGAGCCCCCCTTCCCTGCCCTACCTCGATGCCGATCAGCAGTCCCCGACCCCGCACGTCAATCACACCCTCGAGCGGCCCTAGGCGCTCCTGCAACGCAGCCAGGAACACACCGCCAACGCGCTCGGCCTGCCCTACGATCCCCTCGCCCTCCAGCACGTCCAGGAATGCCAGCGCCGAGGCGCAGGAGAGCGGATGCCCCAGGAAGGTGCTGGTGTGAATCGCCTCCCCCCCGGAGGCTGGCCAGGCGTCCATGATCTCGCGGCGTGCGAGGCACGCGCTCACCGGGAGGCCGCCGCCGAGCGCCTTGCCGGCGCAGAGGATGTCCGGCTCGACTCCCTCCGCCTCGCAGGCCCACATGTGGCCGGTGCGCCCCATCCCGGTAAAGATCTCGTCGGCGATCACGACCGCACCGGCCGCTCTGGCACGGCGGGTCAGTGCCTGCAGGAAGCCCGGCGGCGGAATGCGCACACCCGCACGGCCCTGAATCGGCTCGAAGATCACCGCCCCGACCGGGTCGCCCTCAGCGGCGCGCTCCTCCAGGAACGAGCGCACGCACTCGAGGCTGTGGTCCGCCGACTCGGGCCGGCGCGCCTCGGGGAACGGCACGAAGTCGACACCGGGATGGATGCGTCCCCTGAACGGCTCCCTGAACGCCGGGCGCGCCGTAGCCGCGAGGCTGCCCAGCGTGAGGCCGTGGTACGCGCCCTCAAAGGCGATGAGGCGGCTCCGGCCCGTCAACAGCTCAGCGGTCTTGAGCGCGACCTCCACCGCCTCAGAGCCGGAGCTGGCCAACACGCCACGGCACTCGGGCCACGGCGCCAACCGGGCGAGTCGCTCGAGCAGCTCAACCTTCAGCTCGGGCGGGTGGACGTCTCCCATGCCGTGCACCAGGCGGCCCGCCTGTTCGCGCACGCGCTCGACGACCGCCGGATGGGCGTGCCCAGCCAAAGCGACGCCGAAGGCACCTGTGAGGTCGATGTAGACGTTGCCGTCGGCGTCGCGGACGTTGGCGCCGCCTGCCTCGGTCCAGAAGACCGGGAAGTCAGGAGCCAGAAAGGTGACGTTGCGCGACTCGACCGCCTCGAGCCGGCGAGCGAGCGCCAACGACTCAGCGCCGGGAGGAGGAACCCTCATGTCGGGCAGGCACCGACCGAATTCAGACACTATCTGGCCTCAGGGCTGGCCGAGCTGATCCTCTGCGACCATCCCCATCGCGTGATAACCCATATCCACGTGCAGGGTCTCGCCGGTGATCGCCGCCCCGAGATCGGAGCAGAGGAAGGCAGCAGTATGCCCAACATCGGCGGCGGTGTTCACGCCGGGGAGGGGCGAATTCGTCCCGTAGTAGTCGACCATGCGGTTGATGCTGCCGATCGCTTTCGCAGCCCGACTCGCCAAAGGGCCTGCGCTGATCGTGTTCACGCGAACGCCCCAGCGACGACCGGCCTCGTACGAGAGCGTTCTGGTATCACTCTCCAGCGCGGCCTTGGCCGAGCTCATCCCACCGCCGTACCCGGGAATCACGCGCTCCCCGGCCAGGTAGGTGAGCGATACGACGGCCCCACCCTTCCGCATGAGCGGCCCAAACCGCTGCACCAGGCTGACCATCGAATACGCACTCGCGCTCAGCGCGGCCAGATACCCGGCGCGGCTCGTGTCGATCAGGGCGTTCTGCACCTCAGGCCCGTTCGCGAGCGAGTGGACCACTATGTCGAGGCAGGAGTCGCCAAAATCCGCGCGCAGCGAGTCGGCCACACCCTGGATCGTGTACCCGGACAGCTCCTTGTAGCGCTTGTCGTCGCGCACGTCCTGCGGCACATCCTCAGCCGTATCGAACACGGCATCGAGCGCATAGATCTTCTCGAGCTCGATCTCCCCACCCCCCGGGAGAGACATGTCGAGCTTCCCGCGCTCCAGGCTCTTTGAGAAGATCCTCAGCACCGGGGGCCAGGTCCCAACGCACACCGAAGCACCAGCCTGAGCAAGAGCTCTCACGATGCCCCAACCGTACCCCTTGTCGTCCGCCACACCCGCAACGAACGCCCGTTTCCCCGTCAGATCGATTGGAAGCATTTGGTGAGCGTCTCCTTGAGCTCGGTCGTGCACGATGGGTCAGGCCAGAACGGTGTCGCAGACGCGCAGGCCTAGAAGGCTGTTGAAGAAGTGGGGCGAGCCGCGTTACGGGCACCGCAGGGCGAGATCCCAGGCGGGCCGCCGAAGGGATAGCCGTGGCTACCTCGAGGCGGTCCAACGACGGAGATCGTGCTGTGCTGCCCGTAACC
>JAZDDA010000089.1:0-9480 GCA_036679625.1 Gemmatimonadota bacterium | reverse complement strand
GAGGTCGGGGGCTACGCCGATTTGATGGAGCTGATCTTCGAATCCCATGACGATATCTCACTCACCGAAAACACGATACGCCAGCTCCACGGGATTCTGCTTGAATACTCGAAAAAAGATGAGCGTCATCGTGGCCACTACGAGACGCTACCCAATGGCGTGGAGGCCTTCGACCAGGAGGGCCGCAGCCTCGGCGTAATCTTCGAGACTGCCACACCGTTTGATACCCCCAGGTTGATGGGGGAGTTGGTCGCCTGGATCAATGAGGCCAGTGATAAGAAGGAGCATCACCCGTTACTGATCATCGCGGTCTTTGTGGTCCGATTCTTGGCGATTCATCCGTTTCAGGATGGAAACGGCCGCCTTTCCCGAGCGATGACCACACTGATGCTGCTTCGCGCAGGGTACGCCTACGCGCCCTACAGTTCGCTCGAAAGAGTGGTCGAGGACAACAAGGACGAATATTACAGAGCCCTGCGCAGGGCACAGGCTACCTTGGACAAAGACGAGTCGCAGCTCATCGACTGGCTCACCTTTTTCGTTGGTACCCTACATCGGCAAAAGGAAGTACTCGATCGAAAAATAGAGCAGGAAAGACTGATGGTCCGCCTTGCTCCACTCTCAGAAAAACTCATGGGCATTGTGCGCGAGCACGGTCGGGTAACGGTGCGAGGCGCGGTGGCTCTCACCGAGGCGAACCGAAGCACGATCAAGAAACACCTGCAGCAGCTCGTCAACGCCGGGCACCTGGCAAGGTATGGTCAGGGCAGGGGCAGTTGGTACGAGAACTCTACTCCCTCTACTCTTCCCTGAGAACGGTCACAGGGTCGACCCGCGTCGCACGGCGAGCCGGAATCCAACACGCCACGATCGCCACGAGTGCGAGCAGTATCGGACCGGCAACGAAGGTGGTCAGGTCGCGCGCATCGATGTTGAAGAGCATCGACTCCAGCATACCGGTCAGCCCCCAGGCGCCTGCGAGTCCGATGACGAGTCCGACCGCCGCCATCCGGAGTCCCTGGCCGAGCACCATCCTCTGCACGCCCCCCGCCGGGGCACCCATCGCCATGCGAATCCCCAATTCCCGGGCGCGCTGAGCGACCGCATACGACATGACTCCGTACGTCCCAACCGCCGCGAGGACCAGTGCAAGGCCCGCAAACACGGCGAGTAGCGTCGTGAGGAAGCGAGCCCGGGCCACCGCGTCTCCCACAACGTCGGTCATGGGCTGGAGCCCTGCTACGGGTAGCGATCGATCGATCGAGGCGGCGGCATTGCGTGCGGCCGCGGCAAGCGAGGTTGGATCACCCGAGGTCGCCACGACGAAGTTCATCGTCTGAGGCACACCGCCGAGGAGGGAGCTCTGGGTGTAGTGGAAGTACAGCTCGGTGCCGGCGGGCACGTCCAGCCCGGCCTGCTTCACATCTGCCACGACACCGACGATCTCAAGGAATGGAGTGTCGGCGCCGATTCCGCTCGGATTGACTCGCCGCCCGATCGCACTCTCGCCGGGGTAGAAGCGTCGCGCGAGGCTCTCGTTCACGAGTACCACGGGAACGCCCCCCGCGTCGTCCGAGGCCGTGAAGCCCCGCCCTTCTACGATCTCGATCTGCATCGTCTCGAGGTACGTGGTCGTGACGGTCTGATAGAAATCCACGTTTTGTGGCGGCGAGTTCTGCGTCTGCTCTATACCCTCGAACTGCGTGTCGTTCGCGTTCAACGGACGCATCGGGGGTAGCCCCGACATCGCGGCTACACCGCTCACGCCCGGCTGGGCGGAAAGCTGCTCGAGGATTCGGTCCTGGAAGGCGAGTCGTGCGCCGACGTCAGGGTAGCCGGAACTGGGGAGGAAGACCTGGAAGGTCAGGAGGCCCTCGGGCTCGAAGCCCGGCTCCACCGCGGTGAGTGCTCCAAAGCTCCGGACCATGAGCCCGGCGCCCACCGCTAGAATCAGGGCGAGCGCGGTTTCACTGATCACGAGGAGCGACCGAAGCCGCCTCTGGCCTGGTGACGAAGTCGTCCGCGTTCCACCCTCCCGGAGCGCCGTTGCCAGCCCCCTGGCGGTGACGTGACGCGCGGGGGCAAGCCCGAAGATCACGCCTGTCGCGAGGGCGATTCCGGTGGTGAAGAGGAGCACGGTACCGTCGAGGTGAATCTCGGCGAGACGCGGCAGATCTCCCGGACTCGCGGCTTTGAGAAGCTTCAACGAGAGCGAGGCCAATCCGACACCGAGAGCCCCGCCCGCGACGGAAAGGACCACGCCCTCCGTGAGGAACTGGCGGAGCAGGCGACCGTGCCCCGCTCCCATCGCAACCCGAACGGCCACCTCCTTGTGACGATCCTCGGCTCGCGCGAGAAGCAGGTTCGCAACATTCGCGCATGCGATCAGAAGCACGAAACCGACCGCCCCCAGAAGAATCAGCAGGGCAGGGCGGACCTCGCCGACCACCTCCTCCTGAAGCCCGATCATGTTGAGAGGGTGGTTCTGGGCCGTGATGTGCCCGGCCTGAACGTCCGTGGGCCACCGTTCGACGAAGGTGGCGAGCTCCTGCGAGGCGGTCTCCAGGGTGGCGCCGGGCGCGAGGCGAGCGACCAGGTAGAGGTAGTGCGACCCGTGATTCGTGCGGTTCGTCCAGTCCAGCCCGAGCGGGCGCCAAAGCTCGATCTTCGAGTCGTCCACATCGAATCCCTCGGGCATCACGCCTACGACGGTCGTCGTGGCACCATTCACCTCGATCGACCGTCCCAGGATGCCGCGGTCGGCCCCGAAGGAGCGGGTCCAAAGCTCGTGCGAGAGAACCACAACGGGGCTGGCGCCGGGTTGATCCTCCTCCACCGTGTAATACCGCCCCAGATGAGGCCTGACCCCCAACGCATCGAAGAGCGTGGACGAAGCGATCGCCGAGGTCACGCGTTCAGGCCGATCGTCTCCCCCAATGCTCGTTTGGGTCTGCCGAAAGGCGCCGATGGTCGCGAACGAACGCATCCGTTCCGAGACCTCCATATACTCCGGTGGCGAGATCCAGAACTTGGCGAACCCGAGTGTGGGGAACGCCGATGTGAGCATCACCAGCTCCTCGGACTCCGGGTACTGAAGGGGCTCGAGGATTACGCCGTTGACGACGCTGAAGATCGCCGAGTTCGCTCCGATTCCGAGGCCGAGCGTGAGCACGGCCACAATCGTGAATCCTGGGCGCCGCAGCAGCCCCCTGATCGCCTGTACGACTTCCTTTGTCCACCCGTCCATACCCACCCCCTCGAATCTGAAAGTCATTGATGCCCATGTCATGCCGAGCGCCAGGCTGACGAGCTGGCCCGCCCCCGCCCCCTGGGAGTCGATCGCCTCCACATCGGCGATCCACTCATCCCTCCACCGAGCACGTTCGTCGCTGGGAACGAGGACGCTCATGACGTGAACCCAGAGGCTGATCAGCGCCCTCATCGTCAGCCGTCTGCACCAGATGGTGTGAGCCCACCGAGCGTGGGGTCGGCCATGAGGCGGCTCGCGTCCGCGAGGCGTTGGCGAGCCCGCTCGGCCCAGAGTTGGCCCGACTCGGTAAGCCGGTAGACCCTGCGTCTCGGGCGCCCAGCCTCGCGCGCGGTCTCCTCGGCTTCCCAGTCTGACTCTGCCACGAGCTCGCGTTCGAGGCGTCGGAGCACGGGGTACACCGTGCCGCTAGGCAGGCCGGAGACCTCCATGATCTCGAATCCATGGCGGTACCCTGTGGCCAGCGCTCTCAGGATCAGCGCCGTCGCCTGCGTCATGCGTATTGTGCTCATTGGCTCCACCATGTCGAACTCTACATGTCGTTCTCTATATAGCCTATGGATACGAGAAGTCAATGGGGAGTACGCTCTCTGCGCGCCGGTTACCCCAGCGCAGTCAGCTGTGCGGACAGCTCCGGTGCTGACTGAATCCGATCCTCGGCCGACTTGGCGAGAAGCTTCATGATGAGGGATGAGAACGCAGGGGGGATGTCGTCGTGCAGCGCCACCGGGGGAGCAGAGGGCTTCTCGCTCAGGACCTTCGCGATCAGCGAGACCTGCGACTGCGCATTAAATGGGAGTACCCCGGTGAGGCATTCGTAGAGCACCACACCCACCGCATAGAGATCGGACCTGCCGTCGACCTCGGCGCCCAGGAGCTGTTCAGGTGGCATGTAGCTGGGCGTCCCCAGAATGAGCCCCGCCTCGGTGATGTTCGTCGGCCGTTCGGCCAGACGTGCCACGCCGAAGTCCATGACCTTGAGGACACCCTCTTCATCGAGAAGGAGGTTCTGTGGCTTGATGTCGCGGTGGATCACGCCCACGTCATGGGCTGCGGTGAGGGAAGCAACCAGTTGGTGGGCGATGGCCAGAGTGGCGGGAGCCGTCAGCCGCCCACGTTGGTCGATCAGCTCGCGGACCGTGATGCCCTCGACGTATTCCATCGTCAAGAAGTAGACGCCACCCCACTCCCCAAAGTCGTGTGTGCGGACCACGTTTCGGTGCGTGATCTTTCTGGCGAGGCGTGTCTCGGTCTTGAAGCGCTCGACGAGCGTCGGATCTGCCACCAGTTCAGGCCGAAGAGTCTTGATGGCGACTTCTTCACCCAGCTCCTCGTCGCGGGCGTGGTAGACCATTCCCATGCCCCCCTCGCCGATTGTAGCGAGGACTTCGTATCGGTCGGCGAAGCGTTGTCCGGTTTCGAGGGCTGATCCATCGAGGGTGTCCTGAAGCGGCTCGGCTCCGCGGGCGGCTGCGATCTCGCCCTGGAGGTCGCTCACCTGCTGGCGAAACCGTTCCTCGCGAGCCTGTACCCTGGTGGCCATCCGGTCGAACACGCGCGCGAGCTGCCCCAGCTCGTCGTCACGCAGCGAGACCTCGGCCAGCGCGCCCGCCGTGTACGTGCTCGCCTCGACGGCCGCTGCGGCCGCGACCACGCGGTTTACCTCCCTGAGGTAGTCCTTTTCCGCATCGCGGAGTCGTTTCTGCTCCAGACACGCTCCCACTCTGGCCCGGAGGAGGACCGGATCGAAGGGCTTGGGCAGGTAGTCGGTGGCCCCGAGCTCGATACAGCGGACGATCGACGCGAGATCGTCCAGCGCCGAGATCATGATTACGGGAACGTCGCGGAGTTGTGGGTCGCCCTTGATGCGCTCGAGGACGTCGTACCCGTTCATGTCGGGCATCAGGACATCGAGCAGCACGAGGTCGAAGCTTCCAGAGGCGAGTTGGGCGAGCGCCATGAGCCCACCGGGCGCCGTCTCGACCGCGAACCCTTCTCGCTCGAGCCGGCGTCTGAGCACATCCCGGTTCTCTTCGATGTCGTCCACCACCAGCACGCGCCCGGCCATCGTCGGGGCATCTGCAGTCGGGCCATCTGCAGTCGGGCCCTCTTGCGTCGGGCCATCTTGCGTCGGGCCATCTCCGGCCGGACCACCTTCTCGTGGAGCACCGTCGGATGCGCCAGCGTCCTCCTCCGCGGGCTTGGGCAGTTGGGTGAGGCGTCTAGTCGCCTTGAGGATCTTGGTGACGTCACTCGTGAAGCCCGCGTCGGCTTCGACCACATCCACATTCAGGAGCGCCGTCATCGCTGCCACGATATGCCCCTGAGGCTCCTCGAGGGATTGGAGGAGGCCCTCCAATTCGGCACCGGTGATCGTTTCTCGAGTCGGCGTGAGCGTGTTGTTGATCAGCGAGAGCACGGTTCGCGCGGCTTGGAGTGTGGCCTCCAGCGCCTCGCGGGGCTCCTGTTGATCGCCCAGGTCCTCGAGCAGCATTTCCGCGTACCCCGTGATGTGATTCACGGGGGTTCGAAGCTCGTGTCGAAGCTCCGACAGGGATGGGATCGCGGTCACGCGTCGGCGTTCAGAAGCGCTTCAATCTTCCCAAGCAATCGCTTGAATTCGACCGGCTTGGTGTCGTAGTCGTCACAGCCGGCCTCGAGAGCCTTCTCGCGGTCTCCGGCCATGGCGTGCGCGGTCAGGGCGATGATTGGGAGTTTTTCGGCACCTGGATGAGCGCGCACCTGGCGCGTGGCCTCCCAGCCGTCGATCTCCGGTAGCGACATGTCCATCAGGACGAGGTCGAATTCGCCGGACTTCGCCTTCTCGACCCCCTCCGCGCCGTCAACTGCGATTGCGACTTCGTATCCCTTTCGCTCCAGCCTGCGCGAAAGCATGTCGCGGTTCATCTCGTTGTCCTCGACCAAGAGGATCTTCGGCATCATTTCTGCCCTCCGCCTTGAGCCCCAGGTGGTTCCGTCGCGAGTTCGTCGATGCTCTGGGGGAGCCGTATCGAGAACGTCGATCCCTCCCCGGGCTTGCTTTTCACCTGCACGTCGCCTCCCATCATGTGGCAAAAACGCCTGGTGATCGCAAGCCCCAGCCCTGTTCCCCCAAATCTGGCCGAGGTCGAGGAATCGGCCTGCGTAAACTCCTCAAACAGGTTGGCCATCTGCTCGGGCGTCATCCCCAGCCCTGTGTCGGAGATGCTGAACACGATGAATCGACCCTGAGCGTGCTCGTCAGGTTCCACCGTGAGCGTGATCGTGCCGTCCTCCGTGAACTTGCAGGCGTTGGACATGAGGTTGAGCAACATCTGACGAACCTTGGTGAGATCCGAACGCATGTCACCCAGGTCATCCGGCATCTCGAGAACGCGGGTGTTGCGGTTCGTCTTTACGAGTGGCTCGGTAGTATCGAGGACGTTCTGAATCATCGAGTGCACGGAGAAGGTCTCGATGTGGAACTCCATCTTGCCCGCCTCGATCTTCGAGAGGTCCAGGATGTCGTTGATGAGCGATAGAAGGTGGCGCCCTGCGGTGTGTACCTTCTGGAGGTCTTTCGAGATTTCGTCGTGCCCCAGCTCCTCGACCTCTTCCTGGATCATCTCGGAGTAGCCGATGATCGCGTTGAGCGGGGTCCGCAGCTCGTGACTCATGTTCGCGAGGAACTGGCTCTTGGCGGTGTTCGCGGCCTCCGCCTCACGGCGGGCCTCGAGGAGCTCAGTGATGTCGTGGTACATGCCCATCAGCCCAACGCGTTCCCCATCGACCAGCACGGGTACGCCGAGGATCTCAACATCGACCCAGCTTCCGTCCTTGCGTTTCCGTCGGCCGATTCCCCGGATCGGACTATCGAGCGCCTGGGTGGTGTACTGCACCGCGTCCTTTCGTGACTCCTCCGTTGTGATCAACTCGTCGAGGTTGTGACCGACGGAGTCCTCTTCGGAGAAGCCAAAAAGGGTTTGAAACGCCGGGTTCGCGTCTACGATGTTGTGTTCGGGGTCGAGGGTGACGATGGCCACGGGGCTGTTTACCACGACCTGCTCGAAGTACTGCTTCTGGCGTTGTGCGGCCGTGTAGAGGCCGGCGTTCTCGATGGCGATCGCCGCCTGTGGCGCAAACGATCTGAGGAGGCGCAGGTCCTCTTCTTTGTTGAACAAACGCTCCGGGTCGGAGTGCACGATCGCGATCGCGCCCACGAGCCGTTTTCCGATCAGCAGCGGCGCCGCCATCACGGAGTGAACCGTGATGTCCGAATACTTGGGCGATTGGCCCAACCACTCGTGGTATGATGGGATGATGACGGGTTCCATGGTCTCGGCTACGGTCCCCATCGCCCCCTCCCCGATTGCGATGCGGGTGCCGACCGAGTCCTTGCCGATGTTCTCGCTCGCGAGGACCACCAGCTCGTTGGTTTCGGGTTCCAGAATGGCGACCTCACCCCCGGAGGCCCTGAGAAGGGCCACCGCGCGCGCGATGACAGCCTGGAGCACCTTGGTGAGTTCAAGCTCCGACGACATGATGCCCATCGTCTCGATCAGGGCTTCGAACTCTGCGGCGCGCTGGCGCTCTGCGGCCAACAGCCGTGCGCGACCCACGGCGATGCTCGCCTGGGTGGCGGCAGCCGTCAGAATCTCGAAGTCATCCTCGCCGAATGCGTCGGGCTCGCTGCTCTCGACGACCAGGACGCCGATTGTCTCGCCGTCCATGCGAAGCGGCACATCGACCTCGGAACCACTCGCCAGGCTGGCAAAATAGCGAGACGCCTTGGTGACGTCTGCCGTGTAGTGAAGCTTACCGTCGCGAATGGCCTCCTCGCTCAGCCCCTCGCCTGAATGCACGTGCATATCGGTCGGCACGTCTTCCCATCCGACGCTGGCCTGAAGGACCCGGTCACCGGATTCTGGCTCGACGAGGAATACGCCCAGAAAGTTGTACCCAAGGGCCTCGTCGTGAAGACCGTCGACGATCGACTGGTAGACCTCATGCTCGTCCTTCGCCGCGGCGATCGCCGTCGTGAGGCGGAGCAGGGCTGCCTGGCGGCGCCCTACGAGCCCGTTTGGAACCGCGTTCGAGTCACGAGCGCTCATGCCGGTGCTACCTCGCTCATGCGGACCGGGATTCGGACCGTGAAGGTCGACCCCTGGCCCTCGGCGCTCGTCACATTGATGTCGCCGCCCATCATTTCACAGATCTGCCTCGTGATGGCCAGCCCGAGTCCGGTCCCGCCGTACTCATCCGAGGTCGATGCCTCTGCCTGTGCGAAGGCTTCAAACACACGGCTCAGCTGCTCCTGGGTCATACCGATCCCGGTGTCCTCGACCCGAAGTACGAGGTCGTCCGCGCGGTGCTCGTTGACGGTGCGCTCCGCGCTCAATGTGATCGTCCCCTCCTTCGTGAACTTGGCGGCGTTCGAAAGCAGGTTCAGCAGCACCTGGCGAGTGCGGGTACGGTCGGCCTCGATCGTGCCAAGTTCGTCGGGAAAGACCAGGGCGAAGGTGTTTCCGTTCTTGTCGACGAGAGGTCGTGCCGTCGTAACCACCTCGTCGAGCGTCTCGCGCACGTCGAAGGCTTCGACGTTCATCTCCATCTTTCCAGCCTCGATCTTCGAGAGGTCGAGCACGTCGTTGATCAGGGCCAGCAGATGGCGGCCTGAACCGTGAATCTTCTCGAGGTCCTCCACGAGACTATCCTGGCCGGCATCCTCTGCCTCTTCGTGGAGCAGCTCGCTGTATCCGATGATCGCGTTGAGCGGGGTTCGCAGCTCGTGGCTCATGCTGGCGAGGAACTGGCTCTTCGCGCTATTGGCCGTCTCCGCCTCGCGGCGCGCTTGCAGCAACTCGGTGATGTCGTGGTAGAGTGCCATGAGACCGAGGAGCTTTCCCTCGACGATCACCGGTACCCCGAGTACCTCGACGTCTACGATCGTCCCGTCCTTCCGTCGCCTTTGTCCAACCCCATGAAGCGGGTGGTCGTAGGCCTGCTGCGTGTACGATTCCGCCTCGGTGAGAGACGCCTCGGTTGTGATCATGGCATCGATGTTTTTACCCAGCACCTCCGCCTCGGTGTAGCCGTACATCTTCTCGAAGGCCGGATTGCAGGACGTTACGCGTTGGTCGACGTCGACCGTCAGAATGGCCACCGGATTGTTCTTCACGAGTTCTTCGAAGTACTTCCGCTGCTGTTGGGCCTCGGTGAAGAACCGGGCGTTC
>JAZDDA010000009.1:0-2367 GCA_036679625.1 Gemmatimonadota bacterium | reverse complement strand
GCCGGGCTGTCATTCCTCGGCCTTGGCCTTCCGCCCACCATCCCGGACTGGGGCATCGACATTTCCCGGGGTGTGACCTCCATGCAGACCGCCTGGTGGATCATCACCTTCCCCGGCATCGCCGTGGTGCTCGTTGTGCTGGCCTTCACGCTGCTGGGGGAGGGCCTCATGGAGATCTTCAACCCGAAGCTGCGAGACCGATGAGCGCCGCCCCGCTGTTGTCGATCCGCGACCTCGTTGTGGAGTATCGGACCCGTGCCGGCACGGTTCCCGCGGTACGAGGAGTCGACCTCGACGTGCGAAAGGGGGAGATTCTGGGCCTGGTGGGGGAGTCGGGATGCGGAAAGTCGACCCTGGGCAAGGCTCTGCTTCGCATGCCACCAGGTCACATCGCTTCCGGAGAGATGATCTTCGACGGAGTCGACCTGGCACAGTTGAGTGAACGCCAGATGATGCGCGACATCCGGGGCGCCCGGATCGGGATGGTGTTCCAGGACCCGATGACCTCGCTCAACCCGGTGCAGAGCATCGTCGACCACCTAATCGAGACCATCCGCACCCACCAGCGGGATGTGTCGGCCAGTGAAGCGCGGAAGAAGGTGGAGACCCTGGTGGACCGACTCGGTATCAGGGCTGCCCGCATCGACGACTATCCCCATCAGTTCTCCGGGGGGATGCGTCAGAGGATCATGATCGCCCTGGCCCTTGCCCTCCAGGCCGATCTAGTCATCGCCGACGAGCCGACGACGGCCCTCGATGTGATCGTGGAAGCCCAGTTTCTCGACCTCCTTCGTGAGCTTCGCGCCGAGTTTGAACTCACCATCATTCTCATCACCCACAACATCGGGGTGGTTGCCGAGATCGCCGATCGTGTGGCGGTCATGTACGCAGGCAAGATCGTCGAGCTGGCCCCCGTCAACGAGCTTTTCGGCGAGACGAAGCACCCGTACAGCCAGGGCCTGCTGAAGTCGGTGCCCTCCATCGAACTCGAAGGGGCCGAACTCTACAAAATGGAAGGTGCTCCCCCGAGCCTGTTCGACATTCCGTCGGGCTGCTCGTTCAACCCTCGCTGTCCTCACGCCATGCCCATCTGCTCCGAGCAGACTCCAGGTCTCCTTCAGGCCGAGGCTGACCCCGAGCACCTGGCTGCCTGCTGGCTCTACCAGGACAACAGGTTGGAGACCAGGGAGCCCATCCGATGACCGACGAGAGGCGGATTCTGGTCGAGTTGAGGAACCTCAAGAAGTGGTTCCCCGTGCAGCAGGGTCTGATCGCTTCGCTGCTGTCTCGTGGCCACCGCGATTATGTGCGCGCCGTGGACGGGATCGATCTCGAGATCCGGCGGGGGGAGGTCCTCGGCCTGGTGGGTGAGTCCGGGTCGGGAAAGTCGACGGTGGGACGGCTGGTCCTCAGGCTGTTGGAGCCCACCGAGGGGAGCGTCATCCTCGACGGTGAGGACCTTAGCGATCTCAGCAAGGAGGAGCTCCGTTCCGCCCGGAGAAAGATGCAGGTGATCTTCCAGGACCCCCTCGCCTCCCTCAACCCGAGGATGAAGATCGGTGAGGCCATCGAGCATCCAGCTCGGATCCACATGCCGGAGCTGTCGCCGGAGGACAGGAAACAGCTTGTCCTCGACCTGCTGGAGGAGGTAGGTCTAAACCCCGCGGAATTCTTCTACGACAAGTACCCGCACCAGATCTCCGGGGGGCAGCGGCAACGCATCGTGATCGCCCGGGCACTCATCACCCGTCCCGAGCTTATCGTTGCTGACGAGCCCATCGCCATGGCCGACGTGTCCGTCCAGTCCTTGCTTCTCGACCTCATGGTGCATCTCAAAGAGCAGTTCCACCTCACCTACCTCTTCATCACCCACGATCTGGCCACGACCAAATACATATGCGACCGCATCGCCATCATGTACCTGGGGAAGATCGTCGAAGTGGGGACGCTCAACGAGGTGTTCTCCCGCCCCCAGCATCCTTACACGCGGGCTCTTCTGGCGGCGGTGCCGGTGCCCGATCCCAGGCATCGTCGCACCGAGCCCCTGCCCCGAGGCGAGATTCCCAACCCGGTGAATCCCCCTCCGGGGTGTCGCTTCCATCCCCGGTGCCCCATAGCCCTCGACGGGGTCTGCAATGTGGTGGAGCCTGAGCTGCGACCGATGCCAGGGGGGATTGACCATGCAGCCTCCTGTCACCTCCGCACGGGCGACTACACGGATCACGATCCCGAGAGAGTCGCCGAGCCCTCCTAGGCCTCAGGAGAGCCGCCGGCCCTCGAAACGTCCTGATACACCGCGAAGGAAGGCGGGAATGTTGACACGCACCAACCTCTCCCAGTCGATCGCGGCGATGAAGGCGATGGTGA
>JAZDDA010000088.1:0-85861 GCA_036679625.1 Gemmatimonadota bacterium | reverse complement strand
TGCGACATCAGCGACCTGAATGTGCGGCATCCATTGGAGAGGGAGCATCTCATGCTCCGTGCTACGCGCGCCCAATCCGATGATCGGCATGCCGAGGTTGTTCATTAGATCCTCACGCCAAAGCGGGCTCTCACCCGTGCTGAGTACACGCGAGTAGAAGCGCACTTCACGTTCGTGTTCGGGAACGGCGATGTCGGCGCTGAGGACTCCGCCGACGCGGGGAGCAAAGGGGTCACTCATGGTTTGCCTTTTCGAAGAATCGTGCCGGGTGAGGTCACACTTCGTGTCGGTTTGATCCGGGGTCGGCCTAACTCCTTTTATTCGACACCTTCGGCAGGGTTCGCGCCTAAAGTTTCGAACGCTTTCAAGAACACAGAGTACGCAGAGATGGCGAGTTCTCGCCAGACTCCTGGGAAGCGTTGGGTGGAAAGGGGAACGCTGGCTGGGGGATGGAAACCCCGTTAGTGGCCACTTACAGGGTTTCCTCCAGAGGCCTATCCCAGATTCCTGGACTCAATGAGCGCGGATAGAAGCGCCGAGCCTCCCCGGCGTGTCGTGAGGACCACGGGTTCAAGCCTCTTGGCGCCTCCGGCGGGCAATCCGTGGCCAGGGGACGGGGGTTAGGGGGGCTTGGGGATCCAACCCATGTCGCACTTCAAAGTTGATCCGAAGCGGTGCCTTCAACCGGGGAGGACCTGATCCATGGCCCCGGGGCGCGCCCAGACAAACATGATGCCGTAGATGAGGATCGCACCGTAAAGGAGCGTCACTCCCCTCTGGACTGTCCGGTGTCGAACAGCGAACACGACCATCGCCAGAACCGCGAGGGCCACGTTGAAGTACACCTCGGGTTCACCCACTGAGGCGCCTGCGGCAAGGTTCGTCATCGCGGCACCGGCTTGAAAGATGGAGATCGGAACGAGCGCTCGTATTCCAAACCGATCGAAGTCGTCAATGAGGGGCAGCCCCAACCGGTGCTCGTTCGATGGCAGAATCAGGGACCCAGCGAGGAACAGGAGGCTGGCGAGGAGGATCAGGGCCCAGAAAGTCCCTAGGCTCAGGGCTATCGTTCGCTCCACATATAGCGCACCGAACCAGAACATGACCAGGTCGGCGAACACGAGCAGTGCCCACGCAAGCGGGAGCCAATCCCATCGGACGGGCTGCGGTCGGGTCAACAGGGAAACGAACCCAGCGAGGATCGCAGTGACACCGAAGCCGACGATAAATGAGAGTGCGATTGTTACGAGCTCAAACTCGCTCATGTCAGGCGGTGTCCTCCAAGGTGATCCCAGCGCGATCTAACGGATATGCGATTCTGCTGCGCCGCCAGCCCGATGACAAGCGAAGCGGACCCACTATTTTTTCGGTGTCAGTAGCAATGGCTTGTTAGGCGGTGCCACGGTGGACGTCATCGAACAGCTATCGAAGTCCGCCCTCCAGCCGACGAGAAAGTGCCTCAGCCGTGGCCAATAGCCCGATGAAGCTCCCCTCTTGTTGCTCTGCGCTCTCCATCACATCCAGAAGAGAGTTCAGGAACGGGGCGTTGTCCAAGTTGCCCAGCGTCCTGGCCACGTCTAGTTGAGCCGGAGGCAGGAGGGTGGAGTCACGACCTTGCTCTCGTCCGAACGACTGAACAATGGCGGCGTAGTCGGCCGGAGGTAGGAGAGCATTTACATGGGGTCGGTACGCCTCCATTACGGCGGTCCATGGGACGTAGAACTGTCGCATTTGACTCACCGCCTCGTAATACCCCACCACGGCATGCCGCAACTCAAGATCCTCGATCAGCCCGAGGCCACCTGTGCTGAGGAGATCTCGGTAGGTCGGATTCGATGGGTAGAAGAAGTACCCGAAGCCGGCAAACTGAATGTCGTACGCTAGTCTGCCAGGGTCGATGTCTGTCCCGTTCCCGAGTGACACGGTATCCCAAACCCGCCGCGCCGACTCGGCATGCCCCTCCGCACTGCGAAGCACGCTCTCTAGGCGGACAATGTCCTCCGCGATATCAACCCGGAGGGCTCCCAGGTACGTCCTCTCTAGGTCCCGGTCCGCCCAACCCCTGCGGAGTTCGTCCGCCCACAACGCACCGATGATCCCCAAGAACACGATAAGCAACTCAGCGACACCTCGTCGCATGCCCCCTCCTTCAGTCCTCATCGCCACCTCAGTACGGGGTATCCAGGCACCGCCTAACTCCTTTTATTCGACACCTTTCGCAGGGATAGCGCCAAAGGCTTCGAATGCTTTCAAGAATACAGAGTACCCACATGGGCAGAGTTCTCGCCAGCCTCTTGGGAAGCGTTGGGCGGAAAGGGGAGGGCAGGCTGGGGAATGGAAAGCCTATTAGTGGCCACTAATAGGATTCCCTGGGGGATGCACCCCGCCGGCTGCACGGTTCTACCGCGCCTCTACGGCCCCAACGTAGTGGAGCTACGTAGTGGACCCCTCAAGAAAAGAAAAACTCCCACAGGGCGATAAGCCTTGTGGGAGTTGATCTATCCTGCAGTCGGGACGGCCGGATGGAGCTGCGAATCGCTGACGCGATTCTCGCTCGTCTCGCGGAAGAGCGGGGTGGGTTGTCGAGGAGGGTAGGGCCGCTCGGCTCGAACCGGCGACCCCCTGAACCCCATTACGTCAGTATATACGCCATATCACGGGATATTCCCGTTCTATGCGGGTCTCTGGCGAGGACGGCCCGGCATCCAGAAGCTCATTTCCCGCCATCGAGGGGGGTTACGTAGTGAAGAATGTCGTGGAGGCCGGTTCGCGGTTCCGGCTCCTCAACACGACGACCCTGCTCGCGACGCCTGACCGCTACCGAGTGGCGTGAGCCCAGCTCGGGGGATGGGAATCTGCCCTGACAAGCCGCAACAGGAAGCCATCTACTTGGGGTCGGTTAGATTGCGTTGGCGTGGCATCGGCCGTAGCCCGTGGGCCAAGGGTATCGGCGGAGATTCGGTGCCGATGAAGAACCGCGAGCCGCACAATTGAGTTCGAACAATGGAGAGGTCCGATGAGTGACAGCGATTACGAAGTGCGTTTGAAGACCACAGGCCGAAACGACCGCTGTCTTTGTGGCTCCGGCAAGAAGTACAAGAAGTGTCACTTGGCCGAGGACGAGGGCACGCGCACCGCGACGCGCAAGGCCCTCGAAGAGGAATCCATGGCAAAAGCAAAGGCCTCCAAAGACACCGAGGGCGAGGTCGACACGAAGGGCTCGGACGAGAGCACGCGGTCGACGAAGTTCCAGAAGAAACAGCCCGGGTCCAAAGGGCGTGCGTCGGACGGCAGACCGAAGAACATCCCGCGCCGGGGCGCCGTTTGATGTCGGAGGCCAACTAGACGGTCGCCATGCTGGCCTGCCCCCGGTAGACTACTCCGCCTGGGGAAGGGGTGTGTTGGGACAGAACATGTTTGCGGCGGTCTTCCATTTCCCGTCTCGGTTTTCCCAGGACATCAGAAAGTTCATGGATTCTGTCGATTGGCCTTCCGGCGAATCGAATGTTAGCGCGAACGTGCCCCAGACGGTGGCTATGTCGCCCGATTCGCTCACTCGGACGCTAGTCAGGTCAACCGTCATATCGGTAAAGGGAAGCTGAAAGAATTCGGCAAACAGCGATCGAATCTCCGCAATCCCGAGCACGGGGGGCGCGTTCGGCGCAAGCCACACGGCATCGTCCCAGATCAGATCGAGAACGGCTTCCAGGTCCCTCGTCCGTTCGGCGGCTACCATTTGGTCGCATGCTGCTCTGACCTGCTCGGTGGGCTGCGATGTGGTAATGGGAGTCATGTGCTCATCCGCTGGTGGGGTGGGTACGCCTTCTGTGAGAACCTGGAACAGCCGTTGTGCTCTCTAACGTCATTGCAAATATGCTGCGCGCCAAAGATGCAGACCGCAAGCGAAGCGCGCGAGGCTGATGAAGTTCCGGGTTCAGTAGTGATCATCCTGGAAAGCCTAATAGTGGCCACTCATAGGCTTCCCCCCCAGGGAGGGGACCCCAGATTCCCGGACTCAATGAGGCGGGTAGAAGCGCCGAGCCTCCCTCAACGCTTGGGAGCCACCAGCCTCTGGTAGCGTGGATCGTCGCGAAGCTCCCTCAACTCCGGCGCCCAGAGCGTCCACGTGCCAAAAGACAAGCCGCTCTGAACAGCTTCCCTAAGGAGCGTGAGGGCGCGATCACTCTCGCCCATGGCGGCCAGAATATACGCTTCACGCGCCCGGTTTTCCCCCTGCCGGAAGAAGGGAGTGAACGGGTACTCGGTCGCCTCGATGCGGGCACGTGCGGCCTCCGCTTCGTCCATGCGACCCATGTGGGCCAGGGTCACACCCCATCTTGAAAGCCAAAGGGTGTTGTTTGGAGTCTCCAGGAGCAAGGCCCTCCATGCCGACTCCGCCTCAGCCCACCGGCCCGCGTAATAATGGGACCACGCTCTTCTGGCGCGCCCGTCTTGGGAGGTCTCCTTATTCTCGGCGAGCGCCCTGTCGGCCATGCGGACCGCCTCGGCGTCCCGTCCGAGCCCACTGAGAACCCATGCCGCGTCATTGAGGACATCGACAGATACAAGCGGGTTGGCGCGAGCGCGGGCGTCCGCGAGAACCGGCTCGAGTTCATCCAATCGATCAAGAACAGCCAGTGCCTGAGCCTGGCTTCTCAGGTGGCCCGGCGCACGGTCCGGAAACCGGCGGGTAGCCGACCGGGCGCGCTCCAACGCTTCTTCCGTTCGACCCAACCTGAGAAGGACACTGATTTCGACAACGTACCAGCCACTCCAGTTGGCACCCATGCTAGTGGTGGTGTCTCGCAGGCTGATGTGCACCAGCGCCTCATCGAGACGATTCAACCTGGACGCGGTGACCGCTGCGTCGTATGCCATACCGACCCGATCCAGCTTCACAAGCCGGAGGGATGCCTGATATTCCCTCTCCAGGTCTCCACGCGTCCACCCGATCATCCCGTCCAGTCCCGCCAGTTCTAAGCCCGTCAGTCGCCCACGCCGCTCCTCGAGATAGCGCTCCACGGAATCAGCCTCCGCGTGCCGCCCGAGGTTGTAAAAGGTGGCCATCATAAAGTAGGCTGGAGTCAGCCACGCCGTGTCCATTCGTTCGGCGCGCTGGAAGTGGCCCAGAGCCGAGGCATAATCAGACTGACTGAAGCTGGATCGGCCCTGCTCAAACGCACGAAATGCCTCGAGGCTCGGCGGAGCACCTCCCCAAGAAATAACACCCTCCTCGTCGGCATTGATGAGCGCCGCGACCGAGCCGGACGCCCTACGACTCACTCCGTCGAATGCGGCCATCGGGTCTGAGATCGGCGCTCGGACCGGCTCCAGCTCGACGAGTACCCGATTGGTGGCCACATCCATGATACGGGCCCTCACCTCCACGTCCCCACCTCTCAGGTAATACTCACCGCTTACGCCATAGTCCGCCCCGGCGCTCGACAGGAGCTCGGACTGGCCGACACTCGAGGTCGCCTCATCGAGCACGGATCGGAGCGGAACGACATCCACCAACCCTGCCCGAGTAAGGCCACGCTCAACCCACGAAGCCGCCAGCCGGCCGAGCGGATCGTGCTCCGCATCACCCGTCTGATTCTGGAAGGGAAGAACCAGCAGTCGGATGGCGACATCAGCGTCCCCCACAGTCGGGCCGCCGGGAACCGCCGAACCGCTGGGGCCCCACGGACCCAGGAAGAACGCGGCCGCTGTGACCGCTACAACGGCGGCCCCGGCCATCCAGTGCCGTCCAACGCCCGGCACAGGCGCGACCGCGGCGGCCCACGGCTGGAGCCCAGTCGGCGTCATGCCCCCGCTCACCGTCTCGCTCGACTCGAATTGTCCGAGCAGTTCCTCCGCCGTCTGCCACCGGTCGGCGGCCTTTTTCTCCAGACACCGCATGACCACGGAGGCGAGCACTTCGGGCACGGCCGGGCGCATCTCGGTGATTGGCCGTGGCGTCTGGGTCACCTGCGCGGCCAACACCTGTTGCGGCGTGGCGCCACTGAACGGAGGACTACCGGTCAAGAGTTCATAGGCCAGAACGCCGACTGCGTAGAGGTCCGCTCGGTGATCCACATGCGGGTCGGCCGCAGCCTGTTCCGGCGACATGTACGCCGGCGTCCCTAGAGCGACCCCTACCGTCGTGACCTTATCGTCCCCGGTCGCCTCACTTACCGCCTTGGCGACACCGAAGTCCGTGACGAGCGCGTGGCGCCCGCTCACCATCACGTTGTCGGGCTTGATGTCCCGGTGCACGATTCCCTGTGCGTGAGCGAAGGCCAGGGCATCCGTCACCTCGCGCACAAGGCGAATGGCCTCGTTGACCGGAAGCTCGCCCTCGCGATCGATCCGCTCTCGAAGAGACTCACCCTCCACCATCGGCATGACGTAGTAGAGGGTACCGTCCAAATCACCTGAATCGAGAAGGGGCAGGATGTGGGGGTGTTGAAGCTTCGCCGCGATTCGGATCTCCCGTAGGAATCGTTCACCGCCGATCGACTCGGCCACGTCGCCACGCAGCACCTTGACCGCCACGTCGCGATCATGCTTTACGTCGCGCGCACGGTAAACCGTGGCCATGCCGCCGCTACCCACGTCTTCCCCGATGGTATAACGGTCGGCGAGTGCGGCTCTAAGGTTGTCTAACTGGGTCATCCGGACCTCGAGCGGGACGCATCGGTTACTGCCCAAGCTGGGCGATCACGCAAAGGCCCAATCTTGACTCCACGCACCGGAGACGCAAGAAATCCATGATCCCGCAAGGCCTCACATCCCTCGCGCCATCGCTTCGGGAAAAGGCCGGCGAAGATGTCCCCCACGCAGCGACATCTGGGATCGTCGAACGTGAATGTCCACGAAGGCAACGGCCCCAACGTAGTGGAGCTACGTAGTGGACCCCTCGGGAAACTTGCCACGGCCGGATGGAGCTGCGAATCGCTGACGCGATTCTCGCTCGTCTCGCGGGAGAGCGGGGTGGGTGTTCGAGAAAGGAAGGGCCGCTTCGGCTCGAACCTGCGGTTCTCATCCGGCCATACCTGATAATGAAGAAAGCCCACGACAGCGAGAGCTGCCGTGGGCTTCCTTCCAGTCGGGACGGCCGGATTCGAACCGGCGACCCCCTGAACCCCATTCAGGTGCGCTACCGAGCTGCGCCACGTCCCGAGCGGCGGAATATAGACTCACCCCGATGGCGACTCAACCGGCTGGCCGTCGCGGTGTCTAGCCTACCGGCTCCACGGCGGTACGATGTGGTTCGTGCGAGCGTACGCGATCGACTGTCCCAGATGCTCATGCATGTCACCGATGGCCAGGGCGATCGCTGCGTTGACGGTCACGGGGCGACCAAACCAGTTGGCTTCCGCTGCCCTGGCCGCGTCATCGAGGGCAGCTGTAGTCTCGAGGAAGTGGTCGAACCCCCGCTCGATCTCCGAAATGGTCTCGGCCTTCGAGAGGGCTCCGACCCGGGCCATCTCGGCTCCGAAGCCCTGGGCCACTCCCTCCGGCGCCTCGACACCCCAGAGGGTGGGGAACAGCATGCCCTCGGCAGCGATCAGCGCCATCACGTCACGCACCGACCGAACGCCGTCCATGGGACGCCAGTCGTAGTTCTCTTCGGAGAACGCTTCCGCGAGGGCGAGGAACTTGCCCTTCATGTCTTCGACGTCGGCCAACTGATCCTCCTGCCAGGAGCGAATGCCCTGATCCTCACCACTCTCCATCTCCTGGGCACTCACACCGAACGGCAGCAAAATCACCGCACCGGCGAGTACCCAGCCCAATCGAGTTCTGATCATCATCAATCTCCTCCGGGGTGGCATTCGGCGGGTCCTTCAATGTAGTAGGGAAGCGTGGGCTGTGGCGCGTCTTGACCTCGATTCTCAGCCTGGATAACTTCTCCATCTATTGTTGCGGGGTGGAGCAGTCTGGTAGCTCGTCGGGCTCATAACCCGAAGGTCGCAGGTTCGAATCCTGCCCCCGCTATGTTTGAGACGCCGCCGAAGGGCGGCGTTTTGGTCGCTGGGCCACAGACGGTTGGAGTTGATTGAGTGAATCGTTCACACTGCTACAGCGTAGGGGAGACGGTTGCCGTGTCTCGCACCCTGTGGATGTGCGGATGGTTTGTGGCCGACGCGTGGTCTAGTTCGCGAACGCGAGCGGGCGGAGAGCATCGCGGTTAGGAAGTTCTGACAGCGCTTCTCTCCATGACCGCCCAGAGCCGGATGGCCTCGGGCGGTTTTTTTCGGCCAGGTAGCTCAGTTGGTAGAGCACGCGACTGAAAATCGCGGTGTCGGCGGTTCGATTCCGCCCCTGGCCATTGGAACTCAAGGCCGCTGTGGAAAGGGGCCGCAGGAACAGAGGTCCGTAGCTCAATTGGTAGAGCACCGGTCTCCAAAACCGGGGGTTGGGGGTTCGAGTCCCTCCGGGCCTGTTGGGTGTGAGGATTCGCCCCCATCGTCTAACGGCTAGGACACCACTCTTTCAAGGTGGAGACCGGGGTTCGATTCCCCGTGGGGGCATTGAAGTAGATGTTGGACAGGAGTTTGAAGGGTCGGAACCGGCGATGCCGGACCCGGCTTTGGGGCTGTAGCTCAGCTGGTTAGAGTGCCGGTCTGTCACACCGGAGGTCGCGGGTTCAAGTCCCGTCAGCCCCGCTGAAGAGTTTTTTGACAATTTGGATCGCAAAGTGCTGGGGCCGTAGCTCAGTTGGGAGAGCGCTTGAATGGCATTCAAGAGGTCAGGGGTTCGATTCCCCTCGGCTCCACTGGCACCAGGCTCGGGTGGCGGAATTGGTAGACGCGCAGGATTCAGGTTCCTGTGGGGGTTAACCCCGTGAGGGTTCGAGTCCCTCCTCGAGCATGACCAATGGCCAGTGTGAGTGCACAGCCTTTGCGAGTAGGAAGCCCACGTGCTGGAATTGGTAGACAGGCTGGTTTGAGGGACCAGTGTCCGAAAGGGCGTACAGGTTCGAGTCCTGTCGTGGGCATTTTTGACTTGCTTCGTTCGTGCGATGCGGCGTTGGGCATCGGTCGCGACTTCTTGCGACGTACCTCGGTACGCCTCAGTCGTCGCGCCTCGCCCGCCTTGCCTCGCAACGAACGCTGCGGCGTCAAAAAGGTGGATTGGAAGGAATAGGTGTAACGGAAGTACCGCTTGATCAGGTAAATTGCAGTATCTGCGCCCGTAGCTCAGTTGGATTAGAGTGCCTGACTACGGATCAGGAGGCCGGGGGTTCGAGTCCCTCCGGGCGCGTTTGCAGGGAAGATCGGCCGAGTGCCGAAGCGGTTGGGCGCGTAGCTCAGTTGGTTAGAGCGCTACGTTGACATCGTAGAGGTCAGAGGTTCGAATCCTCTCGCGCCCATATTAGATCGCCTGGCGTGCCGGGTTGGAACGAGACGATGTTGGGGCCGTAGCTCAGTTGGGAGAGCGCAGCGTTCGCAATGCTGAGGTCAGGGGTTCGATTCCCCTCGGCTCCATTTGGGCTTGAAAGCCGATGAAGTTTGCCACCTTAGCTCAGTTGGTAGAGCACGTCACTCGTAATGACGGGGTCGTCGGTTCAAATCCGACAGGTGGCTCTGCTGCCCCGTGGTGTAATTGGCAACACGCCGGATTCTGGTTCCGGAGAGTCTAGGTTCGATCCCTAGCGGGGCAATTCGCTGGAAAAAAGGAGGGAGGCGCGGCGGTTTGAGCACCTCGCTCTGACTCGGGGAGGGATGGCCGAGTGGCTTATGGCGACGCCCTGCTAAGGCGTTGGTTCGAAAGGACCGCGTGGGTTCGAATCCCACTCCCTCCGTTCGTAGGTCAGCCGCGCGAGCGGATTTTTGGGACGGGTGGCCGAGTGGCTTAAGGCGCACGATTGGAAATCGTGTGGGCTCACGCCCGCGTGGGTTCGAATCCCACCCCGTCCGTGGTTGGTTGGTGGTGCCCCCGGGCACCATTTTTTGCATGTTAATGAGGTTCGGGGCGTGGCTCAGTCCGGTAGAGCGCTGCGTTCGGGTCGCAGAGGTCCCCGGTTCGAATCCGGGCGCCCCGATTAGGTTTTTGAAAGCAAACGAGGGATTGGCGACTGGGTTCGAACCGCAGGTTCGAGCCGAGCGGTCGTTGCGTTATCGAAGATCGTATGGGTCTTCCGCGAGACGAGCGAGGATGGCGAAGCCATCCGCAGCTCAATCCGGGCGCCCCGATTAGGTTTTTGAAAGCAAACGAGGGATTGGCGACTGGGTTCGAACCGCAGGTTCGAGCCGAGCGGTCGTTGCGTTATCGAAGATCGTTTGGGTCTTCCGCGAGACGAGCGAGGATGGCGAAGCCATCCGCAGCTCAATCCGGGCGCCCCGATTAGGATGGTTGGAAGCAGGTAGGAGCCGTCGCATAATTGGTATTGCACCGGTCTCGAAAACCGGCGCCCGCAAGGGCTTGTGGGTTCGAGTCCCACCGGCTCCGCTTTGCAGGACAAGGAGTTACCCGAAACGTTACCCGGCGCTTTGAGTCTCCCGCCCGGCGGATACGCCGACGGTATATCTGTACCCGCGTAGATGGGGCAGCTTGCCCGGCCGACGAACACCACCACTGCCTTATCGGGGGGGGGCTAGCCCCCAACAGCCGTCATGGGCTGCCGCTAGAGCACCTCGTCTGTTTGGCCACGGGAGCTCGGTCCGCGCGGTTCCCCTTTTCTCAGAGATCGGTCAGTTCAGAATCTCTGCGAGCGCCTCAAACACCCGTATGTTCTCGGATTCAGTGCGGATCGCGACTCGGATGAATTCACCGCCCAGCCCGACTTTGTCCGTACAGCTCCTCACGTAAATGCCGTGCCGGACAAGCAGCAGTGCGGTGATCAAGTCAGCTGAAACGGCCTCGGGCATCCGCATCAATTGAAAGTTAGCGCTGCTCGGGTAGGCCCGAATGAAGTCCGCATCGGACGTCATGCGCATAAACCGCTCGATGTATCCTCTGTATGTGGTCAGGACCCTCTCGTATTGGGCGAGAAAAGTTGGGTGGGCGAACAACGAGAAAAAATATTCGGCCATGCCGCTGACATTCCAGAGGTAGCCGTAATCTAACAATCGGCTTACTCGCTCTGGCTTCATGATTGCGTAACCGGCGCGTATTCCGGCGACGCCGAAGTCCTTCGACATGCTCTTGACCACGGTCACATTTGGGAACTGGTCCGTCAGTGCTACGAGTGTTGGCAAGCGGTCCGGGACAGCATGTCTCGCGAAGTGAATAAAGCTCTCGTCGACGATTACCGTCCCGAGGTCGATCAGCCGGGAGAGTATCCAAGTCAGGTGATCGTCAGGGATGAGATAGCCGTCCGGGTTGTTCGGCGAGATCAATATCGCCGTATCCGCACCGCTCTGTAGGACCGACTGCACATACTGTTCTGGATCGAGTGCGAAGTCGTCTGCAGCGTCTAGCTGATAGGTAGTGACTTCATGCCCGGGGCCCGCGAACTCGTAGTATGGAGAGAACGTGGGTGTGTTGACATGGAGGTGGGACGTGAAGTTGTGAAGGATCGCCTGTATGGCTTCGGTCGCGCCGTTGGCGACGAATACGCGACTCGCGTCCACTCCAACGGCTGAAGCCAGGCGCTCGGCAATTACTCTGTTCTGCGACGGGTACGCTTCGAGCATGCGCTTGAAGAGCTGTGGATCGTTCAGTACAGCGGAATTGAAATGGGTCCAGAAAAGGTCGGTGGCCAAGGGGTTTGAAAGAAAGCAAGCATCGATATCGATGCTGATTCCAGGCAGCGCCTGTTGCATCGTCGTGAGGCTCGGTGAGTGGGATCCAGAACGCGAGCTAAGTCGCTCGATTTCGTCCACCAGATCTCGCTCTCGAGCCGAGGTTTGAACAACACCGTGGTCAGTTTGCATGGCGCCCAAGGTCTCAGGCCCGGACTTCGAAAAGCGCCTGCCTGAGAGAGAAAAAGAAACGCCTGCACCTTACGTGCGGGGACTCGATAAGAAGATTCCTCGCAGCGAAAAGTCTCAGACGGAAGATATCTATCCTACTGCGTTCAGGCCCTTTCAGCAACGCGTCCCCGGCCGTGCGGACTATCCCCGAAAGTGGAGGGCCGGTGTTGATCCGGCGCCTGTGGGATGCGCTCGAGCCAGGTGCTTCGAGCGACCGAAACTCTCGTGCCGGCAGGGGCTTCTGCACCCAGAATCCTGCGTTGCGTCAGGACGTGATCTCCACCGCTATATTGTTTGGGACCTAGTCCCGTGTCCGACGAATTCAACGCTAACGTTCAGTTCCATGCGTGGAATGGGTGGTGTGGTCTCGGCTACGTGTCGGTAGGACAACCTTATCTGGAGTTCATTCAAAAACTATGCCGTCTACCGTGTTCGAGCCCATGGACATGACCGCCGCCGAGGCGCTGCTGAAAGAGGCTAAGCAGATCCTGGATCGACTCGAACTCGTATTTTTTTTCCGCCATGGGACATGTTTGGGTGCAGTCCGGGACAACGCTTTGATCGAATGGGATGATGACCTGGACATCGGTTCGGTAATTGGGCTACACGGTCTTACCGAGGAGCGGGTACACAGCGCCGCAGACGTATTCAGCGAGCATGGCTTCCAAGCACACGTCAACGAAAACGAACTCAATCTGAGCGTCGATCTGCAGAAGGCCGGTACCCAGATGGACTGGACGTGCTATCGGATCATTGACGATAGCATTTACCAATGGCCCGTCGTTCGAATCCCGGTGAGCTTGCACACGGACCTGAAAGAAATCGAGTTCCTCGGCGAGAGATTCTTGGTGCCGAATCCGCCCGAGGAATACCTCAGGCTAAAGTACGGCCCGGAATGGATGATCCCTAAGAGAGCAGGCGAGTTCGAACAGGAAGTCTTGGATCTCATGGCCGAAAATGCTCTTCCCTCTGGCTCGGAGGGGACTATGGGCCTCGCGAGCGTACTAGAACCTGGACGGCACACGGGCAGCCTGAAGGTTCTCGATCTCGAGGGTCGCTCGGTTGAGGGGGCGGAGGTCTTGTTGGCCGCGTCCACGGTCCTGACAGGGCTAGATAGGTCGAGGACCAACACGGAGGGCTATGTCTACTTCACGCTGCCGGAGGACGCTGGATACGTCGTCACCGTCCAGTATGAAGCCCACAAGGAAATCCTTTATCTCGAGCATCTCGCACCTGGTGTCCATTACGTTTATCAACCCGATCCTCAGAATCCCTCAGGCCGATGGGATGCCCTGATGCCCCAACCGGTCTGACCAGGGCCTCGATCAAGAACGCATAGACCTAATCCAGGAGAACCTGAAATCACTCGCGTGTACGTCGATATGGTGGCCGATCTGTTCCACTACGGTCACGTGAATTTTCTCAGACAGGCCAGAGAACACGGTGACTACCTCCTGGTGGGTATTCACGCCGATGACACGGTGATGCGTTACAAGCAGCGCCCGATATTTTCCATGGAGGAGCGCGTGGCTTCGGTCGAGGGCTGTAAGTACGTCGATGAAGTGGTTTCCAACGCACCTCTCACCATAGACCGAGGCTGGATCGAACAGCACGACATTGACCTGATCCTGCACGGAGATGACTTTTCCGACGAATTGGAAGAGCTCTGCTACAAGACTCCGATGGAGATGGGTATTTACCGCTCGGTGGGTTACACCCCCGGGATTTCCACGACCGACATCATCGCCAGGATCAGAGCTGCGCTCGAGGCGAGGGGGGAGTAGGCGACCCCGTGTGGGGGTCCTGTCAATCTAAGCTAAATCTGCGACAAAACGCGTGATCGGCATGACTGGAAACGGCGGATTTCGGCCCTTTTTTCTCTCGGGCTGACATCTACACGGGAAAGAATCGGCTCAAGTTGACAGTACCGCTACGAGTGTACGTCGATCCCACTGGACGTGATGGTGTGGAGTATCCGACCGACGTTGGTCGGGTCGATATTCTGGCAACCGACTCGGATGGCGCGTTTGTCGGGTTTGAGCTGAAGCGCGCCCGAGCTGCGGATCGCGCCGTGGGCCAGTTGACGCGGTACATGGGATGGGGAAGAGCACCATTGGTAAGGATCGACCGGTGTACGGCGTGATACTCGCCAAGAGGATCGACAAAGCGCTGTGATACGCGGCGACTGTTGTACCAGGCGTATCACTCCTAGAGTACACGGTCGAGTTTCACCTGCATGGGGCGCATGAACTCCCGGGGACACACTAGCGCGAATGCCAGAGACGGTAGACGCAATCTCAATCCCTTCGTGCGTCCAGACACCTGAGTCCTCCCCCGTGCCGGCCAGCTCCCTTAGGGCAACCGGAGTTATTGGGTACCCGTTGGGGTCCCTCGGCCCACTCTCGGCCCCTGACTCACCGACACAGAAAAGCCGGAAGCCCGCTTCGGTAGCGGACTCCCGGCCTATGCCCCGCGAAGGACTCGAACGTTCAACCTACTGATTAAGAGTTGGGCGAGTAGCCCCGCTGTCTGGGATGCCGTCCGACCCCCACAGTCGCAAGGAGTTACCCGAATCGTTACCCGCATACCGGGTCTTACACGATCTTTCAGTATCCAGGCGGGACAGGTGGCTTGGGAAAACCGTTGCTAGAAGCCCCTAAATGGTCTTTCAGACTCTTGGCGTGACACATCTATTCGGTCTCGAAAACCGGCGCTCGCAAGGGCTTGTGGGTTCGGGTCCCACCGGTTCCGCTTTGTAGGACAAGGACTTACGGGTGGCGGAGCATCCCCACCGAGACGACTCCCTACGGAGGCGGTGCCTCCGGAGGGTTGCCCGGCGCAACTCCCATCCGCCGCTCGTGGTCCGGCGTCACGGCCTGACGACCGGCGAAGCCATCCGTGACTTCGTGCCACTGATCGACCTTCGGCTCCCCTCGCTTCCAGCAGAGGTAGACCCACCGTCCGTCGAAGGTCGTCGGGAAGTCCAGCAGTCCATGCTCGAGACCTCCAGGAGGAAAACGAATGCCTCGGGCCACGATCTCTTCTTGCATCCGGGCCCGGATGCGCTCCACCACCTCATCTCGTCCAGCCCGATGGCGCACGGACTCCGAATGATCGGGGTTCTCGGAGTTCAAAACCTCGGACCCCCACAGTGCGTCCAAAACCTGAAGCTGTCGGTCGTGGTCTTCTACCAGATCTCGGAGGTGCGCGATCTCCTCCATCACCGCCTCCATGGTGGCGATGAGCCCGTTCGCCTCATCCACGGTAAAGGCCTTGTGGGAAAACGACGGGGTCACGCCGACATCACTCCGCCGATCCGTCGTCGGCAAAGAGTTGGTCGGTCTTGGCGGCCATGATGAAGTCGTTCCGGTGAAGGCCCCGGATCTTGTGGGTCCACCAGGTCACAGTGACCCGACCCCATTCGGTGAGTAGCGCCGGGTGATGGCCTTCCGCCTCGGCGAGTTCGCCGACCCGGTTCGTGAACGCCAGGGCCTCCACAAAATCTGGAACCGCGAATACGCGCTCCAGTCGATCGACTCCGTCCCGCGAGATGACCATCCACTCCGGAATCTGCGCAATGAGACCCTCGATCTCCTCTGCGGTGGCTCGGGGTGCGTCGCGCCTGCAGGCGACGCACTTCATCCCCGTCAGATCCTCCATAGTCTCCCCCTTCCAAAAGGTGCTTCACAGCCCATGGTTGGAAGATGACGGTCCCCGGCGAGATGACCAGCGTCCCGACTGCTGAGGGTGGGAGGCATCGACGAATACGGGCCCCGCAACTTCCTCCGGGTAGAGGTGGGGGTATGCCAGCAGGATCTGGCCCGCGATGGAGTGCCCGACGAGCACGACGGGCCCGTCGACGGCGGTTTTCGCTCAGGCTCGTGCCAACGGCGCTGCCAAGCACTATCGTCTTGCACGACGCAAAGCACCACCTGACGACCTTCACGCTATCTCCGAAGAGAGCAAAATGTTGACGCAACGACTTCGCCGCTTCCTCTCGGCCCTGACCATGACGTCTGCCACGCTCCCGGTCCTGCTGGTGGGCTGCCAACCTGGCGGCGGCGGTGCGGTTGTCGGAACGGAAGAAGCCGTCCTGACCCACGCTCCGGCGGTTCCCCCTCCGATCAGCCGCAGTCACCCGACGCGCGTGATCGTTCGCCTCGAGACCCAGGAGCTCGTACGGCGTCTCGCGGACGGGGTGGACTACACCTTCTGGACCTTCGGGGGTGAAGTCCCGGGTAAGTTCATTCGCGTGCGCGTCGGCGACGAGGTGGAATTCCATCTCAATAACCGTCCCGACAGCCGCATGCCCCACAACATCGACCTGCACGCTGTGACCGGTCCGGGTGGTGGCGCCACCTCATCGTTCGTAAATCCGGGACAGTCGGCCACCTTCGTCTTCAAAGCGCTCAACCCCGGCCTCTACGTGTACCACTGCGCCACCGCCCCGGTCGGAATGCATATTGCCAACGGGATGTATGGCATGATTCTCGTCGAGCCCGAGGGTGGGCTTTCGCCCGTCGATCGCGAGTACTACGTGATGCAGGGCGAGGTCTATACCGCAGGGGGCTACGGTGAGCAGGGACTCCAGCCGTTCAGCATGGAAAAAGCTCTGGCCGAGAGTCCGGACTATGTCGTCTTCAACGGTGCCGTCGGCTCGCTGGTTGGGGACAACGCTCTGACGGCGGAGGTCGGGGAGACCGTTCGCCTGTTCGTCGGCAATGGAGGGCCCAACCTGATCTCGTCCTTCCACGTCATCGGCGAGATCTTCGACCGCGTCCACACCGAGGCTGGGTCCACAGTGTCGGAGAACGTCCAGACCACACTGATTCCCGCAGGCGGCGCAGCCATGGTGGAGTTTCAGATGCAGGTCCCCGGTAACTACATCATGGTGGACCACGCCATCTTCCGGGCATTCAACAAAGGTGCCCTTGGCATTATCACGGCTACCGGTCCCGCAGACTCCACGATCTACTCGGGACGGATCGAAGAGGGTGTGTATATGCCCGAGGGCGGCGCGGTCCAGACCATCCCCAGTGCGCCAGGTGGGTCGCCGCGCGCCTCCACGACCGAGGAACGCATCACATTCGGAGGCCGGGTCTATGCGTCGAATTGCGTTGCGTGCCATCAGGCAACCGGCGTGGGTATACCTGGTGCCTTCCCGCCACTCGCGGGCTCCGACTTTCTGAACGCGGACAAGGACCGCGCGATCGGTGTGTTGGTCCACGGACTGGACGGTGCCATTACGGTCAACGGTGCCCCGTTCAACGGGGTCATGCCCGCCCTGGGACTGTCGGACGATGACGTGGCGAACGTACTGACCTACGTCTACAGCCAGTGGGGCAACGCGGGCCTGATCGTGCTCCCGGAAGACGTCAGGCCGGTCCGCCGGTAGCGCCAACGGACGCACAATGGGGTACGTCGGTCGGACGTGGGGATTTTCAGGGGAGACAGATAGTGGCGACCAGGCTGCCCACCACCTGCATCATGGATTGTCCGGATACCTGTGCGCTCAGCGTGAGCGTAGAGGAGGGCAAGCTGACGGAGATAACCGGCAGACCCGGCGCTGGGATCACCAACGGATTCATCTGTGCTAAGGTCCGCCAGTACGGGCAGCGGGTGTATGGCCCCGACCGCGTGCTGCATCCAATGCGGCGTGCGGGCGCCAAGGGATCCGGCGGGTGGGTCCGGATCTCGTGGGACGAGGCGCTCGACGAGATCACGGACCGCTTCAGGGAGATCAGCCGAGAGTGGGGTAGCGAGGCGATCCTGCCCTATCACTACGGCGGCTCGAACGGGTTTCTGAGCGAGGGCGGCCTCGACCGACTCTACTTTGCCCGCCTGGGTGCCTCGCGCCTCGCCAAGACGATCTGTGCCGCGCCAACCACTCAGGTGGCGCTGGGGATGTACGGCAAGATGCCGGGAGTGCCCTTTGAGGACTACGCGGGTGCCCGCACGATTATCATCTGGGGAGCAAACCCCAAGGCGTCCAACATCCATCTGGTGCCGTACCTTCGCGAGGCAAAGCGGAATGGTGCCTTCGTCGCAGTCGTCGATCCCTGGAATCACTTCTCTGCCAACGAGATAGACCTTCATCTGCCGGTGCTGCCGGGGACGGACCTTCCCCTGGCGCTGGCGATGATCCGGTTGTGGGAAGAGGCGGGGGAGCTGGACCAGGAGTTCCTCGCGGAGCATGTGGACGGCGTCGAAGCCCTCCTCGAGCAGGCAGACCGGTGGACGCTGGAGGCTGCTGCTGCCGAGACCGGAATCCCGGCTGAAGACATCCAGACGCTGGCCCGCGCCTACGCAGAGGCGAGTCCTGCGGTCATACGGTGTGGCTGGGGGCTGGAGCGGAATCGCAACGGCGGCCAGGCGGTAGCTGCCATCCTCGCCATGCCCTCGCTCATGGGGAAGTTCGGTGTCTCGAGTGGTGGGTATACGTTGAGTAACGGCGGGGCGGTCCGCTTGGACGACCGCGCTGTCTACGGAGACATCGACGAGCAGACCCGGGTCATCAACATGACCCAGCTTGGGGAGGTGCTCACCTCGCTCGGGGAGGATGCCACCGGCGACGCGGGCCTCACCGGCGACGCGGGCCTCACCGGCGACGCGGGCCCTCCGATCAAGGGTCTATTCGTGTACAACTGCAACCCGGCGGCCACCGTTCCCGACCAGAATGTGGTTCTACAGGGACTGGCCCGGGACGACCTCTTTACCGTCGTCTTCGAGCAGGTGATGACCGACACCGCGATCTACGCGGACATCGTGCTGCCGGCGACGACGTTTCTGGAGCAACACGAGCTGCGTGCCGGATACGGCAATTATGCAGTGGGCGGCATCCGACCCGTGATCGACCCCGTTGGCGAGGCGAAGCCAAACGACGAGGTGTTCGCTCGTCTGGCTCGAGCCATGGGTTGGGACGACGCGCCCTTCACCTGGGACAGCGAGACGTATTTGCGGAAGGTCGCCGAATGCGTCACCCTCGAGGGGCGCCCTGCGGACGTTGAGCTCCTGGCGTCTGGCGGCTCCGATGCCGTCGAGTTTCCTGACGGCGCGGTCCAGATGCGCACGATCATGCCCCGGACCCACGACGGGAAGATCCACCTCGTTCCACCAGAGCTGGGCCCGCGTCCCTACGAATACGAGGATGGTGACCAGGCGGGTTATCCGCTCACGCTCATCAGCCCCTCCAACAACAAGATGATCTCGAGCACGCTGGGCGAGTTTAACTATCCCACGCTCGCGGTATCGATCAACCCGGCCGACGCCGAGGCCCGCGGGATCGACGATGGCGACACGGTGCGCGTCTTCAACGGGCTGGGTGAGGTGATCTGTGAGGCACAGACCGACCCGCGCGTTCGAGATGGCGTGGTGTCGATGCCGAAGGGCGCCTGGCGGAAGTCGTCGATGAATGGGCAGACCTCTACCGCGCTGTGTCCGACCCACCTGAACGTCGTGGGCGGTGGAGCCTGCTTCAACGATGCCCGGGTGGAGGTCGAGCGACTACCCGATCGCTGATCCATGCCAGGGCTTCGTGTAGCCCCAGTGCCACCGTTCCCCCACCCAGCGGGATGGCTTCATGGCCGGGGTAGATCACGATCGACTCCTGAATTTCCAGGTCAATCAGGCCGTGACGAAAGCCTCGAGACACGCTCGGTGCGGTGGAGCGTTTGATTTCGATCGCGTATCGATGATCGTTGCGCCCCTCGAGCACGACATCAATTTCGGCGCCTGCTGAAGTTCTGAAGTAGGAGACGGGCCATCCGGCGGCTGCTGCGACGGCGTTCTCCAGAACCATGCCTTCCCAGGAGGGACCCGCCACGGGGTGGCCCAACAGGTCGTGTAGGGTCTCCAGCCCAAGGAGGGCATGCAAAATCCCGCTGTCTCGGATGTAGACCTTGGGTGACTTGACGAGGCGCTTGCCGACGTTCCCCGACCAGGGGGGGAGCCTGCGGACGAGCAGCAGGTCGACGAGAAGATCGAGATAACGAGCTACGGTCTGACCACTTACTCCCAACCCAGAGGCCAGCCTCGCGGCGTTCATTTGTTGGGCCTGTCCGTGAGCCAGCATCGTCCAGAATCGTCGAAGCGTCTCCGCGGGAACGCGCGGTCCGAACTGAGGGATGTCTCGTTCGAGGTAGGTGCGGATGAATGCCCGGCGCCAATCCAGGCTCGCCGCGTCGTCCTCCGAGAGTAGGCTGTCTGGGAAGCCGCCGCGTACCCACAAGCGCTCGATCGTCTCACGGTCCGGTGGCAGTTCGTCCACACGGATCGGCGTGAGCTCGACGAAGCTGATTCGCCCGGCGAGAGACTCGGAGGACTGGCGAAGAAGCTCAAGCGAGGCCGAGCCGAGGACGAGGAATTGCCCGGTGCGAAGACCTGCGCGTCTTCGCCGATCCACGATGCCCCGAAGCACCGCGAACAACTCGGGCACACGGTGGATCTCGTCCAGGATTACAAGGCGGCCCTGCTGAGCCTCAAGGTAAGCCTCCGGATCGGAAAGCCTGGCTCGATCTGCTGGGGACTCGAGGTCGAGGTACAGCGGACTCCCGTCATGCAAGGTCTGACCCAGAGTCAGCGCGAGTGTGGTCTTGCCAACCTGTCGCGGTCCAAGAAGAGCGACCACGGGGAAGGATGCGAGGGCAGAACGGAGCTCGTCGAGCGATTGTCTGGGTATCATGCATGTAAATATGCCATGGCGTGGAATAATTACAAGGTAAAAGAACCCGAAGGAGGCTGACCGTCTGGCCCGCCCCCCTACCGCGCCTCTATCATCTGCCAATGCGCGAACCACAAACCATTGTCGTCCACAACGGGTCCCGGATCTTTGGGGGTGCCGAACGTTGGACGGTTCGTCTGCTGCAGGGTCTTGAGCGGCGCGGGCACCGCACGGTCTTCATCTGCGCCGACGAGGCGATCCGCCGGGAGGTTGTGCGCCACGGGATCGAGGCGCGCGTGGCCCATGTGGGGGGTCAGCTTATGCTGCCCGAGGCGGTGCGCCTTGCGTGGGTGATCCGGCAGTACAGCCCCGACGCCGTGCTGCTCAGCACCTTCAAGAAGATCTGGCTCGCCGGGATGGCCGCGAGGATGGCGCGGGTGCCCCGCGTGGTCGCGCGTATCGGACTCTCGACCGATCTGCCCCGGCGAAGCTGGACGTATCGGGTGGCTCTGCGCCGCTGGATCGACCACGTGGTGCTCAACTCCGAGGCGATCCGTGAGCCCTTCCTGAGCGACCTTCCGGGGCACGATCCAGCTCGGGTGAGCACGATCTACAACGGGGTGCAGGTGCCCGCTTCGGAGGGCGGTACGCCGGTGGAGGAGGGAGCCGCTTCGTTGGAGCGTGCCGCTGCCAGGAGCGAGCTTCGCGCGACGCTCGGCTTGCCTGAGCAAGCCTTTTTCGTGGGCACCGCCGCCCGGCTCGTGCGGCAGAAGCGCCACGACAGGCTGATCGAGGCTCTGCCCGCTCTGCCGGGTGTGTATGCCGCCTTCATCGGCGACGGCGACCTTCGCGCCGACCTCGAGTGCCGCGCCGCCGAGCTGGGCGTCTCGGACCGGACATTTTTCCTTGGTCACCATGAGAACGTGTCCGGTATCCTGCCGGCGCTCGACCTCTACGTGGTTGCCTCGGAGCGCGAGGGCATGAGCAACGCGATGCTCGAGGCGATGGCGGTGGGGGTGCCGGTGGTGAGCACCTGTGTAAGCGGTGCGGAGGAGGCGTTGATTGCGTCCTCCCCTGAGGACAGCGCCGGCGTGGTCGTGGACATGACGAGCGAGGCGGTCGCCGAGGGAATTCGTGGGCTCATGGGTGACGCATACCGCCGTCAACGCATGGCCCAGGCAGCCGAGCGGGTCGTGCGGGAACGCTTCGACCTCGAGAAAAGCCATGATCTGTGGGAAAAAATGCTCCTGCGCCCTCGGGGGTGACCCGATCAGCCGGGGCGGCTCGGCGCAGGCGGCCGCACGTACAAAGCCGTGAAAAAAGTGCCTATTCAGGCGTTTTGCCTGCCGATTCGGGTCCGTGCGGGTTCATCGTCGTGGACTCGCCAAAAACTCCTAACATGATGCGGTGAACGCGTTTAGGTGCCCATGAACACCTCTGGACCGCCTCTTGCACTCCAGGTGTGACCTATTCCCAAGTTTCGTCGTCTTCAGGAGGCGGGACCTACCGTGCCAGGAAAACCGGGAGAGACCCATTATGAAGCGGATTAACGTTCTAATGACTGGCTTTGTAGCCCTTTTCGCGCTGACGGGCTGTGACGATTCCACTCCTGCTGGACTCGACGAGGCGCTGAACCTGACGCAGGAAGAGTCCATACAGCTGGCAGGCGACCTCGCCTCGATGGGGTTCGATGCTTCAGCTGGCCAGATTCCCACCGGAGCCCAGGTCCAGGGTGAGGGCCCCTCGGCGGTCGTCGTCGAGTTCACCAACACGTTTACGATCACGAGCCCGTGCCCGTTGGCCGGTACCGTTGTGGTTGAGGGAAGCATCATTGGACTGATCGACACCGAGCTGCAGACCGCTGACGTGGATGTGACCGCCACGACCACGCACGACGGATGCATGTTCCAGCGTGAAGAGGGTCCGACGATTACGGTGGACGGTGCGCCGAACCTGGTGCTGACCGCGAGCCACAGCACGGTGGCCGAGCAGCCGGTGGGCCTCCAGACCGTGAGCCTGGTCGGAGCGTTCGAGTGGGTTACGGGCGACGACCGCGCTGGACGGTGCGAGATCAACATCAGCACCGTGTTCGATCCCGAGGCAAACACCCGGACCACAGAGGGATCGGTCTGCGGCCACACGTTCTCGATCGTCGAGACATGGAGGATCGTCGCCTGACGGTAGGCGTCACATGAGGTAATCGCTCCGGCACGAGCCTTCCAAGAGTGCAGCGTAAATCATGCCGGGGTGACAGAGGGGTTCCGACCATCAGGTCGGGGCCCCTCGACCTTTTCGGGGCGCTCCAATCACGGGACTGCCCTCCACGCGTGCGCGAACCTTTCCTGCTCGCTCGGTATTCCCCATGGAGAAGCCAAGATCCGGTGCAACGGGGAATGGGATGAGTCCACAGACTTTCGAAGAGCTCGCCACCGCAGAGGTGGATCACCTTTATCAGGGCGCGCTGTTCCTGAGCGGGGGAGATGAGGATGCGGCCGAGGGGCTGCTGCTGTGGACGCTGACGCGGTCGTTTCACGCGTACCGGTCGGCGCAGGAGGTGGTGGATGCGGCGAAGTGGCTCGAAGGCCGCCTGGTGGATGAGTTCATCGCTGCCTCGACGGCAGCGGGACTCGATGCGGATGAGGCGTGGCCAGGGTCGCAGGAGCGACCGACGCGGCCGGTGGGCGGCGTCGATTCGAAAGCGCTCGCCTTTGCGGCGGGTCGGGTGCCCTTCAGGGCGCGGGCCGTGTTGTGGCTCGTCGTGTTGCGCAGATGGAAATACGAAGACGTAGCCCACACGCTCGGCGTGTCGGGCGATGATGTGAAGAACTTGCTGAAGTATCGTGACGCACTGGTGGGAGCCGCACTTGGCGGAGCCGGAGAGCGGAACGGGACCGACGGCGGAATAACGTGAGTAAGATGATGGATTGCAAAGATGCACGACAGACGGTTTGGCCGCCTGAGCGGCTTCAAATCGCCGATGAAGCGGTGGCAAACGCCCGCGCGCATATCGACGAGTGCACCGCATGCCAGGACTACCTGACGCAGGACGGTGCGCTGCTCGATGCCTACGATCGGTTCCGAGGTGAACGTGCGCCGCGCCGTGTCCGGGAACGGGTTTTTGACGCCCTCGCGCGTGAACGTGCGGGAATTCACAACGGTTCCGTCGGAGCCGGACGTTTTCGTTCGATGCGGTCTACGTGGCTTGTCGGCGCCGCAGCGGCGCTGGTGGTCCTCTCCGTTGGGGGCACGACGCTCGCGATGAGCGACAGCGCCACCCAGCAGGCCGATGCTCTCTTCGTGGAAGACTACCTGCGTCGCGCGGTGGGTGAAGACAACATCAACACCTCCGACCCAGGGGAGGTCAGGCGCTTTCTGGCCCGCGAGCTCGGGATGAAGGTAGAGCTGCTCGAGATGAAGGGGCTCCGCCTCGCTGGAGCCGAGATCTGCCTCGTGGACGGTTATCGTGGGGCGATGGTGCGCTACCGGGCCGGGGATCGAGACGTATCGCACTACATGATTCCCAAGGATGGCGCGAAGGAGCGAAGTCCAACCGCCAGCCCAGGGGTGGATGTGTCCTCTGCGCCGGGCTCGCCGGCCGTTGTGACCTGGGCGACCCCGTCGATCGAGCAGGCACTCGTCGGTGAGTTGTCGGAGGCGCGGCTGATCGCACTCGCCGCCGGACCGTCGGCGCTGGAACTCTAGAACGCCGTTTGGGCGACTCTACGTCGCCTGCCGCGTGCGCAAGAGCGTAGCGAGAGCCCTGCCAACAGCCGTGAGGTCCTGAGGACTCCGGCGCAGGCCCGAGAGTAGCAGAGCACCCTCCAGCGCAGCCACGGTGAGTTCTCCCAGGGCCGCAGCCTGCGGACCACTCCAGGCCGAAGCGTCGTCGTCGATCAAAATGTCCGCGATACGGCGCTCCACCCCAGAGAAATACGCGTCCACACGCTCCCGGATGCCCGGGTCAGCGGCGGCGAGGTCTACGCTGAGGCGACCGAGCGGACACCCCGTGAGCCCGCAGTCGGGATCCTGAGTACAACAGGCTCGACTGAAGAGCGCCTCAATGTGCTCGGCCGGGGACCGGCCAGACTCCGCATCCAACGAGGGGCCCACGATCTGATCGTCGTAGACGCCGATCCAATGCTCCACGACGGCGCGAGCCAGCTCGAGCTTCGAGCCGAAGTGGTAGTACAGGTTGCTGCGCGCGACGCCGGTGGCGGCCTGAATGTCGTAGAGGCTCGTGCCGTCGTACCCCCTCTGATGAAAGAGAGCCGACGCAGCTTCGATCAGACGGTCGCGATTGTTGGGCATCGATGGATCAATGGATTATGTAAAGAACTGGATTCCGAGCACGAGCAGGCCCACAGCAGCGAATACGAAGCCCAGGAGCTTTTCCATGAGGGCTGCCGGGAGGTGTGGACCGATTCGGGTGCCGAGGTAGCTCCCGACCAGGACTCCGGGGATGCTCCACTGAACGATATGCCACGCCGGTGCGGCGGAGAGCGCGTGGACGCCGGCACCGACGACGGCGGTGAGTGCGAGTGCGAAGACGCTCGTCGCGACCGCGACACGAGGCGGGATGCGGCAGCGCACCACCATTTGCGTTGTGTTCAGCTCAGGAAGCCCTGCGCTGATCAGCCCGGTAAGAAGCCCCCCCACCGCGGCGAGGATGACAGCGGGTGCCGGATGGCATTTGGGGATCCAGTATTCACGCCCGTCGGCCGCCTCGATCCTCCGGCATTCCGGATCCAAAGCGTCCCCGTCGCCGCACGGTGCGTCATCCGCACCGGGAGTCTGGTTGAAGATCAGCGAGCCGGAGAGTAGGACCAGTCCGACGCCAAAGATCACCTTGAGGAGGTCTCCTGGAATCAGATGGGCTCCCAGCGCCCCGATGACTACAGTTGGGATCGAGGCCATCAGCACCCACCGGGCCGTCGTGTAGTCGACCACCCGCTGCCGGATGTAGAGGCGCAGTCCGTTGCCCATTCCGAACACCTCGGTCAGGAGGCCGGCACCGATTGCCTGTGCGGGGCTGAGCCCAAGCACGAGCATGAAGAACGGGCTAAAGAAGAGCGCGCCTGAGACACCCGAGGATATCGCTACCGTCGCGAACGACACGCTCACCGGAAAGATCCACCAAAGCTCCACTACGCTTACCCTCTTGCACAAAAGAAAAAGCCGGGAGCCCGACGTGGGCTCCCGGCTTCAATCCTACCGGTTTTTGCGACTCGCTTACAGGTGGAGCCGAAGCGTGAGGCCAACCGGGAACGTGACAGCGGAATCGAACGGCGAAATGCCTTGAGCAATCGTGGCGGTGTCGGTTTTGTCTGCGAAGGCCACGTAGACCGAGCCGTTCACGGCAATCGTGATGTTGTCAGACAAGGGCCAACCGACGCTGAGCCCACCGTTGAGGTGTCCGTACACCTCGCTGAAGCTCGTCGACTGGTTGAGGTTCCCCGTCGTCGTCGCGATTTTAGTTGCGTCTCCGTCCATCCAGGTCAGTCCGCCGCCACCGTTGACGATGACGCTCAGAGCGTCAGACGCACGGTCGGTGACTGAGTACTCGAGTCCGCCACCGAAGTGCCAGAGGTTGAGGTCCGGCAAGTCCAAGGTCGAATCGAAGTTATCGCCGGACAGGACGTCGACAGAGGTTTCAAGGCGAAAGCCGAGCCGGTCCTGGAACCAGTATGTTCCGGCAACGTTGACGTTGGCGCCGATACCCCAGCTATCGTTCAGATCGCTGACCGGGTTTGCGATGCCAGCACCGAAGGTGAGGTCCCAGGTCGACTGGGCCTGCGTGCTTGCCGGAAGCACCACAAGGGCGCTGGCGACGGCGAGCATCAAGAATGTTCTGATACGAGAGATCATGCGGATTGTCCCCTCTTTGATGGATTTCAATCTTCAATGGCCACTCCTGGATTCATTGGAGGACCCAGTGGAAAAAACGCCTGAGGGCCGGTTCAGGTTCCCTGTTTAGGTAACTGACCCGCAAGCTCGCGTTCCACGGTCTCTTTAATAGGGTCGATATCGTCCCCAAAGCCGTAAAAACTACGCACCACCCTCAGCTCCTGATCGAGCACGACGGTGTACGGTAAGCCCCGGTAATTGTAGATCTTCCTGAGTCGGGACAGCCCTGCGGCCATCAGATAGTCGGTGCCACCGATCTCTTCGATGAAGTCGATTCCACTCTGTGGAGCGATATCTTCGTTGAGGCCGATGACGACGGCCTTCGTCGGGTCGAGGGCTTTCGCGTACTCGTTCAGCACCGGCATTTCGCGGCGGCAGGGGCCACACCAGGAGGCCCAGAAATTCACGACGACCACCCGACCCCGGAAGTCCTCGAGGTTTACGGTGCCGTTGCCGGAAAGCTCGTCCAGCTCGAAAGTCGCGAATGCGGCCCGCTCGGGCTCACCTGTACGGGCGAGGGCATCGTGCGTTGGGATTGCGTAGACATGTCCCTTCCGGCCCACGAATACCGCAGCCCCCTGACCTACCTCTCCGGCGCGCAGGAAGGTGCCGTCACGATCGAACACATACAGATGGGTCGATCCAGCGTCCGGGTTCGGCGCCGCGAGTATGTAGAGCAATCCGTCTGGCCCGATCGTGAGGCCGTGCTGTACCACAGAAAAACGCGGAGAAAGCGACCCATCGACCGGGCGCAGGATGGGCTCTGCGATGGGCTCGTCGGGCGCCCAGGTGGCGCGCCACAGCGGCATGCCATCGTTCGAGAACGCCTGGATTTCGGGACGAACCGCAGAGGCGAAGTAGACGATCCCGTCATCATCGACTGCAGGCCATCCCGTGTTGACGAGTTGACCGAGAAACGCGGAGCTTGGCCGCGTCACCTTCCCGATTTCTCGTGTACCGCCGTTGTCGTCATGCAACCAGAGCAGCGGCTCGGAGGAACGTATCGGCGCGAGGCTGAACTCGAGGACGGGGCGGGCCGTAACCAGGCCGCGCGAGGCGTCTCCAACGGCCGGACCGGGTAGCTCGGTGGTCTCCCACCTGCTTGGCTCACCATCCTGAAACAGCAGACCCGATCCATCGGACTCCACCGCCATGATGCCGTCGTTACGGACGGCCACGAAGGTAGGCTGTGTGAGCGGGGGGTACCCTTCGGCAGCACCCTGGAGCACGTCGGTAACTACGCCTCGATCATCGAATACCAGGACGCGGAGTCCATCCGCATCGGGCCATGCTGCTCCCCCGTCGGAGAGCGTCGTCGCACCACGCCCACCCATATAGAGGAGCTGGACCCTTCGATTCGGGACTTCAGCATAAATTCTGAGCTGTTCGGCAGGGCCGTGGTTCTCCACGACGCGAAGCCCGTCCTCGATGGTGACGCTCGCGGGTTGGTACCCCGGGACGGGGGTCGAAACGGGCCCCGGTCCTTTAGCGTCACAGGCCGCGAGGGCGACCGCAGTAGCCAGAACGGCAACGAGGCCGGGGCGTGAGCCCCGACCCCGCTGGTTCCAGCGCATTAAATGCACCAGTAGCACGAGCTTAGTCCTGCATCTCGATGCTCTCGATGATGATCGTGCTCATACCGGCACGCTCGATCACCTTACCCGTTACATGAACCTGATGCTCGGCATGGGCCTTGAGCTCAGCGTTCGAACCCGTACCAGGCATGGCCGTCGTAACGGGGAGGTAGAACTCTCCGTCAGCGGTGACCAGTCCCAGCGGGATGCCGTTGTCGGCACAAACCTGGGCGCACATGCGGTGGTCTTCACCGGTGAGGCCATAAACAACCTTGCAGGAGAGGTCCACAACCGTAGCCGTGAAAGAAACCTCGTGTGCGTCTTCTGCCATCTGCATCATCTGGGCCGAGGCCGGGTTGGCCGCGAGGGCCATGATGCCGAGAGACAGAGCAGTCAGCGCAGCTTTGCGCATGATGCGTCCTCCAAAAAAGAGAGTGAAAAAAACTCCGGACAATCGCGTCCGGTTGAATAACAGCCTGAGCGGGCAATCGAACACACCCGACTTTGGCTGGGCCAGCGATGACCTGACATCCAAAGGCACTAGTGGTTGTGGGAGTTCCCACTTTCCACCGACTCCGAATCGGCGTCCTGCATACCCATCGTACTCATGTCGTGACCCGTCCCGTCTGCAGAGGGCTCGACGTCGAACTCGAACTCGGCCGCATCTGCTCCAAAGCCGAGATTTACGTAGACGTTCCAGAAGCCGTCCATCATGATCTCGCCATCCACGACGAACTCGGTGTCGCTCAGTTTCTGAGCCTCGAAACGGCGGATTCCCATCATCGGCATTTCCGGGGACACGAGATCCAACGACACCGGGACGTCCCCGGGGATTCCATCGGGAAAGGAAACCGTGAAGCGGACGGCACCGACCTGAACGGGAGTTTGCTCCGTGCGCAGGAGTACCTTTGTGCCCTCGGTCGAGATGGCGGTCAGCACTCCGCCGGTTGCTTCGTCGTGCGAAGCCTCGGCCTGAACGTCTCCCGCTTCGGGTGCACAACCGGCAATGACGGTCGCACAAAGAAGCGAAAACACCCACGCCTGGGTCGTGTGTATTCTCGTTGTCATGTTATCCCAACGCGTCATTCCTCGAATGGGTTCCGTCGATGCAGCCGACGGGCTCCCTACTCCTGAATGCGGGCGGCCTTCACGACTGCAGCAACTGTGATGCCGAATTCCTCGAAGAGGGTCGGGGCCGGTGCCGAGGCACCGAAGTGGTCGATGCCGATGGCCGATCCGGCCTCGCCGATCCAGCGCTCCCACCCAGCGGTGTGTCCGGCCTCGACGGAAACCCGATTGCGCACGCTGGAGGGCAGAACGCCATCCCGGTACGCGGCGTCCTGGCGTGCGAAGAGGTTCCAGCTCGGCATGCTGACTACGCGCGTGGAGATGCCCTCCGCTTCGAGTTGGAGACGTGCCTCCAAAGCGAGTGAGACCTCCGAGCCAGAGGCGATGAGGATGGCCGAGGGCGTCCCGCTGGCCGCTTCCTTGAGCACATAGGCTCCACGCCTCAGCCCGGCCGCGGCCGCTCCCGGCTCGGAGCGGTCGATGGTTGGGAGGTTCTGCCGGGTGAGCGACAGAAAGCTGGGCCCGCTCGTGTTCTCCACCGCGAAGCGCCAGGCCTCGGCGGTCTCTGGCCCGTCGGCGGGGCGGAGGTCGACAAGGTTGGGGATCAATCGCAGCGACATGAGCTGCTCGACCGGTTGGTGCGTGGGGCCGTCTTCACCCACACCGATGCTGTCGTGCGTGAAGACGTAGGTGACCGGCAGCCCCATGAGCGCTGCCATGCGGATCGCGGGCCGCATATAGTCGGAGAAGATCATGAAGGTGCCTCCGAAGGGGCGAACGCCACCGTGAAGGACCATTCCGTTCATGACCGAGGCCATGGAGTGCTCGCGAATGCCGAAGTGCACGACGCGCCCACCTGGACTCTCGGCCAGGAGGGACTCGCCGCCGTCGATGTCGGTCTTGTTGGAGCCGCCCAGATCGGCAGAGCCCCCGATAAAGTTCGGGATCCCGCGTGCCAGCCCCTGGATCGCCTTGCCCGACCAGGAGCGCGTTGCGTTTCCGGCGTCGGATTCTGCGAAGTCCGGGAGGTCGGCATCCCACCCCGAGGGAAGCTCGCCCGCCATCATGCCCGTGAATTCCGCGGCGAGCTCCGGGTGAGCCTCGCTGTACACCTCGAAGCGCTGCGTCCACTCCGACTCGAGCGCGGCCCCGCGCGGGACGGCCTCCCGCCATGCGGCGCTGGCCTCTTCGGGCACGAAGAAGGCTTCCTGCGATGGATAGCCCAGGTTGGTCTTGGTGGCCGCGATCTCCTCGGCGCCGAGCGGCGCCCCGTGCGCGCCGGCGGTTCCT
Organism: Gemmatimonadota bacterium; assembly: GCA_036679625.1. Taxonomy (GTDB): domain Bacteria; phylum Gemmatimonadota; class Gemmatimonadetes; order Longimicrobiales; family Gaopeijiaceae; genus JAZDDA01. Next base: position 55,460 of record JAZDDA010000088.1, on the reverse strand, counting down.
ACCTTGTTGGGGCTGCCATCGGCTATGCGCGTCTTCATCGCGATGAACGAGGGGCGCTCGTGCTCTGCCTTGGCTGCCTCGATGGCGGCGTGCAGTTCCTGCAGGTCGGAGCCGTCCTCCACGGTCTGAACATGCCAGCCGTATGCCCGAAAGCGAGCCGCCTGATCGGTGGAGGTCGCGAGGTTCGTGGACCCGTCTATGGTGATGTCGTTGTCGTCCCAGATCCACATCAGCTTGGCGAGCTTCTGGTGGCCGGCGAGCGCGGCAGCCTCGTGGGAGATCCCCTCCATGAGGTCGCCGTCGGAGCAGATCACGTACGTGTTGTGGTCGACCACGGTGTGGCCGGGTCGGTTGAAGCGGGCCGCGAGCCAGCGTTCGGCCATGGCCATGCCTACCGAGTTCGCCACGCCCTGGCCCAGCGGGCCCGTGGTGGTCTCTACCCCGGGTGTGTGCCCTACCTCGGGGTGTCCCGGCGTCTTCGAGCCCCACTGCCTGAAGTCCTTCAGGTCCTGGGCCGAGAGGTCGTACCCGGAAAGATGGAGCAGGGAATAGACGAGCATGGAGGCATGGCCCAGCGACAACACGAACCGGTCCCTGTCCAGCCACTGAGGGTGGGTCGGGTTGTGGCGGACGTGTTGCGTCCAGAGAAGGTATCCAACTGGGCCCAACGCCATCGGCGTTCCGGGATGCCCCGAATTCGCCTGCTGGACTGCATCCATCGAGAGCACCTTGACGGCGTCGATGCAAAGGCGGTCCAGCTCGGGAGTGCGGCCGGTGGGGGACTCAGGCATCAGGCGTTTTCTCCACAACAAAGTTAAGCAGACGATCAGGTACGTAGATGACGCGCTTTTCGGTCGCTGCCTCGAGATGCCGCGCGACGTTTTCGTCGGCACGCGCGAGCGCCTCGGCAGCAGCCTGATCCATTCCGGTGGGTCCGAACACCCTGCCCCGGACCTTGCCGTTTACCTGGACGGCCAACTCGACGGTGTCGTCCCGGGCCTTCTCGGCGTCGAACCTTGGCCAGTTCCCCCCGTCGAAGATGCTCCCCTCGTGACCGAATCGTTCCCAGAGCTCCTCTGCGAGATGCGGAGCGAACGGAGCCACCATCACCACAAGGGGTTCGATCTCGGCCCGCGCAGCCTGCCGCCCACCAGCGCGGATCACGTTCAGACACTCCATCATCGCGGCGATCGACGTGTTGTACTGCAGCCCTGGAATCTGCTCGGTGAGCTGGGCAATGGTCTGGTGAACCTTGCGCTCTACTCCAGCATCGGCATCACCATCGTGGGCGTTGATGGTGGTTTCCCAGAGCCGGTGAAGGAATCCGTGGGGGCCCTGAATGCCCTCATCCTGATAGTCGCCACCCTCCTCGAAGGGACCGAGGAACATCAGGTAGGTGCGGAAGGTGTCGGCCCCAAACCGCTCAATGATGCCGTCGGGAATGATCACGTTTCCCTTGCTCTTTGACATCTTCGCACCCTCGCGGACGATGAGCCCGTGAGCCCTGAACTTCACGTACGGTTCCTCGAAGTCGATATGCCCCAGGTCCTTCAGCGCCATCGTGACGAAGCGCGAGTACATGAGGTGGAGCACCGCGTGTTCGTTGCCGCCGATGTAGCAGTCCACCGGAAGCCACTTCCCCGTAATTTCGGGGTCGAGCGCAACGTCATCTCTGTCGGTGGAGGGATAGCGGAGGAAGTACCACGAGGAATCCAGGAAGGTGTCCGAGACGTCGGTCTCCCGGCGGGCCTCCGCCCCACACTCGGGGCACGTCGTGCGGTACCACTCCTCGACGCGAGCGAGCGGGCTCACCCCTGAGTCGTCGGGCTGGAAGTCCTCGACGCGGGGCAGCAGCACCGGAAGCTCCGACTCGGGCACCGGCACCGCACCGCATGCTTCGCAGTGGACGATTGGGATCGGAGGTCCCCAGTAGCGCTGCCTGGAAATGCACCAATCGTGCAGCCGGTAGGTGACACGCGACTCGCCGGCGTCGTGCTCCTCGAGCCACGAGATGATCGCTGCCTTTCCATCGGTGACGCCGAGTCCGTCGAAATCGCCTGAGTTCACAAGCACGCCCTCGCCGAGGTAGGCCTCGTCCAGCGGGGTATCGGCGGCGTCCTCGGGCGCGGCCACGACACGTCGAATCGGCAGCTCCATCGTCTGGGCGAACTCGAAGTCGCGCGGATCGTGGCCTGGAACAGCCATGATCGCGCCGGTCCCGTATCCCATAAGGACGTAGTCCGCGATCCAGATCGGGACGCGTTCCTCGGTGGCGGGGTTGATGCAGTAGCCGCCTGTGAACACGCCGGTCTTGGTTTTGTCGGTCTTCTGCCGTGCGACCAGGTCCATCTTGGCCGCGCCGGCCTGGTACGCGTTCACCGCATCCGCCTGCTCGGGCGTGGTGACCTCGGCCACGAGCTCGTGTTCGGGAGCGAGTACCATATAGGTAGCGCCGAAGACGGTGTCGGGGCGGGTGGTGAAGACCGCGATGTGCGAGGTGGCTGCCTCGTCGCTCGAAGCGGCGCCGTCGGCATCGTCCCCCGGTGCAGCAATCGGGAATCGCAGCGTGGCACCGACGCTTCGCCCGATCCAGTTGGTCTGCGTCTTTCGTGTCGACTCGGACCAGTCGAGGGTCTCGAGGTTGTCGAGCAGTCGCTCGGCGTAGTCGGTGATTCGGAAGAACCACTGAGCGATTCGACGCTGCTCCACGGGCGTGTCACACCGCTCGCAGAGGCCGCCGACGACCTGTTCGTTCGCCAGCACCGTCATGCACGACGGGCACCAGTTGACCGGGGCTTCCTTACGCTCGGCCAGCCCGGCCTTGAAGAGCTGGAGGAAGATCCACTGGGTCCACCGGTAGTAATCGGGGTGCGTGGTGTCTACCGCATGGTCCCAGTCGAACATCCCCCCGACCCGCCTTAGCTGCCGCGTGAAGTTGGCGACGTTGCTCGGGATCAGATCCATCGGGTGGGTACCGACCTTGAGCGCGAAGTTCTCGGAGTGGATCCCGAAGGCGTCGAAGCCGATGGGCTCGAACACCTGCTTGCCGAGCAGGCGCTGAAATCGGCCGTGCACGTCGGCCCCGGTGAACGCATAGATGTTCCCCACATGGAGTCCCTCCGCAGAGGGGTATGGGAACATCATCAGGTTGAAGTAGGGGTTCTCGGCGGTCTTCAGCTCACTCGGTGTGAAGCGGTTGGTACCCCGCTCCTCCCAGATCGCTTGCCACTTCGCTTCTGTCTCACCGGGCGAATACGCGCTCGATGTCTCGCTCATATCGTTTCCCTGTTGGAGCGCTCTCCAACCGGAGGGGGGGGGGGCTTTTGCGAGCCCCTAACCTAAACGGCACCCCACGCCTGTACAACGGAGATGGAAGTGGCGGCTATTCAGGCGTGTGAGTCGTGGTGCGGAGTGCCTCGTCATCTGCCCCCAAACCTACGATTTTCAGCAGTTTCAGTGCGTTCGTGGAGGTCGCGATGCCCTCGTGCAGGGTGTAGTCGAAGAGGAGGACGTCCTCGAGGCTGGCATCATCGTCTGTCACCGCCTCGCCGAAGTGGACGGCGTGGGCCCGGATATTGAGATCCTCCACGTCCGCGAGCGACAGGTCGTGCGTGGTGACAGCACCGATCGCTCCCTGGTTCAGGAGGTACCGGATGATGCGTCGGGCCGCGATCTGGCGTTCCGCCGTGTTGGTGCCCTGGAGGATCTCGTCGAGCAGGTAGAGGAGCCTCGGGCTCGCCTGGGCTGCGTCGGTCACTCGCTTGAGGCGTTGAAGCTCGGCCATGAAGAACGACACACCCGCCTCGAGCGAGTCCTGAACCCGCATCGACGTCTGAAGCGTGACCGGCGGGAGCCGCAGGCTCGTCGCGCACACGGGGCCGCCCGCACCCGCGAGCACCACATTCGCACCGATGGCGCGGAGTAGCGTGCTCTTGCCCGACATATTCGAGCCGGTCACCAGCAGGAAGCCGCCCGGCGGACCCACGGTAACGTCGTTCGCGATGCATTGTCCGGGCGAAAGCAGGGGGTGGCCGAGCGCGGTGGCAGAAAGCGAGTCGAGCGTGGCGTCGAGCTCGGGGAAGCTCCATTCCGGGTGAGCGTGCGCCAACCCGGCGAGCGCGCTCATGGCGTCTACCTCGCCCATGACCTCGAGCCAGCGACGCACTGCGGTGCCGTTGCGCGCCTTCCAACGTTCCAGCCGTGCAACCATGTGAAGATCCCAGAGGCCCAGGAACTGGAGCGGCACATGGATGTTGCCGTTGAACCTCAGATCAGACAGCTCTACGAGCCGGAAGAGGCGGGCGAGTCCGTGCGGTGCCGAATCGGCCCCTTCGTGCAGGCCACCCGCGAGGGTCTGCAGAACGGGGCTTTCGAATTCGTGGGCGACGACCCGTCGAATGATCGCTTCGTACCGATGCAGGTCCGCGTCACCCCAACTCACGCAGTCGAGAGTCTCGCGCACACGCTCCCGCGTGATCCGATGGCCCCAGAAGCTCACGGCGAGGGTGAGGATCCAGGTGTACGGGAGGACATCGAAGGTGTGGAGGCCGATCGCGATGGCGTTCCCGATCGGAACCGCGATGGAGAGCGCCCGAAGCCCCTGCGATGGGAGCAGCCAGCTGGGTTCCTCTGCCCACGAAACGAGGCGTTCCAGCTGGGCGGCAAAGACCGGTTTCGCCAGGCGTCCATGGGCAGAGATCTCGTGCCGGAACCTGACCTCGTCTCGCAGTTCCCGCACCGCATCTTGCCGTGAACGGAGGACATCCGGGGTGGCGGGGGTCATGAGCCAACCGAGCAGCGTGTCGGTGCCTGGGCGTGTGGCGCCCCCGCCGAGGAGCGCCATCAGGGAGGCGTGCCCGGTTACGTCGAGGTCGGCGGCGAAGGCGTGGTCCAGGGGAGCCGAGGCGTCGATATCTCGCACGGCGTCCCAGTCGCGGTCCATTCGTCGCTGGGCTTCGTCGGCGACATCCCGGAGCTCCGCGTGCCAATCCCGTTCCTTTCGGGCACGGGCATGAATGACGATCAGGATCACAAAGGCGACTGCCAGGAGCCCTGCGGTCACCTCCAGAGGGGTCTTGAAGTCGTTCAGGACTGTAACGCCGGCAACGAGGCTCCCGACCGCGACCAGAAATGCTATGAGGCGGAGGCGGGCGAGCGAGGTGGCACGCCGCTCGGCATTCGCCCGGGCGCCTTCGGCGTCGCCCTCCATCCGGGCGTAGAGCCGGCGGGGATCATTCACGGATGTTCTGTACCTGGCGTGGGCAGGAGTGCGAAGGGATCCTCAACTCCAACGACGGCGTCGCCGAGTGTCTGGAGCATACTTCTGAGGCCGGGGTGCTGCTTCCAATAGGCATCGAAGTCCGAGAGACGATGGTAGTAGCGCAGGCGCGAGAGGAGGGTGGCATTGTTGATCGGTGAGGCGAGAAAGCCCCCGAAGCTGGTCGACACGAACCCTGGTTGCACAGTCTCCTGGAAGTGGGTCCTGCTCCTGGCGAAGACCTCTTCGCGGCGCTGAATCTTTACCTCCGCGGTGAGGTCGGGATCGCCGTAGAGCCCCTCCAGTTCGTCGATCAGGTCGTCCATGAACCAGGAGAATCGCTGATAGTCCTTCCACCGGTCTTGAGCGAGCCGACACCCCTCGACGTCGGGTTCGCCCACCTCGGGTTGGCAAAAAAACTCGATCGCCGCGGCGCGGCCGACGAACTGCGCGTAGCTCTCGTTGAACCGAACGTTGCCGGGAATCCAGAGATTGGCGTGCGACATCTCGTGCAGGAGCGTCTCCACCAACTCGACGGTGTCGAAGCGCAGGAAGGTGGAGAGCAGGGGGTCGTCGAACCAGCCGAGCGTGCTGAAGGCGGCAGTGGGACGCAGGTAGGTGTCGAATCCCTGAGCCTCGAGGTCTCGCTGGGCCCGTTGTGCATCCTCGAGGTCGAAAAAGCCCTTGTAGGGGACCCGCCCCACCACCGGAAACCACCAGGTCTTCGAGACGAACCTGTCGCGATGAACCGCCGAGAGGACCATCGCGAGGGTGTCCTTCTCGAGTTGGACGAAGGAGGTGTAGGCGTCGCCCACTTCCATGCCCAGCTCCTCGATGGCGAACCGCCGGGCCTCGAGTGCGAAGAGGAGTTTCTCGCGCGTATCTGCGTCGGTGTCGGGATCGAGGATGACGTCGGGGATCGGTCTGCGCGCTCGAAGGATCTCAGCCTCGGCCATCCCAGCTTTTAGGATGTACCCTGGCGAGCACGCCGTGGCTACGGCGCCGCCGCCGACGAGCACGAAGCCGAGCAGGAAGAGCTTTGTCCGCAACTTCATCGAGCCTCAGGGAAGAATGTGGTCCTATGCCTCAATACCGACGGCACCCTGCTGCGGGTTCCAATCCGTAGCAGGGTGCACGATGGTCTTGGCTAGTTGCCGCCCCCTACATTCCGCATCAGGGGCAAGCCGCCTTCGGTCGGAACGTAGACGACGCTTCCCGCAGGCAACTGACTCAGCTGGTCGATGTACTTGAAGGCCAGGTACTCAGGAGTCAGACCCTCTGCGATGATCTTCTGAGCCTCGGCGATCCCCTTGGCCTCTTCGATCTGCTGCCGCGCGCGCTCCTGGATGATCTCGGTCTGAAACCGTTCCTCAGCGACCTGCTGCTCACGCTGGAGCCGCTGTTCGATCGCCTCTCGAACCAGAGGCGGCGCCTGCACATCCCGTACGAAGACCTGAACGACCTCGATTCGGTCCCCGGCCTTCGCCTGGATGGCGAGCATCATGTCGGTGGCAACTTCGACGCGGTCCGGAGAGAAGATCTCGTTGATCGACTTGGTCGCTACGGCGTCACGGACCCCGTTGCGCACGGCGTTCAACACGATCTGGCTCTTGATCTGCTGTTCCGACCCGATGCGGTCGTAGAGGTCCGGAGTACGGTCGGAATCGAACCGGAAGAGAAGTGACACCTCGAGGGTGACGTTGAGCTGTTCGCTCGTCTGCGCCTCGATACGTTCGATGCCCCCGTCCGCCGGGAAGCTCTGTTCGCGGACCGACATCTTCTCGACGCTCGCAAGGGGGTTCACGATGTGAACGCCCTGCCGGAGAGGCGTTGGGTCGACGGTCCCGAGGAAGTGCTTTACGCCGACCTCCCCGACGTTGATCACGATCACGGTGTTCATGCCTGCGATGAGGATTCCGCCGAGCATGAGCCCGTACCCGACGAGGCTCGACGTACCCTTGGTCTGTCCCATCGAGGGGCCGGCGGCGCGAACGACTGCACCGATCAATATCACGATCACTGCCAACATGATGAGGCTCATGGGAATTCTCCTGAAGGGGTGTTGCGTGGGAGTAGAACAATCTAACTACGCGCGGTTGGGAGGCGAGCTTCAATTGAGTCGGCCGGTTCCGGGTCCCTTTGGTTGAATCTCCTGCGAGGGGCTTCTAACGTGTCCCCATGAAATCTGTGAGTCCTGGTTACCGAGCGTTGATCCGCTGCGCCCGAATGCTGCTCCCGGCGGCGGCGCTGACCCCTGGGAAGCTCGGCCGCTCTGTGCGGGGACGGCGCGGTGTGGTGGAGCGCTTCGAATCGTGGGCAGCCGTGCACCGGGATCCCGCGCGGTCCCTGGTGTGGGTGCACGCTCCATCGGTCGGCGAGGGGCTGCAGGCCAGGGCGGTGATCGAGGCCCTTCGCGACGAGCACCCCGGGGCCCAGGTCGTCTTCACCCACTTCTCTTCGTCTGCCGAGGGGCTCGCGGCGGCGATGCCCGTTGACTTCGCCGATTACCTCCCCTGGGATGTGCAGACCGACGTCGCGCGCGTCCTGGAGGCGCTGGAGCCCACCGTGGTGGCGTTCACCAAGACGGAGGCGTGGCCGGTGCTCACGGCCGTTGCCGGGGAGATGGACATCCCGTGCGTGCTCATTGCCGGGACGCTGCCCGCAGGGTCCTCCCGGCTTCGTTGGCCGGGCCGGTCAATGCTGCGTCCTACCTTTGAGCGCCTCGCCGCCATCGCCGCGATTGCCGAGGAAGATGCGGATCGTTTCGGTCGGCTCGGCGTCACGGCCGAGGTGCTGTCAGTGCTCGGTGACCCGGCGGTCGACTCTGCCTTCGAGCGAGCTCAGGCGGCGGATTCTGCCGCACCCTTCCTCGCGCCCTTCCATTCGGATGACTCACCCTGGCTCGTAGCCGGGTCTACCTGGGAGTCGGATGAGCGGGTGCTGGTCGGCGCCGTGGGTCGACTCCGGGAGGCCGGGCTCCCTGTGCGACTTCTCGTTGCGCCCCATGAACCGACCCCGGATCACGTCGCTGCGCTCACCGGCCGTCTTCAGGCTGCCGGCCACAGCGTGCAGACGCTCTCTGCCGTCGAGGCAACAGGGGCGGTGGATGCAGAAGCGGTCGTCGTCGACCGCCTCGGGGTCCTGGCCCAGCTCTACACGGTTGGCCACCTGGCCTATGTGGGTGGTGGGTTTGGACGCGCGGGGCTGCACTCCGTCCTCGAGCCCGCGGCAGCCGGTATTCCTGTGATGCATGGGCCACGGTATCAGGGGTCCAGAGCCGCCGTCGAGCTGTACAGCCTTGGAGGATCGGTCGCCGTGAAGGACTCGGCTGGGGCTGAGGAAGCGATCCGGAGATGGGTCGGAGACCCCACTCTTGCTCAGGCGGCAGGCGCGCGGGCGTTTGCCTATATTGAGGCGCATAGGGGTGCGGCGGACCGCACCGCGCAATTCCTTTGCGGGTTTCTTGCCTGAGACATGAGGATGCACCCGAAGTGACGCGACGCTGCAAGTCAAATATCCCGTTTGGGAAGCGCTATACCCTTGTGGTGATCGCTGCCGGCGTGCTTGCGCTCGGACTGAACGGGTGTGTGCCTGCGGAGGACGATTCGGGGGAGGCGGACTCGCCCGCGGAGAGCTCAGAAGGGCTGGTTCAACCCACCGACTCCATGGCGTTGGCCGCCGCAGAAGCCGGCGAGGCCAACGAAGAGACCCCGGCACTGACCGCAGCTGAGATTGCCGCGACTGAGATTGCCTCGACTGAGGCTCCCGAGGCCGACGAACAGCCACGACCCCCGCCCCCGCCCCCGATCGTCATCGATCCCGATCCAGCTCATCGACCACAGTTCCAGCGTCCTGAGTCGGTTCGTGGGATCTATCTCAACGCCTGGGCCTCGGGTTCGTCCGTCCGCTCGCGAAAGGCCATCGAGTTGGCGCACAGGACCGAGATCAACGCGTTCGTCATTGACGTCAAGGATGTTTCAGGGTTCGTGAGTTACGCCACGACCGTGCCCTTCGCGAGGGAGGTGGGGGCTCACGCTGAGGTCCGCATTCGCGACATCCAGGGGCTGCTGAGGCGTCTCGAGGCCGCAGAGGTCTATCCGATCGCCCGCATCGTAATGGTGAGGGATCCGATCCTGACCGAGGCGCGTCCTGACCTTGCGATCCAGGACACCGCGGGTGGGGCGTGGAAGGATGGGCGTGGCGAGTCGTGGGCCAACCTCTTCGCTCCTGAGGTGCGGGCCTACTACGTGGCCCTCGCGGTTGAGGCGGGCCAACTCGGGTTCCCTGAGGTCCAGTTCGACTATGTGCGCTTCCCCGATGCGCCGAGGGCCGAGCTGTCACGGTCGGTCCACCCGTCTCCGAACGGGAGCCCCAGAACTTCGGCGGTATCTGCGTTTCTCGACGAGGCGCGTGAGGCCCTTGCAGACTACGACATGGACATCACCGCCGACGTGTTCGGCGTAACCACCATGGCCAGGAACGATGTGGGTATCGGACAGCGATGGGAGGACTTCATCGAGCGGGTGGACGTTGCCCTCCCGATGGTCTACCCCTCGCACTACTGGACCGGCAGCTTCGGGATCGAAGACCCGAACGCCCACCCGTACACGATTGTCCGTGAGGCCATCGAGAGCGGGCTCAGGCGGTCAGCCGTGCTCGAGGCTCCGGGACGCATCAGGCCCTGGCTTCAGGACTTCAACATGGGAGAGCCGAGCTACTCCGCGGCCGAGGTGCGGGCGCAGATTCAGGCCGCATACGACGCCGGAGTGACCGGGTGGCTTCTCTGGAATCCATCGAGTCGGTACACCGAAGCGGCGCTCGAGCCGGTCTCGGGATACCCCGACGGATGGGAGCCAATCATGAGGGTGGGTGGAACCCTCGTTCCGGTCTCGCAGAGGTTTGAAGCGCTCGCCCGCGAGGAGGAGCAGAAGCTAGAAGAGGAGAGGTTGAGGACGCTCGCCGAGGCGGATTCCTCGGGAGTGGGGAACTAGTGTCCCGTCCTGGAAATACGCTGGCATTCGTGAATCGATGCATCCACCCTGGCCGCGTTCTTCCTCCTCGCCATAGCCCTGCTATTCCTCGTCGTCTCGCCTTGCCACGGCGGCGCTTCGGTTTCCTCGGTGCGTCACCGTATTTCCAGGACGGGACACTCGTTCCCCTTCAGGATCACCTTGTTCAGACCCCGGCGGTCAGCGCCACGAACTGAAGTTCGTACAACCGCGCGTAGAGCCCACCCACCTCGAGCAACTCCCTGTGGGATCCCTCTTCCTTCAGTTCGCCGTGGTGGAACACGAGGATCCGGTCGGCACCCTGTACGGTGGATAGTCGGTGAGCGATCACGAGCGACGTCCTCCCTGCCATGACCTCGTGCGTTGCCTCCTCGATCCTGGCCTCGATCTCGGAGTCCACCGAGGAGGTTGCCTCGTCGAGGATCAGAATCGGGGGATCGAATGCGAGTGCGCGGGCGAATGAGATGAGTTGCCGTTCCCCCACAGAAAGACTTGATCCACGCTCCCCCAGCGCCTGTTCAAACCCACCCGGGAGGCGATCGATAAAGCGAGACGCCCCCACGCGATCGGCTGCCTCGCGGAGGCGGTCGTCCGGTATGTCGGAGGATCCCAGGCGGATGTTGTATCCCACACTCTGGCTGAACAGAAAGATGTCCTGCAGCACCAGGCCGAGTCGTGCGCGAAGATCCTGAATGGCGACACGATCGACGGCTATCCCGTCGAGCAGGATCTCGCCCTTCTGGGGCTCGTAGAATCGCAGGAGCAGGTTGATGAGCGTCGTCTTGCCGGCTCCGGTGTGCCCGACGATCGCCACCTTCTCGCCCGGCGCCACCTTGAAGCTCACGCCCTTGAGAATCCAGTCCCACGCACCGTCCTCTGTCTTGCCGTAGGCGAACCACACATTCCGAAACTCGATTTCGCCGCGCACCTCTGATGGCAAGGTGAGAGGCTCCGCCGGATCCGTGATCATCACCTCCTGATCGAGAAGCTTGAAGACCCGCTCCGAGGATGCCATGGCAGCCTGGAGGATGTTGTACTTCTCGGACAGATCCTGAATCGGTCGAAAGAAACGCCGGGCGTACTGCAGGAAGGCAGCGATGATCCCCACGGTCAACGTGCCGGCCATCACCTCGATGCCGCCGCGCCAGATGATGAGGGCTAGCGTGATAGCCGTGAACAGCTCGATAATCGGAAAGAAAAGGGCGTAGTAGGTGATGGACCTCAGGTGCGCGCCGAGGTAGAGCTGATTGATTTCGGCGAGTCGGGCGCCGTCGGCCTCTTCGCGGTTGAAGAGCTGGACGACCGTGACTCCGGTGATGCGCTCGTGGATGAAGGCGTTGATGCGTGCCAGAGCGAGACGGATGTCACGGTAGACGATCCGAATCCGAGCCCGAAAGAGAAACGCGGTGAGTACAACGAAGGGGAGTACCGTGAAGCTCAGCAGCGCGAGACGCCAATTCATCTGGAGCATCGCGGCGAAGATGAAGAACAGGGTGAAGAGATCGCCGAATACGGTTACCACGCCTGATCTGAACAGCTCATTCAGCGTCTCGACATCGCTGGTTATCCGGGTCATCAGACGGCCGACCGGATTTCGGTCGTAGAAACGCAGGTCCTGTAGCTGAAGCTTCCGGAAGATCTCGGTCCGCAGATCGTACATCACCTTCTGGCCGAGCCACGCAGTGAGGACCACCTGGGCGTATTGAAGCGCGAAGACCCCCACGATCGCCGCCATGTACACAGCCGCGAGAGTCGCGAGTCGGGACCCATCTCCTGCGGGAATTGCCTCGTCGAGGGCGATCTTGGTGATCCAGGGGCCTACGACCTGTAGCGCGGAGGCTCCAATGAGGATCAGGACCGCGAGCGCCACCCGGCCACGGTAGGGGTAGAGGTACCTGAGCAGGCGCCTCATGAGATGGGCGTCGAACGCCTTCCCGAGTGCGTCCTCCTCCTGGATGTTTCCCTGACTTCCCGTCACCGCGTCGTCCCTGGTAATCCCGTCATCAAACGGGTTGGGCTGAGATGCTGTTGGGCGGGTTGGGCTACCCGGACTGAATGACGCGGTTCCGTCGGGGCTCTGAGAATCCCTGTAGCTGTGAGGATGTGACGCTTGCGTTCTCGATTCGACGTACAATACTATACGGTATGGTAAAGGAAAATGAGATAGATGGAGATCGTCGATCGAGAGGGCGTCCCAGAGACGCTCGGGTCGACGACCGGATTCTCGGGGCGACGCTGGGGCTCCTCGAGGAACGAGGCTTTCAGGGAATGTCCGTCTCTGAGGTCGCGCGTCGGGCACACGTGTCGAAGCCGACCATCTACCTTCGGTGGCCCGGCAAGGCCGAACTGGCGATCGCGGCGGTGGCCCGCGTGCAGGTGTCGCCGCCGCCCACCGGCACCGGCCGTCCCCGCGTCGACCTCGAGCGGGCCGTGGACGCATTCCGAGTGGCGCTTGCGCTCCCGAGTGGTGCGTCTCTGCTCGGCACGGCCCTTACCGAGGCCGAGCGCATGCCGGAGCTCATCGCCCTCTTCAGGCAGCGCATCCTCGAGCCGAGGCGGCGGAGTCTGCGCACCATCCTGGAACGAGCTCGACGCGACGGCGACCTCGACGCCACCGCAGACCTGGACGGGGCGGTGAATATGCTCGTGGGGTCGCTGTATGCGCGTCATCTGGCGGGGGAGCCGATCGGGGCCGACTGGCCTGGGCGCGTCGTGGAGCTGACCTGGGCGGCACTCAGCTCCAGAGCAGTGGCCCGTTAGGATGTCTCCGAGCGGAGATTCCGGAGGTGGGGGTGGCGGTTCCGCCGGGGCCGCAGTCTCGCTAAGATGCCAGATTCACCCTCTTCTGCTGGCTGTATGGACGATCTGATCCAAATTCGCGGTGCCCGACAGCACAACCTGAAGAACATCGACGTAGACCTCAAACGTCGGTCCCTCACGGTAATCACCGGCCCCTCAGGGTCCGGGAAGTCGTCGCTCGCGCTCGACACGCTCTTCGCCGAGGGCCAGAGGCGGTATGTGGAGTCCCTCTCCACCTACGCAAAGCAATTCCTCAACCGCATGGAGAAGCCGGACGTCGACCGCATCGATGGCATCGCTCCCGCGGTTGCGATCGAGCAGAAGAACCCAGCGAAGTCCTCCCGCTCGACGGTTGGCACGGCTACGGAGGTCTACGACTACCTGCGGCTCCTCTGGGCTCGTGTGGGACGCACGACGTGTCCGGAGTGCGGGGATCGCATTCGCCCCGACACCGTTACGGGCGCCGCGGAGCGGCTTCTCGAGTTGGATGAGGGCTCTGCAGTGCAGATTGCTTTTCCGCTGCGCATGTCGGCCAAGGTGAGCCATGCTCACGTGGTGGAGAGCCTCCGAGCCCTGGGTTTCGTGCGGGCGATGGCGGACGGTGTCATGGTCGATCTGACCGAGGCAGAGTCGACTGTGCCCGGCGGGTCCGTCGTCGACCTCACGAAGTCGGAGGAGGCGTTCGTGATCGTAGACCGCCTGAAGGTCGGCTCGGGGGAGCGGGAGCGCCTTGCAGATTCTCTGCACACCTGCTTCGCCGAGGGTGAGGGTGAGGCGGTGGTGTTCGTGGGCAGGCCGAAGAAGGGGAGCACTGAAGGACTCCAACGGATCGCCTTCACAGAGCACTTCCGATGCCCGAAGCATCCCGAGATGGAGTTTCTCGAGCCCACGCCGCAGCTGTTCTCCTTCAACAGCCCCTACGGCTCATGTCCGGAGTGTACCGGGTTTGGAGCGAGCCTCGAGTACCACATCGACCTCATCGTCCCCAACCCGTCGAGATCCATCGATGAGGGTGCGGTCGATCCGTGGACGAAGCCGCGTTACCACAAGGAACACGACCGGCTGCGGAGCTTTACGGTAGCATCTGGCGTGTCGCTCTACACGCCCTGGGGAGAGCTGGATGAGGCCTTCCAGGAGTCTGTGATCCATGGCGGGGATGGATTCAAGGGAGTGATCCCCTTTCTTCGTATGCGGGAGAGAAAGCGCTATAAGCAGTACATCCGAGTCTTCCTCCGGCAGTATCAGAGCCCCATCCCCTGCGTCGCCTGCGGTGGCGCAAAGCTCCGGCCCCAAGCTCTCAATATTCGGATCGGTGAGCAGAGGCTCCCCCAGGTCGCAGAGCTTCCCCTGCGCGACCTCGCGGTTTGGCTTGGGTCGCTCGATCTGACCGAGATGGAGGGGCGCATCGCCGAGTCCATACTGCGTGAGTTGAACTCCCGTACGCGATTTCTGGTGGATGTGGGACTCGGATACCTGTCGCTCAGCCGGCAGATGCGGACGTTGAGCGGGGGAGAGGCTCAGCGCATCAACCTGGCCAACTCTCTGGGATCGTCTCTCGTCGATACCCTCTACGTTCTGGACGAACCCACGGTGGGGCTCCATCCGCGAGACACCGCCTCGCTCCTCGATCTACTCGGACGGCTGCGCGATGCCGGGAACACCGTGATCGTGGTCGAGCACGACACCCAGGCGATCGAGGCCGCCGATGAGGTCCTCGAGCTGGGCCCTGCGTCGGGGATCAACGGTGGCGAGGTCATCTTCCAGGGCACACCCGAGGCGCTTCGAGACGCCGACTCGCAAACGGGCCGATTCATCTCTGGGCGTTCTCCTATCGTCGTGCCGGACCCAAGGCGCCTGCTCGATGGCCCCAGCCTCGTTCTCAAGGGTGCTCGCCTGCACAATATCGAGGGCGTCGACATCGAGATCCCGACCGGGGCGCTGACGGTGGTGACGGGGGTTTCCGGTTCCGGAAAGTCGACGCTCATCCACGACGTGTTCTACCGGGCGCTCGAACGCGAACTTCGCGGGGGTGATACCTCGGCGAAGGAGCACCTCGGTGAGGCGGTGGGCAGCTACGACGCGCTCGAGGGAATGTCTGCCATCGCAGATGTAGTGCTGATTGACCAGTCACCTATTGGGCGGACTCCGCGCTCCAACCCTGTCACGTACATCAAGGCATGGGAGGAGGTTCGCCGGATCTTCGCCTCCCAGCCTCTTTCCAGACAGCGTCGGTATGAGCCGGGGCGATTCTCATTCAACGTGACCGGTGGGCGCTGTGAGGCGTGCAAGGGGGCAGGGCACGTGGAAATCGAGATGATCTTCATGGCCGACGTGTACGTCACCTGCGAGGTCTGCGGGGGGACCCGCTACAAGCCGGACATGCTCGAGGTCACCGTTGAAGGGCTGAATATCTCGCAGGTTCTCGAGCTCACTGTGGATCAGGCCATCCACTTCTTCCTTCGTGAAGCTCGCCTGGGGCGAACTCTCTGGCACCTTCAACAGGTTGGCTTGGGCTACCTCCACCTGGGCCAGCCGGCTCCCACGCTGTCGGGTGGGGAGGCGCAGCGCATGAAGATTGCGAGGGAGTTGTCCGGGGCATCGGCCAAGCGGGGGCGCAAGCTCTATCTGCTCGACGAACCCACCACGGGACTCTCCGGCGAGGACGTGCGCAAGCTACTCGCGGTGTTGGACCGACTGATCGATGCAGGGAATACCGTGGTGGTCATTGAGCACAACCTCGATGTAGCGAAGACTGCGGATTGGATCATCGACATGGGACCAGGTGCGGGAATCGAGGGCGGCAAGGTGGTGGCGATGGGGAGTCCAGAGGAGGTCGCGCAGGTGCCTGAGAGCGTTACTGGCCACTTCCTCGCTGCGCTGCTGAAGTAGCGATGATCAGTGTTCTGCTTCCCGTGCGGGACGGAGCCGCTCATCTCGGTGCCTGCATCGAGAGTCTCGAAGCGCAGACGGAGGACGACTTCGAGGTGCTTGCGGTCGATGACGGCTCGCAGGATGCGACGCCGCGTATCCTGGCCGAGTGGGCTGCCCGGGATGCCCGAGTGACCGTGCTTTCGCAGCCCCCCGGGGGAGTGGTTCGTGCGCTGGAGCGGGCGCGAGCCGATGCCACCCGACCGTTCCTTGCCCGCATGGACGCCGACGACATCGCGTCGCCTGTCCGCTTCGAACGACAGCTCGCCTGGATGCGGCGGGCCCCGAGCCTCAGCGGCTGCGGGTGCAGCGTGGAGTACTTCCCGCGGGACATCGTGCGGGACGGGGCTGCCCGCTATGAGGAATGGCTCAATGCGATCACCACCCCGGACGATGTTGCGCGGGAGATCTTTGTGGAGTGCCCGCTCGCGCATCCGGCCTTCTTCCTCCGCTCGGAGTGGGTCGAACGGGTGGGCGGGTACATCGATCGCGGGTGGCCCGAGGACTACGACCTCGTGCTGCGGATGTGGTCGGAGGGAGCGCTTCTGGGAAACGTTCCGGAGGTGCTGCTGCGGTGGCGGGAGGGGCCGCAAAGGCTGTCGCGAACCGCACAGGAATACTCCGCAGAGGCGTTTCGGCGTTGCAAGGTCCACTACCTGTTGAGGACCCGTGCGCGTGACCGGGACGGACTTGTGGTCTGGGGCGCCGGGCCCATCGGCAAGGCATTCGCACGAGAGGTGCTGGCGCAGGGCGGCCGGGTAAGCGCCTTCGTCGATGTCGACCCTCGCAAGGTCGGTCAGAATATTCACGGTGCAACAGTTTTGCCTCCTTCAGGGGTCAATAGTGTACGGGGGTCGTACTGCGTTGCCGCGGTGGGACAGGCCGGTGTGAGGGATGAGATCCGGGTCGCCCTGGGCGAAGCCGGATGGATCGAGGGGCCCGACTTCATTGCGGTGGCGTGACGGTCGCGCGGATCACGGATGTTCCCCGAGTGTAGCCCTCCAAAGGTTGGTGGTGTGCAAGGAGAGCGAGTACCGATGACGGAACCGAGAACAAAGCTGAGTCGCTTCATAGCGGAGTTGCAGCGGCGGCATGTGGTACGCGTCGCGATCGGCTACGCGGCAGTCGCGTTCGTTGTGCTTCAGGCGGGGGAGATCGTACTCCCGACCTTTGGCAAGGACGCCTGGCTCCAGCTGCTCGTGATCTTTGTAATGCTCGGATTCCCCGTGGTGATGGTGCTCGCCTGGGTCTTCGACATTACCTCCCAGGGCATCGTACGCACCCACGAAACCGCATACGAAGGTGCGGGGCCGGTGCTAGGCGATGCGATGATGCCCAAGATCGCGCTCCTCGTCGTCACGCTTATCTCGGTTGGCGCGGCGGGGCTCTGGGCCATTCGGGCAAGCCAGGGCGTAGCCGCGGGTGTTGGGACGCCCGCACCCGTCACGGGTGTGGCCCTCGTGGCGTACGACCCCAGCGCGCCAATTCGCTCGCTGGCAGTTCTGCCCCTCGATGACTTTTCCGCTCCGGGCGCAAAGGACTACTTCACTGCGGGGATGCACGAGGAGCTGATCACGCAGCTCAGCCAGATTCAGTCCATTCGGGTTGCGTCTCGCACCTCGGTCACCCGCTTTGCGGGTACCCAACTCTCCATGCCCGAGATCGGCCAGCAGCTTGGCGTGGACGTGGTAGTCGAGGGCTCCGTTCTCCGGACGGCAAACGCCGTGCGCATTACGGTTCAGCTCATCCACGCCGCAAGCGACACCCACATCTGGTCTCAGAGCTACGAGCGCGATCTCACAGACATCATCGCGCTTCAGGGAGAGGTGGCGCGCGCGATCGCCGAGGAGATCCAGGGGGAGCTGTCGGTCGAGGACCGGGCCCTCTTCACGGGCCGGACGGCGTCGAAGGTGCCGAAGGCCCAGGAGGAGTACCTACTGGGGATGGGCCGAAAGGCAGAGAATACGCTCGAGGGTAACGAGGCTGCGGTCGGCCACTTTGCCGAGGCCGTGATGGAGGATCCCAGCTTCGCTGAGGGATACAGTCAACTCGCGAACGCACAGCTGTGGCTCGAGATGTCTCGCTCCGAGGACGAAGTCCCCGACCCTGAGGCCGTGATCGTCGTGCGGGAGACCGCGACCAAGGCCCTCGAGCTCGACCCCAACCTCCAATCCGCTCAGGCGCTGGTTCGCTTTGTGGACGATGAGCTGATGGGTGCCAACCCGTCGATGGTCACGGTCCGGAGCGAAGAGGGGCAACCCCGAGTGCTCGTACTTGACGGGGAGCATAGGCTTGAGTTGGAAGATGGGAATGCCATGCCCGCGGGCGGTGAGATGAAGAGCTTCGGCCCTGACTCAGGTGCATGGGTTACCGGCGTCACCAACCTGGGTCGAGACCTCCAGCGTCTGTGGGCGCGGCGAATGGAGACGCAGGTCCGTCGAGGAGGGAACGATCCGGAGAGCCTCGTGCATGTGGCGCGGCTCCTGAGGGGGTCGGGGCAGCACGAGCAGGCCGTGGCGATGCTCGAGCAGATCTCAGAGCAGTCACCAGACCTCGCCGAGGTATGGGAGCAGCTCGAAGTCGCCTACGCGCTTACGGGAGATTTCGACGAGATCGTCGAACTCTGGGATGCCCAGGCTGAGATGGGGCAGATGGACCCCGACCGCGTCGAGTCGTTGACCCTCGCTCTCGAGGAAGATGGCCCCAGTGCGTACTGGGAGATGCGGGTCGAGGGCATTGAGGCCAGCCTCCAGAACGGTGAGGCGGTTTCGCACGTCGACCTCGCGAGGGCCTATGCAGGCGCGGAGGAGCCCGATGCGGCGTTCCGTGAGTTGGAGCGTGCCTACCGGGCGCGCGACAGGGAGATCGCGAGCATCCTCACCGACCCGGTGTGGGATGCGTATCGGACCGATCCGCGGTTCCGCGAATTCGCCCTGAAATTACGCCAGAATCTGCAACGTCGGCGCGTGCGTTCACCCGGGAACTGAGCTACATCGACCACCTCCCTCCCGGGGCGGTATTTTCCCCCGTGCCGACACGCCTTTTCAGGTGGTGTCTCCGGTTGCCGAAGACCCCCTTCCGGCGTTATTTTTCAACGACTTAGCCCCCTCCGTGTTTCTTTGTTGGGGTGAGTTCTGTGAGTTCTCTTCCGCGTTGCAATATGCGTGGATGTTGCCCTGTCGAGGGGGGTTGATCCGATACGTAAGAACGGCATCGATTATAGGCGTAATTTGCGTCCCAATGCCGTACCACAGCCCGGGAGCTCTTCCCGGCGAATCGACGACCCAACTCTCCGGCGGCCATCGGGCCGGGCCGGACGTACCCCGAACTTCTGACGGATCGAATGGACACCAACGACACAGATGAGCTTCAAGACGTCGGCGGACGCGTACACGAGCGGCTTCTAGAGGACGAAATGCGAGAGTCGTTCATCGACTACTCGATGAGCGTCATCGTCCAGAGGGCACTTCCCGACGTTCGCGATGGCCTCAAGCCGGTACATCGTCGGATTCTGTATGCGATGCAGCAGTTGGGTCTGACCCCCGGAAGAGCGTACAAGAAGTGCGCGACCGTCGTTGGTGACGTCCTGGGTAAGTACCACCCCCACGGTGACTCAGCGGTCTACGACTCGCTTGTGCGGATGGTGCAGGACTTCTCGCTCCGGTATCCGCTGATCGATGGTCAGGGAAACTTCGGATCGATCGACGGCGATTCCGCGGCGGCGTACCGGTATACCGAGTCGCGGCTGACCAGCGTCGCGGTCGAGATGTTGGCGGATATCGAGAAAGAGACCGTCTCGTACACGCCCAACTTCGACGCCCGTCTCGAAGAGCCGACGGTGCTTCCCTCCAAGGTGCCCAACCTGCTCCTCAACGGAAGCACAGGCATCGCGGTGGGGATGGCGACCAACATCCCACCGCACAACATGCGCGAGCTCGCGGCAGCGCTCAAAGCGATGATCGTCGACCCCGATCTTCCCCAGGAAGAGCTCGAGCAGTTGGTCACCGGGCCGGACTTTCCGACAGGCGCGTACATCTGTGGCCGAGAGGGCATCAGGGATGCCTACCGAACGGGTCGGGGCCGGGTCATCATGCGGGCACGGGCGACGATCGAAGAGGTGGACGCGAACTCCGAGCGCATCATCGTTTCGGAGTTGCCGTTCATGGTCAACAAGTCTCGGCTCATCGAGCAGATCGCCGGCCTGGTTCGCGATAAGAAGATCACCGACATCCGCGAGATGCGGGACGAGTCCGATCGCGACGGCATGCGCATCGTCATAGGGCTGAAGCGAGATTCGATTCCGGAAATCGTGCTGAACCAGCTGTATAAGCACACGCAGATGCAGTCGACCTTCGGCGTGATCATGCTTGCCCTGGTGAACGGTGAGCCACGCGTTCTGAAGTTGAGGGAGATGCTCCAGCTCTTCCTCGACCACCGTCACGATGTAGTGGTGAAGCGCACCGAGTTCGATCTACGCAAGGCGGAGGAACGAGCGCACGTCCTCGAGGGGCTGAAGATCGCCGTCGACAACATCGACGAGGTCATCAAGCTCATTCGTGCGTCCCGTGACAGCGACGACGCGTCGGTGAGATTGCGTGAGGCATTCAACCTCTCGGAACGCCAGGCCAAGGCGATCCTCGACATGCGGTTGGCGCGTCTGACCGGACTCGAGATGGAGAAGCTCGAGGCCGAGCTGGCTGAGGTGAGGGAGCAGATTACCGAGCTCCGTCGGATTCTGGACAGCCGTGAGGTTCGCATGGGGATCATTGCGGACGAGATCGACCAATTCTCCCAAAAGTACGGTGATCCGCGTCGCAGTGAGATCATCGGTGACGTCTCGGGGCTCGACGTCGAGGACCTTATCCCCGACGAGGAGATGGTCATCACGGTGTCGAGGCAGGGGTACATCAAGCGCGTCTCCGTCGATACCTACCGGGCTCAGCGGCGGGGAGGCCGCGGACTCCAGGGGATGGGGACCAAGGACGAGGACTGGGTGGAGCACCTCTTCGTCGCGACGGCCCACCAGTACCTCATGATCTTCACCCGGCGGGGCCAGTGCTATTGGCTCAAGGTCTGGGCGGTTCCAGAGGCGGGCCGGATCTCGAAGGGCAAGCCGATCGTGAACCTCCTCAACCTCGGGGAGGATGAGGTCGTGGCCGCCATCGTTCCGGTGCGCGAGTTCTCGGATGAGCAGAACCTCGTGTTCTCGACTCGGATGGGAAAAATCAAGAAGACGGCGCTCTCTGCGTACGGCAACGTCCGAACGGTGGGGCTCAACGCGATCAACATTCGCGATGACGATGAACTGATCGACGTGCAGGTCACCGACGGCAACAATGAGGTCATTCTCGCCACCCGCGGTGGGAAGGCGATCCGCTTCAACGAGCAGGACGCGCGCCAGATGGGGCGTGCTACGGAAGGGGTGCGGGGGATCAGGCTGAGGGGAGACGACGTGGTGGTCGGCATGGTGGTGGCTCGCCGCGAGGACGCCACCCTCCTCGTCGTAACCGAGGCGGGGATGGGCAAGCGCACTAAGATCGACGCCTACCGGCTTCAGGGACGCGGCGGAATGGGCGTCATCAACATCAAGACCTCCAAGAAGACCGGCGAGGTCATCGCGATCAAGTCGGTGCTGCCGAGTGATCAGTTGATGGTCATCACGCGCAACGGAGTGGTCAACCGCCAGCGGGTCGACGAGATCCGAGTCATCGGGAGGGCAACTCAGGGCGTGCGCGTCATCAACCTCGACAAGGGCGACAAGGTCATGGACGTGGCTCGGATCATCCCCGATCCGGACGCCGACGACCTGGACGGGGACGAGATCCTCGAGGATGCCCTCGAACAGGCTGGGGACGCCGTCGCACCGTCGGCGGGTGATGGGGCTGAGCCTGATGAAGGTGACGGGGCTGTACCGGAAGGAGACGGGGCTGAGCCGCCGGAGGGTGAGGTCACCGAGGCCGAGGCCGATTCCGACACCGACGGCAGCGATGCCTGACGTCCTGGTCTCTCTCGAGGAGATCAGGGGAGCCGCCCAACGCCTCGCAGGGGTTGTGGTGCGTACGCCGCTCTTGCCTGCCCCCGAGATGTCGACTCGCCTCGGGGGAGAGGTGCGGCTGAAGTGCGAGTCGCTCCAACGCACCGGGTCGTTCAAGGCCCGAGGGGCGTACAACTTCGTAGCACAGCTCGCGCCCGAGGAGTTGGAGCGTGGCATTATCACGTACTCCTCGGGGAATCACGCTCAGGCGGTCGCGCTCGCTGCACGCCTCAAGGGAGTCCGTTGCGTGGTCGTGATGCCCACGAACGCCCCCGAGGTCAAACGCCAGGGTGCCGAGCGCCTTGGTGCGCAGGTGGAGTTTGCGGGGACTACCTCCATTGAGCGGTTGGAACGCGCCCTGGTGATTGCCGAGGAGGACGGCCTCACGATGGTCCCCCCCTTCGATCACCCTCACATAATCGCCGGCCAGGGGACGGTGGGTCTCGAATCCGCAGAGGAGTGGGCCGAGTTCGACACCTTCGTCGTGTGCATCGGGGGTGGCGGTTTGGCGAGCGGATGTGCCGCAGCAATCCGACGACTTCGCCCCGAGGCCAAGATCATCGGGGTCGAGCCGAAGGGTGCTGCATCGATGAGGGCTGCGCTCGATGAGGGCGGCCCGGTCACGCTGGCGGGTGTCGAATCCATCGCCGATGGCCTGCTGCCGATCCGAACCGGAGATCTGACGTACGCACACATCCATGCGCTGGCCGACGACGTAGTGACGGTCGATGACGATGCGATTCGGGAGGCGGCGGAGTGGTTGGTGAGGCGCCGCAAGCTGGTCGTGGAGTTCTCGGGTGCAGCCACGACAGCAGCGCTCCTCAGCGGCGCGGTGCCTGTGGAGGGCCGCAGCGTCGTCGCCGTGGTCAGCGGAGGCAATATCGACCCGTCCGCGCTGTCTTCTCTACTCTGATGGTGAGCCCGTGAAGACGCTGATCCTCTTCGATATCGATGGCACCCTCGTTTCGGGCGGGCCTGCAAAAGACGCGTTCTGCGTCGCGATGGTCGAGGTGTTTGGTACCGCCGGACCGATCGAGGGGCACGACTTCTCTGGGAAGACCGATGGGCAGATCGCCCGGGAACTTCTCAGCCTGGTCGGCCGGACGGATGAGCAGATCGACGCGGGGCTACCGAAGCTGTGGGACCGGTACATCGACGAGCTCGGGGTCCGAATCGCGGCCGATCCCATGTATCTACTACCCGGTGTGGTGCAGGTGCTCGACCTGCTCGGTGCGGTCGAGGATGTCGCTCTGGGCCTCGTGACGGGCAACATCGATCGGGGTGCCGACCTGAAGCTTGGGTCTGCCGGATTGAGTGGGAGGTTCCACATCGGCGGGTTCGGTTCGGACCACGAGGTGAGGAACCATCTTCCGGGGATTGCCCTTCGCCGCGCGGTGGAGGCCTGGGGTGTGCAATTCCAGGCGGAACGAGTGTTCGTGATCGGTGACACCCCCCGGGACGTCGCCTGCGGACGCCACCATGGGATGAGGACGGTCGGCGTTGCGACGGGCAACCATGAAACCGGCGAGCTCACGCAGGCGGGTGCCGACTACGCATTCGCCGATTTTGCAGAGGCGGAACGCGTCGTCGAGGTGATTCTGGCCGACCACTGATGTTGCCCCCGGGGCCGTAGCTGGACCATCTTTCGCCGTGACATGTACTACACCTGCTCCGCGCATACCGCGCGAGATAGCATCCCAACCCGAAGAGTGGAGTTGACGACGTGGCTGGCAAGGATAAGCAGCAGCAGAAGGACATGAAGACGTTCACGTGGGTGTTGATGGCTGTCGTCGTGCTTGCGGTCGGTTCGATCGGCTGGTCGGTGACGAGAAACGCCTTCTCCGCCGCCGCAACAGAGCCGTTGGAGTTTGTGTGGGATGACCTGAACGAACTGGTTGCGATGGCCACCGGGATCGAGCGGGGGAATGCGGATGCCGATGCGACGATCATGGAATTCGCAGACTTCCAATGTCCCGCCTGCGGACAGTTCCAGTCGCAGATGAAACCTCAGCTGGACCTCGCCTTCGTGGAATCCGGGCTCGCCCGCTTCGTGTACCACGACTTCCCGCTCAGCATGCACCCACACTCCTTCCTGGCGTCTCGGGCTGGACGCTGTGCGCACGACCAGGATCCGGACGGGTTCTGGCCCTACCACGATCAGCTCTACCGCACGCAGGCGGTTTGGGGCGCGGCCTCATCTCCGCCGATCTCCGCATTCGAGGGATACGCGAAGGCCCAGGGGCTGGATCTCGATGAATTCAGCGCATGCCTCAACTCCGATAAATTTGCGGATGTGGTGAGCGCCAACATTCAGCTTGGGCTTCAGCTCGGCGTCGGGTCGACCCCGACGATCTTCGTGAGCACCGGCGGTGGGGCCGCGGCGCGGGTGAGCAACTGGGGAGACATTCGTACCTTCCAGCAGCTGATCGTGCCAGGGACGGCCGACGAGGCGGGGGGACAGGATTGAGTGAGAAGGCTCAGGTTCGACTCCTCTTCGTAGCGGACGGCTCCTACCACCACGAGGATGTGTCCATCCCCGTGGGGGTGCTCGAGAACTACGAGCGGATTATCGACTGCCTACGTGAAGACCCGGGAGTGCTTCGCGAGCTCTACGTGGACCTCGACCGGCTGTGTTCAGCGCGCGTAGTGCGCAGTGAGGCCTGAGGCCAGGCTCCTTCAACCGGCCTCTCAGGCGAGCGCGTCCGTTGCGCGTTGCAGATTCCACTCGAGAACGACGGGCGGCGGCCATTCCATGGCCTCCGCCCGTTTCTTCAGGCTGGCAGCTTCTTCTCGGGCCCGCCGAGCCGTGTCAGAGGTCACCCACCCCTGTCGTTCGGCTGCGAGGAGCTCGTCCTCGTCGAGGATCCGCACCGCACCGCCTGGGTCGATCCAGACGTCGATGAAGAGGTCGGTGCAGCTCCAGCGGGTGGGAGTTTCGAATACGCACGGCGTGATCACATTCGCGTAGGTGCCGGTGAAGGTGCCGTCTGCACTGTGGAACAGGCCGATGTCGTGCCATGTGTCTGGAAAGGTGAACCAGATCGCGTCAGACCCAGTCTCGAGCACCGTGGAGCCCCCGATCGTCACTGGGTGGTCGAGGACGAGGTCGGTTGCCAGCGTGACCTTTACCGACGCGTCGTCGACGAGGAGCGCCTGGGAATAGATCACGGTGTCGTCCGGTGGACGTAGGTAGTGGATGTCGACTGTGGCGCGATGCACCGCTATTCGCCCGAGGTCGGGGGCTTACCGGTGGGGGGGATCGCCTCCACGAAGACCTCCATGATGCCCCCGCACACGGCGGGGCTCCACGACAGCAGGTCCTTCGTGAGGTCGACCTCGACGAGCCGGGGCACACCATCTTCGATTACCTCGCGGGCTGCCGCGATCACGTCGGCCTCCCCGCACCCACCCCCGACCGTTCCAAGCAGGCCATCCGCTGGATCGACCAACATCTTCGTGCCGACCTTTCGGGGCGTGGATCCCTTTGTGCCGACGATGGTCGCGAGGGCGCAGGTGCGCCCGGAGGCGGCCTTCTGGATGATCGCAGCGAACAGCTTCAGGTCTTCACCGCGCATCAGGCGTCCTCCGTGAAGAATCGTTCCAGTACGCGTTCCCGATCGGCGAGCGGCATCCCGGACCCGCCCCGCCAGAGAAGGACGATCTCGGCCATCACAGCCACGGCGATCTCAGCGGGTGTCTCGGCACCAAGGTCGAGCCCAAGCGGGGCCCGGACGGTGGCCAGTCGCTCGCGGGAGATCCCTTCGTCGAGGAGCTGCGAGAAGGTAGCCCTCACTCGGCGGCGGCTCCCGATCATGCCGACGTACATAGGCTGTACGGGGCTCAGCATGAGCCGGCGGACACACTCGTAATCGTACTTGTGGCCGCGGGTGACCATCACGATATGGCTTCCCGAGTGAATCGGGATCTCTTTGAATGGATCGGAGAAGTCGACGCGAAGCACCTCGTCTGCCTCGGGGAAGCGCTCATGGGTGGCGAATTCCGGCCGGTCGTCGAGCACCCGTACGCGAAAGTCGAGCATCGCTCCGAGGGCTACGAGTGGCTGAGCAATATGCCCGGCACCCACCACCAGGAGCTCTGGTTGCGGGCTGTGGAGCTCGAGGTACACACGGAGCGAGCCGTCCGAGCGGGCCTCGTCCGTCGTGCTCGCAAGGGTGTGCATGCCCTCAGCGGGCGCCGATGGGTCGTCCGAGCACCCGGCGAGAACCAACTCTCTGGCCTGGGCGGCGTAGATGGGGTCGGAGAGCTCTCCGTGTACCTCGGCGTCCTTGCCCGGGAGCGCGGTGGCGAGGATCCGCTGCCCGAGCACCGACCTTGGGCCTTCGACCACGACGAGCGCTGCGGCTCGGCCGCCCTCGTGCAGCGCCGCGACTATAATCTCCGCAGAAACTGCGGAGATTACGGGATCAGTCAAGAAACGCCCACCGCCCTGGCGGGGGCGCGCCCAAAGTGCCGCTCATAGTCGGCGGGGGTGTCGAGATCGAGGCGGATTCCAGCGTCGGGAACGGGGACCCCAAGCAGCGAGGTGCGGTGCCTCGCTGTGACCGTGCGGGCTCCCTCGGGGAGCGAGGGCTCGAGCAGCTCGCCGAAGAGTGCCTGGTCGAAGAGGATGGGGTGCCCGCTCCGGGCTTCGTATGTCGGAACGACAATCGGCGCTCGCTCCTCTGCGTAGGCGCTGATCAGCGCGGAGACCGTCTCCGCCCTGATCGTCGGATGGTCGACCGGACAGATCGCGATCGCATCCACCGACCGCTCGCTCGTGTGAAGCGCCTGAAGTGCCGCGCGCACTGACGAGATCGGGCCATCGCTCGGGTCTGGGTTGAGGACGACCCTGGCGCCGAGCGTGTGGGCGAGAACACCGACAGGGTCCGAGGTGTCCCTCACGACGACGAGGACGCTCGCGCACCCGCCCCGGCGCAGGCAGGCGACCACACAGGCGAGGAACGACTGCCCGTCGGCATCGAGGAGGGCCTTCGACTCACCCATGCGCGCAGAGACGCCCGCGCAGGGGATGACCCCGGCGACCTCAGGCACTGAACGCCTCGTAGAACCCCTGGCCGGTCTCTGCGAGCCGGACGATGAGGGGTGCCGGCGTGAAGCGGGGGCCGTGGGCCTCCTCGAGTTGGAGAAGTCGGTCGAGCACAGCCCTCGTATGGCTCGAGTCTGCGTACCTGAGGAGCCCCCCGCGGAAGGGCGGAAAGCCCGTGCCCATGACCATGGCGAGATCCACCGCGCTCGCCGTCGTGACGATGCCGTCGTCGAGGCAGCGAGCGGCCTCGTTGACCATCGAGAGGACCAGTCGGTTTCGGATTTCCTGCTCGTCGAAGCGCCGCTGATCGGTGGGGACGCTCCCCGCGAGGTCCGCGTAGACGGTGTCGTCGATACCGCTCTCCTTGCCCTTCTCGTACCTGTAGAACCCGAGGCCGCCCTTCCTTCCGAGGCGCTCGGTCTCGGCCAGCCCGATGAACGGGGCTGCGGGCTTCATCCTCTCACCCAACGCCTCATAGAGGGATTGGCCCGCGTGGCGTCCGATGTCGAGACCGACCTCGTCCATCAGCCGAAGTGGCCCCATGGGCATCCCGAAGTTGACCGCCGCCTTGTCGATGTCCTCGATGAATGCACCCTCGGCCAACAGGTGGCCCGCCTCGTTCATGTACAGGCCCAGGATCCGGTTGACGAGAAAGCCCGGGCCGTCGCGCGTGACCACGGGGACCTTCCCCAGGCGAAGCGCGAATGCGTAGATCGTGGCCACGGTCTCGTCCGACGTCTTCTCGCCGCGGACGACCTCGACGAGCGGCATCTTGTGGACGGGGTTGAAGAAGTGCATTCCACCAAAGTTCTGGGGTCGAGCGAGGCCGCGACCCATCGCGTCGATCGAGAGCGACGAGGTGTTCGAGCAAAGCGTGCAGTCTGGGCGGATCCGATCTTCGGTCTCGCGCAAGACGATGCGCTTGATGTCGAGCTTCTCGACGACGGCTTCGACAACCAGATCCAGGCCCCTGAATCCGTCGTAGTCCAGGCCGCCCGAGATCAGGTCCATGCGGGAGTCGGCCTCGCGGCGTTTGAGCCGATGTCGTTTGACAAGACCGGCGAAGAGACCGTGCGCGTGCTCGAGTCCGCCGGAGATGGCGTCGTGCCGAATGTCCTTCATGCGCACCCTGACGCCGCGATGCGCTGCGATCTGCGCGATGCCACCACCCATCACGCCTGCGCCCAGCACTCCGATCGCGTCAACCTCCCGCGGCTTCACCGCCGCGTCGGAGACTCCGAGTCCCTTGCGGGCGTCTTCACGCAGGTTGAAGACGTGAATGAGGTTCTTGCTCACCGACGAGGTGATGAGCGCGCCCATCGCCTCGGCCTCGATCTCGAGCGCCCGCTCGATTGGGAGAGACAGCGCCCGACGAAACACCCCGAGGATGGCGAGCGGTGAGGGGTAATGCCCGCCGCTTCGCTTCATCACCTGGCGCCGGGCCATGGTGAGCACCAGGGTGCGCCCGGGCGGTGTCGCCTCGAGCACCCTCGCGGCCCACGGCCTCTTGTGCTCGGGAAGGGGAGTGCCTGCGGCCCGCTCGTTGGCGAACTCCTCTGCCTTGGCAACGAACAGCTCCGCTGGGTAGATCCGGTCTACGAGCCCGATCCGCTTCGCGCGCTTGCCCGAGAGCTGGCGCCCCGTCAGGAGGAGGTCGAGCGCGGCTTGCAGCCCAACCAGCCTTGGCAGGCGGGTGGTGCCCCCCCACGCCGGCAGAATACCGAGCATGACCTCGGGGAGGCCCAGCTTGGTCTTCGACGAATCCGAGGCGATCCGGTGATCACAGGCGAGCGCGAGCTCCAGCCCTCCACCCAGGCAAACACCATCGATCGCTGCGATTGTAGGCACGCTGAGTGAGGCCACCTTCTGAAAGACCTGCTGCCCGAGGCGGGCCGCCTCTACGCCCTGGGCGGGGTCTTCGATGGCCTCGATGGCCGACACATCGGCCCCGGCGATGAAGCCACGCTCCTTGCCACTCCGGATCACCAGCGCACGAACGCCGCCCTGCGAAATGGACTGCGCGAGCTCATCCAGCACCTCGGAGAGCCGGTGCATTACCTCGACGGCGAGGACGTTCAGCGTGCGGTCTGGATCGTCGAAGACGAGCCACGCGATCCCGGTGGCGTCGACGGTGAGTGAGGGGGAGGGAGTCTGGTCGTGGTCCATTCTTCAACAGCCTTCTGGATCGAGGCGCCCGCGTGGGCACCCTCACCCCTGAATATGGGGCTATGCCCTGCTACGGCCAGCCCAAACGCGAACCGCCCCGGGACCTCGAAAGATCCCGGGGCGGTTCGTTCTGAAGGACCTGGCGACGCCGATCAGAAGATGGGGCGTTCGTCGGCCTTGTCGGTGGTGAGTTGGACCTGTATCGGCTCGCCCTTGGGGAGAGTGACCGGGATGTTCCAGTAGAACTCCGAAAATGGCCCCCTGTAGCGGGCGGAGACCCACCAGGATCCTGGTGGAGCAGTGAAGACGACCACGCCCTGGGCATTGGTCGTATCCGTGACGGTTTCCCTTCCTGCCTCGGCGTGCTTAGCGGCGAGAATCTCCCCAACCTCGGCGAATGCCTCGTCTGCCCACTGTTCCCGGAGTAGCCGGTTCTCTTCGGCTGCTGCCAACGAGGATGCCTGCAGCGTCGTGAAGGCTTCGAAGGCCCCGACCTTCTGTCGTTCGACACGTTGGTACTCTCTGTCGGCGTCCTCGTATTCGCGGAAGAGGACCCGATACTGGCCCTGAGCCCGGCTCATGCCGTCGAGTTCGTCACTGAGCGTCTGCAGGTTGTCGCGGAGACTGTTCCAGCGAACCTCGAGGTTCTGCCAGCGGATCTGTGCGTCCCGCACGGCGGTCTGTGCCTGCATGACCGAGTCGGGAATCTCGGGCTCGGGTTGGTCCGCAGCGTTTGCCAACGAGTCGAACACCGCGTCACGATCGAAGGGAACGAGGCGTACCTCAAGATCCGAGAT
Source organism: Gemmatimonadota bacterium (assembly GCA_036679625.1). Taxonomy (GTDB): domain Bacteria; phylum Gemmatimonadota; class Gemmatimonadetes; order Longimicrobiales; family Gaopeijiaceae; genus JAZDDA01. The sequence goes on along the minus strand of JAZDDA010000088.1, from coordinate 25,423 downwards.
CGGCCGCATAACGGTCGTTCCCTGATCCGGATCCTCTACCTCCACCTCTGCCGTGACTACGGCTTCCCCTGTCCCGCAGGCCGCCAGAAAGAGAGTTCCTACAGCACCAAGCCAGTAAGTCCTTCGCGTCATGTTCTCTGCTCCGTAGTGCAATCCTGAAATCGGGCCGGGCGAAGATACTATTCGTCGCCTACTGCAACAAGGTCACGCCATCGACTGGAATTGAGCCGGATTGAGAGCGATGCGGTAGGGTAGGGGGTCCTGCGCGGTCCACAGACCTCGCTAGTGCCTAGGGAATCACGTTGGCGAAGACGAAGTTGAGCGGATTCCGGGGTTTGCCGTCGACGATCACCTCGTAGTGGAGGTGGGGGGCCGTGGCGACGCCGGTCTCACCGACCTGCGCGATCAGCTCGCCGCGGGCGACCTGTTCGCCCCGCTTGACGATGAGCGCGGATGCATGCCCATACCGGGTCTTGAATCCATGCCCGTGGTCGATCTCGATCAGGTTTCCGTATCCCGACATCCAGCCTGAGAACGTCACGACACCCTTGGCCGCCGCCAGGATCGCTGTTCCGGTTGGAGCTGTGAGGTCAATTCCCTCGTGCGGCAGCTCCTTGTGGTGGATGGGGTGCATGCGCGCCGACGAAAATCCGCTGGAGAGGAGGCCGGCCGTCGGGAGGATGGAGGGCGTCGCCTCCAACAGGTCGTTACGCCCACTGAGCGTCTCCGTGGCTTCCACGAGGCTCTCGCTGAGCAGTGATGCCCTACGCTCGAGCGCGAGCATGTCGTAGGAGGTCGCGAAGGTCAGCTCGCCGACTGCTGGGTCGAGGGCCCACAGCTCTGTCGATTCGAGAGTCGGGAGTCCAGGACCACCGACGCCAACCTGGAGCACCTCTTCGTCGAGTTGTTCAAGGCCGGCGAGAAGCCGGAAGGCATCCCCCTCATTAGCAAGGGAACCGAGTGTACTCTCCAGCGCTGAGACCTGAGTTTGGATCGCCTCGACCTCATCTGTGAGGATCGCGTTTTCCTGCGCGAGGAGTTGGGCCCGAACCCTCGCGCTACCGTCGAGGGCGACCAGCGTGACCAGCGACGTCAGTACGACGAGGAACCCAGCCGTAAGGGCGGCCGCATAGCGCACTCTACGACTCGACACATCGATCTGTCGAATCGGTGATTCCTCACCCCGCATGACGAGAATCTGAACGCGCTTTTCAGCCATAGTGTGTCACCCGCACCACATTCCTGGGAAACTACAACAGGAACGTATGTTTGCCCCTGAAGCCCTACATACCTGACACCTCAAATATGTCAGGCCTGTTTGAGGGGTGTCAACCAAGTAGTAGATCAGCCCTGGGGAATAGAGGCGGCCCTTTGTCAACTCTGTTTCCCATGATCCCCAAAGTAGGCGCTTCTGCGAGGCTCGGAACGCCATCCAGGCCAAGCTTTGCTCCGAGCTCCACCATCTTGCTCGGCGCGACGGGTTGGAAGAGGGCGCAGAGTACGGTCAGTCCCCTCATCAGCGTGGCCAGCGTCTCGTCCAGCTCCTGAGCGCACTTCGGATCCTTTGCCTGGGTCCAGGGCTGGCGGTCTTCAATGTACCCGTTCGCCGTCCGGGCAAGCTCCATTGCCTGCGCGAAGGCCTCGTGGACGCGCAGGGCGTCCATGCTCTCCTTCATGCCCTGGATCGTCTGGAGAATTGCGGCGTCGAGTCCGGTTCCGGCCGCATCTGGAACGATGCCGTCGCGGTACTTCTGGACCATCGAAATGGCTCGACTGGCGAGGTTGCCGAGGATGTTGGCCAGCTCATCGTAGCGCGCTATGAAACGCTCGGGGGTGTACGAAGCATCCGAACCCATCGACATGTCGCGCATCAGGTACCAACGCACGGCGTCGGCGCCGAAATCTTCACGAAGCTCCAGGGGGTCGACCACATTTCCGAGTGACTTGGACATCTTGGTCTCCCCGACCACCCACCAACCGTGCGCCAGGATCTGACGCGGAAGGGGAAGCCCTGCTGCCATGAGCAGCGTAGGCCAGTAGACCGCATGGGTCGTGATGATGTCTTTGCCCATGACGTGCAGATCACAGGGCCACCAGGAATCCGACGTGTCGGTAAACCCTGCCTGCTCCGGGCCCGCCGCAGGGTCCAGCACACCCGACCCCGTCACGTAGTTGATCAACGCATCTACCCAGACGTAACAGACGTGCTCGTCGTCGAAGGGCAGAGGGACACCCCAGGAGAGTCGGGTTTTGGGGCGAGAGATGGAGAGGTCCTGAAGGGGCTGTTGAAGAAAGCCCAGGACCTCGTTTTTGCGCGACTTCGGGACGATCCACTCAGGGTTGGCCTCGATCTGGGCGATCAGACGCTCCTGGTAGGAACTCATCTTGAAGAAGTAATTCTTCTCTTCGACGTGCTCCACCGGGCGGCTGCATTCGGGGCACTGCCGTTCATCGCCGACGTCCTTCTCGGTCCAGTACCGTTCCTCGTGAATGCAGTACCAGCCGGAGTAGGTGTCTTCGTAGATCTCGCCGTGGTCCCAGAGGCGCTGAAGAATCGTCTGTACGACGCCAATATGCTCGGCCTCGGTCGTGCGGATGAAGCGGTCGTACTCGATGTCCATCTCTACCCAGGCGGCCCTGAAGTCCTCGGCCATCTCGTCCGCTAGTTCGAGCGGTTTGATACCCCGCTTCGCGGCCTCTTCCTGCATCTTCTGACCGTGCTCGTCCGTGCCGGTGAGGAAGTAGACATCGGCGCCGGTCTGGCGGTGATATCGGGCGAGGACATCGGTGAGCACGGTAGTGTAGGCGTGCCCCAGGTGGGGTTTGCCCGACGCATAGTAGATGGGCGTGGTGAGGTAGCGACGATGGGTCATGACGATGGGTCTGGGGCAGGGTCGGGACGAGTGGATATCTCTTGTTTCAACTCGTCGAGGGGAACAGTGCGGCGCTCACCCGCGGCGGTCCTCAAGGTGACCGTCTCCTTCCAGATGTCGACGGCGAGCACCTTCTCTTCTCCCAGCGCCGTTCGAATCGTACGGCCCTCGCGGGGGAAGCGTCGTCGCGACTCGACATAGGTCTTGTGTTCGTACATGAGACAACACATGAGCCGTCCGCAGCACCCAGAGATCTGGGCGGGGTTCAACGACAGCCGTTGGTCCTTGGCGAGCTGAAGGCTCACGGGCTTGAGCTCCGGGAGCCATGTGGAACAGCAGAGTTCGCGGCCGCATCGGCCAATGCCGCCGAGGAGGGCTGCTTCGTCTCGGACGCCGATCTGTTTGAGTTCGATTCGCGTTCGGAAGGTTCGAGCGAGGTCGCGCACGAGCTCCCTGAAGTCGACCCGCCGATCCGCGGTAAAGTAGATGATGAGCTTCTTGCGATCGAACTGCCACTCCGCCTCGGTCACCTTCATCTTCAGGGCGTGGCGGAGGACGAGCTTGCGGGTCTCAGAACGCACGCGGTGTTCGTCTTCGCGCAGCGCCGCGACCTGGGACTCCTCCTTCGTCTCGGCGAGGCGAACCACCTTGCGCTCCGGAGTTGGCGTGGAGCACCCGCCCGAAGACGAGCACTTCCGCTCGGCGATGGTTCCGAGTGCGGTGACCCGGCCGAGGTCCTCGCCCCGGTCGGCCTCGACGATCACCTGCGACCCGGGCTCAAGGTCGAGGCCTGAGTAGCTGAAGTAGTCCTTCCGGCTGCCCTTGAAACGGACCTCTGCGAACCCTGCCATCAGAATTCCGTCCCTAACTCGCGGGGACTTCGGCCGCAGAGCTGTCCGACCACTCCCCGAGCGCTTCGTACTTTGCCCATCGTTGGGCAAGGAGCTGGTCGGGGGTGAGGGCCTGGAGCTCACCAACGTGGCGTATGAGAGCCTCGCGTACGTAGGTGGCGGCCGTGTCCCAGTCAGCGTGGGCACCACCGGGTGGTTCGGGTATGACCTCCTCCACGATGCCGAGTCGCGAAAGATCTGCGGAGGTGAGCTTGAGTGCCGTGGCTGCTTCGGCCTTGTGTTCGGCGGAACGCCAGAGGATGGCTGCGCACCCCTCGGGGGAGATCACCGAGTAGATCGAGTGCTCAAGCATCAGGATCCGATCGGTAAGCCCAATGCCCAACGCGCCGCCCGACATGCCTTCGCCGATCACGACAGAGACGATCGGGACACGGAGGCGGGCCATCTCTCGCAGGTTCATGGCGATTGCCTCGGCGATTCCCCGCTCTTCCGAGCCGAGCCCAGGGTAGGCCCCAGGAGTGTCGATGAGTGTTACCACCGGTCGGCCGAACTTCTCAGCCTGACGCATGAGCCTCAGCGCCTTCCGGTATCCCTCGGGGTGGGGCATTCCGAAATTGCGCCTGAGGTTTTCCTTCATGTCTCGGCCCTTCTGCTGGCCGATAACCATGACTGATGTGTCGCCGAGCCGAGCCCACCCTCCGACGATCGCTTCATCGTCCCGATAGGCCCGATCGCCGTGGAGCTCGATCCAATCCGTAAAGGACCGCTGCACGTAGTCGAGTGCGTAGGGACGCTCGGGATGCCTCGCCACCTGAACCTGCTCGATCGGCGTCAGGTTCTTGTATGCATCTTCCTTCAGGGCGTCCAACTTGCCTCGCATTTCTCCGAGCTGCTCCGAAACATCGAAGCCTCCATCGTTCGCGATCTCCACGAGCTTGTCGATCTGCCCCTGGATCTCTGCGATGTCACGCTCGAATTCGAATCTGGCGGAGCCTGCCAATCGGCCTCCATGGATACGGTGGAGTTGAAATCGGTTCGACATGCCACGGCCGAGGAATTCATTCGGGCTAGAATGGTAACCACCTGCTAGCCCGAAAGTCCACGGTTCATCTCTGCCCTACGGCCTCCGGGGCGCTATCCTCCGCCACGGAGTGGAGAATCCACCCATCGGGATCGAACACCACGCCCCTGGGCGCCTCCGGCAGCTGGAACCGAAATGAGCCGACACGTTCGTCGATCTCAACGCTTCGCCGTACCGCGCCGCCCTCCAACTCGAACTCGACCTCGGCCCGCATGCGGAAGATGGGCCAGGAAGGATTCTGGGTCTGGCGGATGGTCAGCTCCACCTCCCCTGCCTGAGCATCCCACGATGTCTCGATGCCAATAATCGGATGCCCAGGTTCACGGAGCCACTGGTGGAAGAATCCACCGAGATCCTGCCCGGAGGCTTCCTCCATTGCCGCCTGGAAGGCCTCGGTTCGCACAGCCTGATGTAGATAACGGGAGTAGTAGCTTCTTATCCCCCGGAAGAAGGATTCGTCTCCCACCTTCGCCCTGAGCATGTGAAGGACCCATCCACCCTTCTGGTAGTTGTTGCGGTTCAGAAGCGAGAAGAGGTTGGGTTCATCGCGGATGACGGGCCGGTCGACGTCCTCCGAATCGAGGTACCGACGAGCCTCGCCCTGCATCCGTTCGCGGAAGTCCTCGACGCCGTCGGCCTCTTCGAAGAACTGGGCGCCGAAGTAGGTTGCGAAGCCCTCCGACAGCCAGAGGTGCGACCAGTCGGCCTCGGTGACGGCGTCGCCGAACCACTGATGGGCGATCTCGTGCGAGACGGTGCCCTCCATGCTGTTCGGTGTCGCGAGCGCGCGTTCAGAATAGAAAATGGCCGAGGCGTTCTCCATGCCCCCGAACCGGGTGGCACTCTGTACGTTCGCGAGCTTCTCGAAGGGGAAGGGGCCCAAGACGGTGGAGAAGTGGTCTACCATCTGGGCCGCGCGCCCGAACGAAATACTGGCCTGGGCGGAGTCTTCTGGGTAGAGCCACGCCGTGACCTCGACACACCCGTCGGCTCGGGCGGAGGCGGGGGCGTTTCCGCACGCCGCAAGCCCCAGCGGGACGACCGTGAACTCAGTGGCTCCTATGACCATGTTGTAGGACGAGATCGGTACGCGCGTCTCGTAGACCCAACTGCGCCGCCCGAGTGCACCTCCGAGGGCATCGTCACCTGTCGGCTCGGCGTCCCCGATCTGCGTGCCGTTGGCGACCACCTGCCATTGGGCCGGTGCATGGACCAGGTACCGCACCGTTGCCTTGTCGGCCGGGTGATCCACGGACGGGAGCCAGAAGCGGGTGCGGTTTGGCCAGTTGTCGACGAATGCGGAGGGAGCCCCCCGCACATTGTCCTTCAGAATCAGTCCGTCGTCAGGGACGCCGCGGTATGCGATGGCGACCTCGACGGTGCCGGCTGGCGTAGCACCGGCGCCCAGTTCAACGCGGAGGCTCCCTTCGGCCTGGCTGAACTCGGCCTCGCGGTCGTCTACCGTGACGCGATCGACGTGGAGCCCAGTGAAGTCGAGCCGGAGCTCGCTCACCTCGGACCCGGGTTCGAGCCTGACCGTCAGCTTGACGTGGCCCAGGATCCACTCCACATCGTCCCGGAGCGACAGCTCGATGTCGTAGTGCTCGATGTCGACGCGAGAATCGTAGGCGCCGGGCTCGTCACGAGCACCGGCCTCGATGGGGGTCGGCTCCGTAGGCGGAGGCCCCTCCTGGGCGAATACTGCCGAAACGCCTGGGCCCGCCGCGTTAAGTGCGAGGACACCCAACGCAGTGGTCAGGTGGGCGGAGAGGTGCATACCGGAGAGCGGGCTCATTGGGGGGTCCCGTGCATCACCTCGAAGGCCTCTACACAGTGCAGGTCGGAAAACCGACCCCAATAGCGCGCGGCGGCGTGGGCGTCCTGGGGCGAGATGTTCTCGACGCTCAGCCCCCCGAAGTGCGCCAGGAGCTCGGCCTTCTGGTCGAGCGTCTCCTGGATTCCCATGAAATGGGTTGGATGAAATTCGATGGTTGCAGTAGGGGACTGGTACGCGAGGACCAGCGGTGCGGAGGGTGCGCAGGTCATACATACCCGATGGGTGCTGATGCGGTTCTGTTCGCGGTCGTTTTCTGTCGGGATGTAGATGATCTCGGGCCGCAGCTCCGTGACCAGCGTCCTGACCATCTTTACGGCCTCCTGCACGTTGACCATCTCGTGTTCGGTGGAACTCGCGAATACGACTCTGGCACCGATCTGCTCCCCAGCGGCGCGGGCCGCAGTACGCAGTGTGGTTCCACCGTCTTCATCGCCACCCGCGAGGGTGAAGATGATCACCTCCTTGCCCTCTGCAATGTGCGCGAGAAGGACGCCGCCGCACCCCGCCTCCACGTCGGCGGGCCTTGCTCCGATCGCGAGGATGCGTGAGACCTCCGCCTCCGGAACAGCTACCTGAAGCGGACATAGCTGGGCGAGTGCGCTGTAGAGGCCCTGCTCGTCGAGGGGCTTCTTGAGAAAGAAATCGGCTCCGGCGCGAAAGGCCTCGTCCTGGTACATCGAGCTGCTCTCGCCGGTGATCGCGATCACCGGGCGCTTCGGGCCTAGATCCTTGGAGACCCGGATGACCTCGATTCCGTCCTTGCCGGGTAGGTTGAGATCCACCACGGCGAGGTCCCAATCGCGCTGGGCAAGGAGCTCGACCGCGTGATCGCCGTCCTGGGCGATGACGACTTCGTAATCGCCGGCGTTGGTGATCGCCGTCCGGACGAGCAAGGCGTCGCCCATGTTGTCCTCGACCAGGAGGACGGCGGCGCGTGTCTTGAGTGCATCCGTCACAGTTCCTTCAACCTCCCATTGAGAACACTTCAACTTCCTATTGTACCGGTAGGTGGGATTTGGCGCATCCCGAGACCAGGTGGCTCAGTCTGAGGCGCCCACCTCGATCAACTGCGGCTCGGGCTCTGGGATCAGGTACCACACGATCAAGCCCATAACGAGCACAAAAAAGGCGCCGAGCACCGTGGTGCTCCAATAACCCTGTGCTGCGAAGAGTGGGCCGGCTGCGGCGGCACCTACCGCGAAGCCCACCTGCCCGAGGGCGACGGCGAGGCTCATCAACGAGCCTCGCCGTTCGTCGCTCACGAGCGCCGTCAACATCGCGGAGAACGGGCTGATTCTCATCGCGACGAGAATCATGGTGACGAAGAACACCGGGTAGGCCACCCACATGTTGACGGTCACCACAGTGGTGAGGCTCATCACGATCGACAGCCCGATGCACGACAGCAGGATGATGCCCTTCCGTCCGATGCGATCGGAGAGCTTCCCGACCCGAGGTCCGGTGAGCACGTTCGCGACGCCACCTACCACGAAGAGAAGGGCGATCTGTTCGGCACTCGCGCCCAACTCCCGCTCCATCCAGGTGGGGAAGAATACGATGTAGAGAGCCACACCCAGAAACATCATGAAGTACGCGATGGCTGCGGCCAGGATCTCTTTGCGGCGGAGCATCGCTGCGTAGTTCCCAACAGCCCGAGCAAGGGTGAGGCGCCCCTGAGTGCGCCCTACGTTGGGTTGCGGGATCTTGATGAAGATGAGGAGGAAGGTGAGCCCCATCGCGAGTGCGAAAACGTAGAATGGTGTCTTGAAGTTGACCCGATTCGCGAGGATGATGCCCATCGGGACGCCAGCGATTTGCCCGAAGGCCGAGCCGCTCATCACCCACCCCATCGCCCACCCTCGCCGCTCGTAGGGGAAGTAATCCCCCACATACGAGACCGCCGCCCCGCTCAGAATGCCACCCGCCATTCCTGCGAAGATCCGTACGGCGAGGAAGCTCGCGTAGCTATCCACGAAGTAGTGCATGGCCAGGGCCAGCGTCATCACGCCCGTGCCGAGGAGGAGGATCCTGCGCCGGCCGATCTTGTCGGAGATCGGACCTGAGATGATCGCGAAGACGCCGACCATGAGCGCGTATGCGGAGATGAGTGTGCCGAGCGCCGCGTCGGCGATGTCTAGTGATCGCCCGATTTCCGGGAGGATCGGCGAGATGATCATTATCTGGCTGCTGGCTGCGAACACCAGGAGCCACAACGCGAAGACGACAAGGCCTGGCGAGGCCTGGTGCTTGCTCACCGAGATTGGGTCTTCCGGCAGGGGAGTGCGAGCACGCTCAGCCTTCCTTGTTGATCACGAAGGCGTTGCGCTGGTCGGTGGGCAGGATCAGGAGCTCGAGGATGTTCACATGATCGGGCGTGTTCGCCACATAACACACCGCGTCGGCAACATCTTCGGGCTTGAGGGGAGTGTACCCCTGATACACGGTCTCGGCCCTCTCGGTATCTCCGTCGAAGCGCACCTCCGAGAATTCCGTCTCAACGAGGCCGGGATCGACGCTCGAAACCCGGATCGGGGTGCCGACGACGTCGATGTTGGTGGCTTCGGTGATCGCGCGCACGGCGAACTTCGTGGCGTTGTAGACGTTGCCCGAGGGGTAGATCTGGCGCCCAGCGATGCTTCCGATGTTGATCACGTGGCCTGAGCCCCGTTCGATCATGTGGGGAAGGATGGCCCGGATCATGTAGAGAAGGCCCTTCACGTTGGTGTCGATCATCTCCTCCCAGTGGTCGATCTCGCTCGACTGGATCGGCGCGAGACCCTTCGCCTTTCCGGCGTTGTTGAGGAGGATGTCTGGGATGCGACCCCGTGCGGCGAGGTCCTCGGCCAGCGAGAAGGCGTCGTCGACGTTGCGCACGTCGAAGGTGTGCGTCTCCACAGTGATGCCATGCTCGGCTTCGAGGGTGGCCTTCAGGTTCGCCAGCTTGTCTTCCCTGCGAGCCAACAGGATCAGGTCGGCCCCGAACGACGCAAAGGCCTCGGCTGAACTCTTGCCGATCCCCGCACTCGCACCGGTGATCAGAACGGTCTTTCCCTTCAACCGGTTCATGCTGCGCTCCTGGAGGGCTGGTGAACAAGTGGGGCCGGGCATCGACGAGGCAGGAAGCTCGCGCTGGGGTTCGGGCAAATCAACGTGTTGTGTGCAAAACGAAGAATCAGAGTGGGTTCTTGAGCAGCGTCTGGATCACGTGCCGGTACGTCTCACCGGTGGAGACGCGCCCGGCCCACCCTCCTACGCGTCAAGCGAGTCCCGAAGCGCTCTCCGGTCGACCTTGCCGAGGTGGGTGCGTGGCAGTGAGTCCCTGAGGTGGACCTCTCTTGGGTACTTGAAGGGAGAGAGGTGCTTCTTTACGAATTCCTGGAGCTCAGCCTCGAGCCCGGGGGCGGGTTCGGCGATTACGAAGGCATGTGGCTTGACCAGCCCGGTTTCTTCTTCAATGCCGACGACCGCTGCCTCGACGACCGCGGGATGACGGAGAAGGCAATTCTCTACCTCCTGGGGTGAAAGCCACTGCCCCGAGACCTTGAGCATGTCGTCCGAGCGGCCGCAGTAGGTGAAGACGCCGTCCTCGGTTCGGCTCACCATATCGCCTGAGACGTACCAATCACCCTGAAAGGCCTGACGGTCCTGCTCCGCCCGTTGCCAGTACCCGAGGCCCAGAGAACCCCCGCGGACGCGAAGCGTGCCGACCTCCCCGTGCGGCACCTCGTTGCCGTCAGCGTCGGTCACGCGCACCTCGAACCCCGGGACCGCCGTTCCCAGCGTTCCGGGGCGGACATCGCCGGGGCGGTTGCTCAGGAACACATGCCACATTTCGGCGGTCCCGAGGCCGTCGAGCAATTCGACGCCGAAGGCCGCGTTCCAGCGATCGTGGAGCTCGGCGGGGAGGGCCTCTCCGGCAGAGGTCGCGATGCGCACGCACGAGAGGTCCGCGGTTGCCGCCTCGGCGTGGTGCACCATGTGGTTCACCATGGTCGGAACATTGATCAGAATCGTCGGCCGAAAGCGGGCGATCTTGTCGAAGAGTACTTCCGTCACGCAGCGCTCGGGAAAGAGCACAGAGGTGGCACCTACCGAAAACGGAAACAGCAGGTTGGAGCCCGTTGCGTATCCGAAGTACAGCTTGGGCACGGAGAGCACGATGTCGTCCTCGTTGTACCCGAGCACGCCCTTCGCGTAGAGCTCAGTGGTGTTCGCGAAGGAGCGATGGGGTTGTACCACCGCCTTTGGGCGCCCCGTCGTGCCGCCGGAAAACAGCCAGATCGCGGCGTCGTCCCGATGGCTCGGGAAGGTCTCGATTTCGTCCGATGAATCCTCGAGTGCGCCCTCGAGCTCAGCCTCGCCTACGACGAGCAGCTGTTTCAGATGGGAGGCTCCCGCTGCGGCCTCGAGGAAGGCGTCCTTCGTATCGTGATGGATGAGTGCGACGGGTGCACGGGTGTAGTCGTAGAAATACCGGACCTCGTCGGGCTTCAGGTGCGGGTTGACCATCACCACAACCCCGCCGACTTTGACCACCCCGAAGAGTGCCGCTACGAATTCGGGAATATCGGGAAGCGCCAGGATCACACGCTGCTCGGGCTGAACCCCGGCCGCGGCCAGGAGATTCCCAAATCGGTTGGCCAGGCGTTGCACCTGCGCGTAGGTCAGCGAGCCCTGGTCGGTCAGGATCGCTGTCTTCTCGCCCTTGCCCTCGCGGACCCGGGCGTCCAGGAAGTGGTCTGCGAGGTTGAGCTGGACCGGTGGTGTGTAGGCCATGCCGGATCATATAGAGCCGCAGAGAGGAAGGTCAATTCACGGATGTCGAGCGGTCGTCTGGGGGACATGACGTGGGAGGAGGCTGCCCGCCTGCAGGAGGGCGGTTGGCTGGCGGTGTTGCCGCTCGGCGCGACCGAGGCGCACGGGCCCCACCTTCCGCTTCGTACCGATGGGGTAATCGCCGAGGCGATGAGCCGCGCAGGCGGAGAGATCCTTTCGGCTCGGGGATTCGATGTTCTGATTCTCCCCACGCTGGATTATGCGCCCGCGCCGTTTGCAGACGCCTTTGCCGGCACGATCAGCGTGTCGCCGAGCACGGTTACGCAGATGATCATCGACATCGGCAAGTCCGTGGGTGGACAGGGAGCCGTGGGCCTCGTGCTCGCTAGCGCACACTTCGATCCGGCCCAGGTTGGTGCTCTGCGGGAGCTCGCGAGCGGCGAGGTGCCGAGCGGGTGCGCGCCTATCATCTTTCCGGACGTTACGCGGAGGGCCCACGCCGAGCGGCTCACCGACGAGTTTCGCTCCGGCGCCTGCCACGCCGGCCAGTACGAGACCAGCATTTTGATGGCCGAGGCGCCCGACCAGGTCCGCGAGGAGCACCGTGCGGTGCTTCCGCCCAACCCCGCGTCGCTCACCACAGCGATCCGCGACGGGAAACGCACCTTCGAAGAGGCGGGAGGCCCTGAGGCATACTTCGGGTTTCCGGCAGACGCCTCGGAGGGCGAGGGACTGGAGACCGTGCGCGAATTGGGAGCGATCCTGGCCGAGGTCGTGGTCGAGGCGCTCGGAATGGAGGCCTCAGCATGACGGCTGAGCGGCCCCTCGCGGGCAAGGGTGCACTCGTCACAGGCGGAGGCCGCGGAATCGGAGAGACGGTCGCGTGGGCGCTCGCCGAGGCAGGGGCCGCGGTGGTCGTGGCTGCCCGCTCCATCGACCAGATCGAGGCCGTGAGCGGAGCGCTACGCGAGGCCGGGCACACGGCTCACGCGGTGCGCTGTGATGTGTCGGACCCCGGTTCGATCGCTCGCCTCATAGCCGAAGCCGAGCAGCGCCTCGGAACCGTGGAGGTGTTGGTCAACAATGCAGGCATCGCGGTATCGGCGCCGGTGGAGCGGATCACGCTCGAGGAGTGGAATCGGACCTTTGCTGTGAACGTGACCGGACCCTTCCTCTGTACGCAGGCCCTTCTGCCCGGAATGCGGGAGCGAGGATGGGGCCGCATCATCACGGTGGCCTCCGTCGCGGCGCTACGCGGTGCGGCCTACATCGCCACCTACGCGGCGTCCAAGCACGCTGCGCTCGGCTTCGTGCGCTCTGCGGCCGAGGAGCTGGACGGCAGCGGTGTCACGATCAACGCGGTCTGCCCGGGGTTCGTGGACACCCCGCTCACCGACGCGGCGGTGGCCAACCTTGTCGCACAGACTGGACGCGATGAGGCCGAGGCACGCGCGTCGCTCTTGTCCTCCATCGGTCAGACCCGTCTCATCACATCTGCTGAGGTGGCCGAGGCGGTGCTTCAGCTTTGCGTAGCTGGCTCGAGCGGATACAACGGGCAGGCGATCGTCCTCGACGGGATGGACGAGGCGCCCGCATAGACTGGACCCAACACAGCCGATCCAACACAGCCGATCCAACGCAGTCGAACCAACACAGTCGATCCAACGGGGTCGAACAAAGGGAGTCGGATGAGTTTCGAGAAGATCAATCCTGAGGAATTGGGTGCCCCCAAGGGGTGGACGAATGGCATGCTCGCTCCTGCAGGGGGGCGGGTTCTGTTCGTAGCCGGACAGGCACCTGCCGACGCGAACGGTGACGTGGCTCCGTCCGATTTCGTGACGCAGTTCGGCGTCACACTTGATCGAATTCTTGTAATCGTGAGGGCTGCGGGCGGCGAGCCGGAACACATCGGCCGCATGACCATCTTCGTCTCCGATATGGACGCCTACCGCGACAGCCTCCGCCCGCTGGGTGAGGCCTACCGGGCCCGCATGGGGCTGCACTTTCCGGCGATGGCGCTCATGGAGGTGGGACGGCTCGTCGATCCCAATGCGATGATCGAGATCGAGGCCACGGCGGTTCTCCCCTGATCCAGACCACGAAAACCAGGTAGGCACCGATGCCCATAACGCCCGAATCATTCTCGTACGAGCACGACACCGAAACGGGGGTCGTGACGCTCACGCTGAACCGGCCCGAGCGGCTCAATGCTCTGACCTTTCAGGTCTACGACGAGCTGCGGAACACCTTCTACGCACTGGACACCGAGCCCGGTGTGCGTGCGATCATCATCACCGGCGCCGGGAAGGCGTTCTGCTCCGGCGGGGACGTCGAGGACATCATCGGGGCCCTCTTCGAACGCGACTTCGAGGGGCTGCTCGACTTCACGCGCATGACCTGTGACCTCATCGCCGCGATCCGGGAATGTCGGCGCCCCGTAATCGGCGCGCTCAACGGCACCGTGGCAGGCGCGGGCGCGGTGATCGCGACCGCCTGCGACCTCCGCGTTGCGGCCGAGAATGCCAAGATCGCGTACCTCTTTACGAGGGTTGGGCTCTCTGGCGCCGACATGGGAATCGCCTGGCTGCTGCCCAGGATGATCGGCCTCGCCAAGGCCACCGAGCTGCTCATGACCGGGGACTTCATCTCGGCCGAAGAGGCCCACCGCCTGGGGCTGTACAACCGCCTGGTTCCTGAGGGCGAGGCGCTCTCCGTGGCTCGGGAGTTGGCCGAGAAGCTCGCGAAGGGCCCGAGCTATGCCCTCGAGGTGACCAAGGTGTCGCTCAACCGCGAGGCGTCGGTCGACCTGACCACAGCGCTCGACCTCGAGGCCGAGGCCCAGGCCGCGTGCATGCTCAACCCGAACTTCCGCGAGGCGTACGAGGCCTTCGTCGAGAAGCGAGAGGCACGGTTCCAATGAGCACACAGGTTTCCGGGGGGCGCATGCCGCCCGAGGTGCACTCGATACGAGCGTTTCTCGAGCCCGACCAGATCGAGCTCGGCCTGGCCGTGGGCGGCTTCGCGGCCGACACCGTGGCCCAGCACCCCGAACCCGACAGCGACGACGAAGGTCGCGAGCAGGCCCGCGAACTCCTGGAGACGCTCGGTGCGGCCGGGTGGCTGCGGCCGATCGCCGAGCTGAACCTGCGCGCATGCTGCCTGGTGCGGGAAGCGCTCGGCGGAGCCTCCCCGCTGGCCGATGCGGTGTTCGCCATTCAGGGGCTCGCGACGATCCCAATCCTCCTGGCAGAGAATGCCGAGCAGACGGAACGATGGGTCGGACGCCTCATGGATGGCACCGCCATGGGAGGCTTCGCGATGACGGAGAGGGACGCCGGCTCCGACGTGTCGGCGCTGGCCACACGCGCGGTTCGTGACGGCGGCGACTACCTGATCAGCGGCGAGAAGGCCTTCATCTCGAATGCTGGCATCGCCGATGTGTACGTCGTGTTCGCCTCGACGGACCCCGCCGCGGGCAACCGCGGCCTCAGCGCCTTCGTGATTCCGGCAGATACGCCTGGCTTCCGCTTTGTGGAGCCGCTCGTGATGTCTGCGCCGCACCCGCTGGGGCGAATCGCCTTCGACGACTGCAGGGTGCCGGCGTCGGCTCGCCTCGGCGACGAGGGAGAGGGCTTCAAGCTCGGCATGGCAACACTCGACCGCCTGCGGCCCACCGTCGGCGCGGCGGCGTGCGGGATGGCGGCCCGCGCGCTGGACGAGGCGCTCACCTACGCCATGGAGCGCAAGCAGTTCGGGCAGCCGCTCGCCGACTTCCAGCTCATCCAGCAGAAGCTCTCGCGCATGGCGACCGACCTTCAGGCCGCGCGGCTGCTCGTCTACCGGGCCGCGTGGGAGAAGGACCTCGGCGCCGATCGCATCACGCTGGAGGCTGCGATGGCGAAGGCGTTCTCCACCGAGGCGGCCCAACGGATTGTGGACGACGCAGTCCAGATCTTCGGGGGCCAGGGCGTGCTCAGGGAGTCGGTCGTCGATCGGCTCTATCGCTCGGTGCGCGCGCTGCGGATCTACGAAGGAGCCACAGAGATTCAGCACCTCATCATTGCGGGTCAGTTGATGCGAAAGCGGAGGGGTTCGAGTTGAAGATCAATGTGTTGGGCGGAGGGCCTGCGGGTCTCTACGCCGGGATCCTCCTCAAGAGGTCTGACCCGACCCGCGAGATCACGGTCTACGAGCGAAATCGAGCAGACGACACCTTTGGCTTTGGCGTCGTGTTCTCGGACGCAACGATGGCGGAGCTGGAGTATGCCGACCCCGAGGTCTATGCCTCGATCACCGAGGCCTTCGCGCACTGGGACGACATCGACGTGCACTACAAGGGCCGGGTCCTCACCTCGGGCGGGCATGGCTTTGCCGGACTTTCCAGGCAGGGGCTCCTCGAGATCCTGCAGGCGCGAGCCCGGGAAGTCGGCGTTGGGCTCTCGTTCGAGACGGAGATCGAGGACTTCGAGGCGCTGCGCGACGCCGACCTCGTGCTGGCTGCGGATGGCGTAAACAGTGCGGTGAGGGAGCACTACAAAGACAGCTTCGGCCCTGCGCTCGACTTCAGGCCCAACCGCTTCGTGTGGATGGGGACGACGCGTCCCTTTGATGCCTTCACCTTCTATCTGAAGGAGAACGAGCACGGACTGTGGCGTGTGCACGCGTATCAGTACGAGAAGGGCCACGCGACCTTCATTGTAGAGGCGCGGGACGAGACCTGGAACGCCTCGGGTCTCGCGGAGACCGACGAGGACGCCACGATCGCCTTCTGCGAAGAGCTCTTTGCCGACGAGCTTCAGGGGCACCCACTCCTCAAGAATCGCTCGCACTGGAGGCGCTTTCCCACGGTGCGGAACGACTGTTGGAGCCACGAGAATGTGGTGCTGCTCGGGGACGCCGCGCACACGGCCCACTTCTCGGTAGGATCCGGAACCCGGATCGCGATGCTGGATGCGATCTCGCTCTCGGAGGCGATCGATGCCCACCCGGGTGACATCCCAGGAGCCCTCACCGCCTACGAGGAGGAGCGTCGACCCCAGGTGGAGAGCCTGCAGCGGGCCGCCCAGGCGAGCCTTCAGTGGTTCGAGGACACCGAGCGCTACATGGACCTCGACCCCGAGCAGTTCGCCTTTACGCTGCTGACCCGAAGTCTTCGCATCACGCACGAGAATTTGAGGGTGCGCGACGCCGGCTTCGTCGAGACCGTGGATACCTGGTACGCGGGACAGGCTCAGGAGCAGAGCGGGGTTACGGTCGCCACGAGCCCGCTGCCCCCTCCGATGTTCACGGCCTTCAAGATCCGCGATCTGGTGATTCCGAATCGGGTGGCGGTGTCACCGATGTGCCAGTACGGCGCCGAGGACGGCATGCCCGACGAGTGGCATCTGGTGCATCTGGGCAGTCGCGCCGTGGGTGGTGCCGGGCTGGTGATCGCCGAGATGACCGACGTTTCTCGCGATGGCCGCATCTCACCCGGATGCACCGGACTCTACAAGCCCGAGCACGCGGCAGGCTGGCGGCGGATCACCGACTTCGTGCACGCGAACTCGGGGGCCAAGATCGGAGTCCAGCTCGGCCACGCGGGACGTAAGGGTTCCACGAAGCTCATCTGGGAGGGAGACAGCGATCCGCTCCCCGACGAGAATGCATGGGAGCTGATCTCCGCCTCGCCGATTCCCTGGAAGACCGACAGCCAGACCCCCAGAGAGATGTCTCGTGCCGACATGGACGGGGCGCTCGAGGACTACGTCCAGGCTACCCACATCGCCGAGGAGGCCGGCTTCGACCTGCTCGAGGTCCACATGGCCCACGGATATCTGCTGGCCTCCTTCATCTCGCCGCTCACCAACACCCGCACCGACGAGTACGGTGGATCGCTCGAGAACCGGATGCGCTTTCCGCTGGAGGTGTTCGACGCCGTGCGGGCGGTGTGGCCCCAGGGTAAGCCGCTGTCGGTTCGCATCAGCGCGGTGGACTGGAAGCCGGGCGGGATGGGCCCCGAAGATGCCGTAGAGGTGTCGCGCATACTCAAGGCACACGACTGCGACATTGTAGACGTCTCGGCGGGGCAGACCGTGCCCGATCAGGAGCCCGTATACGGTCGCCTCTTTCAGACGCCGTTCTCCGACAGGATCCGACACGAGGTTGGCATATCGACGATGGCCGTCGGAAACATCTCGTCGTACATGGATGTGAACACGATCCTCGCCGCAGGCCGGGCCGACATCTGCCTGCTCGCCCGTGCCCACCTCTTCGATCCCTACTGGGCGCGTCACGCTGCCTACACGATGGGATATCCGCTGGAGTGGCCCGACCAGTACAAGTCTGTGCAGGACTATACCGCGCGGTTCGCGTTCGACTTCGGAGACCTGGAAGCCTATTGAGGGAGTGGGGTGCGGCCGCGCGCAGGGGTCTTTCGCTTGTTCAGGGTAGAAAAGACAACGAGTCGTAGCTAGGCTACGGCGAGGAGGAATGACGAACCATGAATCACGAAACCCCCCTGCGCCCTTCGGGTTACAGGCAGCGCAACCCCATCTCCGTCGTTGGACCGCCTCGACATAGCCACGGCTATGCGCTCGGCGTTCCGCCTAGGAGTTCGCACTGCGGTGCCGGTAACGCGGCTCGCCCCACTCCCTCAATAGGCTTCTAGTGTGAGCGAGGCTCTCAAAGGTGAATAAAGCCACTTCGTACGGTCACTACCTGAAGGTCGATGAGCTTCTTGACCTTCAGGCCCCGCTCTCGGACGAGCACGATGAGATGCTCTTCATCGTCATCCATCAGGTTTACGAGCTCTGGTTCAAGGAGGTGCTGCACGAGCTGGACTACGCGATGCGGCTCCTGGAGGGAGGGGATCGGCCCCGGGCGCTCCACACCCTGAAGCGGGTGCTCACCATCCTCAAGGTGCTCGTGGCGCAGCTCGACATCCTCGAGACGATGACGCCCGTGGAGTTCGTGAGCTTTCGCGAGCGGCTGGCGGCCTCGAGCGGGTTTCAGTCGCACCAGTTCCGCGAGCTGGAGTTCCTCCTCGGCAAGAAGAGTCGTGCCTCGATCGAGCAGTTTTCCGAAGGGTCCACGGGCCGGGCCAACCTCGAGCGCCGGTTCAACGATACCACGCTCTGGGATGCCTTCCTACGGTACCTGGATGGGGCCGGGTTCGAGCTTCCAGAGGGGGCGCTGGACCGCGATGTCACCGCGCCGATCGAGCTGTCTTCGGGAATCCAGGAGGTGCTCATTGAGGCGTACCGTTCCGACCCGGACGTGTCTTCGGTGTGCGAGAGGTTGGTCGACCTGGACGAGGGCATCCAGGAGTGGCGGTACCGTCACGTGAAGATGGTGGAGCGCACCATTGGCATGAAGCGCGGCACCGGCGGCTCGGCGGGTGCGGCGTATCTGCACTCAACGCTGAACGCTCCGGTGTTCCCCGACCTGTGGGAGATTCGGTCGAGCCTGTGAGTGAGCCGGCAAGGGAAGCGCGCGGCCTCGATCCGGCGGCGCTCGCGGCTCACTACGGCCGCTTTCGCGTGTCGGAGCGGCTGCTTCTGACCGGCCACTCCCACCAGGCGTGGCCCGACGTCACCTACGAGGCCCAGAAGCAGGCGTGGCGGGACGCGGCTGAGCACGTCGACCAGAAGTGGGAGTGCGCCGAGGAGCGGGCTACGCGGTTTCGGGTGGGCCTCGCGGAGCGCCTCGACGACGAGGGCGGGCTCATCGCGCTGGGGCAGAACACCCACGAGCTGGTGATCCGACTGCTCTCGGCCCTCCCGCTCGGCGAGCGGCCGCGGCTCGTTACCACCGACGGCGAGTTCCACACCATCCGCCGCCAGGCGGCGCGGCTCGCCGAGGAGGGCATCGAGGTTGTGCGTGTAGCTGCTCTTCCGGCTGACTCGTTGGCCGAGCGGCTCGCAGCCAGCGTCGATGCGCGCACCGCCTGCGTGATGGTCTCGGCCGTGCTGTTCGAGAATGCGCGCATCGTCCCCGGGCTCGGGGCCTTGCTGGTGGCGTGCGAGGCGGTTGGCGCCACGCTGCTCGTCGACGCCTATCACGCCCTCAACGCGACACCGTTTTCGATTCGCAGAGAGGGGCTGCAGGGGGCGTTCGTCATTGGCGGCGGCTACAAGTACCTGCAGATGGGCGAGGGCAACTGCTTCCTCCGGTTCCCGGAGGCGTGCAGGCTGCGGCCTGTGCTCACGGGGTGGTTCAGCGAGTTCGATGTCCTCCCGGAGGCCCAGGGGCGCGAGGGTGTGGTCTACGGGGCAGGGCCGAACCGGTTCGCCGGGGCGACGTACGACCCCACAAGCCACTACCGCGCCGCGGCGGTGCTCGACTTCTTTGCGGAGCAGGGGATGACGCCCGAGGCGCTGCGCTCCACGAGCCAGCACCAGGTGGGGGTGCTGATCGATGCCTTCGACGCGCTCGACGCCGATCCCGGCGTAATCGATCGTGACCGAGACGTCGGGCTCGGAGAGCTGGGTGGATTCCTTTCGCTGCGCGCATCGCGTGCCGCCGAACTCTCGGCAGAGCTGCTCACCTGGGGCGTCTCGACCGACTCACGGGGCGACCGGCTCCGCTTTGGGCCGGCCCCCTACCTCACCGACGAGCAGCTCGTGGCGGCGATCGGGCAGCTCGGGGAGTTGGTCTCCGGCTGAGCCGGAGGAGGCCCGCTACTCCCCGCCGTCGCCGCTCGCCACCCAGGCGCTCCACCACAGATCGCGCAGCATCGCGGCGCCAGCTGCAAGCCGCTCCGCGGTAAAGGCGACGGTCGCGGGCGTTGGGTCGTCCGGTACGAAGCCGTCCGACTTCTCCAGCTCGTAGAGCCGTTCCACCTGAGCGTTGGACTCATCCAGGTAATCCCACACGGCTGCACGAACATCGCCGACGAGGCTCGCCTGCGCCGGAATCAGCGGCCGGATGTGGTCGAGCGTGATGTTGGGTTCGACGAACTGGGTCTCGAAGCGAAAGTGGAAGTTGTTCGCCGAGGTGAATCCATTCGGGTTGGGGGTGCCATCCGCCCAGCCGTTGAAGTGGATCGTCGTGTGATGCGGCTGTGAGGCGTCGGTCACGTAATGGCCGAGCGTGCCGGCGTCGTTCATAATCCGCTCCTCGATCCACCTGCGCTCGGGCTCCGTCGCGGCCGCCCGCCACCGCGTGAATCCGGTGACCAGCCTCTGGTGAAGCTCGATGATGCGGAACGGCAGGAATCCCGCGTCCCGCTCCGGGCGGTCGAGGTCGGTCTCCCGGTAGAGGACCGCCAGGAATTCGTAGCGATCACGCGCCTCCCGGGCCGACTGTGGGACGTTTTCAAGGTCGATATAGTGGTCGTACCTGAAGGCTTCGTTCATCTCGCGCAGCTCGCGGTTGCGCCAGCGATCGGGCTCGGGATTCAGGTAGGCGAGCTGGTGCACACCCTCACGAAAAAACGCCGGCATCTCTGCTGGAAGCGCCTCGCCGGCGGCCGTTCCCGCCATCGTATGGCCCGTGCTGCCCCAGAAGGGGAGGGGGGTTGCACCAACGAGAATGACGGTGACCGGAATGGCCATCGCCGCGAGTGATCCGCGTGTGAGCTTCATGTCTTCCTTCGGGTTCCTGGAGCAGGAATCGAGATGGTCTGAATCAACCACCCATTCCAAACGTAAAGGATCCGGGTACAGTTGGAATCGCTGTGTGGTTGGCCGAACCCGCCGACCCAGTTAAATAAAACGGTGTAAAGAGCGCCGAAATAGGCTCGCAACGTGGGGAAAACACGGGGAGTTCGCTGGGATGACGCCATGGGTGATGCGACTGATCATCGCAAACGTGCTGACCTTCGTTGCCGTGCCGGCGACTTCGGACCTATACCGCATTCTCACGCTCTTCCCGCCTGCGGTGATTGGGCTCGACAATGCCTATTTCCCCGGCATGCCGTTCCGCCCCTGGACGCTCATCACCTACATGTTCCTCCACGCGGGCATCGGTCATCTCTTCTTCAACATGATCGGCCTGTATTTTTTTGGCCCTCGCCTCGAGGCGCGCCTCGGGTCGAGGGGCTTCCTCAGTCTGTACTTTCTGAGTGGCCTGGGGGGAGCGCTGCTCATGTTTCTATTCTCCTACGTCTCGCTCGTGGTCGGGGCCTCGGGAGCGGTCTTCGGCATCCTGATCGGCTTCGCGATGTACTGGCCCGACGAGCGAATCTACATCTGGGGCATTTTGCCGGTGCCCGCTCGGATCCTAGTGGCGTTTCTAGTTGCTACCAGCCTCTACAGTGGGTTCAGCGGGGCGGGGGGAGGCGTTGCTCACTTCGCGCACCTCGGTGGATTGGCCGCCGGGTTCCTCTTCCTGCGCTACCATGACTGGCACGTCGGGAAGGACAAGCGCGAATTCGTCAGCAAGGTGAGCGCTACATCGTCGGACAAGACGTCGGGGCGGGAGGCCAAGCGCAGGTGGTCGGCGATCGACGTAAGCCGGCTGCATGAGCTGAACCGCTCCGAGGTGGAGGCGCTCCTCCGGCGTGTAGAGGCGGAGGGGCCATCGGGCCTCTCCCCGGAGGAACGCGCCTTCCTGGACCGGATGGTGGACCAGTAGCGGTGGTGCGGCGCGAGGCCTCACCGCGGACCTCGCGGCGGATCAGGCCTCGTCGATAGCCTCACGCCCAATCAGGCGATTGACCAACGGCCCGACGGTGAGTCCCTGGACGATGATCGAGAAAATCACCACAGAATACGTGATGGTGATCAGGGATTCCCGGTAGGGCCCCTCCGGCAGCGAGAGTGCGAGCGCCACAGAGATTCCTCCCCGCAGCCCTCCCCACGTCAGCACCGTCGCGGCGTGCGGCGTGAAGGCTCGGAAGGGGCGCAGTAGAGCCATGGGCGCCGCGACCGCGATGAAGCGCGCGATGAGGACGATCGGGATCGCAAGCAGACCCGCAGCCAACACCGGGGGCGGAAACTCCATGATCAGCACCTCGACGCCGATGATCACGAAGAGGATCGCGTTGAGGAATTCGTCCACCAGCTCCCAGAATTGGTCGAGCCTCTCGACCGTCTGGTCGGACATTGCCAGCGCCCGACCCCGGTTTCCGATGAGGAGACCGGCGACCACCATCGCGAGCGGGCCCGAGACGTGCATGGCCTGGGCGGTGGCATATCCACCGGTGACGACCGCCAGAGTCAGCAGGATCTCGACCTGGTAGTTGTCGACCGCGGCGAGCATCCCGAAGACGACCCACCCCATCACCCCGCCCCACAGCAGGCCGCCCCCGACCTCGTGGATCAGGAGCGACGAGGCGCTGTGGGCCTCTCCGTGGCTCTCGCCGACCACGAGCCCCAGGATCACGAGGAATACGACGACCCCGAAGCCGTCGTTGAATAGGGATTCGCCTGTGATCTTGGTTTCGAGGCTCTTGGGTACGCCAGCCTTCTTGAGGATCGCGCCGACCGCGATCGGATCCGTTGGGGAGATCAGCGCGCCGAACAGGAGGCAGTAGATGAACGGAATCGACAGCCCCAACGCCCCGAATCCCCAGAAGGAGAGCCACCCCACGAGGAATGTCGAGATCAAGATGCCCACCGTTGCGAGTACCCCGATCACAAGCTTCTGCCGTGCGAGGTCATGGAGGTTCAGATGCAGGGCCCCCGCGAAGAGGAGTGCCCCCAGCATGCCGTTGAGCAGCGTCTCACCGAGGTCGACGGAGTGGATCAGCTCTACAAACGGCTCCTGGTCCACGATTCCCAAACGCCCGAGGGTGACCAGGCCGAACGAGAAGGCAATCGTGATCACCATCAATCCGATGGCATTCGGGAGGCGTAACCAGCGGTGGTTGATCCAGGCGAAGACCGCCGCCAGCGTTACGAGAAGGGCAAGAAGGTTGAAGCCGTTCATTTTTCTGTGATCTGTGAAGGGGACCCAATTGCGCGGGGTGGCGTCTCTCGTTAGGCGTGCGGCGTCTCCCCCGCAACCCCTGGACCCTTTTCTTCGCGCTATGCCGACGGGCTCAGCCGGAGACTGGCGCCACTCACCCTCGACCGACTGAAGTCGGGTCTGTAGACGAGACTGAGGAACGCGCGGACGCACTCGGGATCGAACTGAGTTCCGGCATGCGTGTCCAGTTCCTTCAACGCGACATGGTGTGGCAAATGGACGCGGTATGGACGAGAAGTCGTCATCGCATCGAAGGAATCGGCGACCGCCATTATTCTTGCCTGAAGGGGGATCTCCTCACCCGCCAACCCATCGGGGCCACCAGTTCCGTCCCACCGTTCATGGTGTGATCTCGCGACGCGGGCAACGACCGATTTGCGCCCGAACAACGGGGACAGGATTCGCTCACCGATTACGGTGTGCGTGCTGACGATGTGATATTCTCGCTCCGTGAGGCGGCCCTTCTTGGAGAGAAGGTGTTCAGGGATGCCTATTTTCCCAATGTCGTGAAGCTCTCCGGCGAGTTCGGTTTCTCGGGCCTCGGCTTCGCCAAGACCGATTCGCTTCGCAAGGGCTCCCGCGTATGTCGCTACGCGCTGGGAGTGCCCTCCCGTGTAGTCGTCCTTGGCGTTGATTGCCTCTGAGAGGGTCCGAAGAGCTGGTCCGATTGTTTGCCCGTCGATGCGGAACCCAAAGCGGGACGAGTTGCCGGACTCAGGTGCAGGCGCGTGCAGGCCGGGGCCCGTGTAACAAACCGGCGGAAATCTTCGCATCCTCGACATCGACTCTCCGTTGGTATTGCCGATGTCGCTGATGAAGAAGTCCCTGATGGCCAACGTTCGTACACCGTTCACTCTTTCCTCCCTCACTGTCCGCTTACGCCAAGACCTGAATCGGAAGGCGTTTGTGCTGACTCCCGCGCGGCGTGTCGAAACCTCCGGAGCGCTGACTTCCCAATGCAATTCGGATACCAAGTGATCGAATAGTGTGTAAGTCGTTGAAGACAGGCGACCTAATGGGGAGAGGGGCGAAATTATACTGAATGAAAACGTGACGGCATGGAACGAAATGAACCATCCACGGGAGCCGTACGGAGGTAAGTGGAGGGTGGGTCCGGACCCCTGGGGATCCTGGATCAAGTCCTCGAAGACTTCTACCGGCCTGCGGGATCGATGTACCAGCGTCGGAGGTTCACCCACTCGCCTCGGGCATCCATCTCCACGTTCTTGATCCGCTTGCTCACTCCGTTTATCCGCTGCGGATAGAAAAAGTATGTGAAGGGCTGCTCCTGGTTGATGATGCGCTGGTACTCGGTCCACAGAGGCGCGGCATCTTCGCGGGAGACGGTGATCCGGAGCTGTTCGAGGATCGCGTCCAGCTCTGCATTGTGCGTTCCTGAAAAAGCGAAGGGCTCGTCGATACCCTGGGAGTGAAACAACCCTGTGTCGTCCACCCGGTAGTCTGTGCTCCATCCGAGGACGCCGGCCTCGAAGGGTCGGTCCCCGGCCTGGGTCATCCGATCGATCATCGTGCCGAATTCGAGCATGACCGGCTCTACCTCTACGCCCACACCTGCCAACTGCGCCTGCACAAACTCAGCGATGTCCTGCCGCTGTTGGGATCCAGCGTTGTAAAGGATCGAGAACGACAACGGCAGCCCATCAGCGTTCTCGCGGACACCGTCGCCGTCTCGGTCGGTCCACCCCGCTGCTTCGAAGAGCGAAGCGGCCCCTGCAGGATCGTACGAGAGCTGGCTGGTCGGATCCTCGCTGAACGCCCAGTGAAACGGCGGGATCCCTGAGTGTGCGACGGTTCCATAGCCGTGCAGGAAGGCTTCCACGAACTCCGCACGGTTGATGCTCATCGTCAGCGCCCGCCGGACTCGCTGGTCGGCAAGTTGGGGCTTGCGGGAGTTCCATACGATGAGGGCGTACGTCCGAGAGGGGAAGGCGAGCAGGTCGAGGCTCGGGTCGTCGATGACGCGCTGGGCCTGGTTGGCCGGCGTCCCGATGTAGACGTCGATACCTCCGGTGAGGAGCTCGACCATGAGTGTCGTCTCCTCGGGCACGACCCGAAAAACGTAGCGGTCGACGAAGGGTCGGCCGCCGAGTGC
>JAZDDA010000087.1:0-7690 GCA_036679625.1 Gemmatimonadota bacterium | reverse complement strand
TTCGTCTTCGCCGACGGCGTCGCCAACGCAGCTCCTACGCTTCAGGTCGTGAGCGGAACACCCGTGACCGCAGGGTGCAGAGGCACAAAGGACGCACACGAGCTGGAGCTGATGAGGCTGGCCTCAGAGGTCACCCTCACCGCATACAAGGCCGCGTACGAGGCGCTCGACGAAGGCATGACGCAAGACGACTTCGCGGCGCTGGTGAGCCTTGCCCATAGCCGGCTGGGATTCTCGGGAGGCGCCGGGGTGCAGGTCGGTGAGTTTTCGGCGCTCCCTCATGGATCAATCACCCCGCAGGTCGTGCGTGAGGGATCCATCCTGCTCATCGATGGAGGATGTACGGTTACGGTGGAAGGCTACCGATCGGACCTGAGCCGGAGCTTCGTGCTGGGCCAACCAACCGACAAGATGAAGACCGTCTACGACATCGAATACCGAGCGCAAAAGGCCGCGCTGGATCAGGCTCGACCCGGGGTGACGGCAGAGTCGGTGGACGCCGCCGCGCGCACGGTCATCGAGGACGGCGGATACGGCCCGGGCTACCGGTACTTCACCCACCGCGTGGGTCATGGAATCGGGATGGACGGGCACGAATGGCCCTACCTCGTGAAGGGCAACACCATGCTCCTGGAGCCTGGAATGACCTTCAGCGACGAGCCCGGCATCTACATTCCAGGGGAATTCGGCGTGCGGCTCGAAGACGACATGGTCATCACCGAAGACGGCGCGGAGCTGCTCACGCCGCAAAGCCCGTCCCTGGAGGATCCGTTCGGGAACTGGCCGTCGTGACCGGAGTCAGGAGGTCGATGGCCAGGCCCTGAACATGAAATCCCTCCGGCAAGACGCCGACCACCTCCAAGGTTCGACTCCGCTCATCGAGGTCGGCGTAGGTGGCGAGTTACGAGGCCGGTCTCGAGGTCAGGTGAGCACGACGATCTTGCCGCCAGCCGCGTTGTCTTCCATGCACTGGTGTGCTTTGGCGATGTCGTCCAAATGGAACACACGCCCGATCTTGGGCACCATGCGTCCCTCCTCGATCTCGCTCACAACCACCTGCAGCGGGGTGTCCATGAAGTCGGTGAACTCACCGGCGTACGTTGTGAGGTTGACCGTCGACGGAATCGCCCCCATTGGCGTGAACCGGTCGAGCTCCCAGGCGTTGCCGACCATGCCGGTCATGCACACCGAACCGAATCGCGCGGCGCACCGGAGTGAGTCGAGCAGAGTCGTGGTCCCGATCAGCTCGAGCACCTTGTCGACGCCGGTGGGAAACACACTCCGGACATCGCCTGCAATCTCACCGCCGTCGATGAAGACGTGATCCGCTCCGTTCTCCTTCAGCATCGCTTCGCGACCGGCGTTGCGGGTCGTTGCGGCGACGGTGGCCCCCTGTTTCCTGGCGAGAGCCGCGGCCGCGAGACCCACCGAGGTGGTCCCGCCCCGAATGAGCAGGGACTGCCCGCTCTCGAGTCTCAACGAGCTATGGAGCGAACCCCACGCGGTCTGAATCATCTCGGGCAGCGCCCCCAGGACCTCCCATTCGAGCGTGGTCTCGAGCGCTCTTACCTGACCGGCCGGCACACACGTGTACTCGGCGTAGCCGCCGTCGAAGGCCCGGCCCATACCGCCCATGGCGGTCGCCACAGTTTGTCCGGGTTGGAACTCCTCTCCGGGTGCGACTTCCACCGACCCCACCGCCTCGATGCCTAGCACGCGTGGGAACTCGACACCGGGTGAGTGTCCCTGCCGTGTGAACAGCTCCGAGCGATTGAGACCGAAGGCCCTCACTCGGATAAGGACCCACCCGGCTGCCGGCTCAGGAACGGGGAGATCCTCGATCCTCAGCACCTCAGGGGCGCCCGACTCACGGATTACCGCCGCTCTCATGGTCCGGCTCACTCGGCCGCAAGGGCTCGCGCGGGGTCGGATCGGCCCGCCGCCCGCGCGGGGACCAACGAGGCCAGTAGCACGACGGCGAGGCCCAGTGCGGCTGCGCCTGCGATGACCGTTGGATCCGAGCCGCTCACCTCGAACACGAATCCCTCGATGACGCGAGACAGGGCCAGCACCACCCCCACGCCGAGGGTGGCCCCGACGACCCCGACCGTCAGCGCACCCGTCAGGACGTCTCGCAGGACCACCCCCCGGGATGCGCCGAGCGCCATGCGGATGCCGAACTCCTTCGTCCGCTGTCGTACCGAGTGCGTCACAACTCCGAAGATGCCGATGCTTCCGAGCAAGACCGCAGCCACCGCAAACGCCGAGAGGAGAATCAGGATTACCCGCTGATCTCCCAGCGACTCGGCGATGGCATCGTCCATGGACCGGATCCCCTCGACGAGCGCCGAAGGATCCTGCCCTTGAACCGTTGCTCTCAACGCTCCCGCGAGACTCCCCGGATCCACGGAGGTCTTGAGAAGAAAGACCCGTGCGCTTGTGAAGCCGAAACGGGTCGCCACAGACTCGGTTTGTGTGAAGGGTCGATAGATGATCAGCGGCGCCTCCTGGTCCAATCCGAGGGTCTTCAGATCGGCGACCACGCCGACTACCGTCACCGCGAAATCCTCGAAGCCCGTGATGATCCGCTGGCCGAGAGGGTCCTCACCCGGAAAGAGGCGCCCTGCAGCCTCCTTTGAGATCAGTGCGACGGGCTCCCCACCCCCGACGTCGGACTCGGCCAAGAATCTCCCTCGAACCAGCGGAATACCGGCGGTCGGGAAGTAGGACGGCGTCGCGCGGAACCACCGGCCGAGAAGGGTCTCATCACCCGACTCGGGGGGGCGGCTCTCCGGGTACACCCGGATCACGTTTCCGTCCGGCGCCAACGGGGCGCGCGTCGTGCGTGAAACCGCATGCACGCCGGGAATCGTGGAAAAGCTCTCGGAGAGAGCCGAGAAGTACGCCTCGCTCTCGGTGAATGAATGCAGCCGTCCGGGTGGGGCGATGACCTCCAGCGTCAGGAGGTCCTCCGGCTGGAAGCCAGGGTCTATCTGGTGGAGGTGCCAGAAGCTCTTGATGAGCAGGCCCGACCCTGCGAGCAGCGTCACGGCCAGAGCGACCTCCGCCACGACCAGTCCGGCTCGAAGCCGACCACCCAGGCCGTGAGTCACGCCCCCCCCCGATGTCAGCCCGGTTCGTAGGTCGGCCTTTCGGCCGTGAATCGCGGGTGCGATTCCTACGACCCACCCCGTGAGCAGCGCGAGGGCAACCGAGAAAAAGAGAACGGAGAGGTTCACCTGGGCTTCAGCCAGGCGGGGCGTATCCGCCGGGAGGATCGCGAGCACCGCTCGAAGGCCGAGCACCGCGCCCGCAACACCGGGAATCACTCCCACCAGCCCAAGCAGAGTGCTTTCGGTCAGAAGCTGGCGGATCAAGCGCCCCCTCCCCGCGCCCAGCGCCAAGCGAAGGGACACCTCACGCTGCCGGACGAGCGCCTTCGCCAACAACAGGTTCGCGACGTTGGCCGTCGCGATGAGCAGCAGCAGCCCCACCGCGCCAAAGAGCAGCAGGAGCGTCGGCCGAATCTCGCCCACGATGTAGTCTCTCAGAGGAATCACCGCCGCATCCAACCCCCACTCGGGAGGAAGGTCGTTGTCGGTCCGGATTCGGGCCGCGAGCGCCTTCAGCTCGGCGTCCGCCTGCTCCCTGGAGACACCGTCCTTCAGGCGGGCGAGGAGCTTATACGAGGAATCGTTGAAGCGCACCGACTCGGGGTCGACCACAATGGGCAGGACCAGGTCCGTTCCGGCGTGGAGAAAGTCGAAATCCGCCGGCATCACGCCCACTATGGTGCGGCCCACACCGCGCAACTCGATGGTCTTCCCGAGCACCGACGCGTCCCCCCCAAAGCGACGCTGCCAATACCCGTGTGAAAGGACGGCGACACCCTCATTGCCCGGGCGATCCTCACCTTCGGCGAAGGTGCGACCACTGACGGGACTCCGACCGAGGACATCGAAAAATCCCGCGGAGACCATCGGACCCCAAAGGCGTTCCGAGCCACCGGGCCGCGCATCCACGTGGGCGCGCCACTGCCACGCTGCCACGGTCTCGTAGGATTCGGTCTGTTCCTGGATGTATTCGAAGAAGGCGGGAGAAAACCAGCGCTCGGGCCACACCGAGACGACCCGATCGGGCTCCGGGAACGGTAAGGGCTTGAGAAGAATCCCGTTGACGAGGCTGAAGATCATCGTCGTGACCGCGATCCCGAGCCCCATGGTCAGTGCCGCCACCGCTGAGAAGCCTGGCTGGCGTAACATCGTCCGCACCGCAAAGCGCGTGTCCTGAAGCAGATCTCGAGTCATGCTCCCCCCTCCCCTCTCTCTCACGCCCCAGTCGTCACGATCATCGGCAGACCCCTCCAGGGCCTCTCCCAACCGCCGCACGTGGACGGCATCCAACGCCGCGAGAAGTACGCGGTAGACCAACCGGGCGTACGCCCCGACACCGTGCCCGTCTGGCCGAGACCCAATGGCCCACCAACTGGCCAACTCCGCCGACCACTCCCCATGCCATCGCTCACGCTGACCCAGGCGCACCATCCGGGCAAAGACCCTCAGGGCGATCCGCGCCAGCGACGGCGTGTCGTTCGCTCTCACGTTTGGTTTAGACTCTGGTCAAAATCTGTTGCATAGAATACTATATAGGGTACGGCGTCCCACGGCAAATCCATCTTTACTGTGAAGAGAGTTCGATGGCGAAGGTCAACCTGACCTACACGACGGGCATGGTGCTTCACGCTATCGCTGCCGGATACCGATACGGCTTCGACATCATGGATGCTTCCGGCCTTCCGGACGGAACGGTCTACCCTGCCCTGCGCCGCCTGGAATCCGCCGGATACCTGAGTTCCGAATGGGAGGAGGAGGCCGCCGCCGAGAAACGCCCGAGACGGCGCTACTACGCGCTGACCCAGGAGGGTGAAGCCCTGCTCCGAGAGGCAAAGGACCGGTTCGTTGGACTGCAGTGGTCCTTGGGCCCTGAGGGAGTGCTGGGCACGAAGACCGTCTGAGGGTACTGTCGAGTTGAGTTGAGAATTCCCCAAGGCCGAGATCGCCCCGAGTCCGAGCATCCTCCGAATTCAGAAAATATTCGACAGCCTTGACAATAAGACGACCGGTCGCTTTCTTATATCCATGCCGAAACAAACACGCAGTATCCGGACACGAGACCTTCTGCTCGAAGAGGGCCTGCAAAGCCTGATTCGCCAGGGGTACAACGGCACGGGCATCAAGGAGGTGCTCGACCGCGCTCAGGTCCCCAAGGGGTCGTTCTACAACTACTTCGACTCGAAGGAGGACTTTGGCGCTCAGGTGATCGAGCTCTACGTGCGGCGCTTTCACACTTCACTCGACATTGCACTTGGTGGAGGTGCCGGTGCGCTGGAACGGCTCCGTACGTACTTCCGGGCAGAAGCTCCCCGTCAGATGAATGCGGGGGCCGGGTGCCTACTCGGGAACCTCGGCGCTGAGGTGGGTGCGACGAGTCCAGTGCTGCAAGAAGCGATGAAGGGCGGCATGAAGGGAACCCGTGAGCGCTTCGCT
Source organism: Gemmatimonadota bacterium (assembly GCA_036679625.1). Taxonomy (GTDB): domain Bacteria; phylum Gemmatimonadota; class Gemmatimonadetes; order Longimicrobiales; family Gaopeijiaceae; genus JAZDDA01. The sequence continues at coordinate 2,144 of JAZDDA010000087.1, read as the reverse complement.
CGCGCCATCGCTGACGGCCAGGACGAGGGCACGGTCCGGACGGACCGTTCGGCAGAGGAGCTTGCCGGGGTCCTGTTCGCTGCATGGCAGGGAGCCCTCATCCGGATGCAGGTCGAGAACGATCAGACCGCACTCGATGAATTCAGTCGTCTGATGATCGACGACTTTCTTAACCCCTGACCAGTTGTTTTTTTCACTTAAAGCTCAGACGACCGGTCGTATTTTCCAGAAAGCGAGACCACTACCATGTCAGATTTCTCAATCCACACCACGGACACCGCTCCTTCCGGCTCACAGCCGATGCTTGCGGGCGCAAAGCAGAAGTTCGGATTCGTACCGAACCTGCTCGGCATCATGGCCGAAGCACCGGCCACGCTCGAGGCCTACCTGAACCTCGGGGACGTCCTCGCGAAGACGTCGTTCACGCCGGTGGAGCAGCAGGTCATCACGCTCGCCGTGAGCTCCTATCACGAGTGCGAGTACTGCATGGCCGCTCATTCAGGGCTGGCCAAGATGGCTGGGATCAGTGACGCCGATCTGGAGGCACTTCGCGCCGAGAGTACTCTGCCCGACCCCAAGCTCGACGCGCTAGCGCAGTTCAGCCAAGCCGTCGTGGTCCATCGTGGCCACGCCCCGCAAGAAGCGGTGACGGCGTTCTTGGCCGCAGGGTTCACGAAAGCACAGATCCTCGAGGTACTGGTCGGCGTCGCGATGAAGACGATCAGCAACTACACGAACCACCTCGCAGACACACCCCTCGACGCGCAATTCCAGCCGCTGGCTTGGACTGCACCGATCAAGTTGGACCAGGCCGGCTGAGTAGCCGACTCGAAATACACTCACACGACGCGACCAGGGTCGCAGGAGGATAGCATCATGAAAGCAGCAAGAATCCATCAGTTTGGCGGCTTCGACGTGTTCCAGTACGAAGACACCGAAACGCCTACCGCCGGCCCCGGAGAGGTCCTCGTCAAGGTCCTCGCCAGCGGCATCAACCGCTTCGACCACTACATCCGCGAGGGCGGCGTCACACCCGAGCTCGCATTCCCACACATTCTGGGCGCCGACGCCGCCGGCGAGGTCGCCGAGCTCGGCGAGGGCGTGACCGGCCATTCGGTGGGGGATCGGGTGATCCCCATGCCGGGCTTCCCGACCAACGAAGACGACTATGGGACCTTTCCGGCTGCTACGAGTGCGAGCTTCACCCTCCCCGGCCTCGGCATTCCGGGTACGTATGCCCAGTACATCACCGTGCCGGCCCGTTTCCTTCTGAAGGACAAGACGGGGCTTTCCCCCGAGGAGGTGGCCACGCTCCCCATGGGCCTCGCGACAGGTGTGCGTGCGGTGAAGGTCGTGGGTGGCGTAAAGGAGGGCGACTACGTGCTCGTCCAGGCCGGCGCGTCCTCGTCCGGTAGCATGCACATCCAAATCGCCAAAGCGCTCGGTGCAAAGGTCGCAACCACGATCAGAAACGAGGAGAAGCGTGCCCGTGTCGAGCTTCTCGGGGCGGATCTGATCATCAACTCCACCACAGAGGATGTGGTGGCTCGCGTGCAGGAGTGGACCGGAGGATCCGGTGCCGACGTCGTGATCGACAATGTCGGTGGAGATGTCCTGCAGCAGAGCATCGATGCGGCGCGGCCTCTGGGCGTGATCGTGGCCTTCGGCTTCACAGCCGGCACCGAGAGCACCATCAACATCCAGAATTTCTTCTTCATGCAGAAGGAACTCAGGGGTGCGATGGCCGCAGACCTTCAGGACCTCGAGTGGGGCCTCGAGCAGGTCCGGCAGGGCAAAATCAACCCAGTGCTCGATTCCACGCATCCGCTTCAGGATGCCGGCAAGGCCCACCAGCTCGTGGCCGAGAATCGCGTGACGGGCACCGTGGTTCTACTCCCGTGGGCGTAACCACCACCCTGGCTAATCCGTCTTGCGCGGATTCGCAGCGGGACGGAGCGGCGGCGGGGGATCCCCTCTTCCGACCGCTCCGTGTGGGGACTGCCCCTCGCCGAACCGAATCCGGCTACCTACTACGGAGGTGACGAGCGAGGCTACCTCGACTACCCGACGTGGGACGCGGCAAACCAGAACATCATCGACTCAAGATCCTGACCGGACACTCAAAGGGGGACCCACCGTGCCAA
>JAZDDA010000086.1:0-3477 GCA_036679625.1 Gemmatimonadota bacterium | reverse complement strand
TTCGATCACCACCTACCGCATCCTACACGCCCGCGCACTCGTCGCTCGCCTCCCCTATTGTCCCACCTGTGGCTCCAATGGGGATCGCGCTCATTTATGACACAGTAGTACTAGCACCCGGCAGCAGGGGGTCTCCCCGCAAGCGAGACTCCGAAGCTGCTTCACTTCAAGTAAGATCCTGGGATAGCCCAGAGCCACCCCCATCGGTCGGCCCGAGCGGGCCAATGCCTCGGCCTGCGCCGGGCACCGCAAGAATCCACTCTGAGCCCCCTGCAGCGGACCTGAGGCTCCCCCGACTATGCGGATCTCCGCATAGTCGGGGCTATGCGGAGTCCGGGACTATGCGGAGTTGAGCCGGAGAACTCGGGGCTATGCGGAGTCCGGGACTATGCGGAGTTGAGCCGGAGAACCGAGTAATTCCGGGCGATTTTAAGGAGTGGACGTGCGCATAGTCACAAGGCTTCGAGGAAGGCGAGGAGGCCATCGCGCGCCATGAATCGGACCGGCCGGCGGGGTCCGGGATCATCGAGACGCTGTAGGGCGGCCTCCTTCATGGCGAGGTCAGCTTCGACATATTGATGGGTGGTAGCCGTGTCCTCGTGACCGAGCCAGAGCGCGATGACGGTGATGTCGACTCCGGACTGGAGGAGGTGCATAGCCGTCGTGTGACGAAAGGTGTGCGGCGAGATGGGGCGCACGAGGAGGGATGGGCAACGCTTGGCGGCCTTCGTGATCGCCGAGCGCAGGCGTTGCTCGACCCCAGAGCGCGACAAGTGTTGGCCAGCGCGGTTAGGGAACACAGGGGAGTCGGGGCTACGGTCGATGTTCTTGAACCAGGCACGCAACCGGTGGGCGGTACTCTTCCAGAGCGGGACGACGCGCTGCTTGCGCCCTTTGCCGTGCAAAAGGAGGGCAGAGGCACGATCGATGAGGACATCAGCGATCTGAAGACCGGTGATTTCGGAGACGCGCGCGCCGGTGTTGTATAGGACGGCAAACAAGACGGCGTCGCGTTGACCGCTCCAGGTAGAGGGATCGGGTGCGTCGAGCAGAGCCTCGACCTCCTCGCGGGAGAGGAAGTCCAGCGCGGGCCGGTCAAAGCGCTTGCTGGGGATCGCGAGGATGCGCTGGGCGCTGGGCAGCGACGTGGGATCGCGCATGGATGCGTAACGCCAGAAGGAGCGAATGGCAGTGAGGCGGAGGTTCCGAGTGCGCGAGGAGTTGCCGCGCTCGGTCTCGAGGTGGTCGAGGAACGCGAGGATCATTGGCGCGTCGAGATCATCGAGCGTCAGCGCAGAGGCCGTCCGTCCGGTTCGTTGCTCGACATAGCGGAACAGTAGCTCGAAGGTGTCGCGGTAGCTTGCGATCGTGTGCGCGCTGACGCCGCGTTCTGCGATGAGCCGGCGCTGGAAGAAGTCCTGTAAGAGCGTAGGGAAGCCGATCTCGGGCGGCATCATGAGGGGCGCTCCTGCTCAGGTCGGGCGAAGTGCTCAAAGCGCTCGGAGCTGATCGCCATCAGCTCGGGGACAGCGGAGAGATACCAGTACGTGTCGGTGGGCTTGGCGTGGCCGAGGTAGGTGGCGAGTGCTAGGATCTTGCGATCGACATCAACGCCTTCCTCGTACCAGCGTAGGAGCCGACGCACGGCAAACGTGTGCCGTGCGTCGTGAATGCGCGGTCGGCGAGCGCGCCCCTGGGCAGTCCAACCCAGGCGAACTCTAATCCGACTGAAAGTTCGCTGGACGGTGTTGCGCTTGAGCGCTGGCGCATGATCGGTACGGAAAAAGTGTCCCGACCGCACTCGCAGAGCGTTGCGGTGATCGGCGTAGCGGATGAGCGCCTCGGTCGCAGTCGGGTGGAGTGGAACCAGGCGTGACTTGCGGAACTTGCTCTCGAGTATGGTGAGGACGCCGTCGGTCAGGTTCACGTCGCCAGGCATGAGGCGGCAGGCCTCGCCGAGGCGCAGTCCTGTCGAGAACAGCAGCGAAAAGAACGCGACGTAGGTCTTGGGACGAAGCCCCCCTCGAGGCCACAGCAGACTGGCCTGCCTCAAGAGTAAGGCGATCTCCGCAGCGCTGTAGATGTGGGGCTGTTTGCGGCGCGGACGGTGACCCAGGAGTCCCGCGGGCGGAACCTCAGTGGCAGGGTCCAACACCGCCCGATATTGCGCGAACCGTCGAACGGCCGACAGACGTCGCGTGGGCGCGGCCGGGTCGCTCGAACTGGTTGCCAGCGCCCACTGCACCGCGAGTTCGTTCGTTACGTGACCGTTGCGTCCGATGCGGTCCGCATACCGAGCAAAGTTGAGCAGCAGCAGTCCTGACGACTTGAGCTCGAAGCCCATCCCGCGTCGAAAGGAAAGATAGTCCTCGACCTGATCGAGGAAGCTCGGGGGCGTCATCGAATCACCTCCGGCCAGGGCAGAGCCACCTCGCGGAGTGCCGACAGATCAAGCTTGGCATAGATCGCCGTGGTATCGAGGCAACGGTGTCCCAGGAAGTCGGCGACCTCTTTGAGGCTGGCCCCTCGACGCACCAAGCGACTCGCCACGGTGTGTCTGAAGACGTACGCGCCGCCAAAGGGCGCTTCGACTCCCGCGCGCCGGAGTGCACGCACCGCAACGCCCGTAACCGCAGTGCTCGAGATCGGGTCACCACGATGGGATCCGTGGTGCTGTACGAACACACGCCGCTCGTCGGTCGTCGGGCGCTCCTCGCGCACGTAGGTGACGATCGCGTAGCCAGCCTCACGAGGAAGTGGGAGGACGCCCGCGCGGCCAGTCTTACGGGCACGCAGCTCGATGGTGCCGCCGCGCCAGTCAATGTTCTCGAGACGGAGGCCAGCCACCTCACCGGGCCGCAGTCCCAAGGTCGAGAGGCACAACACGATCGCTCGGTCCCTGTGCCCCCACGGCGTGGTGACATCGAACGACGAGAGCACCTGCTTGAGCTGTTCGTCGCTCAGGTATTTAGGGAGCGACGATAGCCGCCAATGCGCGACAGCTGGGGTCGCGGCCTCGAGCGGTTCATCACAGAGCCCTTCCGCCCGCAGGAATCGTAAAAACGACCGTAGCGCTGTACGGACGAACTTCATCGAAGCAGGAGAGTACCGGCCCCGTAACGAGGCGATGAACGCTACTACGTCGTGGGGCCTGAAGTGGGTCGGGTCGAACGAGTCGTCTCCGAGGGCCGCACGGACGAACAGACGCGCGAGGCGTTCGTAGCCGTGCAGAGTCTGCTCGCGTAGTCCGCGCGTGCGTCGCTGGTGCTGCTTGTACGCCTCGATCAAGGCGTCGAGTGTCCATAAGTCGCGGTGTGCCATGGAATGCTCCTTTTCCGGCCAAACAGGTCGGAATGAGCATCCAGACTATGCGGACTAGCTGCCAGGGGTCAGAAGCTGTAACCGCTTATTTAAAAACCACTTGGCACAATGCCGTCCCCTCAACTCCGCATAGTCCCGAACTCCGCATAGCCCCGA
>JAZDDA010000085.1:0-2208 GCA_036679625.1 Gemmatimonadota bacterium | reverse complement strand
GAGGGCTACGCGCATTCCCGGCCCCCTTTGCGGCCAATAAGGCCGCGGGCCAGGGCAGACCCCTCAGTGACCAGCGAATAGAGGTCGTGCCAGTTGCGGATGCGTGCGAGCCGGCGAGCCAGGTAGGAGGACCTGCCGTAAAAGGCCCAGGTTGCCTCCCGCCTAAGCTCCGCCAACCGCTCAGCGCTCAAGTGCTCCGTGGCGATAGCTGGTTTCCCGATAGAGCTATCGAGGTCGAGTCGGGCAGGATCGGTCCACCCATTGGCGAGGGTCAGCCGACGCATGGGGGTGCCCATCCGCGGGGTGGCCACGTTGAATGTGGCGAAGTCCAGAGGAAGCTCGGTCGCCCATCGGATGGTCCGCCGCACGGCCTCTTCGTCTTCTCCGGGCAGACCCAAGACGAATGTCCCGAGAGTGCGAATTCCCTTCCTGGCGCACATCTGAAGGGTTGCCTCGGTTGTGCCGTGCGACACAACTTTCCCAAAGGAGGCCAAGATCTCTTCGTTGGCCGTCTCGATGCCGAAAATGATGGTGTGGCAACCAGCCCTCATCGAGGGTGTCGGTGCGTGAGAAGCAGACCCAGCCGAGCCTAGGCGAAAAAGAGGCGAGGCTTTCGCAGAGCTCAATCGTCCGCTCCTTGTTTACGCCAAAAGTCTGGTCACGAAAAAATATCTCCCTGATGCCCAGCCGATGGAGGAAGGCGACCTCTTCAAGCACGCCGTCGAGCTGGCGAAGCTTGAATCCTAAGTGGCCGCTGACGCAGAAGTCGCACGAAAAGGGGCAGCCGAAGTCGGTCAGAACCGTGGCGAAGTAGCGCCTCCGGGCCAGGATGAAGCGATACGCCTCCAGCGGGAAGAGCTCATGGCGCGGCCGGGGTATTTGGAAAACCCCGCTTGCCCTCGTCAAGGGGGTCGCGACAACCGACCCGTTGCCGTCCCGGAAGATGGCGTTCTTGCTCGGCCGGCCGTCCAGAAGGTCGAGGATGTCGGGGGTGGAAAAATCGAGCAGCAGGCCATCGATATTCCGCTGAGCGCGAAGGAGGGCCTCGCCGTGCTCCAAGGCCAGGTCCCCGGTCACCAGCAGGCGTGGGGAGCCGTTGGCCTTCACAGCCCGAAAAAAATCCAGGTCTTCCAAGAAGGAGGGGGCCGAGGTGAGGGCGATGACCGCCGAGGGGTTGAGGGTCTTGACGTAAGCCAAGGTGGCCGATTTGCTCAAACCCTGAACGACGGCGTCGAGCACGCAGACGTGGTAATGCTCGCTGAGCCAGCCGCTCAGAAAAAGGAGGTCAACGGGGTGATAGTAATAAGACGCCTTCGAGACCTTGGAGCAGAAATAGTCTCGAAAGATGCGCTCATTACTAGGCGGATTGAGTAAAAGGACGGTGGATCGCGCCATAGATCGTTTCATCCATGGAGGCTGTTTAGCTTACAATAGCATGATTTTGCAAGGGGTGCAAGACTTCCTCACCGCCTTCGTCTTCGTCCGTACCCCCCGCCGCCCGGTGTATGGACCGATACGACCTGGCCCGCCGAAACCTTTCGGTTGACCTTGCCAGGCAGCTTTTCGACCTTGCGACCAGTCTTAAGCAGGTTGAGGCCCGTCTCTCCTGGTCGACCCCCGTAGAGCCCGTAGGGTTGCAGGCGGCGGCGGTCGCTGAGCAACGTAAGCGAGGCGTCGCAGAGCAGCTCGATCTCGCGCACCACTCCGTCGCCTCCCTTGTGGCTACCCGCACCCCCGCTTCCGGCCCGAATCTTGTAACTTACGACGCGGAAAGGGTAAGCGTATTCAATCGCCTCAATGGGAGTGTTCAAGGTGTTGGTCATGTGGGTGTGGACGGCGCTCAGCCCCGGGCCCTTGGAGCCGGCTCCCATGCCGCCGGCGATGGTCTCGTAGTAGGCGAAGGCTCTACGGCGTACGGGGTCGTAGCCTCCCAGGGTGAGATTGTTCATCGTCCCGGCCGAGGCCGCCGGAATGGCCTCCGGCACGGCCTGGGCCAGCGCGCCCAGGAGCACATCGACTATCCGCTGGGAGGTCTCTACGTTGCCCCCCGCCACGGGAGCCGGAAATCTAGCGTTTACGACGCTTCCTTCGGGAGCCACGACGGTGATGGGCCGCATGCAGCCGGCGTTGGTCGGCAGCTCCACATCCACAAGGCAGCAAATGACGTAATAGACCGCCGAGAGCACGATGGGCTCGACGGCGTTCACG
>JAZDDA010000084.1:0-3916 GCA_036679625.1 Gemmatimonadota bacterium | reverse complement strand
CCCGGGCCTCGGAGATGAGAACTAGAGACGAGTCGCGATTCAGCACCGCCTCCACCAAGGGCCCAACCCGCAGGGTTCCCTCCCCATAGGCGATGTGGCGGATCTCGCCCGAGTCGCCGTACTCGATGTCGGAGAACTGGCAATGAAGAGGGTGGGTCATCCAGGCGGAAAACTGCGAGTCGATGAAGTCGAGGACCGCGGCGAAAGTCGCCTGAGAGGTGAGCCCCCCTTGAGTGAGAGCGTGAAGATGCGCCCAGTCCACCACGGGGCGAAACTCCTCGGCGAGCTGAGCTATGTCCCCCAGGCTGCCGAAGGAGCCGGTGCTGCCCGTCGTCTCCAGCCCCAGCCCAACTCCGAGGTGCTCAACCTTGGGGGCTATGCGATCGAGGCGGGAGCGGATGCGGTCCATGAGAACCTCGGGCTCCTCGTCATACCGGCTTCCGAAGTGAGCGACGATCACCGGCGCCCTCAGACGTCGACCCAGCTTCATGGTGTGCTCGATGGCGGCCAGGGACCGCATGCCTCGTTCCTCGTCGGGAAGGGTGAGCCCGGCGAAGTAGGGGGCGTGGGCGGAGAGACGGATGTCGCGCTCGGCGGCCAGGGCACCGAAGGCCTCGCAGCGCCTCTCCTTCCAGGGGAACCCCTGGGTGAAGGAGAGTTCCAGGGCTCGATGACCCCGAGCGACCAGGGAGTCGAGGAACTCGGCGTCGTCGCCATCGTCGGGGGGAAGGCTGGAGATGCCGAAGCGGATCGAGCTCACGCGACGACATGCTGGCAGAGCGGCCGGGCCTAGGTCATCAGCGCAGGCCACGCAGTGGGTGGTCAAGATGTTGCCGTTGACTCTTCAAGTCCTCTTCGACAGCATGCGTCGTCACGCTCTGGTGCGGCCTCACATTTGGTGGAAACTCTGGGGCCCTCCGCGGTGGCTCAGCGACTGTTAGGGTCCAGCTGGGTCGAGTGCCACAGAGCCGCAGGGGAGGGGTGTTTCGATGCCAGACCAGCCGCGACAGCCGTTGGCCGCGCTCCATCCGCTCGTTCCTGAGGACGTTCGCGAGTTTGTACGGTGCCGTCGTGATTCGGTCGACATTGCACCTCAGACGTTTGATCTACCGAATTTCGGGCCGATAACCCTGAGCTTTGATGATGCCAAGGATGGGGCGATAACGGTTCGGCTGGATGCGGCGGGGGATTTCTTGGACAGCAGCATTCTGGTCACCATCCAAGATGGTCACCTCGCCGCCGACACTTCGAAAGTCCCTTTCGGGCGAGGTTTCGTCGACAAATGGATTGAGGGCTTCAACGCCGATCTTGACGCGTCCCCTACAAGGCAACTGTCGAGTGTCTCCATCCGAAATGGCAAGTTGCACGTGACCAAGAGCCCCGTCATCTCGGGTACAGCGACAGCAGTGACACCACCTGTAGCGCTTCCGCTGTCTTCAGCAGCCGACGATGTCACCGTGGACGCGCCCGATGGGCCTCCCCCCGCTCGACTTCCCGACCACGTTCTCGATCCGATACCTCCACCGGTGAAGGTTGAACCCGAGGAAGTCGTGACCGAAACAAACTTCACGCCGGATCTGACCGATCTGGGCACAGATGCAGTCTCCGATGCAGGTGTCGAAGACGTAGAGCCAAAGGGGACGGAAGGGTCAGCCGCGGGAGAACGAGTCCACATCGAGCCTTCCGACATTGCCGTTGGACACCTAGGTACCGAAGATCTGACTCAAGACGCTCGGCCGCAGCCCAAGAGAGCCGGGCAGACGTACCAGCAGTGGCTCGAAGGGGGGGAGACTGAAGTTGCTGAACCCGAGTCGGGCGCCGCGACCGAGGACGAGCAGGACTCCGAGACAAGTTTTATCGAGGACCCACCTATCTCCGATGGTGCGAAGCGGCTATGGAACTATCGGACAGCTGCCGGTGTGGTGCTTCTAGGAGCGATTGGCATTTTCCTGTTCGCCAATCGAAGCAATGACACTCCGGTGGTATCGCCGACCAGTCAAGAGGCGGGGGCGGTAGGAGATCCTGAACCAGTCCCGGACGAAGAACCAGTGAGCGGTTCGGTGCAGGCCACGGACCCAGTTGGTGACAACGGGAGCAACGGTGCCGGGGCAGACATCTTGGGGCTGGAATACTCTCAAGGCGACACCTTCACAGTCCTCCTAACCATGGGAAATCCGCCGCTACAAAGCAGCGTCCTCTGGTTCAGCTACTACCTGGAGGTGACGTTGAGGCACTTCTCTGGCGCGATTCACGTCTTGATATGGGAGAACCACGCTGGCGAGTCACGATCCGGTGAGTTGGATTCAGACGGCAACACCAACGGAGTCGGCGTCACTCTGACCGACGAAGCTGCCGAGTTCCAGGTCGAGGCCGACGCTGACGATCCAGTCGCAGAGATAAGCGTCGTGGCCCGCAGCCTCGTGAGTCAAGACGACTCCGTGGCCGAGGATACGATGAAAGTCGACGTGGGCACCCCCTGATCGACCCGGGCGGCGGCGGCCCAAGCCCGCCAGGGCCAGCGACTGCCACCTCGTCTCCCTATCCGGCCGCTCGCCAGGTCCGGAGTCGAGCGACCTGGAGGTCAGTCGTTCTTTGCCGCGTTCTCTTGTACATTCGCTCGTGGATTGTGTTGCAGTCCCGGGTCCCTAGCTCAACTGGCAGAGCAGCGGGCTTTTAACCCGTTGGTTGTGGGTTCGAGTCCCACGGGACCCACCCCGGACTGTGCAGGCGACAGTACGTAACGGCGGCTGCGGAATCGGAGGATGAAGTCGCCTTGGTCGCTACCCATACGGCTGCGTTCATGTCGCCTGCCGGGGCGTCTACTCCGACTGCTACCAGGCCGGGTCCCCCTACGGTCACACTCTCGATTGTCTGTTCGTCTGGTCCCCCAAAGACGACCTCGTCGTGGGCGATTCGGGTCCAGCTGATCCCGTCGGGGGAGGTCCACACCGCAGCGTCAGAGTCTCCGCCTGATTCGTCGGTTCCGACTGCTATGAAACCCCACTCTGCGGCTGTTACGCCGGTCATCGTCTGGGCACCTTCACCACCTAGCGCATCATCGTCAGGTGAGACTCGGGTCCAGGTGATCCCATCGGGTGAGGTCCACACCGCCGCATCCCGAGTGTCTCGTGACCCGACCCATCCCACCGCCACCAGACCCGGCTCTCCAACAGTCACACCGGTCATGGTCTGTTCGGAGTGATCGGAGTGATCAACAAAATCCCCGCCATCATGATCTTCGCCGAAGACATCATCGTCAGGGGAGACCCTGGTCCAGGTGATCCCATCGGGTGAGGTCCACACCGCCGCATCCAGGTCGACGCCGGTCAGGGCGGCTGAGCCTCCTACTGCGACCAGACCCGGTCCTCCGGCGGTCACACTGTTCATGAACTGGGGACCCTCCCACCATTCTGGCGGACCGCGGTGACCGAAGACCTCTTCGTCGTGGGGAACCCGGGTCCAGGTGACCCCATCAGGCGAAGTCCACACCGCCGCGTCGGCAACGCGGTCGGGGAAACCACCCTGTTCGGGCGACTTGTCCATTCCGACTGCGACCAGGCCCGGCCCTCCCACAGTCACCGAGTCCATCCGCTGTAAGCCCACGCCGCCGAACACATCGTCGTCGTGGCTGACCTTGGTCCAGGTGATCCCGTCCGGGGAGGTCCACACTGCCGCATCCATATCGGCACCCGAACCGTCGGCTCCCACCGCCACCAGACCCGGCCCTCCAACAGTCAGACTGGTCATGAACTGGCGTCCTTTTCCACCGAAGATCTCTTCGTCGTGGGGGACCCTGGTCCATGTGAGCCCGTCGGGGGAGGTCCACACTGCCGCATCCAGGTCACCACCGGCGCTGTCTGTTCCCACTGCCACCAGGCCCGGGCCTCCCACCGCCACCGCGTACATCCTCTGGGCA
>JAZDDA010000083.1:0-6585 GCA_036679625.1 Gemmatimonadota bacterium | reverse complement strand
CATGAGCCGCAGGGGATGGAGCTGGGCTTCAAGCTTGGCCATCTCGTATCGCTCGATCCGTGCCTTATCGTTGTTCTGGAAGAAATTCAGGTTCCAGTTGATGCCAAACACGAGCCCCGGACGCAGGTAATTCGTCTGGTTGGAGACGAATGGATTCCTTGGATCGAAACGACCCGGGGCTTTGTTGAACTAAGAACGACGGACGCGAGTCTGCCTCTGCGGCGCTCACGAGAGAGCGGCGGGCGTTGATGCCGGCCTGGAGTTGACTCATCTCCGGACGGGCAGTCAGCGCAAAGTCGATGTACGACGCGAGGGCATCGAGCGTTACATCCGTGGGCTCCAGTGACGTCGATTCGACGCGAAGGCGGACTCCGTCAGGAAGGCCCAGCACCGCCTTCAGCGCCGAGCGAGCCTTCTTTCTCCCCGCTTCGACCTCGCGGGAGCGGCTCCTGACCTGGTACTGAAAAATCTGGAACTTGTTCATGTCGGTCTGAGTCGCCGAGCCTTCGTCGTACAGGTCCTGAAGCTGATCCTCGGTTTCAGCGACGAGGTCGTTAACAGACCGAACGACGCTCCCGAGCTCGTCCGTGAGGACCACACCCCAGTAGAGTTGGCGTACCTGGAGGAGAAGCTCCGACTCCGTCTTCTTCACCTCAGCCTCTGAGGCGTCTACCTGGAACCCGGCGGCATCGATCCGCGAGCCGATCTTTCCGAAGGTGTAGAGCGGCTGAACGATGTCGAGATCGACCTGCGTGAACCAGGTCAGGTCCGAAAGGCCGCTGCTTGTGTCGGGTGAGAAGAGAACCCCCGTTTCGGTGAATTCCCCGCGCTGGCTTGGGATCGGCCCCCAGACGTTTCGCAGATTGATGTCCGGGAGGTAGCGTGAGTGTCTCGCCCTCGTTTCCTGTGCCGTCGAGAGATCGAGTGCGGCGAGTGCGGGCCTGAGCAGCGGGTTGTTCTCGAGGGCCAACCTCTCGGCCTCGGGAAGGCTCACGACGACTGTATCGACGGCCTGACCGGCGAGTGCCGGTGGTGGCCAGACGGCCGCGAGGAGGGCCGCGAGGAAAAGGCCGTGAGGAAGCGTCGAACTCATTGATTTCCTACCGGGGGGAGGATGTCGGTGACGCCCGACGTGACCGGCACGGACGATGGGGCCTCACGTAATGCTCGTATGTCATCATAGTCGGCGTAGGCTTGGCTCTTCAGCGAGTTCGCGTCGGAGAGGACGCCGATCCCGACGGTCCGGGACTCAGGATCCCCACCAAATGTATCGATATACGCCTGCCGCAGGTCGAACACATAGGTACGCCACTCTCCGAGGCCTTCGCTCCCGGACCCAAACACGATCTGCCAGGGCCGTCCGATACCCTTGCGGCGTACCGCAGATCCGACCGGGAGCGTCGAGCTCCATACGTACTTGGCGGACTCGGGAATCTTTCCGAAGGTGTGCTTGCGATAGGTAAAGTAGAGTCCTGCCGCGCTGTCTACCTTACGACTGTCCCGCTCGTCTCCCCCTACGGGAATCTTGTTCACCCTCACCCGAAAGGAGATGTACGGGTATTTGTCGAGGTTCCAGCGCACTTCGTTTCCGATGATCACGGACTCACCCTGGTCGGTAGCCTCGAGGTAGTGATTCCCGCCCTCGGTGCGCACGCGGTAGGGCTTGTTCTTGTTATCGTCTGAGCTGCGCCAGGTCCAGCCGGCCGGGAATTCCCCCTCTGCCATGTCTTCGAAATCCGCGAGCACCACGACTCCGGATTCGCTCAGCTCGGCGACCATATATGGGAATGAGTATCGATCGAGAAGGCGCTCGACTCGGTCTCGGAGACTCTTGACCAGGCCGCGGTTCCCTTTGCGGAAGTCGAGGATTCTGCAGTCGTCCTGGGCGCCGTCCACCAGGTGGAAACTCAGCCAGTCACTCCAGTTCGGTGTGACAAGCCAGTAGCGAGCTACAACGAAGCCATTGTCGACCCTCATCTCTTCGGCCGCGGGCCTCAACCGAGGGAGCTCCGTAGCGGAACCGAACGACTCGTCGAAGTAGGACACCAGCAGAATTCGAACGGAGCGAGCGAGGACGTCCACGAACTGCGCCTGCTGGTGACCACCCAGTCCCCACCAGTGGTCCCGCATGATCTGAGCGGCCATCGCCTCCAACGCGAAGGTTTCGGCTACGATCGACTCTGCCCTGATCTCAAACTCTGCTTCAGACATTCCCTCTCGGGCTTCGAGGAGGGTCACCCACTCACTGTAGGCGCCGCTGATCCGATCTGCGGCCGAGAGCTGGCAGGAGGCGGAGGAAGCGCCGAGTTCATGGGCAGAGGCGGTGCGCGTCGGTACTCCGAGGGCGGTGCCGATGAGTAGGCTGAACGTCAGTCCGGCGCGTCCAACATTCAGATCTAGCCGTGGGCGGATGTTCATTGCTCCCTGTGTCTCCTCGTTTCCGGAATTCGCATCCACGCTGGTGCAATGCCATTGAACACCCTCAGAAGCTCGTCGGTTCCGTTGAAAACGGCCCTTTGAGCGGCTGTTCGCCCCTACAGGAGGAGTCCTTCCCCTGGACCGTTGAAGGCTAGAACGGCCGAGATCAACACTCCGAGCCAAATCGCGACGTAGAGCGGTACAAAGCGCGTTCGGGTCTTGATGAACTCCGGAAACAGCGGGGTCTTGCCCATGAACTTTCCCCGAGGCCGGTGGGGAAAGAAGAATGTCTTGTACGTCTCGATCGTCGCGACGGTATACCCGATCGCACCGATGAAGATGAACACGTAGTTCGTGGTGAGCGTGGAAAGCAGGAGACCGTAGAAGAACGCGATGCCCGGGCTCCGGAAGAACTTGAAGATGAGGAACCCCTCAACAGGCGCATCCTTCCAGGCGCCGCCAACCGCCGAAATCCATCCACCGGCGCTTCCGACCAGGAAGACCACCAGGAGCACGGGAAGCTCGGGCCCCGACTGCTGAAACCAGTAGATGCCGGAGAGGACCATGAGCTCGACAAGCACGTACACCACACAGCCGGTCAGGCGCAGCGCTGTGCTCTCCACAACCTTGCCGCGAATCGCAAACTGCATGGGAATCGTGTACTTCGACTGATCCTCGACCCTCAGGAAGGACTTGTAGATCTCGAGGAATGCCCGCTCCAGGCCGTATGTAACCCCAAACAGGAGTACGATCCCCACGGGGCCCGCAGGCCCCAGGCTCGTCCAATGGACCAGGGCGAGAGCGATTCCCGTCGCCACGATCGGGCTGCGCACGTAGGTGTTCCATGAGAAGCCCTCGTGGGGTGCATCCTTGTACATCCCCCAGGTTGCGCTATGCAGTCCAGCCGCCAGTCCTGTCGCCAAAGCGATCCAGATTTCCGTCACGTGCCCTCCAACTGCGGTGGTTCATCGGACCGGGGTAGTGAGCTCGAGTTGTAGATCTGTTGCACGAGCCGTACGTCCAGCTCTGCCATGTCCAGCGTCATTCCAGGCTCTCTACCTGTCCTCAGAGCGGTCATAAAGTCGGTAAACATAGCCCCGTATCCCGCCAGGTCCCGAATTCCCGGAAAACTCAGGCGTGTTCGAGTGCCTCGTGAGAACACGAAGATCCCATTGGACTCGAAGGTGATGGAGCCCTTGCGGCCGTAGATCTTGGAAATGTGGACGCCGTTGATCAGAGACGGAACCTCCCAGGAGTAGGAGAGTGAGCCCACCGCCCCATTGGCGTATTCCAGCACGATGTGGAGGCTCTCCTCCACGCCTGGGTTGCTTCTCTGGCCTGTTCCAGAGACAGGCACCCCGGCTGCGAATCCGGTCACGCTGCGAACCTCGGTGCCGAGGTTGGCCATGAAGTTGATCCAGTGGATGCCACCCTCGAAGAGGCCTCCTCCACCGGCCTGGGTCGGGTCTGACCTCCAACCCTTGGGCGCCTGGCGCTTCACCGCATTTACATTTACGAAGAGGGGATCGCCGACAATTCCCTCCTGGAGAAGCTTCACCAGCTGGGTTCTCAGGGGCTTGTAGAAGTAGTTCTCTGCCACAAAGACCCGCCGCCCTGAGCGGGCGATGGCCTCCCGGACGGTGGCGAAGTCCTCGGCTCGCATGAAGGCGGGTTTCTCGACGATTACGTCCTTGCCGGCCTCCAGGGCCTGCAGCGTGAGCTCGAGGTGCAGGGGAGGGGGGGTCGCCACGAGCACCACCTCGACCTCTGGGGCCTGAATCGCTTCACCGTACGAACCAAAGGCGCCTGCCCCCCGGAACTGAGCGCAATACTCGGAAGCCTTCTCCATGTCACGGCTGGCGTAGTAGAACCGAACGTTCCTGGTCACACGAGCGATCGTCCGACTGTGCATGCGCGTGGCGTTACCGCAGCCAAGAAATGCCAGCCTGACGGGCTTGGGCTGTGCCGTCATGATGCCACCGTTGCGGTTCGAAGTTCTGCCGCCGCCGTCCGTCCCACGCGGAGTGCGTTAGCGGCGATGGTAAGGCTGGGATTCACACCTGACGAGGTGGGAAGCGCGCTCCCGTCGGTCACGAAGAGATTCTCCAGACCACGGAATCTGCAGTTCTCATCGAGTGGAGCTGAGCGCGGGTCACTGCCCATACGGACGGTCCCGAGGGCGTGTGAAAAGGTGTCGATACGGTGCGTGTAGCTCACCCAGGCGCGCGCGGCGCGGTGGATGGATTTTGCTCGTCCCTCGAGGAACTTGCGGGCCTCGAGATCCCGCGCGTGGTAGCGGTGCTCGATCCTCAGCCTGGGAAGCCCGATTTCATCGGTCTCAGTCACATCGAGGAAGACCCGATTCTGGTGCTGGGGCCTATCCTCGGCGATCACCAGAAGGCCTGTGATCCGTCGAACCAGCGGGGACAACACAAAGGCGGAAGCAGCGTTCATCTCGCCCCTTACTGTGTCCACCGACGGGGTTTGTGTCTGCTGGATATTCCCCAGCGGTCCTGCCGGGCCGCCGCCATCGGGATCGCCGTGATAGTAGTCGTTGATTCCGATCTGCTTGTGAAAGCGCCCCTCGAACTTCGGAAGCCATGGATAGGCGGCAAAGACGATGCTACTGCAGTGGCGGGTGAGGTAGCGCCCGATCGCGTCTCCTGCAGGATTCGTCTCGGCGAGCCCCGACGACAACAGTAGGTGCGCCGATCCGAGCGCCCCCGCAGCCAGGATCACGGTGTCGGCGGTCAGCCTATGCGTCTCGCCCGTTCGCTTGTCCACGCAATCGATCCCCACCACCCGACCCTGTTCCGCATGAAGGCGTGTCACGGTTGTCTCGGGCCGGATCTCGAGCCCTCGGTCTACGAGTTTGCCCAGTACCTGCACCGCGAGGTCGTTCTTTGCCCCGATGCCACAGGCATAGGTGTCGCAGGTCGCACATTCAATACATCCCTGCGACCGCCCCTCGGTCCCGTAGTTGATGGCAAGCGGCAGGCGGAACGGGTGCAAGCCCGTCGAGGTGGCGGCCTCGGCGATCCGGCGGGATACCTCAGAGAGCTCTCCCGGCGGGGCCGGGTACTCGTTGTTGCGATGGGGTTCGGTCGGATCCTCGCCGCCCTGCCCTGCGACGTTGAGAATGCGCTCGACCTCCGCGTAGTGAGGGCGGAGCTGTTCATAGGTGAGGGGCCAGCGTGCGCCGGAGTCGCCGACGATCTCGGGGTGGGAATCAAAGTTCGACTCTCGGAATCGGAGCGATACGCCACCGTAGAAGACAGAGGGTCCCCCGACGCAGGAGCAGGCTCCGACCTCCTTCGGCCCACCGTCCGTCTCGGCGAAGTATCGGGGGCCGTCGAGATAATAGGGGGACCTCATGAGCGTACCCCCGGCCTCCCAGTTGTGGGGCCCGCGGTCAACCTCTGGGCCGCGCTCGAGCAGGAGGACCTCGATCCCCTCCTGGACGAGTGCCCACGCTGCCATCGACCCACCGAAACCGCTACCGATCACGATGGCCTGTCGATGGTGGGTATGTCGGTTTGTGGAAGTCATGCCTGCCTGCGGTTGAAGAGCGCCCCTGAACCAGAAAAACTCTCAAGGTGATTGCCCCAGTGCAACTGCCCGCTGTGTTTCATCAGGACACGATCCACTCCACGGTCCGTGGAGCGGTGAGAATACAGGGGCCGTCTGCCCGGACTGCCTCAAACACCTCTCCGTCGAGAACGAAGGGTCCGTCGAGGGTGAGCCTCACCTCATGGGCGTTATGGCTGAAGTAGCCCCGCTCAGGCGTGAGCCGCTTGCCTGGGCGTCCGCGGGCGAACCGCCAGAGGCTTCGCCAGAACGCCCGGGCGTTGGAGTCGACGACGGTAAAGTGAAGTGGCGCGTCCTCGGTCCCCCAATAGGGTCGACTGCCGAGGAGGAGCCGATGAAGGGTGCTCGCGAGACAAATCGTGGCCGTGTGGCTCGTCTCGATGCCTCCGTCCACCTGAACCTTGATCGGACATCCAGCCGACTCCCGCCTGGAGCGGCCAATGCCCAGAGAGAGCAGGACACGAATCACCGAGAGGATCGAGGTCCTTTCCCCAGGCCTGGGGAGTCCTCGGAGACGCTGCTGGAAGAATTGGACGCCGTCTGAGATGACTGCGGTTCCGAAGAACATCCCGCACAGGG
>JAZDDA010000082.1:0-9420 GCA_036679625.1 Gemmatimonadota bacterium | reverse complement strand
GGGTCTTGACGTGGGCCGCGCGCAGGGATCGAGGGGTTGTCCGCTGGGTTGACCGCATACTAGGCTCAATGTCGGCGGGCAGTTCACCCAAGAAGATCCCATCGGGTTAGCGGGCGGGTTGAACCTGTATGGATACGCCAATGGCGATCCGGTCAATCTGAGTGATCCGTTCGGGCTGTGTCCGGACCCTCCAGACGCGGTATGTACTTTAGGAAATCTGGCGGCGGGCTTCGGAGATTTTCTCACGTTCGGAGCGACGGCTAAGATTCGGGACCTGATTGGTGCAGGTGATCAGGTAGACACATCAAGCGGCGCCTATGCGATTGGTGAAGTCGGCGGGATAGCTGCCGGGATTGGGTTGTCGATCGCGTCGGGTGGTGCGTCCACTGCGGCTTCGGTAGGTGGGACAACGGGTCGGGCGGCCGGCGGAACGATTACGGGGTACACTAAGCACGGAATCAATCAGGCGATCTCACGAGATGGGTTTGGTGTTGCGACACGCGCGATTGGATCGGCTGTGCGAAATCCCTTACGAACGGCGTCGCAGGCAGGAGGGAAGATCAAGTACGTGGGCGAGAACGCGACGGTTATCCTAAACGACGCGGGTAAGGTCGTCACGACTTGGGCGCGGAATAAGTTAGGCCGGAGGATTCGATGACGAAGGGCAGCGAAACGGAACATGTCGCACTCACAGCGCTACGAGGCGTCCTTGCAACGCAGCGTCCTGATCTCCTCTCAATGCTAGAGGGCATTGGTAAGGGTGCCAGGCTTCCAGACGGGGACCGCGAAATCCTTCGAGAGGTCGTAGCCGCGGAACTGGTTGAATCAGAGCTTGGTCCGAATGATGAACCAACACCTCGCGGGCTGATGCTGGAGGATGTGATCGACTGGCTCGGCCATCGATAGTGCTTGCCGCCCTAGAGCGGCGTTGGGATCCGACTGCCCAGCCCGGCCTCTTCGGAGGCTGGGCTTCTTCCGCAGCCGCTCACCTCACTGACGTGGCCCAGGTGAACTTTGCACCACGTAATCGCCCGGACATGCTCGCTAACCGGGCAGTTCATCTGGGAATGTCCCATTCGGTTCGGGGCTGGGATGTTCCCAGGCGAAAAGCCCGCCCACGATAATTCGTAATGCTGTTTCGCTTAATCGTTGCCACTTCCTTCTTTACCAGTTCAATGTTTTCCGTTTAGTCGTAATTCGAGGGTCTATGCCCCGGTAGTGCTGTTTTCAGGTCTAAGGAAGCGCAGTTGCCCGATGATAACGTCAACCGGGGCCGCGCCCCCCCAAATACACCCTCAAGAGGTCTGCAAATCTCGTCTGAGAAAGACGAAGGTGACATTCCAACCCGGCGATACCAGCAAGGCTACCGCCTTCGTATTGAAGCGCCTCGCTCTCACACTGGATGTCCCGAAACAGAGACCACGCCCTCTGTGATCGAGCGAACATCACGAGACTCCGTCCGGAAAATCGATTTTCGACTTCTCCCACTCTAGCTTTCAGTTGGATGTCGAGTTGATCGACCTGTTCTCTCAAACAGTTCCGTAGCTCCACCGTGCTCCGGGCATCTTCACATTGTATCGGAGGATTCCCCGCGAGTAGCCCGACCATGAGGATCAAATGGATCATTCGCCGCCCCCCTTCTTGTTAAACAGGTCTTTCTCCCTGGCACGCCGCGCCTCAAGGCTAGGTCGTCGCTTCCCGTTGACCAACCTGAATTCCGCCGCCTCTATGTTGAACCCAGCGAAGTCTCCAGCGTTCAGCTTGCCCAGCGACCGTGATTTTCCAAAATTTCCAATTCCCACGTTGAAAATGAGGCTCCCAACGGCGTTGACCTGGTTTTGGTTGAGGTCGGCCGTAATCAGGTTGAGCCCGGGTTGCACCCTCTCGCTGATGTCGGTGCGAAGAAGCCCAAGCCCCTCCTCTCGCGTCAACGGGCCTTTGATCGTCTCGCCGCCGAGAAGCAGGTGTCCAAATCCGATGGTCCTCAGCCCACCAAGGTCCTCGTATACTTCGGGCTCAAAGCCCTCTTCACGCGCGATGAAAACCACTCCAGCCTCGTCAACACTGCACGGCGGACACAGCCCGAACGGATCGCTCAGGTTGACCGGATCGCCGTTGGCATACCCGTACAGGTTGAGCCCGCCCGCAAGCCCGATGGGATCTTCTTGGGTGAACTGCCCGGTTGCGGGAGTCGTACCCCGACGGTCAGGAATGTTGCGACCGTTGAACGATCTACCCCGTACTCCCCCCGGCCCTCGATTGCGGCTCGCCTGACCGCAACCCTTGATAGCGGGTATTGGGAGGCATAATATTACCCCCTATCGGGTCTCTATTACCTCTATTGAATGGCTTCGGCGCCGTGCATTCCCTAACGCAACCGTTTCTCGAAGGGCTAACCCTCACAACGACACAGGGATCCACACTGCGTGCGCTCGGAGAGCACCGTGGAGAGCAAGCGCTGTATCGGCGTCAGACGCCTGAGGCCCTCGAGACATTGAGGACGGTAGCGATCATCGAGTCGACTGAATCGTCGAGTCGCCTCGAAGGCGTGGAGGCGACCCCTGCGCGTCTTCGTGACATGATTCTTCGACACGCGACGCCTGCGGATCGTTCTGAGCAGGAGATCGCGGGGTATCGAGATGCCCTGGCGCTCATACATGAGTCGGCAGAGCATATGCCGTTTACCATCAACGTGATCAAGCAGGTGCACAGCTATCTCTACCGGTATCTGCCAGGAACCGGTGGCCGGTGGAAGGCAACTCAAAACGACATCGTCGAGCGCGCGCCGGATGGCTCGATACATCGCGTCCGCTTTCGTCCCGTCAGCCCCGTTCAAACGCCTGATGCGATGAATGGGCTCGTCACTGGCTGGGACTTGGGAATCGACCGCCAGTACGAGCCACTTATTATCGTTCCCCTGGCCATCCTGGACTTCCTGTGTATCCACCCATTCACGGATGGGAACGGACGGACCGGTCGCCTCCTCACGCTGCTTCTCCTCTACAGGGCGGGGTATGACGTGGGGCGATATATCAGTCTAGAACGGCTGATCGAGGAAAGTAGAGAGACCTATTATGAGGCGCTCGAAGCTAGCTCTGAGAACTGGCACGAGGGGCGGCATGATCCCTTTCCCTGGATGGAATATTTTTGGGGTATCCTTCTGCGGGCACACGGTGAACTAAAGGATCGCGCTGGGCGAGTACTCAAAGGGCGCGGAGCGAAAACGGCTCTAATAGAGGGCGCCGTTGCTCAGCGGGTTCGCCCGTTCTCCATATCGGAGATCGAAGACCTGTGTCCCGGGGTCAGTCGAGACATGATTCGCCACGTTCTCCGACGACTGCGAGATGACGGGAAGCTGAGGGTGTCGGGCCGCGGTAGGGGCGCCCGGTGGGAGGTGGTCAAGGACTAATTAGGCCGTTCTTCGCCGGGCAGTTCCCCCAAGAAGATCCTATCGGGCTCGCCGGTGGGCTGAACCTCTACGGGTATGCCAACGGCGATCCGGTCAATTTGCGTGATCCGTTCGGGCTGATGGCTGACACCTTGCAAGCCGTGACCGTGGACCAGAAGAGCAGGGAGATTCCGTCTGAGGGCCAACGGGAAGTGTGTGTGGATCGGAGTCAGGCAGGAGCTGTTCAAGCAATCTTTAACCAGGCTTCTTCGGCCGGCGTGCCCGGTAGGTGTCAAGGTAGTTGTCGCATGAGTTGATCATGCTGCCTCACCTCTTTCGGCCTTGTCGGCTGTTTGGCGTTCGGGGTTGAGGCGGACCTCCCCGACAGGGGTCCAGTCCCGTACGGAACCGGACCAGCGCTCGGGGTCACGGCGAGGTCTCCTTGATCATCGACCACGCCCCCGAGATGTCCTCAAACGGTGGCTGCGGAACGGCAAACTCCCCCGCCCATTCGTTGGATGACGCACATGACCCCACGAACTTGAATCCGATGGGTGAAAACTGAAAACGAATCGAGTCAGGTTCCGTTCCCTGAATCTCCAACGGGTCTTCAATCGTCTCCGTCCACCCCTCGGCGTGCGTCAGAATCAGATTCGTCCTCGATTCCATCCCGTCAAGCGTTATTGTCCCGGTAACAGTCATACCTCCACTGTAGGCCTCGGCTGCGAGCCTCCACGTCCCCGAATCTGCGCAGAGAGGAGTGCCTGGGCTGGGGCCGCACCCATAGATGGAGAATGCTGCCAGTGCCACGATCCCCAGAATAAACCCTGATTTGGGCCGCCTCCTGATCACTCTATGAGCCTCGACGGGATGGTTATCGAACGTTGGCATCAACACACTCCTTGGCCGCGTAACTACGGCTAGCTTCGGCAACGGCCGCTTGGAACGAGCCATACACGGCCTCGGGACCTTGGACTGCGCTAAAGTGCCCGAGATCCCCTGCGAGTGGCTCAAATCCGTTGGCGATTGCGATCTGCGTGAATTGAGAAATCTGAGATTGCGATAGTCCCTTTACATTGATGTCAAATGCGAAGCCAGCCAAATGAGGGCTTCCCAACCCGGCCGAAGGACGACCGCCAGTCCCTGCCGTCACACGATCTCGATAGGCATTGTTGAGCAGAACCGGAATCCCAGCCCCCGCCGCCTGCTCGAAAATTGGCTGTACATTTCCAGCCACACTCTGGTCGACGCACACGTCCCTGAGACCCTTCGTGGGGTTCTCAGAGCTAAATTGGTCGACCGTAACTGCTACAAGGGTATCCGTCTGTGCCATCAGCCCGAACGGATCGCTCAGATTTACCGGGTCCCCGTTCGCGTACCCGTAAAGGTTCAGCCCGCCCGCTAACCCGATGGGATCTTCTTGGGTGAACTGCCCGGCTACGGGATCGTAGTAGCGACTTCGATGATACAGCAACCCGCTTGCGTTTGCCCCTCCACCTACGGGCGAGCCCATCCAATCAATCCTTTGGGCCCACCCTGGTACGGCCTGCGTCGAGGACCTGACTGGAGTTGACTCCACCCGGGGCGCCTGAGACCAGCTTGTCCCCCTGTGGACCCGCAAGTAGTGCTTCCGGTGTAGAACGGAGTAACTTTGTAGGATCTGATGACCTCAGCAGGATGGAGCAGCATGGAAGCCACAGTCAAAGAGCGTCTCTACCGGCTCGTCGACCGGATCCCGGACGAGGACGTCCGTGCTGCCGAGCGGTATCTCGAATACCTTACCGAATTCGGGGATCCCTTCGTGCGCGCGCTGATGAACGCACCCGAGGAAGACGAGGTGATCTCTCCGGACGAGGAAGAGGCCGTCCAGGAAGGACTGGAAGACATCGCGGCCGGGCGCGTCCATTCGCTCGATGACGTGAAGCAGGAGCTCGGACTCTGAATTGGTCCCTTCAGCTCTCGGCACGAGCGAAGAAGGACCTGAAACGCCTAGATCCGCGAAATCGAACTCGTGTGATCGAAGCCCTCGGGCGGCTGGCCGATGAGGAGCAGGGGACACTCGTCAGCTCAGCAACGTCCACCCGCCGCAATGGCGCCTGCGGGTCGGTGACTGGAGGATCCGCTTCATCTGGCAGAAAGAAGCTCGGGTGATCCACGTCATCCACATCCGCCATCGCAGCCAAGCCTACGACCGCTGATTCCATCGAACTAAACTGGCCGATCAAGCGCGTTGATCCCAGCAAAGGTACCTGAGACGACGCATCAGGGGGTCATGCCAGAGCCGCTGACGAAGGAGCTGCGCGGCGCCCTCGACCGGCGGAAGGAGCTCAAGGGAACGGATCCCGCGGTGCGGTAGCGGGGAACTTCACCCAGGAACATCCGAGCCCATTGCCATACTTCTGAGCTCTTACATCCCCTAAGTCTATGCCGTTTCTTTCTTTAGCTGCTCACTTATTGCTATTTCTATCGTAGTTGGGGCTGATAGGCCCGGACGTGAGGTCTCAGACCTTCGCAGCCCGTCGCCGACCAGCCCTACGCGTCACACTCAACATGGCGGCCTTCCGACCCTTGGGCTTGGGCTTCACTACAATCTCAACATCCTGCCCAAGCGCGTTCAGGAACCGATATAACCGTTCCATCGAGAAGCCGCCGAGCTTCCCTCGCACGAGCAGGGACACCTTCGGTTGGTCGATTCCCATGATCTCGGCCGCCTCGGCCTGTTTCAGCCCTCGGTCTTCGAGGACTTGGATGATCTCGATCACCAGCTCGGACTTGGCCTTCAGTTCCTCGGCGTCCGGCAGCCCAAGATCGGCGAACACGTTACCGCTGCCTACCTCATACTCCAGTTCCTTGCTCATCGCTCTCCCTCCAGTTCCGCTTGAATCCCCTCCGCCGCTCTGAGTCGTGCCCTGACGAGATCGATCACATGCCCCGGCGTCTTGATTCCCTTCTTCGACTTCTTCTGGAAGGCATGCAAGACGTACACACGATCCGTCAGTTTCACAGTGTAGACCGCGCGGTAAGTATCTCCATCGTGATCTTCGACCAACTCAAGCACACCAGCACCCTTGAAGCCCTTCAGAGGCTTCGCATGCGCCGGCGTCCTCCCGAACTGTGCGATTTCGAGCGGCCTGGCCCAGGTCGCGTTGTACGGCACGGGGGAACGCTTTCAGATCTCTCTTGCTCGACCCTACCCAGACGAGTGGCTTCGGGATCTCACGCATGAGTAATCATACTAGATCTAGCCTTTATCGTCCAGTGCCCAACTCGAGGAATTCCTATGCTTCCCGATACCCGCTATCAAGAGTTGCGGTCAGGCGAGCCGCAATCGAGGGCCGGGGGGAGTGCGGGGTAGTTCGTTCAACGGCCGCAACATTCCTGACCGTCGGGGTACGACTCCCGTAGCGGGGCAGTTCACCTGGGAATGTCCCGTTGGGTTCGCGACGGCTCGCTAGATTCAAGTTTCATGGCTCGTCAATCAGCTGTGCGTCCGGGATAGGAGCGAGGTAGATTGGAGCGTGACCACCTTCGAAAGAACGCTCTTCCAGGTGCTCCGAGGCACCTCGGACTCAAATATCCGTTTTAGCGACCTGACATCGCTGCTCGCGAGACTGGGTTTTCAAGTCCGCATCAAGGGCAGTCACCGCATCTACTCGAAGGATGGGGTGTACGAGATTCTGAACCTCCAGCCCACGGGGTCCAAGGCAAAGGCATATCAGGTGAAGCAGGTCCGAAGCGTAATCTTAAAGTACGAGTTGGCGAGCCATGAAGAAGAGTAAGCACCGCTACGAGATAATCCTCTATTGGAGCGATGAGGATGGAGCATACATCGCGGAGGTGCCCGAGTTGGCGGGCTGTGCTGCGGACGGCGAGACGTATGAGCAGGCCGTCAAGCACGTCGAGCTCGTTATCGATGAGTGGATCGAGACGGCTCTGGAACTCGGCAGAGATGTGCCCGAGCCAAAGGGCGGCCGCCTCATGCTCGCGTGAACACTCCCTGACGAGTATCAAGACCGGCGGCTGAAGGGCTCCAAGGACTGGACGAGGTGGCCGAATTCTGATCGGGCCAACCGCAGAGCTTCGCTAGGCCCTACCCAGCAAGTCTACCTGCCTGCAGGCTGCTTCGATCACCTTCGTGAGACCGAGATATGAGCCTGTTTCCGGCTCTTCGGTGTCGGCTTTACGATGATCTCAATATCGCGTCCGAGGGCATTCAGGTACCGATACAGCCGCTCCATCGAAAAGCCGCTCATCTTCTGATTCACGAGAGCCGAGATCTTCGGCTGATCGATGCCCAGGATCTCAGCCGCCTCGGTTTGAGTCAGCCCGCGCTCCTCGATGACATTGTGGATCTCGATCATCAGGTCTGCCTTGGCCAGGAGCTCTTCGGCACCCGGCAATCCCAGGTCTGCAAAGACGTTTCCGCCCGAGACGGTGTAGTCGACTTTCTTGCTCATCATCCCTCACCCATGTCAGCGTGGATCTGCTCCGCCTCACGTAGACGCAGCTTGATCAGGTCCAAGACATGCTTCGGTGTCTGGATACCCCGTTTCGACTTCTTCTGAAAAGTGTGCAGCACATAAACTCGTCCGACCAGCCTTACCGTGTATACGGCTCGAAAGGTATCTCCACGGTAGTCCTCAACCAGTTCGAGCACCCCGGGACCCCGAACCCCCTTCAAGGGCTTCGAGGCCGTTGGCATACTCCCTGACTGGGCCGCCCGCAGGCCGGTACCGAGATCGTACTGGACCGAGCGCGGAAAGCGCTTCAGGTCTTTCAGGCTCGAACCGACCCAGATCAGAGGCTTGTGTCGATCAGGCATCTCCAATTATGCCACAAATAGCATGGTGCGTCGAGCCTTTCTTGTCCCTTGATCTCGAGCGGCCCACCTCACCCAAGAAACTCCCGTACGAAGCGCGTCAGCACCCGGGCACATGCTTCGATCTCGCTTGGGTCGATCCACTCGTCCATCGAGTGCGCCTGAGCAATCGATCCCGGTCCGAAGCAAACGGCAGGAGTGCCAGCCTCGTTGAGGAATGCTGCGTCCACCCAGGCGGTCATGCCCTCGACCGACCCGGCCACCCCTTCGCTGGCGCACGCCCGTAGCAGCCCGGTCACCAATGGGGAGTCCACGGGCACCTCTGTGCCAGGACGCGTCAGGCCCTGGCGAATCTCAGCGGTGAGGCCGGGGACTCCATCGCCCGCATGTCCGGACTCCTCACGCAGAGTTGCCTCCAACACCCCCCGGAACTCCTCGGTGACCCTCTCTCCGGTCTCTCCCGGGAGGGTCCTACGCTCCAGCACGACGGTGCACCGCTCCGGGTAGACCGAGGCAGCCACGCCGCCCTGGATCGTACCGGCGTGAAGCGTGCCGTGGCCGAGCAGCGGGTGGGCCGTACGACCGTTCAGCTCAGACTGCAGCCCGTCGAGCGCCGCCAGGAATCGCCCCGCATGAAGGATCGCGCCGTGAGCGGCTCTCCCGGTAAAGTCCGCCTCGACCCAGACGAAGCCCTTGTGGGCCGGCATCACGGCCAGGCTGGTGGGCTCGCAGACCACAGCCGCGTCGGCCCGCACCCCACTCTCCACCAGGTGGGCCATCCCGAGACTCGCGTGCTCCTCGTCTGCGGTGAGCGCAACGATGAGCGTCCCCTCGAGTTGGTCCCCGGCCGTAGCGGCGGCCGCCGCGAGAAGCGAGGCGACACCGCCCTTCATGTCACACGAGCCGCGCCCCCAGAGACGCCCGTCGCGCAGCTCTGCGGCGAACGGATCGACCGTCATCCCCTCCACCCCCACGGTGTCGAGATGCCCATTGAGGATCAGCGTGGGCCCGCTACCCGTGCCCCGACGTCCGATCGTGTTGAAGCGGCCATCTGCCACCTCCACGACCTCTACCGCGAAGCCCCACGACTCGAGCCATTCGGCGGTCAGCTCCGCTATGGCGCGTTCACCCGCCCCACCTGCCTCGAGCACCGGATTCACCGATGGTGTGGCGACGAGCGCTCGTGTGAGGGCAACCGCATCGCCTTCTGCCG
>JAZDDA010000081.1:0-10497 GCA_036679625.1 Gemmatimonadota bacterium | reverse complement strand
CGAACGAAGCTGTGCGCCTCCTTCAGGTGACAGGGGTCGAAGAGGGGTATCCCTTCTACGGGGTTCCACGATCTACCCCGGCGGGGCTTTGGGGTCGACTGGGCGAGGGGACACTCGCATTGGTCGATCCCGCAGTGCTCATCCAGCTTGATGCGGCGATCGGTGATACCCTGGTTATCGGATCCATTGCGATTCCAATCGGAGGTGTGGTCGAGGGTCTCCCCGCGGAGGTGGGCTTCCAGGGCGCGATCGGCCCTCGCGTGTTCATCTCGCACGATGCGCTCCAACGGACCGAGCTCCTCGCCTTTGGAAGTCTTGTTCGCTACAGGGCAGCGATTCGACTCCCCGAAGAGACCGACCGCATGGCGGTGCTCGATCGTTATCGAGAAGCGCTTCGCAATGAGCGCGTTTCGATTACCACTGCAGAGGATCAGGCCCGGAGTCTCACCGCCACGGTGGATGCGCTCGGGCGCTTCCTCGGGCTCATTGGGCTCGCGGCGCTCCTTCTCGGTGGAATCGGGGTTGGATCTGCGGTTCATGCCTACGTGCGGGAGAAACGCATCTCCGTCGCTGTCCTCAGATGTCTCGGCGCCCGCCAACGCACGTTGTTTACGGCGTATGTGATTCAGGCCGGTGGCCTTGGAGCGATTGGAGCGGGCGTGGGCGTCGTGATTGGCGTAGGGGCTCAGCAGATGCTGCCCTTTGTTTTTCGCGGACTCTTCCCGGTAGAGGTCACGACGACGTTGGCGTGGCCGGCCATCATCGCCGGTTTCGGAGTTGGGGTATGGGTGGCGATAATGTTTGCCCTCGACCCCCTCCTCGAGGTTCGGCGTGTCCCTCCGCTGGCTGCACTTCGGCATGATTTCGAGGGCGGGCGTTCCGGGGGCTGGCAGGGGCGTGTACTCGTTGGAGTCGCGGTTCTCGCCAGTATTCTGGTCTTGTCCTACCTCGAAGCCTCTGGGTGGCGGGAGGCGGTAGCCTTTACCGTTGGGCTCGGGGTTATTCTCCTCGCGCTCGCCGGAGCAGGCGGGTTCCTGATCTCGATGACGCGTCGCTGGTTCCCGAGGAGAGCCTCCTTCGCTGTCCGCCAGGGTGTGAGCAACCTGTTTCGGCCCCAGAACCAGACGGTTGCCGTCATCATCGCTCTCGGATTCGGCGCCTTCGTGATCGGCACCGTGACCCAGATCCAGCAGAACCTGCTGCAGGAGTTTTCATTCACTGAGGCAGCAGGCGGTGCAAATCTGCTCCTGTTTGACGTCCAGCCGAACCAGCGCGCGTCGGTAATTGAGTTGGTTGAGGAGTGGTCCGGGACGCAGCCGGTGGTCGAGGCCATCGTACCCGCCCGCCTGAGTGCCATCAACGGCGTCGGCGTCGCGGAGCTCCTCGACGCACCTGCCGAGTCGCGTCCCCAGCGCTGGGCTGTCCGGCGAGAGTATCGACACAGCTACCGGGAGCATGCCACGGAGTCGGAGGTCGTAGTCGCGGGAGCATGGTGGGAAGCCGGCGACGAAGGCATTCCAGGAGTGGCGCGCATCAGTGTGGAGCGAGACCTGGCAGAGAGTCTCCGCGTCACTCTGGGGGATCGCATTACATGGGATGTCGGTGGCGTCGCTGTCGAGAGCGAGGTCGTGAACCTTCGCACCGTGGACTGGACCCGATTTGAAACGAACTTCTTCGTCGTCTTCGAGCCCGGGTTCCTCGAGGCAGCACCGCAGTCGGGCGTAATCCTGACCCACATCGAAGGTGAGGTGGACCGCGCACGCCTTCAACGGGAGCTCGTCACCAGGCATGCGAACGTCTCCGTCTTCGATCTCGCGCGGATTCAGGGTGTGGTGGCCGGAATCGTCGATCGCTTCAATCAGGGCGTTCGGTTTCTGGGGGGGTTCGCAGTAGCTGCAGGAGTGCTCGTGCTCATCGGTGCGATGAGCGTCACGAGGTTCCAGCGCATGAGAGAAGGAGCCCTTCTGAAAACGTTGGGGGCGGAACGCCGCCTCGTCCTGCGGATCATCGCTGTGGAATATGCGGCGCTGGGGACGCTCGCGACGGGGGCCGGCCTCTTGCTCGCGGGAGGCGCCAGTTGGCTCCTGGTACGATTTGTCTTCGACCTACCCTTTCAACTCTATCCAGTGCAACTCCTGCTCGTCTGGTTCTTTGTGATTGGGGTTACGCTGGTTACGGGGTTGGTAGGGAGTGCACCGGCGCTGAGAAAAGCCCCGCTGGTCGTCCTCAGGGAGGTCACCGGGTAGGCGGGTCGGGATCAACGCGGAGAACCGGTTCGTAGTGACACGCATCACAGGGCATTATGTGGGGAGTCCGTAACGCCGCCGGCCTCGCCAGACTCAACTCCGCGCCGCACCGTGGGCAGAGAGCTTCGACCGAATTCAGGGTGTAGTGCTCGCGTAGGCGACGTCGAGCGAGGAACATCCCAACGCCGACCGCGGCGAGTGCCCAGGGAACGTGGGGAGGCACGAGGCCCACAAGGGGAGCCAAGGCAATCCCTGTACCGCCCGCAAAGAAGGCCCTGGTCATACGCCAGCGTGCCGTGCGCGCAACCAGGCTCACCTGGGCTGTTGTCGGCTCGTGGCCAAAGAGCGTGACGCGCCCCGTGGTCACCGTGTCCATCGTCGTTTCCAAATCCACACCCCATCCGCCGTTGAGACGACCGATCTGACCGCACAATGCAGGCCATCTTCCGGTTGCCAACTCAAGATCGAAACCAGGGGGAGGATAACGGGGTTTCCGTTCGCTCGGAAATCGACGATTCTGCTTGACAGGAGAGGCCCATGTCCTGACCATTCCGCGGAGACCCTCAACCTTGTCGTGAGGAATCCCAGCTACGTGACCCATGACCCTTCTGATGG
Organism: Gemmatimonadota bacterium; assembly: GCA_036679625.1. Taxonomy (GTDB): domain Bacteria; phylum Gemmatimonadota; class Gemmatimonadetes; order Longimicrobiales; family Gaopeijiaceae; genus JAZDDA01. The sequence continues at coordinate 7,636 of JAZDDA010000081.1, read as the reverse complement.
GGCGCCGCCATCGGCCGAAGATGGTCCGAAGGCCGAAGCCACCTCCGCTGACGAACGCCCTGCCGCGTCTGCAGCACTTTCTCGCGAGCTTGGCGACTTCCTCATCCAATTCTCGATCGCGGTGCACCGCTTTGCGATGTACCCCCCAGGGCACCCCTCCCTGGAGCCTGCGGCGGACAACGTACTGAGTCGACTAACAAAGCTCTTCAAGGACCGTCCCTCGCTTTCCATCGGGGTTGCTCACCGGCAATTGGTAATCGGAGGCGTGGCGACCGAGTCGAAAAACCCGGTCCTGAGCGATCTCGCAGGTAGGCTTCACGAGCACCAGATCGGTGCGATCAGCTTTGAGAAGTGTCCGGACCTCTACGCGATCGAGTCCCTTCTGAACACTCTGGCCCGGGATCCCGATGCGGAGGGCCAGGCTCTCGGAATGCTCGGCGCCCGGATGCCGAGCTGGGAGAAGGTGAGCCTATATGGCCTGGGGTACGAAAAGCTGGAGCTGATCGACGGAGAGGCGGGGCAAACGGCTCACGATAAGGCGTCCCAACTCTGGCTTGGCCTGGCCCGAGCCGCGATGGCGGGGGGGGAGGAGTCCGAAGAGGATTCGTCGCAGGAGCCCGAGGTGATCGCAGCAACAATTCGCGCACACCGCCAGGAGGACGCCTACGATCAGGTGATCGTGGGATACCTCCTGCAGCTGGCCGATGAACTGAAGGCCGGGGACGAGGCGGGAGAGAGCCTGAAGGTGCGTCGACAACTCTCCACATTGGTCAACGAGCTCGATGATGACACGCTCGGACGCCTGATAGACATGGGTGGCGACGCAACACAGCGACGCCAGTTCTTGTTGGATACGTCGCAGGCCCTTGCGGTCGACTCCGTGGTGAAGATCGTGAAGGCAGCTGCAGCCGCAAAGGAGCAAACGATCTCACACTCGCTCACACGGCTCCTCACGAAGCTCGCGATCCACGCCGAACGCGGGCCCGGCGCGATCCCCGCCCATGCTGATTCTGCGCTGCGGGAAAATGTGGAGGATCTGATCGAAGACTGGGAACTCACTGATCCCAACCCAGACTCGTACACGCTGATCCTCGACAAAATGGCGCATGCCGCGCCCGTTTTCATTCAGGATGAGGGTGAGGACGAAGACGAGCTCTCAGGCGCCGCAAGGCTGCTTCAGATGGCGGCCGAAGTCGATGCATGGGGGCCGACGACCCATCGAGCGGTCTCTGAACTCATCGACGAAGGGCAGGTGAGCTGGGTGATCGCTCTGATCGACGACACGCCGCCGGACAGTCAGGTTGGGCGGACCATCGAGTCCCTGATCACGAGCCCAGAGCACCTGCGGAGGATTCTCTCAGCCGACGATGTCGATGCCGAGGCACTCGCGGAACTTGTGTCCCGCGGCGGGCACACAACAATCGACCCGTTGCTCGATGCACTTGCCGACTCGTCGTCCCGGTCGGTGAGAAGAAAGGTCTTCGACACGCTGAAAGCTCTGAAGGACGAGAGTGCTGCCGAACTCTTTGTCGCGAGACTCGACGATTCGCGCTGGTTCATGCTTCGCAATATTCTGGCCCTTATTCACGAGTCTGGGGTCACACCGGCTGGGTTCAGCGTCGCCCCCTTTATGGAGCATGCGGATGATCGGGTTCGGCGAGAAGCCTTCCCACTCGCCATGAAGGAGGCCGGGTTCCGAGAACGGGCATTGGCCGCGGCGCTGGCTGCGGAGGATGATCGAATGGTCCGCATGGCCCTCCTGGAGCTCCGGACCTCCCTCCCTGAGACGCTCGTCCCCACGCTGGTCAAGCGCGTGCTCACCGCCGACCGAAGTGGTGATCTGAAGGCTATCGCCGCGCGTCTCCTCGCCTCTACCGGATCGAAACTCGCGCTGGATGCAATGCTTGGTCTTGTGGTTACCGGGAAGAATTTTGTGGGTCGACGCAAGCTGGCCCCCTCGTCTCCCGAGGTGATCGCCACACTTCAGGCGCTAGCGGCCGGATGGCCAACGGAGCCGAGAGTGAAGAAAGTCCTCGCTGCCGCGAGGCGGTCTAAGGACGAAGACATCAGAAACGCCGTTTCAATGGAGGCCACCTCTTGAACCAGGAACTCGCAGCCGATTTCTTGACGGGGTTGGCGCAGGCCGTTTCTACGATGACACTCTACGAACCCGGACACCCCGCACGCGAGCGTGCATTAGATGGAGCCCTGGATCGCCTCATGCGACTCCAAGAGGTGGATCTTCATCCTGAATTCACCTTCCTCGGACATGAGATCATCTACGCCAAGAGGCCACTCCGGTCTCTAAAGCGGTGGGATTGGGGGAATCGCCTCGCGTCGAAGGGTGTGCAACGTCTCGAGTTCGTCGACCACGTCATACGTGACGATCTCGAGGTCTTCCTCGAAGACGTCTATGCACGTTTGTCCGGCGATGTTTCGGACACTTCGGAGGTGCGGCAGACTCGGCCCACGGCGATCCGGTATGGAAGCATCGGCATCGACGGAGCGCGACCTGATTCGGATGACGCAGAGAAGATCGCTACCGCAACCCTCTCGTACTCCCTTCGCGAAGAGGTCGAAGCCGTCGATTGGCTGCATCAGGAACTGAAGGATAAGAAGGACCTCCATCTGTCCGAAGCCGAGGCCATCATCCGCTCGCTCTCCGTGGCGATGCACGGTGATCAGGCATTCCTTATTCCCCTTCTGAAACTCAAGCGCTTCGATCAGTACACTACGACCCATGCGATGAACGTTTCCATCCTCTCCATGGCTCTCGCTGAGTTTGTGGGATTGGCACCCAAGGAAATTCGCACCTTCGGCATCGCGGGCCTCCTCCACGACCTCGGGAAGGTCAAGGTGCCCGACGAAATTTTGAACAAACCCGGCAAACTCACTGACTCTGAGCGTGAGGTGATGAACAGCCACACAGATGAGGGCGCGCGTATCATCATCGAAACCGAAGAGAATCTCGACCTGGCCGCGGTCGTCGCCTACGAGCACCACATTCGCCTGAATGGAGAGGGGTATCCCTCGCTTCGCCATCCGAGGAAGTGTCACCAGGCGAGCAACATGGTCCACGTTTGCGATGTATACGACGCGTTGCGTACCAAGCGGCCCTATCGAGACGCATGGGATGCCAAGCGGGTCGTGGAGTACATCGGCGAGGGCGCCGGCACCGAGTTTGACGCCGACCTCGCCCGCGCCTTCGTGCAGATGATGGGGCAGTGGGAAGAGCGGATCGCCTACATCGAGGACGAAGACGAGCCGCTACCTATCGGGAACGTACCCACCGCGACGATTGATGACGCGATAGACATTGGCCCGACGGAAGATGACGCGATAGACATTGGCCCGACGGAAGATGACGCGATAGACATTGGTCCGACGGAAGGTGAGGAGTCAGACTCCGGCCCGGGAGAAGGCGAGTAGGCGTTCGGAAGCGGTTTCGAGGGTTTCGAGTCGTTTGCAGAACGCAAAGCGAGCGAGCGAGCGGCCCCGATCTGGCACGCTGAAGAAGCTCGATCCCGGCACAGAGGCAACCCCACCATCCTTAGCGAGCATTATTGAAAACTCGGTGTCTGCCTGATCACTGAGCTCTGAAAAATCGGCGAGAATGTAATACGCACCTTCTGGCTTCCCGCATCTGAATCCTGCGCCAGCCAGCCCCTGGAACAGGACTTCTCGGCGGGCTCGATAGTCATCTACCATCGTCTCGTAGTAATCCCCCCCCAACTCACGTAGCCCCACCGCGCAGGCCTCCTGGAGCGGAGCCGGAGCCCCCACCGTCAGAAAATCGTGCACCTTGCGGATCGCATCGGTGAGGTCGGGCGGTGCGATAATGGTCCCGACGCGCCATCCGGTAACGGAAAAAGTCTTCGAGAGCCCACTTACCGTAATCGTCCGATCCCTCATCCCCTCGAGTGTGGCGATTGGGATGTGAGTGCCTTCGTAATAGATGTACTCATAGATCTCGTCCGTGATCGCGAGCAGATCATGCTTGCGACAGATCGCCGCAACGGATTCGAGCTCCTCGCTCGTGAACACCCGTCCGGTGGGGTTGTTCGGAGTATTGATGACGACCGCACGCGTCCGTGGAGTCACAAGGGACGCGAGTTTACCTGCGTCGAGTTTGAATTCCGGGGCCTGCAACGGAAGGAAGACCGGACGGGCCTCAGAAAGAATCGCGTCGGGTCCGTAGTTTTCGTAGAACGGTTCGAGGATGATCACCTCATCCCCCGGGTTGAGCACCGAAAGGAAGACCGCAGCCATCGCTTCTGTGCCTCCGCAGGTGACGGTCACTTCCCGATCGCCGTCAACCACCATGCCGTACTGGTCCAGATATTTCTGCACGAGGGCAGTCCGGAGCGCCGGAGAACCCCATGTTACCGCGTATTGATTTACATCGTCTTGAATGGCCGTACACGCTGCGTCCTTCAGGAGCTGCGGTGCAGGGAAGTCGGGAAAGCCCTGGGCCAGGTTGATGGAGTCGTATTCCCGCGCGACCCGGGTCATCTCTCTGATGACCGATTCGGTAAAGGAATGCGTACGGCGCGCCGTGCGAAGCTGAGACATCGGGTTAGCTCTCTGGCATCTCCAGGTGCGCCCGACGCATCTCTGGTTCGGCCTCCCGGAAGGCTTCGGCGAGGCTCGGATCGAAGCGGGACCCAAACCCACCGTCGATCTCCTCGATGGCTTCCTCCCACGTCTTGGCACCCCGATAGGGCCGCTCGGAAACCATCGCGCTGAGCGAGTCGGTGATCGCAACGATTCGTGCTTCGATCGGAATGGCTTCACCCGCGAGGCCGTCCGGGTAACCCAACCCATCCCATCGTTCGTGATGCCACGCCACGATTCCCAAAACAACATCATCAGCGAGTACCGACTCGAGGATCTGACGACCGATCGCTGGATGCTCCTGGAGCGTCTCCCGCTCGGCTTCGGTGAGGGGCTCCACCTTGTTCAGGATGACATCGGGGAGTGCGAGCTTGCCTACATCGATCACCTCGGCACCGCTCTGGAGGCAGGCGTGTTCAATCCGATCACCCTTGGGATCGAAGACTTCTGCGAAGGCAATCGAGAGGGCGGAGACCCGCTTTCCATGGTCCCTGGTAAAGGGGTCCCGGATCTCTGCAGCCCGAACAAGGGCCTCGGTCGCCTCGCTGACGGCTTCTTCGGCCTGGGCAGTCCGCTCCTTTGCCATCTTTGTGAGCACCCTCGCGCTCGCCCTCTTCTCGATCGCGTGGTCGCGCCGGGGGAGCAGCTCCATCATGTGGGACCTAAGCTCAGACATCCCAAAGGGGCGGGTGATATAACGATCGGCGCCGGACTTGAGGGCTTCCATCGTCACTGCCGACTCGTGGGAGTTGGTGATCACAATCACCTGGGTGGCCGGCCACCTCGACTTCACCGCCCGCACGAGCTCCTTCCCATCTGCACGGGGGAAGAGAAAATCCGTTACCACCACGTCGAAGTCGGTGCCGAGCTGCTCCACACCCGCTCGAACGGATTCCCGGTCGGTTACGGCAAATCCCTCTCGGGTAAGAAATTTGGTGAGGAGGGCTCGCGAAGCTTTTTCGGTGTCTACCAGCAGCACCTGCCTGCCCGCCCCGAGAAGCGCGACCTCCTTCGAAAGGAGATCCGCGTCTGGCTGTGTCCTGCCGATCGTCTCCGCGGCACGTGGGTACCCATCCTGCGGTTCGGGCTCTACGTCGCCGAAGACCCTCGGGGTTGATGAGGCATTGCTGCTCCCCGGCTCGACTACGCTACGGGTGAAGAGCCGAACACAGTTTCGGCCTTCTCGTTTGGCGCGGTAGAGGGCGTGATCTGCGGAGGCGAGGAGCTCGTCCGGCGTCCGCATGTTTGGGTGAAACGTCGCCACCCCGCCACTCACCGTGAGCGGGCCCTTTCCAAGCGCTCGCTCACGAAGCTCGGAGCGCACACGCTCTCCGAAGACGACGGCACCCTCCGAATCAGATCCGGCAAGGATGGCGAGGAATTCCTCTCCGCCAAAGCGGCCCACCAGGTTCATACGCCGAGTTGTCTTGTTCAGCACGTCGGCGAATGTTCTCAACGCCTCGTCCCCCGCGGCGTGCCCGTAACGATCGTTGTAGTCCTTGAATCCATCGAGATCGAAGAGCACCACAGAGAGGAGGCGTCCCCGCTGGGCGGCGGCGAATTCATTTTCCAGAAATACCCGAGCGTGCCTTCGATTGGGCAGGTGTGTCAGGAGATCGGTGTACGCCAGCCCCTGAGCCTCGCTCTTGTCCTGATGGAGGAGCTCCGCAACCCAGCCAAGCCCGAGGGCCACCCCGATGTAGGCGATGACCACACCGAGAAGCATATCCGGGATCACGAGCGTCAGCAGGATCGCGATTACCTGCGTGATCGACAGCACGGCCATCCCGAAGGCAAGGGCCGTCGCCACGCCCCTCCACCCTCTGTAGTAGGCGAGGAGGAAAGCCGGAACGAGCGCGAGAAGCCATAGAAGTGCCCCGTATTCGCCGAGATCCTCGGGAAAGCCCAGGGCACCCACGACAGGGACCGCCAGCGCCGAAACAGAAAGGACGAGGGCCCGAAGGGGGACCCCGGAAGGCGGTGGCTCGTGCGGTGAGATTAGCACGGTATTGTGTACGCCTCGTTGCTGAGTTTGACTCGGATCCCTAGTGTCCGGTTCCCGGAACCGGGAACAGCCTCACCTACGGGTCCCAATGTGGGGTATTGGAGCCGTTTTCGCATCACCCTGTAAACAAATGACGCGAAGCATATGCCCGATCAGCCAACACGAATCTCCGTCTCATTACTGGCCAGCTGGGGGCGTGTCCGAGGTCTATCCCCGGCGTTGACCTCCGGCAGGACTCGTACCATCGCTGGACTCAGCGCGGCCGTCCTATGCCTGTGGGGGGCAGGGCCGCTCCGTGGTCAGGAACCGGAGGCGTTTCTGTCGGCGATGACACCACGAAGCATCGGCCCCGCCGGGATGAGCGGCCGAATTGCGGCCATCGAGGTCTTTGCGGCGGACCCGAACCTCATCTTCGTGGGCTCCGCGACCGGTGGACTCTGGAAATCTGAGAATGGTGGACAGAGCTGGAGCTCCATATTCGACGGAGAACGGGTCTCGGGGATTGGCGCCATCGCCATTCACCCATTGGATCCAGATCTCGTCTGGGTTGGCACGGGTGAGGGCAACCCCCGCAACTCGGCGGGCGTAGGTGCAGGGGTCTACAAGTCCACGGATGGGGGAGAGTCCTGGGAGCTGATGGGTCTCGCTCAATCGGAGAGGATCCACCGAGTTGTGCTCGATCCGACGGACCCGGACGTCGTCTACGTTGGGGCGATGGGCCCTGCATGGAGTGACGGAGAGGAACGGGGGGTCTTTCGAACGACCGATGGCGGAGTGACATGGAGTCGTGTCCTCTTCACGAATAACCGGTCGGGTGTAAGTGATCTCGTGATGTCTCCTGACGACCCAAAGACACTCATTGCCGGGATGTGGGAGTTTCGCCGCGAACCATGGTTCTTCACCTCTGGAGGGCCGGGAAGCGGACTCTTCGTCACCAGAGACGGCGGCGACACCTGGCTCCCTGCGACGGCGGCCGATGGACTTCCACCGGGGCAGCTTGGGCGGATCGGGCTCTCG
>JAZDDA010000080.1:0-13091 GCA_036679625.1 Gemmatimonadota bacterium | reverse complement strand
GCACCGCAGGGCGAGATCCCAGGCGGGCCGCCGAAGAGATAGCCGTAGCTACCTCGAGGCGGTCCAACGACGGAGATCGTGCTGTGCTGCCCGTAACCCGAAGGGCGCAGGGGTAGTTCGCGGTTCATACGGCGTCTTTCCTCCTCGCCGTAGCTTTGGCTACGACTCGTTGTCTCTCCTACTCTGAACACGCGAAAACCTGGGCACCGCCGCGAAGCGGGGGTCGCGCGGCCACCCCACCTCCTCAACAGCCTTCTAAGCGTCGAAGAGCGCCCGTACACCGGCTGGATCGACCTTGCCGTTTGCGTTTCGGGGGAGCGCCGCGACCACCCGAATCTCCCGGGGCCGCTTGGCTTCAGAGAGCCTCTCACGAGCCGCACCGTGGAGCGCCGTGAGCGCTGCCTCACCCGCGGGCGAGCCGTCGGGCGCCAGCACAACCGCCGCAACCACCCTCTCGCCCCACTCGGGGTCGGGCACACCCACCACCGCAGCCTCCACCACGCCCGGCAGCGATTCGAGAAGGTCCGTCACCTCCCGAGGATCCACATTCACCCCGCCGCTGATGATCCGCGATGCGATCCGGCCTGTGATCCAGAGGTGCCCGTCTTCGTCCACGCGTCCCAGATCTCCGGTGAGGTAGCCTCCCTCGAGGTCGTCCAGAGGCACCGGATTGTGCACGGTGCCCGCCCCCGCCGAGACCGTCCCGAGCGCGAGGGTTGGCCCTCGCACCCAGAGCTCTCCTTCCTCCCGGACCCGCACATCTATTCCGTTCAGCGGCGACCCGACGCTGCCCGGCTTCTCGCGAACCGCATCGGGCGGCGCCGTGGCCACCTGCGAGCACATCTCCGTCATGCCGTAGGTGAGAGCAATCGGGTAGGCGAGCGAGAGCGCCCGCTCGATCAGCTCGGCCGGCGCGTGCGCTCCCCCGATCAGGAGGCAGCGAAGCGTCTCCGGCGCCGGTGCGCTCCCCCGCTGGTCGAGCAGCCGCAGCAGCATCGTCGGCACCAGCGAGGCGTGGGTCACCTCACCCGTCTCGATCAGCCGGGCGAACTCTTCGGCCTCAAAGGCCCCGCGAACCACCAGCGTGGAACCCGTTTGGGCCGCACGGAGGATCATCGCCAGCCCTCCGATGTGGGCGGGAGAAAGCGAGGCGAGGGTCCGGTCCGAGTGCGAGAGCCCCAAGCGCTCCTGCACCGCCTCGGCGTGCGTGCGCAGGGCATCCCGGCTCAGGACCACGCCGCGCGGCGTTCCCTCGGTGCCCGAGGTCCACAGCACCATGTACGGCGTCGTCCCGTGCTGGTCCGGCCCCTCGTCTTCGATCTCCGACGCCGGCTCGGGCGCATCGGCCGGAGGCTTCGGCAGATCGTCCAGCACGGTGAACCACATGGGGTCCGCATCGAGCCTGGTGAGCGAGGCCTGCGTGGTGAGGAGTACGTCCGGCTGAAGAACGTCCAGCGCGGTCTCCAGCTCCACCCAGGTGAGGCGTGGGTTCAGAATCGCAAGGACGGCGCCGGTGCGGGGAACGGCGTGGATCGCCTGCACGGTAAGCGCACCAGGGTGGGCAATGAGCGCCACCACGGTCCCCGGGCCCGCCCCCACCGGCACCAGCCGCCGAGCCATGCGGGCAGCGGCAGCGTGGAGCTGCGCGTAGCTCCAATGCTCCTGGCCGTCATCGAGCGCAATGTGGTCGGGTCGGAGGGCCGCTGCCTCCGCGAGGGCGTCGGTGAGGAACACGGCTACCCGAGGGCGAAGCCCAGAGCGAGGAGTCCGCCGTACAGCGCCACCATGCGGGCGGTCCCCCCGAGGGCGGGGATGAGCCTTGCGGGTTCCACCTCCCTCACGACGCGGCGCACCGCGTCGAGCGCCACCGGAAAGGCCCAAAGAGCCAGCAGTACGAGCCGCGGCCACTGATAGAGCCACACCCCCACGAGGGGCACCACGAAGGCCACGGCGAGCAGCAGCAGGTACTCTCCGCGCGACCCGCCACGCCCGAGGCGTACCGCGAGGGTGTTCTTGCCCACGCGGGCGTCGGCCTCGATGTCGCGAAGGTTGTTCGCCACGAGGATGGCGGTGTTGAGCGCCCCGATGCCGGCGCCTGCGAGCCACACGTCCTGGGGGAGAGCGAGCGCCTGCACCCAGAACGTGCCCCCGACCGCCACCAGCCCGAAGAACACGAAGACGAACACGTCGCCGAGGCCGTGGTAGGCGAGCGGGAACGGGCCGCCGGTGTACGCCACCGCGCAGACGAGCGAGGCCACCCCGATGAGCACCACCGGCAAGCCGCCGACCGTCACCAGGTAGATCCCCACCAGGAATGCGAGCGCGAGCGTTCCCACCATCGCGTTGCGCACCGCATGAGGCTCCACGAGCCCCGCCTGGGTGACCCGTGTCGGGCCGATGCGGTCGTCGGTGTCCCCACCCCGCACGAAGTCGTAGTAGTCGTTGGCGAAGTTGGTCCCGATCTGGATCAGGAGCGCGCCCGCGAGAGCCGCCAATGCGGGCACGGGAGCGAGCACCCCATGCCACACCGCGAGGCCCGTTCCGACCAGCACGGGAGCCGCCGCGGCCGAGAGCGTCTTCGGCCGTGCCGCCATGACCCACACACCGAGCCGCGACGGCGGACCTTTGCCTACCACGGATGTCTCCCTGCTGCCCGGTCAGCGGCATCCGCTACCACGGCAGCCAGGGGTACTTGCGGAAGTTGGGCTTTCTTTTTTCGAGGAAGGCTTCCTTGGCTTCCCTGGCCTGCTCGGTCATGTAGAAGAGCAGCGTCGCGTTCCCTGCCAGCTCCTGCACGCCTGCCTGCCCGTCGACTCCGGCGTTGAACGCCGACTTCATGAGACGGATCGCCAGGGGACTCTTGTCGAGTATCTCCTGCGCCCACTCCCACCCCTTGGCCTCGAGTTGGTCGAGGGGGACCACAGTGTTCACCAGGCCCATGTCGCGCGCCTCCTCGGCGTTGTACTGGCGGCACAAGAACCAGATCTCGCGGGCCTTCTTCTGGCCCACGACGTCGGCCAGGAACGACGCACCGAAACCGCCGTCGAAGCTGCCAACCTTGGGCCCGGTCTGGCCAAACACGGCATTGTCTGCGGCGATTGAGAGGTCGCATACCACATGGAGGACGTGCCCGCCCCCGATTGCGTATCCGGCGACGAGTGCGATGACGGGCTTGGGCATGCTTCGGATGTACCGCTGGAGCTCGAGCACGTGCAGTCGCGGTACGCCCGTGCTGCCCACGTAGCCGCCTTCGCCCCGCACGCGTTGATCTCCCCCGGCGCAGAACGCATACACGCCGTCCTCTGCGGGGCCCTCTCCGGTCAGGAGCACCACGCCGATCTCGATGTCCTCACCCGCGTCCCGGAAAGCGTCCTGGAGTTCGGTCAGCGTCTCGGGCCGAAAGGCGTTTCGCACCTCGGGGCGATTGAAGGCGATGCGCGCCACGCCGTCCGCCTTCTTGTAGGTGATGTCCTCGTATTCCCTGACGACGGTCCACTCAGGCTGGGTCACGTCGGGCTGGGTCATGTCGGGCTGGGTCATGTCCTGACTTCCTGGTTCAGTTCGGCCAATACGGCGGCGCTCACCGCCTGGCTCATGCGATGTCTCAGCTGCTGATTCTGGTCTCTGTCGGTGCGGACCTCAACCACTGCCGGCCCACCCGCATCCAGCGCACTCTCCAGCGTCTGCCTGAAGAGGCTGGGGTCGGTCACGCACTGATACGGGAGTGAGTGAAGCTCGGCGATGTGGCTAAAGTCCAGCCCGTGCGGTGTGGCGAAGAACGGCGTAAATGCGGGCTCGAAGTCGCGAACCGGCAGCATGTGGAAGATTCCACCGCCGTCGTTCTGGATCACCACGAAGACGACGTTGAGGCCGTACTTCCTGGCGGCCAGAAGTCCATTCTGGTCGTGATAGAAGGCCAGATCGCCCACGACGGCCACCGTCGGGGCGTTATCGTCACCGGCCGCCGCGACGCCGAGCGCGGTAGAGACGATGCCGTCGATCCCGCTCGCACCCCGGTTTCCGAAGACCCGAAGCGCCCTGGGGCGCACCGCGCCGTGTGCATCGAGGTCGCGCACCGGCATCGAGTTGCTGACAAACAGGTTGGCGCCCTCGGGCACGGCGGCGAGCGTCTCGGCGAGCACATCCCCCTCAAAGACCACGCCCTCGCGGTCGAACGCCTCCCGGGCCGCTGAGGCGGCGCCCTCCAGGCGAGTCCATTGCCCACTCCAGTCGGGCGGCGCGAGCGTGTCGGCCATCTGCTCAGTCAGGGCGTCCAGAAAGGGTCCGACCTCGGCCTCCACGACCTCCGAGGCGACGGAGAGGTGGTCTCGCCAGCCGCCGCCGTGCGTGACCACGATCTGGTGCGCCGCGCCGGCCTCGGCAAGGAATTCGCACACCGCCGCAGAGGTGGGCGTGCGCCCCACGCGAACGACCAGCTGCGGGCTCAAGAGCGCTCGCACCGCCGGGTCGCGCAGCGCCAGGTCGTAATTGCCGATCACCGTCGCCCCCGCTGCGTCTCCGAAGCGCGCACCGGAGAGCGGATCGGCCAGCAGCGGGAAGCCCGTCGCGGCCGCCAGGCGGAGCACGGCGGCTGCGTCCCCCTGCGGCATGGGGCCCGCGACGATCAGGCCCCGCGGGTTGGCCTGGAGTACCTCGGTGAGGCGCGCGACCACGTCTTGGCCGGGCGTCGGGGCTCCCCGGGTGATCCTCACGGCGGGCCCGGCGCCGGGATCCGTGTGGGCCGCTGAGTGGGCTACGCCGGCCTGCCCGGCCCCGGCGGCCTCGCGGGCGTCGGGCTCGAGTGGCTTGTCGAAGGGGAAGTTCAGGTGGACCGGCCCCGCGTCCGGCCCGGTAGCGCGAGCCACCGCGCGGGCAGCCTGGCCGCGTAGGTGGCGAAGCGCGGCGCCGTCGGCCGAGGCGGGGGCAATATCCGCGAACCAACGCACGTACGACCCGTACAACCCCACCTGGTCGATGGCCTGGTTGGCACCCACGTCCCGCAGCCGATGAGGGCGGTCGGCGGTCAGCACGATCAGCGGCACGCCGTCCTGATGCGCCTCGATCACCGCAGGGTACAGGTTGGCCGTCGCGGTGCCCGAGGTGGTGATGACCGCTGCCGGCCGGCGTGTGGCCTTGCCGATGCCGAGCGCAAAGAACCCGGCCGAGCGCTCGTCGAGGTGAACCGTCGTCGAAAACCGCCCGTCCGCCGCGACCGCAAGCACCAGCGGCGTCGAACGCGACCCAGGCGCAACCACCACGTGTCGCACTCCGGACGCTGCCAGCTCCCGGAGGAAGGCGGTCGCCCACAGGGAGTTCGCCCCCCCCCGCATCAGCCTGCCCCGCTCGCCGCGAGGGCCCGCAGCACGGGCGTGAACTTGATGCCCGTCTCATCCCACTCAGACCGGGGATCGGACGCCTCCACAAGGCCCGCCCCCGCGTAGAGGCGCCAGGTGGACCCGCCGCCAACCGCCATCCGGAGCGCGGGGGCAAACACACCGTTCCCCGCCGTGTCGAACCACCCAACCGGGCCGGCATACCAGCCACGTTCGAAGGCCTCGGTGCGAGCCAGGAACTCGAGGGCCTCGTCACGCGGCAGACCGCAAACGGCCGGCGTCGGGTGAAGCGCATCGAGCAGCTCCAACACTCCCCGCCCCGTCGGAAGCACGGCACGGATCGCGGTCTCGAGGTGCTGAATCCGGGAGAGCGTGAGGACGTGTGGGTGATCCTGCGCCTCGAGCCGAGTGACCAGAGGCTTCAGCCGGCGGACCATGTCCTCGAGCGCGATCTGATGCTCGACGTTGTCCTTGTCCGAGGCCAGAAGGCGTTCGGCGAGGATCTCCTGATCGTGGTTCGTCTCTCCGTGGGCGATCGACCCCGCCACCGCAGTCGCATGGAACTGACTCCCATGGACCGTCGCGACGGTCTCAGGCGCCGCACCCACCACCGAGGCACCTGGCTCCGGCTCGAAGAGGAAGACGTGGGTACCGCGGTTTTCTTCCCAGAGATGCTCCACCACCGTCACCGGATCAATCTGGCGTTCGGTCTCGACGTCGAGGGTGCGTGCGAGAACAACCTTCGCCACCTCCCCCGAGCGGATGGCGCCGAGGGCCTCCTCAACCGCCTTCTCCCACGACGCCCAGCCTTCCTCGAGGCGGCGCGCGCGAACGGCCGGCGTCGGCTCAGACTCGTGCGCGCTCCGCAGCGCTACGCACCAACGCTCGAGCTCGCCCTTCAGCTCACCGAGCGCCCGGTCGGCGTCTTCGGTGGACGAGACGAGCGAACGGAGCGTGATGCGGGTCGTGTCGCCCCCCCCGTGCAGCTCGATCCTGGGGAGGTGAAAGAGCCCCGAGGGGAATGCGCTCCACAGTCCGGCAGGCTCATGATCGCTTCGGAAGGCACAACCACCGTAGAAGCGGAGATCCTCGGGCGTTGCGGCACCTGCGTCGATGCCGCTGAAGAAGTCAGCCGACTCCTCTTCCAGGAGGACAAATCGGTCGAATCCAGCCTCCGAGGGTACACGCAACTCTGCGGCCGTGCCGGCGTGGGCCACCCATTGGCCACCCCGCGCCCAGAACCCGCGTGCCCCCCCCGCAGCTTGGCGAAGGAACGCCATCGGGTACACGGCAGCCATCTCTGCAGAAACCGACAGGAGACGGGCCTTCAGGCTCGTCGGCGCCTCAACTGAATCCATGCTTCTCCCAGTGCGAATCCCCGAAGAAAGGGACAGTCTGGGAATATAGGGCGCAAGGCCGTTCCTCCAAGAAGATCCCATCGGGCTCGCCCTATCCTCCTAGAGTTCGCGCATCAACGCATCAGACAGGGCAACAACAGATGCCCGGATAGTGTCGGAGTTCTCGAGTGGGCCAGCCGCTCGTGCTACCATCTGGGTGCCCGTAGCTGTCATGTTGCCGAATAATCGAGGGAGCATCTCGAGGGCCACCGCGGTGGTGGAATTCGATACCGGATTTTCCAGCAATCGGCCGATACTGTGCACGAGTTGCTCGGTGGAGACTCCTCGTAACAACCGTAATACATCAAGGGCGTCCTTGTCTCTGAGGCGGTCCATCGTCTCTGCCCTCTCGCCGATCTTGTGGAGCTTGGCTACGAGCAGGGCGCCGGGTCCCGCGACGTTCAACATGATGGAGCGAGGGTCGATTGCCTCAAACGACTGGATCTCATGCAGGCTCCGATCCACAAGGGCCCCTTCGAGCCCGATTACCTTGCGGGCCGCAGCCTTACTGTGCGGAGGGATGCGTGCCCCGCGTCTCCCTTCTCCACCAAGGGACGCGGGGACCAGGAGGTCCACCGCGACCATGCGGGGCGTCCCATCCACCGAGATACTCCGTTGCCAGATGCCCACGACGTCCGGTTCTTTCGTAAACCCGGCCAGCATCAGAGCGTCTTCCAGGCGAGGGGTCTCACGCAATTTCGAAGGATCGATCGCCAAATCCCCATCCGTCGTGAAGGGGGCGACTGCGAGGTCCCCCTCACCCACGTGGAGATAGATCGCTTGCGCACCAACCAATACAACCGCGTCCAGGTGGTCCACCACTGCCTCGAGAGCATCGAGGAGCGCACGCCGGGCCGCGACGTAGAGCGAGTCAGGCGCGCCAGATCGACTCATGCTCCTCCATCCAGGTCAAGAGAGTCTCCGCCTGATTTGGTTCTCGTCCGGTCCCGGTCAGCAGGTCAACAACACACTGGCTCAGCGCTGTCATCACGACTCCCGATTCCACTCGAGTCCGCTCGAACACGAGCGGGTCAGGGGCTCGCAGCAACACCACGTTTGCTCCCACGTCCGTATCGACGAGATCAAGCGAGCGGGCCAGGGCTGTAGGGTCATCCACGTAACAGCGCAGGAGACGAGAAGGGGCTAGTTCCGCCCCCTTGGGTACGGCCATCGACCCCGTGACGGCGTAGCGGCCCGCGTACCCACGAAGGTTGTCGAAGAGCTGTCCGGTGCCCCGTGGAGCAAGGTAGGGGGCATCCCGAGTCCGGTAGTCCCTCGCCCAGCGGCGCAGTAGGTCCGGCACGCTCACCGTGGCGATCGCGCCGTCCGTTGCCCTCCTGATTACATCCTCATCCCCCAGAAAGCGTAGAACACGCGTCGCATAGCCAGCGTCGACGTCGGCTCGTCGCGCCAACTCTCGCACACCGACCGGGGGCTTCCAGTCGCACAACGCTCGGACCAGGCGGCCCGCCTTGGCACCCTTGAGTGAGCGTACACCACGCTGCGGAGGGGCGGGATCGCGGTCGGCCCCGCGCGCCTCGATCCACGCCGCCGGTTGGTCGAGCGTGAGCCAGATATTCCCCGTCGCATCGATGTATGAAGCTCCTTGCTCACGGATTCGAACTCTCGCGAGATCACTGAGGTACGGTGCGATGATAAGGACGCCGTCAGCTTCCGCTTCATCCATGACCTGCCTCAGTCGGGGCCCTGACATCGTGGCCTGTGCTGCGGTGAACCGCTCCTTGAATTCAACGACGATGCGAGCACTGACGCCGTCCGGTGCGGTGATCACGAGCATGGCGTCAGCGCCGCCATTGGTTCCCGTCCGCAGAGGCTGGAGCACGGCACTCCACCCAGGTGGCATCCGCTCTAAAATTTGCCGGGCAGCATTCTGGAGGGCGTTGCCCCGATATGCCATGTTGCTCATAACGCGCAACATAGTGAATTACCGCAACAGTCGCAACTCTCTGAACGCCCTTGCTGCCGACATCGAAGACGCCCACAAGGAAGACAGTGGCGCCGCGAACAGGCGGTCTCCAAAGGGGACGATATTCTCCCCATCGTACAGCACGACTCCACTCCTGAAGTCCTTCCCAGCCGCTCGGGACAATTTCTTCATACCTCGAAAGTCCCGTGCCGATACCGTTGCCGAGGCCTTAATCTCGATTCCGGCAACTCCTCCCGTGAAGTCTTCCACCACAAGATCGACCTCGTCCTGGTCTTTGTCCCGGTAGTGATGGAGCACACACGGGTCGTCCATCCAGGCAGACTGGCGAGTAATCTCGGCGAATACGAACGATTCGAGTAGCGCCCCGAAGGCGGAGCGGTCCTTCCCGATGCGCTCGCGAGTTGCTCCCACGGTAGCTGAGAGCAGGCCAGAGTCAAGAAAGTGGAGTTTCGGGGTTTTCACGAGCCTCTTGAGACGGTTCCTGAACCACGGCTCAAGCCGCCTCACCACATAGAGCTGCTCCAGGAGCACCGTGTAGCGACGTGCGGTCTTATCGTCCAACCCAACCTGCCCGGCGAGAGCTGCGAAGTTGGTCAGCCGTCCGGAATGGTGCGCGAGTGCTCGAAATAGTCGGAGCATCTGCTCCTGCCTATCGACGTTGGCGATGTCGGTAACGTCCCGCCTGACCAGCGTGTTTACGTAGTCACGCGCCCACGCTCTGCGACGGTTCGGATCACTCCTCTGGAGCATCTCGGGGTAGCCACCGATGAGCACCGTATCCACGAGATCGGTACCGATCATCATCTCGTCGGGCTCTGGCACACTCCCTTGCAACACCTCCTCGAGGAAGCAAGGCCTCGCGTTACGGACTTCGGAGCGGGACAAGGGAAACAACTCAACCAACGCAATCCGCCCGGCCAGACTCTCCGACAGTTGGGGTAGTGCGAGTACATTGGCCGAACCCGTGAGAAGGAAGCGACCTGGTGTCCGATCGTGGTCGACGCTCAGTTTGATTGCACGGAGTAAGTCCGGTGCACGTTGAATCTCGTCGATGATCACGCGGTCCAGGCCCCGAACGAACCCCATCGGATCGTCCAGTGCGGCGGCCAGCACCGTGTCGTCATCGAGCGTCACGTACTTGCGATCACCCTCGAGCAACTCACGCACCAAGGTTGTCTTGCCACACTGCCGTGGACCCGTAAGCATCACGACCGGGGTGTCTTGGAGCGCGGTCGACAACTGGTCAGCGGAGAAACGGGGGAATAGACCAGGGGCAGGTTCGGTCATAGTTCTTTCCCAGATGCCGTTACGGATTCATTCCGTCCCAATCGGAATATACGCCCGTCCATGTCGGAATCACAGGCCGTCTATGTCGGATTGATTGACCGGATACTCCGCTCAGCGGAACCGCGCCGTTCCTCCAAGAAGGGCAAACGCCCCGCTCGTCAGTCTACCCGACCGCCCTCATCGCCCTTGAACAGGAAACGCATCACCCGGATCTCCACACCTTCCTCACCCTTCACACCCAGCGCAGCCTCGCTCAATTCCCCGGCTTCGGTGCTGATGGTGATGTGGACGCCTTGCTGCATCTCGATCGCTGGAACGAAGGCAGGTAGCGCGAGAAGGCTCAAGGCGAGTCCCGCCCGCAACCACCAGCGGCTACGGACGCGTCCCTCACCGGGAAGCAGGATGCGCTCCACGCGCTCAACGAGCGGCGATCCGCTCCCTCGAGCCATGGCGAGTGCGGGCTGCGGCAGTCCCGGCGTCATGCCACTCGCCACACGGGCGAGCGAGCGAGCGAGCGTCACCGGTTCTCCGGTGGTCACTACCGCCCAGTCGTCGCAGAGGAACTCGGCGGCATCGTGGATTTCGCGGCGAGCGATACGGTTGAGGGGCTGAAAGAAGAACACCGCCTCGAGCGACCGTGCGAGGCGGGTCCACAGCGGATCGCCCCGCAACACGTGGGCGACTTCGTGAGCGAGCACCGCGGTCAGCTCGGCCTCGTCGAGGCTACGGTCCAGTCCGGGCGGAAGCGCGATCTCGCGCCGGCCCAGCACAGCGGGACTCTCGAGTCCCTCTGCGACCGAGAGCCTCACCCCCGTGCACGGCGTTCCGCGCCGAAGGATGTCGCTGAGTATCCGGGGAGCCGGCCCACCCTCGATCGTCCGACGTTCGGAGAGCATTCGAGCCAGAATGCGGTGATTCCACCCCAGCCGTAACAGGCCCAGGATTCCGCCCCCACCCCAGAAGAGCACGATCACCCAGGGAATCCACGCCTTCTCGAGCAACCCTCCTCCGCACACTTCTCGTGCGGCCTTCAGCTCTTCGGATGCGAGCGCCTCACGGAGCTCAACTCGGCACCGCGTGGAGTTGGAGGCGAGCACCGCGGTGCTGGCCGAACCGACCCGGGCCACGACGTAGCGCTCCACGCCCTGGTCGTCCCCGGACTGGGTCCAATTGGCAGGCCCGAAGTCGGGCCGTGCAGTGATCTCGTGCAAGCCTCGCTCGACGTCTGCCGGTACAGCCCTCCAAAACGTAGGCGCGCGCCCGAGCGTAGGCGCCACAAACACCTGGCCGGTCGAGGTGAGCACCCCCGCTACAATCGCGGTCTTCCACAGCGTCTCGCGAGCCGCCGGGCACCGCACCCATCCGAGGCGCCCTACCGCCCACGCCGCCCCGAGGGCGAGCGTGCTGTGCACCGCGTAGGTCAGGAGCCATCCCGCGAGCGTGCTCTGTACGCCATACATCACGAGCCACCCCGCGAGGGGGGCGATGTCAGGCCCCATATTAGTCCCCAGCCTCCCGTTCTGCCTCGGCAATCAGCGACTTGATGCGGGCCAGATCGCCATCGGCAACCTGATCCGAACGCAGGAGGTGGCTCACCAATGCTGCCGGGTCGCCGTGGAAAAGGTTTTCGGTGAGGTCGTGGAGCTTGGAGCGGCGCACCTCGCTCTCCGTCACCCTGGCCCGGTACGCGTATTGGCGCCCCACCTTGCGGTGGCGCACGACCCCTCGCTTCTCGAGGCGAGAGAGGATGGTCGCAATCGTCGTCAACGCCAGCGCGCGCTCACTCTCGAGGGCCTGATGAATCTCCTGCGTGGTGGCCTCCTCCCGATTCCATAGAATCCGGAGGATGGCAACCTGCAGCTCCGTGAGGGCGTACTGGTCCTCGCTCAAGAGACTCACTCCCACTCTGAAAGGGGCATTGCGTACGACATCGAAGCCGGCCAGAGCGACCAGCCTAAAGTACTACAGGTGTCTGATGCCGAAACGCAGGCGAGGGTTGCCCCCCTCGGCCGCGGGGCTAGGGAGTCGCCATGAACTCCCACATCCAGAGGTCACAGCACGGGTCCGGGGTCCACACGCCTACCACACCACACAAGCCTATGGTTTTACGTTTGGGTGCGCGCGATGTTTCCCTCCCCAGAACCAGGAGTGGTGTGACCCGATGACAGGACCGATTCCAGGCCCCCGCGCGATGACGCTCGCGCCTCTCTGCGCGATCGCGCTGCTTCTCCCCATGGTCATCCCCTCGGGTGCGGCTGCCCAGGCACCCCAGACCGACATCTACCTCGCCGACCTCCTGGTCTCGGCGCGCGGGCTCCTCTACCTCGGCAACCCCGTAAACATCACCAACCGGCCCGAGTCCTACGACAACCAGCCGGCCTTCACCCCCGACGGGCGCTCCGTGCTCTACACCGCGGCCTACGACGACGGCAACGACGGCCAGACCGATATCCACCGCTTCTACATCGAAGGCAGGCGCAACACCCAGATCACGCGCAGCGACGAGTCCGAGTACTCGGCCACCCCGATTCCCGGCGAGCGAGCGTTCTCGGCCATCATGGTCGAGGCAGACTCCACGCAGCGCCTGTGGCGTTTTTCGATGGAGGGCATGGACGGGGAAGTGTTATTCCCCGAGCTGGATCCCGTGGGCTACCACGCCTGGGCCGACGCGGAGACGCTGATCATGTTCGTGTTGGGGCAGCCCGCGACGCTGCAGATCGGGAACCCACTCACCGGAGTGGTCGAGGAACTCGCCCAGAACATCGGCCGGTCGATGCACAAGATCCCCGGGCGCGAGGCGATGAGCTGGGTGCAGAACGCAGCCGAGGAGGGCGGCGAGTCATGGATCATGGAGCTGAACCTCGCCACGCGTGAGTCCCGGCAGCTGGTCCGAGCCGTAGACGGCGGTGACTTCCACGCCTGGACGCCCGACGGCACTCTCCTGATGGCAGGGGGCGGTATCATCTACGGGTGGAACGCGCGCCGCGGTCGCAACTGGACCGTGCTCGCAGACTTCAGCAGCATGGGGCTCACCTTCAGCCGTATCGCGGTCAGTCCCACCGGCGAGCAGGTCGCGCTCGTGGCCGCTCCGAACGAGAACTGAGGCAACACTGGTGAGCGAGAAGC
>JAZDDA010000079.1:0-16073 GCA_036679625.1 Gemmatimonadota bacterium | reverse complement strand
CAAAGGGCGTGCGGCCCTTTGGCCCAGTGGCCCAGTCTCGAAAAGGAGAGAACCATGAAGACCTCAGTCCTGTGCGCGGGTGTGGCGTCCGTGTTGGCGTTGGGATGCCAGCCGGCCTCGGAGAGTCCACCGGATCTTGCCGGCGTATTCGACGGGAGCGCTGGGGAGTGGGTCGATCTGAGCTACGCCTTTTCGGACGAAACGCTCTATTGGCCTACCGCCGACGGGTTCCAGCTCGAGGAGCTTGCCTACGGGGAGACCGAGGCGGGGTACTTCTACAGCGCCTACCGTTTTTCGACGGCTGAGCACGGCGGCACGCACCTCGACGCCCCGAGCCACTTCGCTCGTGGGGGGCTCACAGCCGACGAGATTCCGCTGTCGCGGCTGATCGCACCTGTGGTCGTCGTGGACGTGAGCGCGAAGGCCGATGCCGACTATCTCGTGACGGTTGCGGATCTGGAGGCGTTCGAGGCTGCGCAGGGCCGCATCGCAGACGGATCGATTCTGATGATCCGGACGGGGTGGGGGCAGCGGTGGCCCGACCGCGCCGCGTACCTGGGTACCGACATGACGGGCCCCGAGGCAGTCCCACTACTTCACTTTCCAGGCCTTCACCCCGATGCGGCGCGTTGGATCGTCGAAAACCGGTCGGTGGCGGCGATCGGGATCGATACAGCCAGCATCGACTTCGGCCAGTCGACCGGCTTCGAGACCCATCTCGTAGTCTACGGCGCCGACATCCCGGGGTTCGAAAATGTCGCGAACATGGGGAGCTTGCCTCCCACCGGTGCCTTCGTCGTGGCGCTCCCGATGAAGATCGCTGGAGGAAGCGGTGGCCCGCTCCGGATTGTGGCGTTCATTCCGAGCTAGCGCTGGCGTCCCTGGCCTGGATGCAGGCCTCCGGCTTGGCATATCCGCTCGCCGATTATCTGCACTTCGATACGTCTGCAGTACCTAGCCAAACGCTTGTTTGCGGGCCATTATCGTTCCTGCGGGGCTAGCAAGTTTCGGTACACCCCAACGCTATGCCCTGAGCAGTGAGTCTTGAATCCGAGTACCGGTTCGACGCTCCGAGTAGCCCGCACTCCGACATGGAAGGAACGACGGTGACAGAGCCCAACGCTACACCTCATTCTTCGATCGAAAACTCTGAGATTTTGAAGCTTCTCGATCTTTATCGGATCACGCCCGAAGACCTGGACCGGATCCGCTCAGTTGGGAGCATAGTCAAGCCCAAGGTAGAGGAGATGGTGGAGGCGTTCTACGTCTGGCTCAAAGGTTTGCCCGAGTTCGAGGAGTTTTTATCGGACCCGCACACGCTTGTCCGCGTGAAAGCAGCGCAGTGCGCGTACTGGCGTTCGTTTTTTGAGATGGAGTGCACGGACGCGTCGCTGGGGGCACTCCGGCGGGTCGGGGAAACCCATGAGCGGATCGGGCTGCCTCTCCACATCTACCTCGCGGGCATGAACCGGTTTCTCTGGCTCATCTTGGACATCATCAAGCCGCAGATCCCATCCTCCGAGCAGTTCCTTGGGGTCAAACAATCCGTGGCTAGCCTCATCCACCTCGAAACGGGTGTCGTCGTGGAGACGTACACACGGGTCGCGAACGAAAGGGTCCGTGAGCAGAGCAATATGCTGCTCGAGATGTCCACTCCTGTCACTCAGCTGTGGAATGAAATCCTGATGTTGCCTGTCTTTGGGATCATCGATTCCAAACGCGCGCATGACATCATGGACGCAGTGCTGGCGTCGATCGCGGAAACCCGCGCACGGACCTTCATCCTCGACATCGGAGGGGTTGCCGTGGTGGACACCGCCGTTGCGAACCACCTCATCAAGATCAACCGTGCGACGCAGTTGATGGGGTGTGAGAGCACCATCTCCGGGGTCTCCCCGGCGATTGCACGAACGATCGTCGACCTGGGGATCGATGTGGGTTCCATTCGTACGACGGCCACACTCAGAGACGCGCTGGCCGATGCATTCAACCGAATGGGGATGCGACTGGTCGAGTCTGATTGATTCCGTGAATACGCACGACGTTCCTCGGATTCCGATGCAGCTCTCGCGAGGCTGCGTTGTGGTGTCCATCCAGGTCGAGCTCAACGACGAAACGTTGGAGCGTCTTCAGAACGACCTGATGGCGGTAGTCGGAGCTTCGGGGGCGTATGGTGTGGTTCTCGACCTCTCTGGAGTGGAAATCATGGACGGGCAGGAGTTCACTGCACTGCTGAGCACAATGGCCATGGCGCGCGTCATGGGGGCCATGCCGATCATTTCGGGGCTGCGCCCGGGTGTCGTGTCGTCGCTTGTGGAATTCGACATCAACGTCGAGGGGTTCATCGCGGCCAGGGATCTCGACGATGCCTATGTGCGGCTTGGCGAGATGGGGCTTGTTGATGGGGTGCGGCCGACATGACCTCGTCCGCGACTCACTCCATGAGACGGGTGGGAGTGCGGCAGGAGTCAGATGTCGTGGTGTGCATGTTGGAGGTAGGACGGATGGCGAGAGACATCGGGTTCGGGGAGCAGGCATCTCAGATGCTGGTTACCGTCGCCTCCGAGTTGGCGAGGAACCTCTTGAAATATGCGTTCCGAGGAGACCTGACTCTTAGGGTTGTTTCGGTTGAGGGGCGTTCAGGACTCGAGATCATCTCCAACGACGGCGGCCCCGGAATAGGGGACATCGAGATGGTGATGACCGAGCATTTCAGCTCAGGTGGGTCCCTTGGTCTTGGCCTGCCTGGCGTTCGTCGGATGATGGATGACTTCGAGATTGAATCGACCCCTGGGAAGGGGACCTGCATTTCCGCGCGGAAGTGGGTCTGACGGGTGGCGGAGAGTGAACTCGCAACCGGGCTGCAGTTCGCCGAATTCGGTCGTCCTATGCCCGGCGAACGGGTCAGCGGTGATATGGCCATCGCCGAGCTTAACGAGGGGAAATTCTACTTTGCGATCGTCGATGTTCTCGGTCACGGTGCGAGGGCCCATGAAGTCGCTCAGGTTGCCAAAACGTTCCTGAGCGCGAACTGGAAGCCGAGCGTGACCCAGATGATCATGGGTCTTCACGAGGCGCTTTCAGGCGGCCGGGGTGCGGCGGTCGGAGTCGGCATTCTCGATGTGCCCTCGGGTGAGTTGGCCTACTCAGGGGTGGGGAATACGGTGTTTCGGATTCTTGGCCCGAATCCCGTTCGCTTCTACTCCCGCGAGGGTGTCGTAGGCGAGAGAATCTCGACGATTCCGGAACAGACCGGGTCCCTCGACAACGAGCACGTCGCGGTCCTCTACACAGACGGCGTTCGGGCCAGCTTCGAACTGGACGCCCACCCGCAGCTCCTGAGTCAGGAGCCGAGCAGGGTGTCCAGGACGCTCGTGGAGGACTTCGGAAAGCAATTTGATGACGCGACGTGCCTCAGCTTCAGGCGGGTGAAATGATCTCGGTTGGCGCCGTCTCGCTCCGGCACCCGAGGGCGAATCTCAGTGCCCGCCAGAAGATTCGGCGAGTCGTCGTTCAACTCACGGGAAACCACTTTCTCGCTACTCGTCTTGGGGCGGCCACGTCGCAGATCTGCCGGTCGATCCCCACGTCAGGGGGGGTGGCCGAAATCCAGGTGGGGCTTACCGAACGGGCGAGCCAGTGGGGTCTCCGGTTGACCTTCCGGTGCGAGGAGCCCCTCGACGCCCCAACGTTTCTCGGGGCCTTCTTCGATGAGGTGACGACAGGCCGGGATGATTCATTGCACACCCTCTCCCTGATCAAGTGGCTTCCGATACCACACACTCCATCGGACGAGTTGGTGTCAGCAGTGCGGAGTACCGTAGTCCGGAAGGGACGCGATGAGCTCATGGCGGATGTCCAGGCGCAGAATCGTGAGTTGGAGACGAGCCGCGGGCGATTGGAAGAGGCGGTCGAGACGGCGTCGGCCGCGAACCAGGCGAAGAGCCAGTTCCTGGCCAACATGAGCCACGAGATCCGGACGCCCATGAATGGGGTGCTCGGCATGACGGAGCTCCTGCTTGACACCGAGCTCGACGCAGAGCAGCGGCGTTCGGCGGAGCTGATCAAGGACTCGGCGGACTCACTCCTCGATATCCTGAATGACATCCTCGACATCTCGAAGATCGAGGCTGGTCAGCTGACCCTCGAGCAGGTGCCGATGGACCTCCACCATGTGGTGGACCTTGCGACGCGCGTCCTGGCGACCCGAGCGGCCGAGAGGTCGACGGAGCTGGCACTCGACGTCCGCCCGGAGGTTCCTCGCTGGGTGAGCGCGGACCCCGTTAGGCTTCGCCAGGTCGTCATCAACCTGGTGGGGAACGCCGTAAAGTTCACTCAAGGGGGAGACGTGGTCGTGAGTGTCTCCCGGGTTGGTGGAGACGACAAGGTATCCCGCTTGAAGTTTTCGGTGCGGGACTCGGGGATCGGGATACCGCCCGAGAAGCAGGACGAGATTTTTCAGGAGTTCTCGCAGGCCGATACGTCGATCACACGGCGTTACGGGGGCACGGGGCTCGGCCTCCCGATCTCCAGGCGAATCGTGGATTTGATGGGTGGGGTGCTTCGCGTGGAGAGTGTGGAGGGCGAGGGAAGCGATTTCTTCTTCGAGATAGAGGTCGAGCAGGTTGAACGTCCGCCCTCGGTCCCGCCGCCGCCCAAGTTTTCTTCGTTGGAAGGAGTGCGGTACGCCGTCATCGACGATCACGCGCTCAACCGCGAAATTGTAACCGAGTTTCTGGAGGGAGTAGGTGCCCAGGTGGTCGGTGCGGAGAATGGTGCTGACGGGCTGAGGGTGCTCAGGGAGGGCGTGGATAACGGCGATCCCTTCGACGTGGCCATTCTCGACTTCCTCATGCCGGACATGGACGGATTCGAGCTGGCAAAGCAAATCCGGTCATCACCGGAGCTCTCCAGCCTCCGGCTCATCATGCTCACTTCGGCAACCCGGGCCGACGACGTCAAGACGGCTGAGGGGCTGGGAATTGAGGCGTATCTCACCAAGCCGATCACCCGCATGGATTTCCTGACCGCGGTGAGCGTGTTGAACAGCGGCGAGGCGAGCGATGCAGGGCGCAAGATGATCACTCCTGAGACAGTCCTTGCCACGCGCAGAGGTGCGAGCATCCTGCTTGCTGAAGACAATACGGTGAACCAACAGGTCGCTACTGCGATGCTCCGAAAGCGGGGACACCGGGTCGACGTGGTGGAGAACGGGGCTGAGGCCTTCGCAGCGGTTCAGGCAGTTGAGTACGACGTCGTGCTCATGGACCTGAGTATGCCAGTGATGGACGGAATCACGGCTACCGAGAAGATCCGCGCCCTCGGCGGCAGGTTCGAATCGCTGCCGATCATAGCCCTCACCGCTCATGCCCTCGCCGCCGAACGAGAGCGGTGTCTCCAGGCTGGGATGCAGGACTTCCTTTCAAAGCCATTTCGACCGCAGGAGCTCTTCTCCACCGTGGAGTCTTTCGCCGGTGCGAGCGATGCAGATGTGCCCGAGGCCGACGCTTCCGAGCCGGCGGATGAGGGCCCCTCTGAGGGGGCAGGTGAGCCCCCGGTGGCGATCGAGGATTTTCGGAGTTTGATGCGGGAGGCTGGGGTCGAGAGTGCGGTCGAAAGTATTCTCGAGGCGTTTCGCGCCGAGGTGCCGGAACGGACGCAGGCTTTGCAGGTGGCCGTACAGGAGGGTGCCTCGTCGCAGGTCGCCGCCGCAGCCCATGCGTTCAAGTCTGCGGCCGGAAACGTGCGTGCTCGTCGTCTGGCAACGCTGCTCGAGGATCTGGAGGCTGCCGGCATCCGTGACGATGGTGAGGCCGCGACCCGGATTCTGGCCGAGGTTGTGCCGGAAGCTGAGCGGGTTTCGGAGTTTCTCGATTCCTACGAGAAGGATTAGCAGAGAAATGACTCACTGGATCCAACGGGTGTTGAGTCAGGCGGGTCATGCGCCTCCCATTGGCTTTGCCCTTTCTCCGACCCAGGAGCCCGGAGAAGTGTGGAAGGCCGCGGCGGCAGCCTACGGGATGGATCGAGCCACGCTCCGCGACGTGGTGGCTTCGGCCTTTCGGACGCCTGTGGCTGATCTCACACTGGCAGAGCCCACGGCCGTAAAACTGCTTCCGGGGAGCGTCGCGCAGGAGTTCCTGGTGTTTCCGCTCAGGGATCAGCATCAGAGTCTGGTTGTAGCGACGGCGAACCCCGCGGACATGGAGGCTGAGCAGGCGATTGGGTTCGCGGCCGGTAGAAGTCCCGTATTCGAGGTGGCCGACCCGGACGAAATCCGCGACGCGATCGACGCGGCGTATTCTCCGAATCGAACGGTCGAGACGCTGCTTGGGCGTATCGGTGCTGGAATGGAGGAGGTCCGGACTCTCGCTGAAAGCGATGAGCCTACCGTATCCGAAGATGACCTGGGATCGGGCCCGGTGTCTCGGCTTGCGAGCATGATCCTTGGAGAGGCGATCTCTGGTGGCGCCAGCGACGTGCACATCCAGCCCACCGCTTCGGGGGGCGTCGTGAGGTACCGGGTAGATGGGGTGCTCCGCCCCGGGCTCCAGATGCCGATCGCCGTGCTGACGCGGGTTGTGTCGCGCATCAAGGTGATGGGAAGGATGGATATCGCGGATCGGTTGCGGCCCCAGGATGGGCGTGCTGAGGTCGTGTTTGCTGGTCAGCGGTACGACCTGCGCATCTCGACCGTCCCTACCCGCAAGGCAGAAAAGGCCGTAATCCGCATTCTCGACCCGAATGTGGCCGTGTCGTTGGACGAGACCGGGCTCCCCGAGGCCGAGGCTGCCGCGCTGCGGCGCCTTCTCTCGGCCAGGGAGGGAATCATCGTGGTTACGGGGCCCACCGGTTCCGGGAAGACGACGACGATGTATGCGTCGCTGAAGGAGATCCTTACCGAAGACACGAACATCATGACCGTCGAGGATCCGGTCGAATACGAGTTGAGCGGACTGACGCAAATCCAGGTCGAGCCACGCCAGGGGGTGACCTTCGCATCTGCCCTCCGTGCGATCATGCGGCAGGACCCGGACATCATCTTCGTGGGTGAGATCCGAGATGGCGAAACTGCAGAGATCGCGGTACAGGCGAGCCTCACGGGGCACCTGGTTCTTGCCACGCTCCACACCAATGATGCGGTTGGTGCAATTCGGCGCCTCTCGGATCTCGGTGTCGGGCACCCAGAGATTGCGGACACGCTTCGGGGAGCGCTCGCCCAGAGGCTCGTACGGAGACTCTGTGACTCGTGCTCGGTGGCTGTGGGCCCCGACGATGAGCTCGGGGAGCACGAGGCGCGGCTTGCAGCCTCGATGGGGGTCCGTCCGACCCGGCGGGCCGTAGGATGTACCGCGTGCGGGGGTTCGGGATATAGGGGACGGCTCCCCGTCGTCGAGGTTCTCACGTCCAGCCCCGCCATCCGGGCACTCATTCAACGAGAAGCTCCGTCTCAGGACATCAAGGATACGGCCGTCGAGGAGGGTATGCGGTCGCTCGGGGAAAACGGACTCGACATGGTGAGGAGTGGAGTTACCGACCTCCAGGAGCTGGAGCGCATACTGGGCGAAGCCTCGGCAGAATCGGACAGCACTGAGCCGGAGGGGGTTGATGATCCAGATTCCTCCGACGGGCCTGAGGCAGCGACCACTCCGGGTGATGAGGACAGCGGTGACGCCGCTGCCCGCGTGCTGGTGGTGGATGACGACACGACCAATCGCATGATGACCAAGGCGCTTCTCGAGGCTAACGACTTCAGGGTGATGGAGGCAGCCGACGGAGGTCAGGCGTTGGAATATTTTTCTCGTGGGGAGCACTTCGATCTGATGGTGCTGGATCTGGACATGCCGGTTCTCGGCGGACGTGAGGTCCTTGCGAAGGTTCGGGCAGAGCTGGTGACCGCGGGGCTACCCATCATTGTCCTGACCGGAACCGCCGATCCTGACTCCGAGATAGAGGTACTCGAGGCGGGGGCAGACGACTACATCCGAAAGCCGCTTGATCCCCCTAGATTCATGACGCGGATTCGAGCCACACTCCGCCGGACAAGAGGATAAGGAGCTAGAGAATAATGGACACACGCATTCCGGGGCCCGACGGGCCAGCGGACACCGAAGCCGACCCACCCGAGGACCTCTCCGAAGCGCTCGGCGCAGCGATTTCACATGCGGAGCGGCGAGAGGAGATCGATGATGAGGTGGCTGAGCAGGTGGGCACTGGAGGGATGTCACCGGAAGTTCGCGCGGGTGGGCTCGCCGTGCTTTCCGCTCTGCTCGTGTGGATCTGGACCGCTCCACCGGCGATCGTTCGCGGGCCCGAGCCCGAGCCGCTCTCGGTAGAGATGGAGGATGCCGGTCTTCGCATGGACATGTTCGTGCAGGCCGTGCGGATCATGGACTTCGTGGACGAGAACGGTAGTCTGCCGGCTGCCGCAGCGCTCGCGGGGGACACCGTTCCGGGGGTCGTATATCAGGTGCTCGGCGAGGACCTCTTCCACCTCACGGGTCGGGGAGAACGACTGACCATTCAATGGCGGTCGGATCAGCCCGGGGACTCACTCATTGGCGATGCGCCGGAGCGAATCAGAAACGGAGGGACCGATGCCTCGAATTAAAGTCTCTATGAATCGCAGTCTCCGCGCCGGCTTTACTCTCGTCGAGCTGCTATTGGTGATGGTGATCGTTGGCATTCTCGCCGGGCTGGCGCAGCCCTCTCTGCAGCGGGCACTCATGAAGGCGCGAGCGGCTGATGTCGTCGGAGACATGAACGTGGTGCGGGTGGCCGTGTTCAACTACCTCGCCGAAGAGGGTGAATGGCCCGCGGATCGGGGTCGAGGCCGGATTCCGCGCGGACTCGAAGACTATCTTCCCGAGGGGTTCGATTTCCGTTCTGAGCGGTACACCATGGATTACGACAACTGGGCAGGCCGCCGCGGTCGGCGCTTCCGGAACACCTTCGATATCGGTCTCACCGTAGTCATGAACGACTCGGAGCTAGGCCAGGAGGTTGTCCGGATGCTGGGGGGCAACGCGTGGACGAATGGGCGTCGTCGATTCACCTGGGTGCTCGACTGAGCCAGCCGACCCGCCGAGGATGAAGATTCAGCATTTCCTGATCACGCGCTTCAACCTCCGGTTGGGCAATGTGAAGGCCGATCGAGACCTTCGGCCGGTGTTGACCGAGGAGTGGATGGCGGAGCGGCTCGACCTCTTCGAGCAGGTTTGTGTCCCCTCTGTCCAGCACCAGACGAATCAGGACTTCGTATGGCTTCTACTCCTGGACGAGCAGACGCCCGCTGGGACCGTCGAGCGCGTTGAGCGCGCCGTCGCGGGCGTGACCGGCGCCGAGTTGGTCTTTCTTCCCGAGGGTAGCGACGACTCCACGATCGCCGCGGCGGTGCGCGACCGAGTAGATGAAGACACACGCCTGCTCCTCACGACCCGCCTCGACAACGACGACGCGCTTCACGAAGACGCCTTGGCGGTGGTGCGAACGAGCACGCGCCCTGGGCGGAGGGAGTTTCTGAACCTCCGGTTCGGGTGGGTCACTGACGGCGACCTCGCGCGGGTAAAGGCCCACAAATATGGACACTTTACCACCTTGGTGGAGCCGCGCGTGGTCGTGGGCGCAGGCGAAGCTGGCGAATTCCGGACCGTACATTGTGGGCTCGCTCATGGGCGGGTGAGACGGTTTGCTCCGGTTCGCCAGCTTGGGGGTGGACCGTACTGGCTCGAGGTCATTCACCAGCGGAACGTCTCCAACCGCATGGTCCGTGAGCCGCGGGCGCACAGCTTTGGTAACCCGCTAGCGATCCATCGGTGGTTCCGGTATGAGATCGTCGCGCGGGTACGCCGGCTTGCATGGCCCCGGCGATTTCGTGGGGATCACGCTCTTTCTGACATCGCGGACCGGTTCAACATTCGCTGGAAATCGGGTCAGGTGCAGGGTGAGGCAGTGGGGGCTGATTCTTCTTCCTCCTCGAAGAGCGACCGGACCAGCCCCTCTCGAAAGTCAGACTTCGGTGCGAAGTAGCCGCCCATCACCGAGAGTCTTCGCTGCGCACCCACGTCGACCTGGTCGAGGAAGACCTCGCCGTCCACCCCGCAATAGACGGTCCGCAGCGTATCGCCGCGAATGCGGTAATACATCTCGTCGCCCTTCTGGATACGGCGCTCCTTAAGGAAGTCGTACCAGGTCGGAAGACCGTAATACACCTCGCTGAAGGTCCGCTCGGTGATGAATCCGGCTTCGTGCGCCTTCCGCGCATTCTTGCGGGCGGCGTCCACGAATTGGTCGAGGCTGATGCCCCTCTTGAAGAAGACCCTGGCCCACACATCGCGGGCGTCTACTGCGAGTGCCGCGATGGAATCATCGAGGGGGGATGACGGAGTCCTACCCGACGCGAGCTCCTCGAGGCGGCGTTGAACACCTTCGCTGAACCGCAGGTCGACGGTCACGATATCGAAGTTGAAGATCGACTTCTCGAGAAGGGCGTGCATCGTCGCGTAACGGCCGCGGGCGAGCGTCTCTCCACTCAGGGGAGGCTCCTGGGCGTGTACGGCAAGCGGGGCGGCAAGGACAGCGAGAGCGAGTGTCCAGGACTTCGCGGCGCGCGTTATCGGCATACTCCCCTACGTGGTTCGGATGTACGGTACCAGGACAGTAAACCAAACTCACCGGATGGTTCGGGATGATGGGGCCCTGGCGAGGGACCTGTGCAGCCCGATTCTCGCGGTGAGGGGCACGCCTCGGCATCTTCGGCGCTGCCAAGGAATCCCTGCATAACGAGTGAACCGATCGAATGAGCCAGGCCGACACGAAGTCCACCGCATTCGACCGGTCCATCGTGGAGGGGCCGATCGCGGGCGCCGTGTGGAAGTTGGCCTGGCCGACGATGCTCCAGAACGTGATCGGAGGCCTGCAGGGTATCATCGACCACGTGATGGTGGGGCACTACGTCGGATTCACCGGGAATGCGGCCATCGGGGTCGCCTGGCAGATTTTTCTGGTCGTCATCGTCTTCATCACGTCGGTGTTCAGCGGCATGGGGGTGCTGGTCGCACGCTTCGCGGGCGCGGGCGATTCCGCGAAGGTGAACCGGACCGTAATGCAGGCATTCCTCACGGCTGCAGGCCTATCGGTGGGGATCATGGCGCCGCTCGGATACTTCCTTTCTCCGTACCTGCTCGAGCTTGTGAACGCTGCGCCAGAGGTCCGTCTCGAGGCGCTTCCATACCTTCGCATTATGTTCGTCTTCAGCTTCGGTATGCTGATGTTCTACATGCTCGGAGGTGCGCTCAGGGCCGCGGGAGATGCTCGCACGCCGCTTCGGCTCGGGGTGTGGATGACGGGCCTGAACATCGTCCTGAACATCATCTTCATTCGGGGGCTCGGCCCGATCCCCGCATTCGGTACTGCAGGAGCGGCCATGGGCACGGTGATGGCCGGCGGAATCGTGGCCATCGTATCGCTCTTCCTGCTCTACTCCGACAAGTGGGTGGTCGCGCTCCCGCGAGTGACACAGTGGAGGCCCGACTGGGACATCATTCGTGAGCTCTTCCGCTTTGGGCTGCCGACCGGAGTCCAGGGGGTGGCGATGAACCTCGCGGGTGTGTTCATGCTCAGGTTCATCGGGAGCCTTCAGCACAGCGCAGAGGCTCAGGCCGCCTTTGCGGTGAGTTACACGCAGCTCTTCTCCCTCATCACCTGGACCTCGCTCGGCCTGATGGGTGCGACGGCGGCTGTGGCTGGACAGAATCTTGGTGCAGGTCGTCCGGATCGGACCATTCAGGCCGCGAGGGTCGCATCGCGAATCGGCCTGGGGGTGGCGATCGGGGTTGGAGCGCTCTTTGTACTGATTCCCGATGCGCTCCTGGGCATGTTCGGCATGGAGGACCCGGTGGTGGTCGAGTTTGGCGTGCAGCTCTTAGGGTACCTGAGCGTCTCGGGGCTGTTCATCACCACCGCCCTCGCGTACACCGGTGCGCTTCAGGGAACGGGTGACACCAAGAGCCCGATGTACATCTCGATTGTGTCACAGATCGTGATTCCCCTGGGGATGTGCTGGTGGCTTCAGGAGACCCGAGGTCTGCAGGCAGCCGACATCTGGCTCGCCATCGTACTGGGGCACGCCACGCGCTGCTTCCTGAGCTGGGGGCGGTTCAGGCAGCAGAAGTGGCGCGACATCGAGGTGGATATCACTACCGCGTGAGTCGGTAGAGCAGCACGGCCGCCCGTTTCGTCTGCACAGCGAGTGTCGGCAGGTCGATCCACTCGTCCACGGTGTGGTCATTTCCGCCGCCCGGCCCGAGTCCGTCGATTGCCATGTCTACGAGGCCCGCCGTGAACGACACGTCCGCCGCACCGGCGTTGCGTGGGTCGACCGGCGCCACGCGTCCGAGGCCGAGGTCCTGACTGACCTCGTCGAACATGGCTAGTAGCCTGTGATTTCCATCGGTTGGAGCAAGCGGCGGGTACCCCTCGGCGAAGGTGATTTCTGCCGACGTGCCGGGCAGGCTCTCTGTCGCGATGAACGCCATACGGGCGCGCGCCGAGTTGAGCTGATCGAGCGAGAGCGTTCTCAGGTCGCCCGTGACCACCGCGTGGCCGGCGACGACGTTGCTCTTGCCGAAGGCTTCGCCGCGGGCCTCGAAGTGGTCGTAATCCACCTCGGTCCCAGCGACCATCACGCCCGGGTTGAAGGTCAGGTAGGGCTCCCCGGCGAGGCGCTCGTAGAACTCATTCAGTATGCGGGCTGCCTCGTAGATCGCACCGGCTCCGACATCCGGCTGGAACAGTTGCGAGGAGTGCGAAGGCGTGCCGGTCACCTCGAGCCGCCATCCGGTTGAGCCTCGCCGGGCCACCACCGCCGTCGCCGGGTTGCTGTCACCATTCTCGAACGCGATGGCGATATCGGCCGCCTCAGCCGCTGTGATCAGGTCGGCCCGTGCGAGCGAGAGTGGGGAACCGCTGCGTTCTTCGTCTCCGGTCATGATGACCGTGATCGTCATGTCATGGAGCACGCCGGCCGCCGCGAGCGCCTGTAGCGCAGAGACGATCACGACATCGCCGCCCTTCATGTCCACGACCCCGGGTCCTCGCGCCATGTCACCGTCCCGATCGAACCGCTGGAACGGACTCTCGGGCTCAAAGACCGTGTCGAGGTGACCGATGAGGAGCAGGTGTGGGCCGCTCCCCGTGCGCCGGGCCACGAGGTGACCTGCCCGATCCCATGCGGCCCCGTCGATCCATTCGGTCTGGAATCCGAGCTCATCGAATTCGGCACGAAACATCACACCGACCGCACGCACACCCTCGAAGTTCATCGAGCCGCTGTTGAGATTTACGGCTTGCTCCAGAAGAGAAATCGCACCCTCTGCGTGGGCGTCCACATGGGCTGCGAGCTGGCGCTCGACGGCGGTCAGAGGCTCCTGTGCCTCAGCCGGACTGACTGGAACCAGCAGCATCAGGGCGAGAACGAGCGTTGCTAACTTCACATGAACTCCCTCATCAGGGTACGGCGGCTCTGTGCAATCGGGATCACCACCCGTCGTACGAATCCAGGTAGAATAATGCGCTAGGGGTGCGCACCACACGACCCCACTACATATTGGCGCTTCAAACCTATACGAATCAGGAGATTCTGATGATCCCCTCGCCATCTTCACCCCTCGACGTGTCGGCGACGACTCGCCGCGCCATACCGATTCCCCTTGCGCTCGCCGGTGTGGCGCTCATGACAGGGCTGGCCTCTGCTCAGGCTACGGCGGACAATTTCGATGTTGACCGCGCATTCCTGGGCGACGAGACCATGTTTGTGCCGTTCGAGGTCACGGAGACGAGACCGCTTGCGGACGTCCTGGAGGACGGCACGCTCTCGGGCGGTACGGCCCTTCTCGTCTTCGATCATGAGATGGGGAAACTCGCCTTCGTTACCCAGCAACTCGCCTACCACCACGTGGCTCAGGGGGAGATGGCCGGTGAGCCCTGGATGGTTTCGTTCTGAGTGGTCTGCAATACAGGGATCAGTATGATTCCAAGTGTAGACGGTGAGGTTCACCACTTCGAGGCCCGGGGACTCTACGATGGCTTATCCCTGCTGAGGGACTACGAGTCCGGAACGTGGTGGGACCATGTGACTGGTGAGGCCGTATATGGGCCGCTGGCGGGGGCGCAGCTCGAGATATTCAATCTTCTCCACTCCACGGTAGAGGAGACGCTCGCGCAGCATCCGGACATTCACATCGCGATCTCCGAGCGGGAGATGCGCGACGAGTGGTCCCCTCGCACGCAGCGGCGCGGAAGGCTGAGTGAGTTCTTCGTTCGTACGCTGGGCCTCGAAGATGATCGCGTAGAACGGATGGATGTGGGACTTGGCGTCTGGGCCAACGAGACGCACCGCTACTACTCGATGGAGCGAGTCAGCGAAGAGTCGAACGTCGTCCTGGACGAGCTGGACGGCCGTCGCATCCTGATCTTCGTCTCGCCCAGGTCGAACGCTCCGGTGGCGGTGTACACCGATGCGACGAGCTTCGAGGTACGAGACGGAGAAATCCATCTCGACACCGGCGAGGTCGTCCGTGACGGCATCCTGTATCGCGCCGACGGTGAGCGGGCCGCGGTTGACCGGCCACTCCAGACCTTCACGCGATGGTACGGGTTTGCGATGACCTTTTCGGACGCTGAGGTCTATGGCGGGTAGTCCGAGGGTCGGAGAACCTGAGTGGGGGTAGCCCGTCGCGGACTGCCCCTACCTAGCGTCGAATGAGGTCGAGCAGCGCCCGCCCTACCTCGTCGTTGTCGTGGAGTCCGCCAAATCGCTCGGCGCCGGGTCCGATCGCGAAGAGCGGGACCATTGCGGCCGTGTGGTCGCCCGTCTCGTAGGTGAGGATGGCGTCACGGTTCTCGTCACCCGGAAGCGTGATGCCTCCGGTTTCATGATCCGAGACGACCAGCACCAGCGTTGATGAATGTTCCACCTGAAAGTCGAGCGCGACTCCGACTGCCGCGTCGAATCCGAGCATCTCCGCTGTCAGGACGTCTCGCGAGGAATTCCGGTGGGCCTCGGTGTCGGAGCCCTCGTTCTCTACCATGAGGAAGAAGCCATCGGGATCTCGCGAGAGTACCTCGAGTGCGGCGTGCGTCATCGCCGAGAGGTTGGGTGACCGCTCGGGCGCGAGGGGGAGGTCCCCATCCGCGAACAGGCCCAGGATCATGGTCGTGGCGGCGTCGCTGCTCGCGGCCTCCAGTGCTTCGGCGGTCGTGACCTCGGTGTATCGCTCGGACACCATGGGGCGGAAGTCCAGTGACTCCCGCTCGAGGGCGATCGCGAAGATACGGGCGCCCCCGCCGAGGAGGACCTCCACGGGCCGGTCGATGAACTGTTGGAAGATGTCGATGAACTCGGCGCGACTCGCCGAATGAGCGCCGAACGAGGCGGGGGTGGCGTCCATCAGCCAGGTCGTGGTTACCAACCCGGTGGCCCAGCCTAGAGCGTGTGCTACCTCGAGCGCGGTCTCTCGGGGGAGGCTGTCGGGCCCCACCCCTACGGCTCCCATGAATGTGCGTACACCCGTCGCGAGCGCAGTTGCTGCGGGGGCGCTTCCCGTCACCTCATGCCCGGGTCCGGAGGTTCTGACCAACCCGGCCACAGGCATTCGGCGTATCGAGAGGTCGGGGTTCGCGAGGGAGGCGAGCGTCCAGTGGGCGACGCCGGCGCCGTCGGCGATGAAGACGATTACGGAGGTGGGCGCGGGAGCCTGTTGTGCGGTCGTCCC
The DNA here is from genome assembly GCA_036679625.1 of Gemmatimonadota bacterium. Taxonomy (GTDB): domain Bacteria; phylum Gemmatimonadota; class Gemmatimonadetes; order Longimicrobiales; family Gaopeijiaceae; genus JAZDDA01. Next base: position 300 of record JAZDDA010000079.1, on the reverse strand, counting down.
CGTGCACGCTACGGAGAGCACCGAGGTGGCAGCGAGTGCACCGATGAGGAATGTGGCGATCCGGTTCACGTGGGTGTCACCCTTCTGGGGCAAGGAGAGGAATCGTTCTTGCGACGGCTGACAATGTGGTCGCCTCGTGGATGGAAGAAAAGGTATCAAACGATGATTTTTTGTGTATTCATCGGTCAACGGGGAGCGTAAGTTGGCGTACGCCTTCGAGCCATTTTGTGAAACCTTCAGACCTCAGTCGGAAGAGACCATGAAGACTATGTCATTCAAGACGCCCACCGCGCTCCTCGC
>JAZDDA010000008.1:0-23113 GCA_036679625.1 Gemmatimonadota bacterium | reverse complement strand
CGACGTCGCAGGGCATTCCGCCTCCCCTTCCGCCGTGGGGGCCTGCGAGAAGAGGTCGACGAGGAGCTGCGCTTCCACCTGGAGGAACGCGCGGCCAAGTACGAGAGATCGGGGATGTCTCCCGACGAGGCGTGGGCCGCGGCGGAGCGGCGGTTTGGAGATGTAGAACGGATTCGCAGGGACGTGGAGGGGATGATGAAGAGGAGGAAGCGGGTCATGCAGCAATCAGACATGCTAGACGAGGTTCGGCGCGCGCTCATATATGCAGGCCGTCAAATTCGCAGGAGCCCGGGCTTCAGCAGCATCGCGGTACTCACGATCATGCTCGCGATCGGTGCTACCACATCGATCTTCAGCGTGGTCGACGGCGTCATGCTTCGCGCGCTTCCCTTCGAGGAGTCCGACGAGCTCGTCATGGTGTGGGCAGACTACACGCGCCGTGAGGTCGTCCTCCCCGACAGGCGCAGGGAGCACCTCTCGGGCGCGAATTTTTCTGATTTCCGCGCCGAGGTCGCCGCCGTCGAGGCCGTTTCGGCGTTCAGCCGATGGGGCCCCACGCTCACCGGATCAGGAGACGCCGAGCAGATTGCCGGCGGCACCTTCAGCTATGGCATGTTCAGCCAGGTGCTGGCGGTCGAGCCCGCGATGGGACGCGGCTTTGCTCCCGAAGACGACGCGCCCGAGGCTACCGCCACCGTGATCCTGAGCGACGGCTTCTGGCGACGGGCCTTCGGGGCCGACCCCGGCATCCTCGAGCAGACGATCCGCCTGAGCGACGTTCCGTACGTGGTGATCGGCGTGATGCCGCCGACCTTCCGGCCCCCCGCATTCCTGGGGAGCGACGCCTGGTCCACCATGCAGAGGGATCTGACCGACGAGGGGCGCGGCGGAGCGTACCTGCGGGCGATCGGTCGCCTGGCGGACGGAGCTTCGCTGGAGCTCGCACGAAGCCAGGCGACGCAGCTGGGTGTGCGCCTGGAGCAGGAGTACCCTGAGGCCAATATCGATACCGGGTTCAACGTGTATCCGCTTCAGTTCGACATGGTACGGCACGCCAGCACCACGCTGTGGGTTCTGCTGGGTGCGGTGGGCTTTGTGCTTCTGATCGCCTGCGTGAATGTGGCGAACCTGCTGCTCGCAAGGGGCGCCACACGGCACTCCGAGCTGGCCGTGCGGGTCGCCCTGGGCGCAGGCCGTAAGAGCATCCTCACGCAGCTCATGACCGAAAGCCTGATGCTCGCGGCCATCGGAGGGGTGCTGGGGGTTGGGCTCGCCTTCGTGGGCACGGCCATGATCGTGCAGCTGGCCCCCGCCGGGACTCCCCTGCTCGATCAGGTCGCCGTGGACGGTCGCATCCTTGGCTTCGCAGCGGTGATCACGATGTTTGCAGGTGTGCTATTTGGCATCCTCCCTGCACTGCGCGCGGCCCGGACTCAGCCCGCCGCTGCACTCCGAGAGGGCGGGCGTTCAGGGATGGGCGGCAGCTCCACGCGGCTGCGCAACGCGCTCGTCGTGGGCCAGGTTGGGCTCGCCCTGATGCTGCTGGTTGGTGCCGGCCTACTCATCCGCAGCTTCCAGAACCTGCAGAGGGTGGACCTCGGCTTTGATCCCGAGGGCGTGCTGTCGATGCAGATCCAGATTCCGCCGGTGCGCTATCAGGACGCCGTGGCCCGCGTAGCGTTCTTTGGGCCTCTCGAGGAGCGACTCGCGGCGATCCCGGGCGTCGAGGCGGTGGGATCGATCACCAACCTGCCGATGGCGGGCTTTGACGCAGACAACAACTTCTGGGTCGAGGGCGCCACGCCTCCACGAGACGGACTGGAGCCGTCCGTGTGGCTGAGAAGGATCACGCCCGGGTACTTCGATGCACTGGGTCTGAGGCTCGTTACGGGGCGCGGATTCACCCTGGGCGACGACGCCGAGGCCACACGGGTGATCATCGTGAACGAGACGCTCGAGCGGGACTACTTCGACGGGCAGGCCGTGGGCAAGCGGCTGAACGTCAACAGTCCGGATGAGCCGGTGTGGCGTGAGGTCGTGGGAGTGGTGCAGGACATCAAGAACTTCGGCATTCGCTCCGAGAGCCGGAACGCGATGTACCTGCCCTACACACAGGCGCCCACCACCTTCATGTTCACAGCGATTCGCGCCTCTGTCGCTCCGGAATCACTTACGAGCGCGATCCGCGGAGTGGTCACCGAGTTGGATCCGGGCGTGGCCGTGGCCTCGATCCGGCCCATGGAAGATCTCGTGTCTTCGTCTCTGGGGTCCGATCGATTCGTCACCTCGCTGCTCGGTGGATTCGCGGTCGTCGCGCTGATTCTGGCTGTGGTCGGCCTCTACGGCGTGGTCTCCTACAGCGTCAGCACGCGCATGCGCGAGATGGGGGTGCGCATCGCACTCGGTGCCCCGAGTGGAGGCATTCGTGCCCTCGTCCTGCGCTGGTCGCTCTCGCTTGCTGTGGCCGGAATCGTGCTCGGGGGCCTGGGCGCGGCTGGGCTGACCCGCCTTATGGAGGGTCTGCTCTTCGGCGTCGGTGCCACCGACGTCGCCACCTTCGGGATCGTGTCTGTCGTCATGGCGGTCGCAGCGGTGCTGGCGAGCCTGATCCCGGCCATCCGTGCGACCAGGGTCGACCCGATCAAGGTGCTGAAGGCGGACTAGGGGAAGGGCGGTGGGCTACGGCCCGCTGCCCTGCCGATTCAGTCCCCGCGTAGCGTGCTCACGGGATCAGCGTGCGCGGCCCGGCGAGCCGGTACGTAGGAGGCGATGAGGACCGCAGTAAAGAGGAGCGTGCTAACCGCGACGAGCACAAGCGGATCGCGCGGGCTAACGCCGACCAGCAGGAAGCTGAGCGCCTTGCCCGCGATCAGGCTCAACACGATACCCAGCCCCAGGCCGATGGCCGCCACCTGGCCGCTCCTCTTGAGCACGAATCGGATGAGCGCGCCGGCAGTCGCGCCGAGGGCCATGCGGAGCCCCAACTCACTCTTCTGGCGATTCACCGTGTGGGCCATCACTCCGTAGACCCCGACTACCGTGAGGAGGAGGGCGACGGCACCGAGAACGGACAGAATTCGAAGTGCGGCGCGGTGTCCACTGAGTGACTCATCCAAGGCATCCTCGAGCGTTTGGACGCCGAAAACCGCGAGGTTCGGATCCATATCCCGTACGATGGTGCGAATCTGAGCCACGACCTGCTGATGCCCCACCGTGTGGCCAACAACGACGAAGGCATACCTCTCGGGCCGCTGGGCGAAGGGCTCGAAGACGATTGAGGGCGGCGGGCTCAACGGACCACGAAGAAGCCCGCCGGCAACCACGCCGACGATCTCGCGACGGATGTCGTTGAAGAGGACAGTCTTCCCCAAAGCCTCTGCAGGGTTCTCCCACCTGAGATCCGCGAGTGCTCGGCTCACCACAGCCACGGGCGGTGCCCCAACCCCGTCGGTCGAGGGATCGAACCAACGTCCGGCTACAAGGCCCAACCCCATAACCTCGGTGTAATTCGGGGATACACGCCTAGACTCCGCCGAATTGCGCCCGTGCTCGTCTGGGCCATCCACCTCTGGAACTGAGTATAGCATGGTCGACCACGCCCGAAGCGGATGCCCAGTGGAAGTCGCCACGGAGGTGACGCCCGGCACGGCCTCGAGACGTTCGATAACCTGGTCGTAGAAGACGCGGACGTCGTCCAGGGTGGGGCGGGACTCCGGAGCGACGGAGAGCCGGAAGACCACCGCATCGTCGGTCCGCATCCCCATGTCGAGCTGGTAGAGGACGGTGAGTTGCCGGATCATCAGGCCGGTGAGGATGAGCAGGACCAGCGACGCCGAGATCTCACCGATGACGAGCGCTGATCCCAGCTTCGAACGCGCCGCGCTGACCCCTGCACCGCCACCGTCGCTCAGGCGCGCGCGAAAATCGACCCGTGAGCTGCGGAGCGCGGGGAGCAATCCGAAGACGAGGGCTGAGATCAGCGTGAGCATCGCCGTGAAGGTGAGGCTGCGCCCGTCGAGCGCGATCTGGCCCCCACCGGGCATCGCCTCGCCGGGGAGCACGTAGTTCACGAAGAGGTCGATCCCAACGTAGGCAACTACGACGCCCAACGCCCCACCGACTACGGCGAGCAGTACGCTCTCGGTGAGCAGCTGTCGCACGATGCGGCCTCGCCCGGCGCCCAGGGCGCCCCTCACCGCAATCTCCTGAGTGCGGGAAACCCCGCGTGCCAGAAGGAGGTTGGCGATGTTTGCGCAGGCGATGAGAAGCACGAAGAGCACCGCGCCTCCGAGAAGGATGCCTCCCTGCTCATACTGAGGTCCGTACACCAACGCGCGCAGCGGAATCACGGTCGCGTCGGGGAAGGTCCGCTCGGGGTCTTGAAGCGCCACCCGGGCAGCCACCGCTCCGAGTTCCTCTCTGGCGAGCGCGAGTGAGGCGTCGGCTCGCAGAAGCCCCACGCCCCGAAGAACGTGATCGGCGCGGCGCTCGGTACCCGAAATGCGGAGAGGTACCCAGACGTCGCCCTCGATGCCGGGAATGCCCCGATCTGCAGGCAGGACACCGACGATCGTGTGCGGCACACCATCGAGGAGGGCCGTCTGCCCGATGAGGGCCCGGTCCGCCCCGAATGCGGACTCCCAGAGGCCATGGGAGAGCATCACGACGCGCGGACCCGCACTCGTGCCCTCATCCTCACTGAAGTCGCGTCCCAGAGCCGGCTCGATACCGAGCACGTCCAGCAGATTCACGCTCACCTCGATGGCTTCAGCTCGCTCGACACGGTCTCCCGCGCCCAGGTTGAAGCTCGAGAAGCGATAGGCGGCGAGGTCGACGGTTTCGCTCGCCCTCCTCCAATCCGCGAAGTCGGGAGTGGAGAAGGGATTGAACCCCCATCCCTTCTCGCGGTTGGCCATGCGGACGCTTACGAGGCGGTCGGCGTTCGACACCTGAAGGGGTCTGATGAGCCAAACGTCCAGTGCCGTAAAAATGGTCGTCGTCGCGCCGATCCCAAGAGCGAGGGAGGCAGTCGCGAGGATGGTGGTAAGGGGCGAACGGACAAGCGAACGGGCGCCGAGACGCAGGTCGTAGCGGAGCGCATCGAAGAGGTGCGCGGGGCCCAGGACCTTCACGGCTGAGCCAAACAGATCGAAAACTTCCCGCCCCCGTTCGCGGGTGGCTCCCCACGCGTCGCCGGACTGCTGCGCTTCTGCTATGCGTCGCTGATAGGTGTCCCAGATCTCCTGCCGGTCAGCAGCGTCGTAGTGTCGTGGGAGCAGCCGGAGCAGAATGCGGTACAGGCGGTCCAACATCATGCCCCCAGCGGATCAACGAAGGCGCTCTTCTGCTGGGCATGGTCGAAGAGGACCTTCAGACGGGTCGTCTGGCGAGCCAGGGTGGTTCGACCGAGCGCCGTCAGGCCGTAGGTGCGACGCTTGCGGCCCGATTCGGAGGTTGCCTCAGCTCCTACCTCCTTGATCAGCCCATCCTTCCGCAGCCGCTTGAGTGCGGTATAGAGCGTGCCGGTGCCCAGGCGCACTGCATTGTCGGTTCGCGCCTCGATCTCCTGGACAATGGCGTAGCCGTGGCGGGGGTGGTCGGAGAGGGCGAGCAGAATGTGGAGTACGGGATCGCTCACCGCCGGAGAATTGGACATTCTCGCCTCGCTCGGGCTTTAGGGTCGTAGCACGATAGGTCACCATACGACCTATCGTGTCACGCCGCAAGCCGAAGAGAATCTGGGCGGCCGGACAGATTACCCGCCCGGCAGAAACGTCCCGTTGCTCAGGCTCCAGACGTACGCGGCCAAGGCCGAGTATTCGTCCCACTCCAGATCCTGACCGCCGCCCGGATTCATCTCGAAGCGCCGCGTCGGGTCGGCGAAGTCATCCCGCTCCACACCCCAGAAAATCGTGCGGCGGATTCCGGCCAGGGAGCCATCATTCTGCACCCACTCCGAGTCGGTCAGGTCCGGTGCAAACCGCCCGTTGGTGCCGCCATCCCCGTGGCAGCGCATGCAGGTGCGCTTGTTGAAGAGGCTGTCCCCCAGCTGGATCATCTGTGCCCATCGCTGTGCCTGATCGCGGGCCATCCAGGTCTTCACATTCTCGGGCAATTCCGGCCTCTGCTGCGCCGCGGTGGTCGTGGCCCATGTCAGTGACACCAGAATCATCATCCCCATTGTCTTCATCGTCGTCTTTCCCTGTCTGGCGGGCAGAATCAGCGTACTCCGTCCATGAAACAGTAGGCCGTGTGGCTTCAGTTGTGGGGGCCCGTGGGATCAATACCCCCAGGCTGGGGACGGGTCGGCCAAGAAAAGTGTCGGGGGCGTAGGGTCCTAGCCGATTGCCCCTACTCCTGTCGCAGAGTCTTGGCCGGATCCAGGAGCGATGCCCGGCGTGCCGGGATCGCTGTGGCGAGTAACGCTATCGCCCCGAGGGTGCCGATGCCGGTCAGCAGCACGGGAGCCGGAATGCCCTGCGACCCGGTGAACACCAACCCGATCACGCGCGCGACGGGGAACGCCGCGGCGGTGCCCAACACCACTCCGATTCCCGCCAACACCATCATCTCACGTATGAAGAGTCCTAGTACGGATCCCCGCTCTGCACCGAGCGCCATGCGGATGCCCACCTCGCTCACCCTCCGAGATACGCGGAACGACACCACCGAGTAGACCCCCAGCCCGGCCAACGCCAGGGCGAGCAGCCCAATCGAGATCAGCACCCGGCTCACGAGGCGTTGTTGCCCCAGTGTGTTCGCCAGGAACGCCTCCATGGTGATCACGCGGGGAATGCGAATCTCACCACTGACGTCGCGCACGATCTGGCGAACGGGGGCAATCACGCTGAGCTCCGACCCATCACCTGCGGTACGTATCAGAAAGTTCGCTGTGGGGATGGCACCCCGCTGCGCGTTGAAATAGACCGAAGGGCGCGGACTTTCGGTGAGGGAGCCTACCTTGACGTCCTCCACCACTCCGATGATCTCGACGGGCTCGTCTGGCGCACCCTCTGAGACGTACGTCTCGCCGATGATATCCGTGCGACCCCAGAACGACTGCGCCATCGCCCTGCTGACCACGGCGCGCGGCGGCGCGTCTCTGCGGTCCTGGTCCTCGAAGAGGCGCCCGTGTAGCACGGCGATCTCGAGGAGCTGAAAGTAGTCGGCACTCACGTAGTTCCAGGGTACCTCGACGGGGCGTCTACGGCCGTCCACGAGGTCGCCGACCAGCAGAGTGGTCGTCCCCCGCTGTCCGACGGGAACCGAGTACGCGCGTGTCACCGAGGCGACCTGAGGTAGCGCTTCGATGCGCTCCTCCAGGCGTGCATAGGTGGCATTCACCTCTTCGGGTGCGAGCGAGAGCGAGCGCAGGTCCATGCTCACGATGGTCAGGTTTTCTGGGTCGAATCCGGGATCCGCATTACTCGCATTCAGCGTTGCATCGACGAAGAGCCCTGCGGCCACCAGAAGTATCAGCGACACCGCAAGCTGCGCAGATACGAGCGCGCCGATCAGGCTGAGGCGCCTTCCAGGCCGCCGGTTGGGGCGGTCGCCGCGCAGCATCGAGGTGGCACCCGGTGAGGTGATCCTCAGCGCAGGTAGTAGGCCGGCGAGAATGCTGGCTCCGCCGGCCACCACGAGCGTGAACAAGAGGACCTGGGCGTCGAGCCTGATGTCGAGGTTCACCGGACCGCCGAGCGACAGCTCCATTCGGCCCAGCAAGGTCATCAGCCAGTACGTGAGGCCCAGTCCCAGCGCCGCACCCATCGTGGCGAGCACGACCGTCTCTCCAAACACGACCCGGATGAGCCGGAGGCGGCTCCCTCCCATCGCCAGCCGAATGCCAATCTCACGCTCACGGCTCATGCCGCGCACCAACAGCAGGTTCGCAAGGTTGATGGAGGCGACGAGGAGTACCATGCCCACGATTCCCATGATCAGGAATGCGGCAGGCAGGTAGTCGCCTCGATTTTCAGCGCCGATAAGGGTCATCGGCAGCACGTGGATATTTCGCCCGCGGTTCAGATCCGGGAAGTCCCGAGCCAGGCTGCTCGCCAGCTGATCCATTCCAGCCTGAGCCTCGTCGGGGCTCACGCCGCTCGCCAACCGTGCGACCACTCGGTAGGGGTGGTCCTGGCGCCGTGTGAGTGAGCCGAATGCGCGGCCCGTCGGGGTCGCCGCCGAGATGGAGAGCCAGAAGTCGCCCGTTGTTATCCCACGCCCTCCGTTGAAGGACTCCGGGCCGATTCCGACGACCGTGACCGGGTTGCCGTCGAGCTGCAGGGTCCGTCCGAGCACCGAGGGATCACTGTCGAAGTGATTGGTCCAGTAGCGGTGGGTGATCACTGCGACCGGTGGGCCGCCGATGTGGTCCTCTGCCTCTTCGAACCAGCGGCCACGCATCGTACGTAGCCCGAGCACCGGGAAGTAGCCCGAGGTAGCGTGCTCCACCGAAACCGGGACGACATCGTCACCGACTCCCAGTCCGGCACCGTAGAACGAACGGGCCGCGACATCCGTGAAGAGCTCGGTGTGCTCCGCGATATCCAGGAAGGCGGGGTAGGATGTGGACGAAGGCCCACCCCCGTCGCTGTCCTGAAGTATCTCGACGAGCCGATCGGGCTCTTCGAAGGGTGGTGGCTGCAAGAGCACCGCGTTCACGAGGCTGAAGGCTGCCGTGTTGAATCCGATCGCCAACGCCAGGATCGTAAGTGCCGCGAGTGTGAACCCGGGGCTCCGGGTCAACCTGCGTACTGAGTATCCGAGGTCCCGCACCCATCCGTCCATCCCATTACCTCCCCATTTATCGCGAACCCTCTGAACTGCGGGCGAATGCGACCCCATTCCGAGTCGCTCACTCATCGCAGAGCTGAGTAAATCCCAGGTGATGAACCACCAGAACCGCGTGCGCCACAAGAATCCGCCGCGGAAGCGAGCCTGGTCGCGGCGGTAGCGGAACAGCTCGGTCAGGCGCTCCGCAAAGGCGTGCCTGAACTCCTGCGGGTAGAACCGAAGCAGCAGCGAATAGACCCGCTCGTCCATCAGGACGCCCCGGGCAGCACAGCGTTCTGCTGCGCGACCTTCACGAGGTTGGCGAGCCTTGCCGCCTCGGCCCTCGCCCGCTCCATGCCCTTCGCAGTGACCTCGTAGAAGCGCCTGCGCGGATCGGCCTCACCCTGAGGCGCGTCGATCTCTTCGATCAGGCGCCCGCCCTGCATCTCCTTGAGCGCGCGATACAGGGTGCCCGGCCCCAGCCGGACGGCGCCGTCCGTGGTCTCGTCGATCGCCTTGGCGATTCCGAGACCGTGGAGGGGTTCCCCCGCGAGCACGAGCAGGATGTGAAACTCTGCCGACTTCATCGGACTGAAGGTGTCTGACTTAGTAGTCACCGCACTATCTCCATCTCGCACTGGCTCAGTGTATCCAACTTGGATATATCCAAAGTCGATAATCTCGGATGCTATGTCAACGAGTACGCGGATCGGGTCGTGCGGGTTTCACAGTCGGAGGGGGGGCAGCGATTCTAGCGGGACCGAAGGTGCACCAGCTCCTCGGCCATCAGGCTGAAGGTGTAGAAGCCGTTCGTCACGCGAGCACTCTCCAGCCCCATACCCTCCACCAGGTTACGGGTGACCTGGACATCGGAGGTGCTGAGGGTGGGATTGCCGAGTGCGATAAGGTCGCCGTTCTGTTGGATGGTGTGATTGTGCAGCGCATACACGTAGAACCAACCCTCGGCCATGTATTCCTCTACCACGTCGAACCCGTACACGGACTTGGGTGGGAACAGCACGTCGCTGGCGCCGAACACGATGAGGAGTCGTGGCTCGCCGGCGACTTCCTTCCACAGGACAGAGGCCACGAACTCGGTCGGCTGCTCGAGCTGGGAGACGCGGGAGTTCTGGTAGGCGAAGAGGAGCGCGTCCAGGCACCGGATCGGTTCGAGGACGCCTACCTCACCCGCCTGAGCAAGGTCGTGGTTGAAGTCTTCGTCGCGCCACATCTCGACCTCAGCATCCGTTTGAGGGTCCGGCGGATCGGCGATCGGGTTCCGGAGGGCGCCACCATCGGCTCGGATCGCTGCCCGGTACGAGAGGAACGCACTGTCCTCCGGTACGACGTGCTGGGAGTACACGTGCGCTACCGCGAACTCCCAGGTGAGAAACACCGCCGCGCCGTCCTGATGGAGAACCGTGGGCTCGCTGGGCAGCACGCATGCTGCATCGATCGGGTCGTCGAATGAGGGCCCGGGCGTGCCACCGCATGACATCGCGAGGGCAGTGGGGCACAGACAGGCGGTCATCAGGGGGAGGCGGTTAAGGCGCACGTTGTTCTCCTGAACCGCGAATGCGGTTGATATGGCAGAGACTGCCCGGTGAGCCGGGTGCCGTCAAGGTGAGCCGACCGTTGCACGGCTCGCCGCAATGGCGCACCTTAGTTGCCCTCCCTCTCGCCCTGGGCTCGCCTGGCGCAGAGCACGCTCGAACCACCACCAGCCCACAGAGCACAATGAGGCCAATCCCGCCGTTCTTAGCATGCCTTTCCCTACTCGCCTGCTCAGGTGACTCCCAGGGACCATCGACATTTGTGCCGCCGCCAACGGTTGCCGGGATCGCGATTGTGTCGGGGAACCTTCAGGAAGGTCGCGTCGGACAGGAGCTCCCCGAGCAAATCGTCGTCGTCGTTTTTGACGATCGGGACCGGGCCGTGGCTGGTGCCACGGTCACCTTCGATGTCCGTCTCGGTGGAGGTAGTGTCGTCACTGAGCAAGCCACCACCGACGGTTCTGGCCGTGCCAGCACTCGATGGATACTGGGCCCTTCCGTCGACGAAGCTCAAAACCTGTTGGCGCTCACGCCGAACGGGTCGTCCAGCTTTGCCCTCGTATTCGTGGCGACGCTGGTCCCTGGTGCCCCGGCAGTTCTCGAGAAGATTCAGGGCGACAACCAGTCAGTGACACCGAGTACGATTCTCCCCGATTCGCTGACAGTTAGAGTCTTGGACGAGTCTCAGAATCCGGTAGCAGGTGTCACCGTGAATTGGACGCCAGGAGTGGGAGGTGGCACCGCGAGCCCGGCCTCGTCGTTGACCGACAGCCAGGGGCTTGCATCTACCGAATGGACCGTCGGGCCAGCCGGGGTAACGCTTCAGACGTTGACTGCCTCTGCACTGCAGCTTGGCGAGGGCGTTTTCAACGCGACCGTGGCCGAGCCAGGTACTCAGTGGGAGCGTCTGCCCGACCTGCCTCAGGCGGTCCGCGCTCCGGCTGTGACCAACGATGGAGCCTTCGTATACGTGATTGGGGGGACCACAACCGAAGGGGTCGGCTCACAACTCTTGCAGATCTTCGACCCTTCGACGAATACGTGGACTATGGGCGCGGATGTTCCGGTTGATCCTGGATTTGAGATCGACTTCGCCATGGCCGGCGCGCTCAGCGACGGTATCCACCTGGTCGGCGGATCAACGCGGTTTTTTGGGGAGATCGACCGCCATCTCGTATACGACCGGAATTCCGACATATGGACAGAGGCTCCCCCTATTCCTGAGATAGTCGACGCGGCGGCGTTCGCTGTATTTGGTGACCGCCTCTATATCCTCGGGGGCAATCGCGGAGTGCAGGGGGGTGCAGTTGGGGGCGTATGGATCTTCGATTCAAGCACCGGAGAGTGGACGAGCGGAACGCCCATGCTCACGGCTCGGTTTTCAGCGGGAACGGCGGTCTTTGGGGGAGAAATCTGGGTCTCTGGTGGGCAAACTGGGATCCCGGCCTCTGATCTAGTTGAAGTCTATGATCCGACCGCGAATTCATGGCGCACGTCGCTTCCAATGCCCTCCGCACGGACGGCGCATGGAGGAGGAGTGTTCGATGGGCGTCCCTGTGTTTTTGGGGGACTTCCGAATGCTGCGGTCTGTTGGGACGAGCCCTCTGGCTCGTGGGTGGGAATGCCCTCTCTATCAGTTCCACGGACCCAGCTGGGAGCAACGACCCTCGATGGGGCTGTCTATGCCATCGGAGGTATCGACCAGAATCCATCTGCGGTTGTTGAGCGAATTGGGCCGGTGGGTGGGTTAGGCATCTCCAGGCGTTAGGCCGGTTCGGGTCATGGCTCCTAGCGCCGATATATAAACGCAAGAAGCCTAGTCCCGTGGGACGAGACTTCTCGGGTGAGCTCCCGCGGCAGGACTCGAACCAGCGACGGCGTCCGCTCTACTCCCGGTTCGGGCCCTCGCAGAAGCCCGCCAGGGCCCGAGTAAACACATTCGTCAACGAGCCCGTTGCTGCGGATGTCGAATTGGCGATTCCTCGGGTCGTCTGCGCCATGTCGCCGGCCTGCATGAGAGCGACGGCATGCAGCTGCATGGCACCTGTCAGGTAGTAGACGTCGGCCTGCTGGGCGCGGTACCGGCCCTCGAGCCGAGCACGCGTAGAGAGCCCCAGGTCGTACAGTCTGGCCCAACTCACGTAGTCGGCGATTCCCTCTTCGATCTCCATGATCGCTTCGGCCTCACTGCAGGTACCGGGGGTTTCATCTTGCCTGAGCACCTCAAGGCCCGATAACGCGCGGTAGCGGGTGGATCGTTGCTCCAGGAAGCTCGCTCCGGCCTGGCAGGCTGCCGCGGAATCGCCGTCGAGAAGTGCAGTGATAAGGCCGCCCAACGCCGTGCGTTCCGCTACGAGGGTGGCCGCGACCTCTTCAGAGTGCGTGTAGCACTGTTGCACTGCGGGCCGATCCGGTTGGAGGTCCCAAACCGGCCAATCGCCTTCGGAGGCGAACCACCGCCTCGACTGCACGTCGACATGGAAGGCCTCGTGCAGCGACAACTGGACCTTCTGGAGCGCAGAGATTTCGAAGGGAAGTCCCTGGATGTCTACCGGGAGCAGGACTGCGGAGGTCGCCCCCTGATCCTCCAACCAAGCCCGAATGGGCTCCGGTTGGGCGGAAGCATCGAGAAGCCCGTCCATGGCGCGGCCGGTGCTTGGGTGTGTGAGGTAATACCCATACATGATTGTGAGAAGCTTTGGGGCATCAGCGAAGGCCCCAAACGCCACGGCACCTCCGCCACGCCACATTCCGAGGCAGGCCCCGCCCAGCTCGGAGCTCCCGGCATGAAGAACAAACGTGGTGTGTGCGGCCTCGTAGTCGACCCAGACCGGTGTGGTGGGTGCCGTCGCCTGCACGAGTAAGTCGACGAAGGCTGTAGCGGGCTCGGCCTCCCATAGCGCGACGCACTCGGCAGGCGGCTGAGCCGGCTGTGCCAGGGCGGGTGCATCATCCGTCGAGTCGGAGCTACCGGCGCAGGCCAGGAAAGCCGGTATTGTGGCTACGACTGTGATGAGCCGAACTGCGCCCACGCGCATCGGTCGGAGGTTCATTGCATGCTCCAGATGGTTGAGCCGAGAGGTGTCTGCTTCAGCCGGTACGACGAGGCACGACGGAAACTTCACGGTGTCAGCGGGCGGGACGAACGTCCAGACCGGATCTGTAGTACGTAGCCCGCACACCCCATCTACGTCATCTGGCGTAGGGAGCCCATCCCCGGCCGCGATTAGAATTGGGGCAGTTATCACTGCTGCCCTGGAGGAGAGCATGACGCGCGTACTTTGGTTGGCTGGGACTGTACTTGTCTCGGGCCTGATGCCGTCTGGATTGAAGGCTCAGGAACTACTTCCGCTGGGGACCCGGCTCCGCGTCACCTACTCTGTGATCAGGGACCGCCGCCTGCTAGAGGAGTTCTCCGAGGGCCACTTCCTGGGTATGTCCCAGGACTCTGTGCTGATGCTGAAAGGGGTCACGGCCGACACCGTCGGTATTCCGATGTACTGGGTGAACGGGGTCGAACAGATCTGGGGCACGTCCGGCGATCGGAGCGGTGGGGGAGCCAAGTTCGTGGGTGTGATGATCGGCGGCACCCTTGGGGCAGTCTACGCAAGCAAACAGCCGAAGTGCGGCGACAACTGTTGGTTTATCTCAGACGAGGCGAGTACCGCGATGACGGTCCTCTATGGGGCCGTCATCGGAATGGCCGTCGCACACGCCGCCTTCGGACCGCCGCCGAACCCGGATCCACCCGGGCGCGTCACCGTGCCCATGTCTGCGGTGCGCAACTGGTTGAATCGACCAACGGACGGGTTGGAGCTCTCCCAGCCTCGCCAGCCCGATATGGAGGGTGATCAGTCCGGCGGATAAGTGTGGGAACGACGCCGGTTCGGTTTGCGTTGCGTTATTGCGGTTAACCCCTACCGCGCAACGGAGACGCAGACTCGATCGATGGAGGCGGCGTATGAACAGGACGAGTCTGGCCTCGGCGGGAATTCTACTTGGCGCGGTGTTCCTGTTCGGGTGTGAGGCGCGTGAGGCGCCTGTGGAGACCGTCGCGGTTCGGGATAGCGCCGGCATTACGATAGTCGAAAACTCTACGCCTCTGATTCCCGATCAGATCGAGCTGGTGGGGCCCCCGTTCGTTGTCGTCCCCGCTGACTTTGGGGAGCCCGAGCACTATCTGTTCGCTCCGCGCTCCGCAGTGGCATTGCCGGGCGGTGGGTTCGTCATCGGCAACGCGGGGAGCCAACAACTCTTCTACTTCGACGAAGATGGCGAGTTCTTGCGTGCGGTCGGCGGGCAAGGAGATGGGCCGGGCGAGCTGCGGGTAATTTTCGGGCTCTCTCGCTGCGCCGGGGGGCTGCTGGCAGTGGAGGAAGTCCGCCGGATCAGCTTCTTCACGGATGATGGCGCCTTCCGAAGCACAACCCGGATTTCGGGTCACCTGGCCGAGTCTCGGGCCTCCCTTGTGGGTGTTTCGAGCGATTGCACAAGCGGCTTAATGAGTTCTCCGTCACCGCCACGCCCCGCTGCGAGAAATGAGGGACTCGAACTCTATGGGCCGCTCTACTGGGCCTCGTTTGAGACAGGGCAATCGGATACCGTTGTGATCGTGAACATCGCAGAGGCCAATGCGATCGACTTCCGTGGTGGACTGATGTGGCTGTACGTCCCCTATGGCGCACGGGGCGTCTTCGCCGCGGACGGTGAGAGCGTGGTTTTCGGCTCGTCCCGCACACCAGAGGTTCGGCGCGTCGATCGCGAGGGTGTGACTCAATCGATCATTCGCTGGGCAGGGGATCCTGCTCCTTTGTCGGATGAGGATTGGGAGTTCTTCGAGGAGTCCCAGGCCGAGTTGTTAAGGAAGTACCCTGAGGAACGGCCGTATCTACCGGACCTGGACCTCTATGTGCGCGTGGACCAGAAACCTGCCTACACGCGGATTATCGTCGACGGAGCAGGGCGTATTTGGATCCAGGCGTACGAGCAGTATCGGCTGGGTGGACCCACATCCTCCCCCAACTGGTGGGTCTTCGATGCGTCGGGTCGCTGGCTGGCACGGGTGAGAATGCCAGAGGGATTGACGATCCTCGCGATCTCCGACCGTGCGATAATCGGCGCGGTCGTCGATCAGCTGGACGTCGAACGGATTGAGGTGCATCACGTGCCCGATCTCGGACCCGGTTGAGTTCGCTCTTTAGGCGAGATCAGCCGCCAGGTGTGCTCGGATCTCGTAGGGGGTAGTATCGCACGCTTTCCACTCCTGCGTCATCAAACACCACCAGTAGCAGATAATCCTCTCCTAGCTCGAACTGGTGCGGCCAAGGACCCGTCCCGGCAGGCAACCGTACAGTACCCGCGTATCCTCCCTCTGGGTCAAATACCCAGAGAAACGCCGACGTGGCTGGGTAGAGCGCGTAACTGGCCACCCAAACGAAGCCCCCAGGCGTGACGCCGAGTGGCATACCGAAGGCGGGTTTGAAATCGGGAACGGTCAGGTCACTCCAGGCGGCTTCCATTTGACGCGCTCGATCAGCATCGAACCCACTGGCGGCCCGTCTGGTCTCCTTCCAGGATTCGAAATCGCTCTGGGTTACCGCCTCACGAGTGCCCGAAAGGCGGATCAGCACCTGTAGGGTTCCATCCACATCGAACACCCGAAGCTCTGGGCGGTCGGAATCGCCAACGACGATCCGAGGATCGGATCCGCCCGCCGAGAAGAAGGTAGAGGGCGTGAATGGAGTGAGAAGGGTGAGTTGGACGCCTCCCACGGAATTTTCTGGCGGAAGGGACCAGAGGGGGGCGGGCCGTCGGCCAGAAGCACGGTTCTGGCGACAACCGATCCATCAGGGAGCGGGGTGTCAGGGATGAAGCTCGACGCATTGGATCCTGCGAGGCGGGTGTTGACCTGGCTAACGTATTCACCGTCCGGCCCAAATAAAGTCCGGCGCCCATTGGCATCCACCACGGCCATGGAATCTCCTGCGAGGCCCAGCATCGAGAAAGGGAGCCGAAACTCACCCGGACCATCGCCTTCTCGCCCGAACCGCGAGACAACGCGTCCGACTGAATCAAACACAAGGACTTCGTGGCTCCCCGCATTCAGGACTGCGATTCGGCCGCTCTGGAGACGAGTGACGTCTCTCACGTTCCATAAAAGGGTCCCATCCTC
This sequence comes from Gemmatimonadota bacterium, assembly GCA_036679625.1. Taxonomy (GTDB): domain Bacteria; phylum Gemmatimonadota; class Gemmatimonadetes; order Longimicrobiales; family Gaopeijiaceae; genus JAZDDA01. Next base: position 6,613 of record JAZDDA010000008.1, on the reverse strand, counting down.
GGTGTCCGCCAGAGTCACGACTCCGGACTCGTCCATCTCACGCCAAACCAGGGTTTCCGGCAGAGCTTGGTTCTCGGCGATCCGGATTCCGGCGCTGTCGCTGAAAACGGTCAATGGGGGGCCAGTCCCGGCGGTATCCGCGCACCCAAAGACCGTGAACAAGGCGAGCGACAGCCATTGAAGCCTGAAATGTCCAAAGCTCATGCAGGTTCTCCACTGTAGCGGGCCGCTACGCATCAACGGGGACGGGAGTGAGGCATGGTAAGGCAGCGCTATGAGCAAGCCAAGCATGCGTCGACCGGTGGTGAACGAGGCTTCTCGGTTGAGCTCCTGCAAGTCGCTGAAGACCCAGGCTTGCGCGCCGTGTCAGCTCGTGGCGGACAAGCCGAAAAGCTACGGGGCATCGCTACCGAACGCGCACCACCTTCTCAAGCACTGACCCATCGGGCTGCCTTACGAGGATAATGAAGGGATCTTGGAATGGGGGAGCGATCTCCTCCTGATGATCCAGGAAGACCAGCGCCTGAGTGCAGGTCCCACCCCTGTCTTCGCCATGGAATATGAGTTCGAGGGCATCGGGAGTACGGTTCCGGTCAACGTGATCGAGTACGTGACATCCGCTGGGTCCCAGGAATCCATAGAAGCGTACAGTCAGTGTCTCAGTGCTGGAGACCGAGGCCGGGCCAGTGATGCTGTCGACCTGAATGAGGAACTCATCCGCTCCACCGAACGGATCACAGCCTGTCATGGTGAGAAGCACCACCACCGACATCGGTAGGAAGGCCCTGAGGACTGACTCAAGTGTGCCACGGCTATGTCGAGGTGTCATATTCTTTCTCCAGAGTATTGTGGCCACCACTCACCACGCCTCGCCGAAAGACCATGTCCGGAGGGGACAGATTTTGCCCAAGTGTCTGTTCGGCCCAAAGCGCGTCAGCTCCGGCGGATGGGTAAGCGGGCAAGGATAAATGCATGGCCGCGAATATGCTGGGCCAGTATAAGCACCAAGGTGAGATATGTACACGGTATCTATACTGAAGCCCCGGAATGGCGTTGTTGTACGGCGCGGAGTTGAGTCCGGCTCGAGTAGCGCCTCTAAGAGGGAGTTGTAGTAAACCGGTAGCGCGTGACCGCTCTCCTCTCGACGGGTTCCTGGTCCTGCCGAAAGAAAAAGTGCATATCCGCATGCCTCCTTGCCCGTGCCGCACTTGGTAAGTACTGTGCGTGACGTGGCGAATTGACGTGGTTGCCCATCCCGGTACTGAGTGCCTTTGGAGTGGGTTCAAATTCAGGGGCTGGTACAACGATACTGACGGCAAGACAGGGTATTCCACTACCCTCGCTGCCCAAGGGTTCTGACGTGTGTAATAGGGACCGTCTACCTAATGGGAATAGCCTGGCCGAGCGTCTAACGCATTGGAGGAGAATGTGCGGAAGGTGAATGATCTAAGGAGCGGGATGCTTCTCGTGCTGGTATTCGCCATGGGATGCGCGACCTCCTCCCAAACACTTCACTGGCGAGAGGACATGACCGGCGCCGCTACCCGAGTCTCGGAGCTTTCGGCAGAACATACGGCCACCATTACTCTTCTCGACGGCGGACGGTTTGGGGGCAGAAACGTTTCGATCACCGAGGATGCCGTCGGGTGGGCCCGAACCCGCGATGGAGCCCCGCAACGGATGCCGCTGGCTGACGTGGCGAGCATTGAGATTGTCACCGGGAAGCACGCCGGAGAGGGCGCCTGGAAAGGCGCCATCGCGGGCGTCGTCGGTAATGCGCTACGGATCGGGATCCGCTGCGCCGGGGACGCCATGTATTGTGACAACAGGACTGGCACATTCATCTTTGCCTACGGCCTCATAGGTGCTGCCGGCGGCGCGATCATTGGCGCGTTGTTCGGCGCGACGAGGACTGACAAGGTCATCTTCGTCCCTTAGGAGTAAGGCGCGGTCACCCCACATGCGGGTGGCCGTCCTTTCTTTATTGAGGTCAAGCGCAAGTCGATCGCTTCCTGCGAGTTCCTTGCGGTGTCCCTCCCGGTGTGCCCCGTGATTGCCGTTCACCACGTGGTCAGCACTATCATGGACGACTACGAGGGATACCGATTCCGATGCGGACTGACGATGACGGACACGGTATTTCCGACTTTGGACGTATCTATATCCCAACTCCGGTATCGCTCGAAGAGTTGGCATCGAGCGATCTTCAATGCAGAATCTAGGCTTGGATCCGCCGCGATCGCATCAAGGGCTGCGGAGGCAACGCGGTCGCATGTTCGAATGAGGTGATAGCCGAGCCACTCGGTCCCCTTGTCGGCCGAAGCGTAGAGCAAGCTGCATTTCAACGGCACGAAAAAGTCCCTGAGAATGCTTTCCTCTCGCTTGTTGAGTGCTGGCAGGGCGTCCAACTCCGAGTCGACAAGAAGCCCAAGGCTGGAGATGGACGGGTAATCGTTGCTCATCTCGACGCCGCGAAGCACGTATTCCCATAGAATCCGCTCAGGCGGATGCTTCGGACTCCGAATCTCGACGCACGCCGCCGGCGAAACGCTATATCGAACTTCCGGGATCGCTGAATAGTCTGCACGCACCTCCACGACACAACCGACAGATACGGTCTCACTTCGGATGGTCCTCGTGTTCGTATCCACAGCTAGAAGCTGATCGAACTGTTTGAGGACCATTCCGTCGTTGGAGTTGAGGCTCCCGGGGATGAGGGGCACGCGGCCGAGGACCTTCCGCTTCGTTGACCGATCGAACCCAAACGTCCAGTCCGCTGAGATGGGTGTGACTATTCCATCGTCGGTCTTAAAGGTCAGGGTGCCGTCACCGCCGAATGTGAAGTGCGTAGGCATGGCATCCGGGTTGAAACGCAGGCGGAGTTCTCGATAACGGGATCGCTTCGAGCCACAGCAGTCCTTCTGCTTTCTGCCGCTACCACAGTGACAACGCTTTCTTAGATTCCGACCCATGACAATCGTCCTGTTACTCGGGTGGGGGGAATCCAACCCTCAACCACCTCCGCTGTGGGGATCCCCCGCCTCTGACGAAGCCTAACAGCCCTTTCGACTGTGGTCAGTAGCGTCCGTGGTAACCCCGCAAGCCTGCGGTCTGCGGGCTGGGGGTAGGGTAGCAAGCAGCGACCTCCAGAGATATTGACTCCAGGTATGAAAAGTAGTCTACTTGACAGACGAATACACTGCGGGTAGGATATCTGACCACCCGGGGGAAATAACCACATTCACCTACCTCATTAGGGGGAAAGCATGAAAGACAGCCTAGTCACATTGGTGAAGTCCCTTTTCGTCGTCGGGCTCCTTTTCGCATGGAATTCAGGTACCGCTTCTGCAGCCGTACAGGCTTGGTGCGAGCCTTTGGAATGCAGGGACGCGGAAAACAACCCAGCCAACGCGGGGTCGCAGTGTACCGTCGATGGAGGAAGCTGCTGGACCAGTTTTTGCGACTATGGGGGTACGATCGAAGTCGAGACGACGTGTTAGGTATGGCCTTCTTGGGGGGCGCTTGTGCCCCCCAAGTCCCTCGTCCAACGTTACCCCATGCTAAGGCGCGGTCGATATGTTTGGGAAGGCTGTCAATACCCTCGTTAATCTCCTGATCCTGGGTGCAGTGATCTTTACCCTAGCGTCACCACAGGGACCGTTCGCCGATTGGCGTACCCGGCGTAGTGCTAGGAAGGAATTCCTGAATATACTTGCTCTTCACAGGCCGGAAATAAGCCAGGGCGCTGTGCTCGGGCAGCTCCAGTCAGGGCACCAACCCGTGGTGTTTACTGACTATCAGTGTCCATTCTGCAGAGCTTCTGAGGGGGAGATTCAGCGGTTCATTGAAGAAAATCCAGACAGGGGGCTTTTGGTGCTGCACTTTCCACTCGAAGCGATTCATCCGTTTGCCCGTGGGGCCGCCCTTGCAGCTATCTGCGCGGACGAAGCGGGACACTTCCCGGCCATGCATCATCTGTTGATGACAACCGAACTCTCTAATGAAACTGAGTGGGGTGAACTGGCCGCTGAGGCGGGAGTGGGAGATCTCGTGTGGTTCGAAGAGTGCACGACCGCAGAGCGCACGGAAGCGCGTCTGGAGCGTGATCGTGAACTTGGGAATGCGCTGGGAGTGAGAGGCACCCCTACTTTCATCATTGGGGATGAGCTTCAGAGCGGAGGTGTCACGGCACGACAGCTTATCGACGGAGTCGAAGGATGACAGCAAGAGATACGAGCCACCGACCTAGGGCTACTCCGTCTACCACGCACCGTGGGCGGAAGAATCGAGGGCAGCCCATGGGAGTGAGCCAATGCCTACCCTGCTTAATGATCCTGTTCTTCGCCGCTTGTACGACGTCGGGGGTTGAGCCCGCACAGGCCAACCTCGCGGGCGTGCCCGAATGGCACCTCTCCGCGGAGCCGATTGCCACCATCGGCGGCGACGATCAGCGGCCGGGGTATCGTCTGACGCAGGTCAGAGATGCTCGCTTCGTTGATGACGGGGGCGTCGTGCTCCTCGACCCCTCAGATGGTGGGGTGGGGTTCTACTCTCCGGATGGGTCACTCCGCAGGATGAACTCGGGTAGGGGCGATGGCCCCGGCGAGTTTCGTAATCCCAGGTCGGTTTCCCTGGACGGCGAGGGTGATGTTCACGTTTGGGATTCGCAGCTACGACGATTCTCAAAATTGAGGCCTGACGGGACTTTCCTGTCGTCCAGCGTTGTGGCTGGGCGCGGCACCCTCGGGTTGGGGATACCTATCGTTGGATTGACTGACGGCTCGGCTTGGACACAGCAAGGGACTCCGGGGCAGCGACCCGACGGCGCGGCGCGGAGACCATTCTCGATCATTCGACTTGATCCGGTCACGTGGGCAAACCTAGGGGTGCTCGCGGTCATGCCGGACAAGGACATGTTCACAAAAAGCGACGGGACGACCCGCGGCACCACTCCGGTAATCTTCGGCCGACGCTCTGTCTTCACGGGGCGTCTGGACCTGCTCGTGGGGGATACGGGGACCTTGGTGTTCTACGTTATCAACAACCTCGGTGATACGGTTCGCACGATCGAGCACCCCTGGGATCCAGTTAATGTGCCGGAGGGGACCTTCGAGGCCGTGCGCTCTGCCGAGATCACGAGGGCCGAGGGCAAGCGAGCGGTTGGCGCCGTCCCGGCGGCGATCGTGTCCGACTTCAAGAAGAGGGAGCTACTGGCTCTTTCGGCCGTCCCGGGACGAGAGACTTTTCCCGCCTGGCAGAACTACTTTCAGAGTCGCGACGGGACGATCTGGATCGAACTCTTTACGATACCGGACTCGCCATTCACACGGACGCTCGTGCTTAGCCGAACGGGGGACGCACTCGGGACACTCGAACTACCGGTGGACGCTAAAATTCTGGATGCGCTCGAGGGACGGATCCTGGTGCTGACCAAGAACGAGTGGGATGTACCGACGCTCTCGGTCCTCCAGGTTGAGAGCTCGCCTGAGGTTCATGGGGGGTGAAGCACGGTCGTGGACCTCCGTTCTACGATGCCGTGACGACCACTGAGTCCCGTCACCCTGGCCTGCTCGCGAGTTCCTTGCGGTGTCCCTCCCTGTGTGCCTAGGTTGCGATCACATGATTCTAGGCTGCGCCCGTTATCCCCCCCTGACGGATTCGTAGCCAAGAGTAGCTGGTCCGAGTGACCTGCCTTTGGAACAACGACTCGGGATGAGGAGACGCCCATGACCCGCACGATGGGATTGCTGATCGCGCTCGCAACGCTTGCGTGCGGGGATTCAACTGGACCTCCAGACCCACCGGAGTTCTTCATCACGACGGACTCGCTGAGCTACACGCTGAAGGAGATTGACATACCGGACATCTTCTTCTTCGATCTTGTACTCCATTTCACGAACCCTCTACCAGACACGCTGCATTTTCTCTCATGTGGGCCTGGCCCGTTTCCCGATTTTGAGCACCTCAGTGACGGTGTCTTCACGCGGTCGGAGATAGCCCCCGGGTGCGCGATTGCGTTCATAGGTGAAAGGGCGCTCCCGCCGGGTGCTGTAACGACGGATACGCTCCGGTGGATAATCGGTCGTAGTAGCCCAACTAGCGCGGAGCAATTCGCGCGTGAGATCCCAGGCACATTCAGGGCAGTGTTCGTCGTGTGGGACAGCTTGGGGGAGGCGCCGCTCACCGGCAGGGAGATTGCCAAGGAACTACGCGTTTCTGCTCCGTTCGATATTCTGCTGGCCCCCGGTACTGGAGGCTAGCCCGTGCTCGATCGGTACAGGTGCGGCTAGCCGGGGCAGGGCGGTGCGGAGTGTCAGCCGACGCCTCAGTGCTTGGTCCAGACTGCGACGATTCCACAGGTCTCTAGAACCCTATCTGTGACAGGCTCTAAGTAACCCTTGCGGGCCAGATTCAGCCATCGGGCCGGAATGTTGCTCCACCCGTTATAGACCTCGATCGCCGCAACATCCCAGAGCACGAGCAGATCGTTGAGATCAATACCTACATAAATCCCGTCCACGACGAGCTGGAGCAGGCAATACTCATGGTCACCCCTACCCCGGCGCGTTGAACGCACTTCACCACGTTGGACCACCACCCCAGGTATGCGTCG
>JAZDDA010000078.1:0-9476 GCA_036679625.1 Gemmatimonadota bacterium | reverse complement strand
GGGGGTTCAGGTCTCGTCCGTGACCCCAGAGTACTTTCCGGTGGAGTTTCACCGCACGATGGCCGAGTTCCACGTCGGTGTGGGGGATCCGACTTCAGCGGGCGGGGCGTTTCTCCTGATCAATCAGCTCGAGCCACGGTACGCCGCCGATCGCGGATTCATCGACTTCGCCTTCGACATCTACCGAAGTTATCGGGCGGTGCTTAGCGAGGAGGCGGGTCGGGCCTTTCTGGTGGAGGTTGGGGAGGCGTTAGCCCCCAGCGTTTCGACGGGTAACACGGCTATTGCCGACTCGCTCGCGGTGTACGCCATCCGTGACGAGACGCGTGCCCAGCTGGCGCCCGGGTTCCAGGCGTGGGAGGCTCGCGACATGGATGGCGTGATCGACTTCTTCGAGCCCCTCCTGGACTCGGCGGATCTCGACGACGGCCAGCGGATCATCGCGATGGAGCTCGTGGCGATCTCCTACTTCAGCTTCGCCGATCGCGCGAAGGCCGAGACGGTGTTTCGGCGGATCTTCGAGGTCGATCCCGACTTCGATCTCGAGACCCACTCGGAAGCGGTCTTTGGCCTCTATGGACTCGAACTCTACACAGACGAAATGATGACCTTCTTCGGAGCATTGACCCCATGACATCTCTGAGCGCTCAGCCATCTGGCTCCAAAACCGGCGTTGCCCATATCGGCATCATCGCCGTTGTCCTCTCGATTCTGGTTGCCGCCGCGGGGCCTCGAGGTCGGTGAGTTGAGCTACCCAGTCGTAGAGGGTGGGGCGGCGGTGGATGCGTCGATTACCGTGCCGTTCGAGGGACCGTTGGACGCCATGACGGCGACGAGCAGCACCGTCCAGATCCTCGACCGCAACGCCGAGCCGGTACCCGCGCAGGTGCGTGTCGATGCCAGGCGAACCTCACTCCAAATCGATCCTGCGGGCACGCTCCGGTATGCGACCGAATACACCGTCATGATCGCCCCAGAGGTTGCGGGCGCCGATGGCGAGGGAGTGGTGCAGGACGAGCTGCCGGGCGCGAGCTTCACATTTCGCACTCAGCCGGTTCCGGCGAATTATCCTCGGCCGCAGTTGGTTCGGCAGGTCGATGGATTTGATCCTGAGCGGGTTCGAGCGCAGGACGCCATCCCGCTCGTGTTCTCGTATCCGGTCGACTCCTCGAGCGTGAATTCTGTGAGCATCCGCCTCTTCGATGAACTGCGGAATCCGGTCCCCACTGAAGTCACTTGCTGCGCCGAGGGGCGGGCCGTCATCACGCCGCTCTCCACCCTCACGCCCCGCGCGCTCTATGCCGTGACGATTGACTCCACCGTCGTCGACCTGGCCGGGGTGGCCATGCTACCCGACAGCCTGATCTTCCGGGTTGCCGCAGTGCCACCGCCGCGGCCGACGGGCCCGGGCCGGCTGAGCATCGACGTCGCACCCACCACGACCCGTGAACACGTCGTTGTCGTACTCGATGGAGATACGCTGGGCGCGCCCCCGATCGCCCGCCGTGAGATCGCTCAAAACCAGAACCACACGATCGAGGTGATCGGTGTGCATCGGCGGTCACCCCACAAGATCTCAGTGTATTCCCGAACGCTCCGTCCCACACCCGGTCAGGTGATCAACCTCAGCGCTGAGATCCAGGCCTTTGGGTGGATCACAATCGACGCCGACCGGCCTGGGATGGTGTTCATCGACGGGCAGCAGATAGGGCGTACACTCCTCGCCGGGTACCCGGTCACCGCCGGCACGATGCACACGATTGAGGTGCGACCGTTGCCGGCAGATGCCGGAGGCTTCGAGCCGTGGAGTACGCAGTTCCAGGTCGGGCGACTCGAGACGACCGCGTTTGGGCGGGTGACGCTTCCGTCCCGGTAACCGCATGGCGTAACGGTTCAGGGAAGGAGCCCGCGCCTCAGTCGGAGCTGAGGGCACGCATCGGATCGACCCGAGCGGCGCGGCGGGACGGAATGTAGGTTGCGGCCAGCGCCACGAAGGCAAACCCGATCCCCACTGTCACGAAGGTCATGAGGTCCTGTGGGCTCACCCCGTACAGGAGTGAGCTCAGGAACCGTGTTAGCCCATAGGCTGCGACCAACCCAACGGCCAGACCAACCATCGTCATCCCCAGGCCGCGCTTCACCATCAGAGCCACGACCGAATCCTGTTCAGCGCCGAGTGCCATGCGCAGGCCGATCTCCCGCGTACGTTGGCTCACACCGTACGAGATCACGCCATAGATGCCGACCAATGCGAGCAGGACGGCTACAAGGCTGAAGGCACCCATGAGGACCACGGTGAATCGCGGCTGGGCGACCGCTGCCGAAACGACATCTTCCACCGTTCGTACGTCGGCAATCGACAACGACGGGTCCATCTCACGGATCACACTCCGAATCGGCTGTGCGAGTTGCTCCGGCGAAGCCGCAGCGCGGACGACGAATGACATCGAGCGGCGGGGGCTGCCGGTGCCGTACTCCCACTGTGCATGGGGGATGTAGAATTTTCGTTTGATGTCTGCGGTCAGACCGTTGTGGCGCACGTCACCCACTACGCCGACCACGGTGAACCCCCGATTCGGATCACCCCCCATGAAGATGTGCCTCCCGATTGGGTCCTGCGCTCCGAAGTACTTTCGGACCAGCGCCTCGTTCACGATTGCGACTGGCGCACCTTCTTCGTCGTCCGACGGGTTGAAGGTGCGACCCTGTATCACCGGGATGTCCATTGCCTCGAAGTACCCGGGCGCAGCGATTTGCCAATCGCCGTTGACGTTTTCTCCATCGGAGGGCTGGTATCCCTCTACTGCGAGTCCCCAGTCTCCGATCTGGGAACCCAGAGGGATGATCCGTGTAGCGGTAGCGATCTGAACGCCTGGGATCTCTCCGATTCGGCGAGTCGCTTCGCGAAAGAACCCATTCACCTCGCTCGAGGTCGGGTAGGATGCGGCCGGCAGGCTGACGGCCATCGTGAGGACGTTGTCGCCGTCAAAGCCGGGATCGATGGAGACGAGGCTCGCGAACGTCTGCACCATCAACCCAGCTCCGATGACGAGCACCACGGCCAGCGCCATCTCGAGAGCGACGAGCGTGCCCTGCCAGCCTTCACGGGCGACGCCACCTGCCGACCCCCGCGATGCCATGCTCGGCTTCAGGTTGCCACGCGCGATTTTTATTGCGGGAAGAGCTCCAAATAGGAGTGCCGTGACACCGGTCATCGCGATCGAGAACAGGAGAACTGTTCCGTCGATCGAGACCTCACCGATTCTCGGCAGGTTCCCCGGGTCGAGCGCCTGGAAGGCTTGCATGCCGGCAAGGGCCACAGCAATGCCGAGTACGCCTCCTAGCGCCGAAAGGACGAGGCTTTCCGTCAACATCTGCCGCACAAGGCGCCCGCGTCCGGCTCCCAGCGCTGCCCGAACTGCCAGTTCACTCCTTCTGCCCTGGCTGCGAGCGAGCATCAGGTTGGCCACGTTTGCGCATGCGATGAGGAGGACGAACCCCACGGCTCCGAAGAGCGCGATGAGTGCCGGACGGATCGCGCCCAGGATGTCGTCCTGAGCGGAGGACACGAGTGCGTTGAACTGTTGCGCAGCGGGATACGATCCGGCGGCTCGTCTCAGATCAACGACGCGGTTGATGTCGCGGCGCGCATCCTCGACGGTGAGTCCATCACGGAGGCGTCCGGCCATGTATCGACCGTGCGAGCCACCACCGACGGGGAAATTCGAGACCGGAGTGCGCTCAAGGTAGTACGGAAAGTACACGTCTGCCACGGCGTCTACCCCGAAATGCGTAGGGATTCGGAAGCCCGCAGGCGTGACGCCGATAACCGTCCGCAGGCGGCCGTTTATCTCCACTGAGCTGCCCACGATGGACGGGTCACGCCCGTACCGGCGCGTCCAGCCCTCGTGAGAGAGTACGATGACCTCAGCGGGAAGTGTGTCGGCTCGGAAGGCTTCGTCTCGGGTGAAGAAACGACCGGCCGCCATCGGCACGTCCAGTACCTCCATCAGGTTTTCAGATGCTCCGACCCCGCTCACGCGTTCTGGATTGTCGACGTTCGTAAAGTTGACCGTGGTGTGATACCAGATCGCGATGTCCTCGAGGCTCTGGTTCTGATCGAGATAGTTTCTGTACTCGGCCTCGGACACCCACGTTTTGGGGAAGCCGATCCATTGGCTCCAGATCGTCACGACCTCTTCGGGCTGCCCGTACGGAAGGGGGCGAAGAAGAACCCCGTTCACGACGCCGAATATCGCGGCCGTCGATCCAATGCCGATCGCAAGCGTCAGCACTGCGACCAGGGTGAACATCGGCGCACGCCCCAGCGTGCGGAATGCAAATCTGAGATCCTGAATCATCCCATCCACCACAACCTCCACCGTTTTAGATCCGTCATTGCTCATGGCTGTTACTGTGTCCGCCGTGTCGCTATACCGGCGTCGAACCCTCATCAAGTTGATGACCAGGTCGCTCCCGATATCCCATCCGAAGCGGAGCCTACCTTTTGCCCCGTCGTAGCACGCCTCGCTACGCTGCTCCCTGAACGCCTCGACCATTCGGGTTCCGTGGCGTTCCACGAACCACTTTGGGTACAGGCTGAGGAGAAGCCTGTACAGGCGCTCTCCCAGGGGAGGGAGGTGGGTCACCCGCCGGTCCCGCCCGAGATCACGCTGCGTGCGTGATCCATCAACGATCCAATGCGCTCTACCTCGGCAACCAACACCTGGGTTCCGAGGGCGGTCAGGCTGTAATAGCGTCGCTGCGATTGGTCCTCCCCCAGCGGTGCACGCTGGTCGGTCTCGGCGATGAACTTCTGCTCCTCGCCCCGTTGGATCGTCGCGTAGAGCGTTCCGGGTCCCATCCGGACCACGCCCTTGCTCAGCTCTTCCACACGTTTCTTGACCGCGTACCCGTGGCGGTCACCCTCACGAAGTGCGAGAAGCAGGTGCAGCATGCTCCTCGATAGCGGTAGAAAATCTCTTGGTTCGCTCATGTGGCGCCTGACGTATCGAAAATAGACATATCGGAAGGCGATATGTATAAGACGTAGAAAAATGCGTCAAGGGTTCAGTGGAGTAAGACGAGTGGATACGCCGGATGGTTGGAAGGCCTGACTCCACCCATCGGTCGCGGCGGAGCGTCTGTCGATGAGGGAGCTAGTGCACCGTTGCCGAGAGACTTCGGCAACGGTGCACTAGTCGTCCAACGCCTCAAGCAGCGCGTCGACAGAGCCAGCGTCGTACAGTGAGCCCCTGCCCTTACGCATTTTCTCTCGAGCCTCGGACTCGGTCAGAGCTTCCCGAAAAGCCCGCTTGCTCGTCATCGCGGCCCAAGCCTCAGCGACGGCCACGACGCGGGCCGCGATCGGTATCGCTTCGCCGACCAGGCCCTCGGGGTATCCCGACCCATCGAGCCGTTCGTGGTGGGACTTCACGCACTGGATTACCGGAAGGGGAAGATGCAGCGGCTTGAGAATCCGGGCGCCCGTCTCGCAGTGCTCGCGGATGGTGGCAAGCTCGACCGGGGTAAGGGGTCCGGAGCGCTCCAGCAAGTCGTCGGATATCGCCATCATGCCGATATCGTGGAGGTGACCGCCAACCCGAATGTCTTCGACCAGCTCTGCGGCGAGTCCGAGGTGCGTGGCGATGTCCCCAGACAGCTTCGACACCCAGTTGGAGTGCTCTCTGAAGAAGGGACTGCGCGCGTCGAAGGCGGCCGTGATTGAACCGAGTACCCCGAGCGTCACCCGCTCCACCTCGCGCTTTTGAAGGCGAATTTTCTCAGTTTGGCGGGCGACCTCCTCCCGAAGCCAGGCGTGCGACCTCCGTTGAAAAATGGCCTGGCTCCGCTTGTTCAGCGCCCGCCGGGTGAGGGCGGCGAGTTGGTTCAGGTCGATCGGTTTTTCAATGATGTCCACCACGCCGAGCCGGAGTGCGTCCGCGGCAGCTTCTACCGTTGCTGTACCGGTGAGGATGATCACGGCCAGGTCCGGGTCTTCTTCGAGCGCGGCCTTCGTGAGCTCGATTCCGTCCATGCCGGGCATGTCCAGATCGGCGATCATCAGGCTGGCGCCATTCTCGGGTAGCGCTTCGAGGGCCGTTTCTGCCGAGTCGAAGCTGGACACGGGGAACCCAAGGGATTCAAGGGCCCGCGAAAGGGTGTGCGACACGGTCGGGTTGTCGTCGACCGTGATTACCGCACAACTCTCGGGATCGGTGGATGGCGCCTCAGGAAGGCCCCCCGGAGCAACGCCGGAGTACGGGTCTTCGGTGGACATGGGATTCCGAGCGGACATCGGCTGGGTCATCTTGTGACCTTCTTTGCTGTGACCTTCTTTGCATTGAGAGGGGTGCGGGTCGCCGGCGCCCCCCCGTGTCAGCATCGCTACGTTGTCCTGCAATCTACGCTGCCCGGGGTGGCCCTGGCTATCTAAACAGGTGTGCCGGACCGTAGAATGCCGGACCGAATCCTGATACCAGTGGAGCACATGATGATCCTGTCGTTCAACGGCGTTCGCGGCGTCTCTTCATTCATCATCATCGCCGGTGCACTCTGGCCGGCTGCGGTGTCCGCTCAGTACGTGCCCGACCGAGGCGAGGGATGGGAGACGCGTACCCCCGAGCAGGTTGGGATGAGCGCCGCAGGAGTCCAGGCTGCTGTGGACTTTCATCTGACGCATGAGGCGCCCCAGCCTCGCGATCAGGAAGAGGGGCAGAATCGAAGCTTCGGTCGCGAGCCCTTTGGATTCGGTATCGGGCCATATAAGGTGAGGGCAGGCGCAGCGGGGCTGATCATTCGCGGTGGCTATATCGTTGCGGAGTGGGGCGACACGCGTCGGGTCGACATGACGCACAGCGTGACCAAGTCCTTCCTCTCGACTACGGTTGGGCTCGCGTTTGAGGATGGCCTCATCGGGTCGCTCGATGACCTGGCGCGGGACTACATGGCGCCCGTCGATCTCCCTCAAGGGGACGGCGAGCCAGGAATCGATCGCGTCGGGTTCGGCGAGCCCGACCTTGCGACGCTCTTCAACACCGAGCACAACCGACAGATCACCTGGAACCACCTGCTCAGGCAGACCTCGGACTGGGAGGGCACACTCTGGGGCAAGCCGGACTGGGCCGACCGGCCGGCGCGCGACGCCTCGACCTGGATGACGCACGAACGCCCGGCGCCGGGCACCCTCTTTGAGTACAACGACACGCGCGTCAACCTGTTGGCGCTGCTCGCGACAGGCGTGTGGAGACGGCCGCTCCCAGAGGTACTCAGAGAGAGGGTGATGGACCCGATCGGGGCGTCACCTACCTGGCGCTGGCATGGGTACGAGAACTCGTGGATCACACTCGACGGACTGAAAGTGCAGGCGGTGAGCGGTGGGGGACATTGGGGCGGTGGAATGTTCATCAACGCGCGTGACCAGGCACGTTTCGGCTTGTTCACGCTTCGGCGCGGCATGTGGGGAGACCGCCGGCTCCTCGCCGACGAGTGGTTCACGCATGCGACCACGCCCACCGCTGCCAACAGCGGCTATGGGTTCATGAACTTCTTCCTGAACCTGCCCAACGACGAGGGGACCAAGCGTTATCCGAGCGCGCCGGAGTCCTCGTACGCTCACCTCGGAAACGGTACGAACATGGTGTACGTCGACCCCGAAAATGACCTGGTGGTTGTCGCGCGCTGGATTCCAGGACAGAACATCGACGAGTTCCTCGGGTTGATCCTGGGCGCGATCGAAGAGGGGGAGTAACCGAGGCGCTCCACCTCTTCCCACAGGTGGCCCGTTTCGACAAAATGCACCTGTCCCCGGCACCCGATTCTCGCGGAACACAACGGCAGATAAATGAGCGATCAAATATTCAGGACCCTCGGAATCGAGGGTTCGAACCTCGGCGGGTTTTGTGGCGAATGGATGGGCTCCGGATCTGAACTGGAGGTGTTCACACCCGTAGACGGCTCCAAGATTGGGGCGGTGACACAGGTTACCGAGGAGGAGTACGACAAGATCGTACAGCGCGCCCACGCCGCGTTCCTCGAGTGGCGTAAGATTCCGGGCCCGGTGCGAGGCGACCTGGTACGCCAGATCGGGAACCGGCTCCGCGACGTCAAAGAGGAGCTCGGAGGACTCGTCACGCTCGAGATGGGGAAGATCCTTACCGAGGGGGAGGGCGAGGTCCAGGAGATGATCGACATCTGCGACTTTGCCACAGGACTCTCGCGCCAGATGTACGGCCTCTCGATGCACTCGGAGCGGGTGGACCACCGCATGCTCGAGCAGTGGCATCCATTGGGCGTCGTCGGTGTGATCAGCGCCTTCAACTTTCCGGTGGCGGTCTGGAGCTGGAACGCTGCGATCGCTGCGGTCTGTGGAGATGCAACCCTCTGGAAACCCGCCAGCGGTACGCCACTTACGGCGGTCGCTGTGACCAAGCTTGCCGAGTCCGTGTGCCGTGAGAACGACGTCGACCCGGCGATCTTCTCGCTCGTGATCGGGCGGGGATCCACCATCGGCGACGGGCTGCTGCACGATCGGCGAGTTGCCGAGGTCGTGAACAAGCGGCTCGGGAAGACCATCCTCGAGTTGGGCGGGAACAACGCGATCATCGTGACTCCACACGCCAACCTGGAGCTGGCCCTGCCGGCGATTCTCTTTGGGGCCGTGGGTACGGCGGGTCAGCGGTGCACGAGCACTCGGCGCATCATCGTGCACGAATCGATTCGCGAAGAGTTGGTCGAACGACTCCTTCGTGCCTACCAGGACGTCCGGGTTGGCGATCCCCGCGAGGCGGACACGCTCATGGGACCGCTCGTGAACCAACGTGCGGTCGAGGACGTTCAGAACGCCATTCGTCGGGTGAAGGAGGAGGGGGGAGAGATCCTCTTCGGCGGCGAGCCCCTCGAGGGCGACGAATACCCGGGCGGGCATTACGTGAGGCCGTGCTTGGCTACTGCCGAGAATTCATCCGATATCGTCCAGGAAGAGACCTTCGGTCCAATCCTCTACATCATCGGGTACGGATCCGCAGACGCCTCGCCCACGGAGGCTGTGTCGGAGGTCGAGGAGGCGGTTCGGATTCATAACGACGTCCCACAGGGGCTGTCTTCATCGATCTTCACCGAGCATATGCGTGAAGCGGAATACTTCCTGTCCCACCGGGGCAGCGACTGCGGCATCGCCAACGTGAACATCGGGACGAGCGGAGCGGAAATCGGTGGGGCGTTCGGCGGTGAGAAAGAGACCGGAGGGGGTCGGGAATCCGGCTCTGACGCATGGAAGGTCTACATGCGTCGGCAGACCAACACGATCAATTGGTCGACCGAGCTGCCACTCGCTCAGGGGGTCAAGTTCGGGGAGTAGGGCGCAAAGGGCGTGCGGCCCTTTGGCCCAGTGGCCCAGTCTCGAAAAGGAGAGAACCATGAAGACCTCAGTCCTGTGCGCGGGTGTGGCGTCCGTGTTGGCGTTGGGATGCCAGCCG
>JAZDDA010000077.1:0-3063 GCA_036679625.1 Gemmatimonadota bacterium | reverse complement strand
CTGGACGTAGAGCCCGAACTCCCCGTCGAACCGGAGGGGAGTCTGAGCGGTGGCCCCCGCGGCGCGCGTAGTTGGAGCCGCCGCGAGGGTCAGGCCGCCCGCGGTGATTCCGAGACCGATGAGAGCGTGGAGCGAGAGACGCACGGATCGGTTCCGCAGTGTGCTAAAAGATCTCGAAGCGGCCGCTGTCGGCCCACTTGATGAGTTGTTCCAGACGTCGATACACCTGACGGACCTCCGACTCTTTGAGGCCGAGCTGGATCGTAGATCCTTCGTGGCGTACTCCGCGACCCGGATCGAGATTCTCTCCCGCTGCGGTCTGAACAAAGCTGCCGCCCTCGAGGTCGAACTGCGCCACCACCCCGAGCGCCGCCTGGAGATCGTCGGCGGTGATCGTCCTCAGCCGTTCGATGGTGGATGCGGGGTAGCGATCGAGCTTGAGGTCGCGCCAGTAGGTCCCTCGATCACTCTCCTCATTGGAGAACGCGACGCCGTTGTCGACACTGAACACGCGAGGGTTATCCGCCACCGTCGAGCGGAGGAAATTTCCCCGGTTCGAGTCGTTGTGCCGGATGAGATACGTGACGATGTTGAAGTTCCCCAGATGGCGGGCATACGTATCGCTCTTGAGCATGTCGCCATTCCTGAGATCCTCAGGTGCGTCCACATTCCAGAGCCAGTACTGGAGGAGGACCAGCGTCATGTTCCATTCCTTGAACGTCTGCTCTGCCTCGGGCTTGTAGTCCCCCGGCGCGAGGTTGAGGACGCCTTGTACCGCATCGCTGGAGTAACAGCGGGCCACCGTCGGGGGCACAACCTGCTCGGCTTCATCCAGAAACAGTTTCTGGAGTTCGTAGGCGGCCAGCTCGTATCGCGGCCGGTTGTTGAAGTCGTCCGCCCCCTTCGCCGCCGGAGCGTATTTCATCTGAAGCATCTGGCTACCGATCCCCGCCGTGACCTGATACGTCCGTTCCGATGGGAGTCCCCGGGAGGGCACGACCGAAACGATCTGAAAGTCTCCGGTCTCGAGCATTTGTTCGATCTCCGCCACGGGAAGCGCCACGTTGGCGTCCTGTGCCACAGACTGCGCAGGCACCGCGACGGTCACGCCGAGCAGAAGAGCCAGTTCACGCAGGTTCATGGGATTCTCCGTCCTCGCGAGCGTTCGCCGGGAGCAGGAGTGGGAGACGGACGCGAAAGACGCTTCCTTCCCCCGGGGTACTCTCGGCACTGATTTGGCCTCCGTGATGATCGACGATCTGCCTCGATATTGCGAGTCCAAGTCCCATCCCCACGCGACGTCCCTTGGTCGTGAACCCCGGATCGAAGATGTGCGCCAGGTCGTCCTCCGCGATGCCCTTCCCAGTGTCTCGAATCTCCACCTGGACGTCGTCGTCTTCCACCGACGTACGGATCGTGAGCGTCCCGCCGGGCTCCATCGCCTGGACCGCATTGTGCACCAGGTTCATGAAGATCTGATTGACCCGGTTCGGGAAACATTCGATGATGGGAAGATCGCCGTATTCCTTCACGACGTGCATCTTCTCCAGCTCGGCCCCGAGCACGGCCAGCGTGCCCTCGAGTCCTTCATGGAGATCGACGCGATCGACCTCAGCCCGGTCGGGACGTCCGAAGGTTCCCAGGCTTTCGACCACTTTGACCATGCGGTCGACCGCGATGCCGTTGGTTCGCAGGACGCCGTCCATCGCCTTTACGATCCGGCGAACCCCGACGAGCTCATCGGGCGTGACGACCTCATCTTCGAGGATTTCTTCGAGCTTCAAGAGGGCGCGTCGGATCACGTCGTGGTTACTGTGGATGGCGCCCAACGGAGTGTTCAATTCATGCGCCACACCGGCGACGAGCGTGCCGAGAGTGGCGAGGTGTGACTGGTCGATCAGCTCCTGACGGTCGCTGTTCATGTGCTCCTCTGCATCAGAGGAAGGTCTGGATCAGTCGCTCACGGAACCCTGTGAGCTCGTGGTTCGCCTCGGCAAGTTCGGTTACGCGTCGTTCGAGTTCGACGAACAGGGTCGACCGCTCGACTCCGTTGCGGATGATCATCTTCAGGGCCTCGTTGTCCCACGGTTTTTCGAGGTAGTGATACAGTCCGGCCTCGTTGATCGCGCGAATCGCGTTCTGCTTGTCGGCATAGCCCGTCAGAAGCACGCGGGTCGCCTCCGGCCGGCGTTGGCGGGCTTGCGTGAGGAAGGTTACTCCGTCCATCTCCGGCATCATGAAGTCGGCCACGATCATGTGGATGGGCTCGCCCTCGAGGGTCTCCAGAGCGCGGATCGGGGACGTGAACGGCAGCACTTTGTGATCCGTTTCCAGTTCGAGAAAGCTCTGGATCGCACCGACGATGATCTCTTCATCATCGACGATCATGACGGTCGA
This sequence comes from Gemmatimonadota bacterium, assembly GCA_036679625.1. Taxonomy (GTDB): domain Bacteria; phylum Gemmatimonadota; class Gemmatimonadetes; order Longimicrobiales; family Gaopeijiaceae; genus JAZDDA01. The sequence goes on along the minus strand of JAZDDA010000077.1, from coordinate 666 downwards.
GCTGCTCATGGCGCTCCTCGCGATCGAGTGTCGTCGGGTTCCTGTGGGTCAGATGGGCGCGATGGAACGGATGCGGCGCGCCAATCCCTGTAGCAACGCGAGGCCCAGCTCGGGGTGATCGACGAGCAGGTCATGAAAATCGGATCGCCGGATCTTGAGCAGGCGGCAGGGCGTCTTCGTCCGTGCGTCCACCAGACTCGACTCGTCATCGATGAGCGCCCATGTCCCGAACGGCGCGCCCTGCGGGACCGTGATGGACTGATCCGCCACCCCTTCGAGCTCGACTTCGCCCCGGATCACCACGTAGAGCGCATCGGTCGGTTCCCCTCGACGCAGGAGCACATGGTTGGCGTCCGCATCGATCTCTCGCGCGATGGACGCGAGCAGCGCGAGCTGCTGGCTGGGGGCGCCGCTCAATAGATCGACGTTTTGCAGGAGGAATACCTTCTCGATCAAGTCCATGTCGCTCCCCTGACCTTCGCCTGTCGGGTGATCCAACCGTGCCCGAATCCTGTTCACGCTGCGCCGGAGTCCGGGATCGCTGCGGTCGAAGGTCTCGAGCCTCGCCCGCATGCCGTCGGGATCGGCTTCGAAATACGTCCACAATGCACACCGGGCCAGCCACACATCCTCGTCGTCCCAGAGGCCTCGGAGGAGATCGAGGGT
>JAZDDA010000076.1:0-6886 GCA_036679625.1 Gemmatimonadota bacterium | reverse complement strand
CGCGCGGAACCGCCTACTCGTTCTAGGGTTCTACTCCGCCGGGTCTCGTCGGCGCGGTCCGGCCGGGGGAGTGACAGCGGTGAGGTCCGCTACAAGTGATCCCATATTCAAGGAGGCTCGATGAGCGATGAGCAGCAGTACGGGTTCGCCACCCGGTCGGTCCACGCCGGTCAGCGGCCCGACCCGGAGACGGGCGCCAGGGCGATGCCCATCTACGCCACCACCTCCTATGTGTTCGAAGATGTCCAGCACGCCGCCGACCTCTTCACCCTGCAGACCTTCGGCAACATATACAGCCGGATCAGCAACCCCACGACCGCAGCCTTCGAAGAGAGAGCTTCCTCTCCCTCGCCGAGAAGGGCGATCACATCGTCTCGTCGAAGGCCCTCTACGGTGGCACCTACACCCAGATGAACGTCACCCTCCGCCGGTTGGGGGTCGATGTCAGCTTCGTCGATGTTGCCAAGCCCGATGAGGTCGAGGCGGCCATCACACCCGACACCAAGGCCCTGTTCGGCGAGACCATCGGAAATCCCGGCTGTGACATCCTCGATATCGAGTTCTACGCCAACATGGCTCACGAACATGGGATCCCCTTGGTGGTCGACAACACCTTCGCCTCCCCGTATCTGTGCCGGCCCATCGAGCATGGAGCCGACATCGTCCTCCATTCGGCCACCAAGTTCATCGGCGGGCACGGGGTTGCCATAGGCGGAGTGATCGTGGAGTCGGGGACATTTCCCTACGACAACGGAAACTTTCCGATGCTCACCGAGCCGTCGCCTGCCTATCACGACCTCATGTTCTGGGAGAACTTTCGGGAGTATGCATATCTGATGAGGGCCAGGGTCGAGTTGTTGCGTGATATCGGAGCGTCGCCCTCGCCCTTCAACTCGTTCCTGTTCCTCCTCGGACTGGAAACCCTGGGCCTTCGCATGAAACAGCATGTCGAGAATGCTGGGGAGGTGGCGTCGTTCCTGGCCTCCCATCCCGCGGTCGCGTGGGTGCGCTATCCGATATTCGACGGCAACGAATGGACGCCTCTCGCGCGGAAGTATCTTCCGGAAGGCCCGGGCGCGGTCTTCACCTTCGGCCTCAAAGGTGGATACGACGCGGGCGTCCGTTTCATCGAGAGCGTGGAGCTGGCTTCCCATCTGGCCAACGTCGGCGACGCCAAGACCCTGGTGATACATCCCGCCTCGACAACTCATCAACAGGTGCCGGTCGAGGCTCGTGCCGCCATGGGCATCGGCGACGACATGGTGCGAATCTCGGTGGGGATAGAAGACGCTGCCGACATCATCGCCGACCTCGACGCGGCCTTGGGCAGGGCCTCATGACCGCCGGCACCGTCCCCGATGCGACCGCCCTGGAGCGCCTTCAGATAATCCAGAGCTGCTCCTCGGTGGCTCTGGTCGGTGTGTCCGCAAACCCGATTCGCTCGTCCAACTTCGTGGCGTCGTACCTTCTCAGGACTTCATTCAGGTCGTATCCGGTGAACCCGCAATATCAGGAAGTGCTTGGCCAAAAGTGTTATGGGAGTCTGGCCGACCTGCCGGAGGTGCCCGACATCGTCGACGTCTTCAGGCATCGCGATGCACTGCCGGATGTCGTCGACGAGGCCATCGAAGTCGGGGCAAGAGTCGTGTGGTTCCAACTCGGTCTGCGTCACGAGGAGGCCGCCCGCAAGGCAGTGGACGCCGGACTCACCGTGGTTCAGGATCGGTGCCTCAAGATCGAGCACGCCCGCTTCTCCGGCAACCTGCATTGGGCCGGATTCAACACGGGTGTCATCTCCTCGAAGCGGCGACTTCCCATCTAGAAGGGGGGAGTTCGGTGGTGTCGCCTTTCAGGTGTCCATCGAGAAGTGCTCGGCGATCTTCGCCCGGAGCTGGTCCTGGGACATCTGCCCGGTAACGACCTCTCGGATCGACCCCGAGGCGTCGATGAAGACGGTGGTGGGCATGCCGAGCCCATCGAATTCCTGGAAGATGAGGCCCTGAGGGTCGCGGACGAGTCGGTAGGTGACCCCGGTCTCGGCGGCGAGAATCGCCGCCTGGTCTGGATCGTCCTGGAAGTTGACCCCGATGAACACGACCCGATCGCCCACCTCCTGGTTCACTGCCTCGAAGTCGGGCATCTCGGCGATACAGGGGGGACACCACGAAGCCCAGAAATTGAGGATGACCGGAGTCCCCACGAAGTCGGAGAGTCGTAGTGTTTCACCGGCGAAGTCGACCAGCTCTACTTCGGGAGCCGGATTGGCGACGGTGTCGCCGGCGACGCCTCCCGCGGCCACCTCGGTATCCGGTGAGGTGAAGGCGAAAAGGGCGATGATGGCCGCCACGGCTGCGATCGATCCCACAATGAGAATCAGATGGCGCCTCCGCAGGCTGCGGTCTCCCGCGGCGGGGGTTCGGTCCTGCTTGCTACCTGCGACCGGCGACACGTTCATCTCCCGGGGATCTCTCCGAGGGTGGGCTCGGTTCGGTCTTGGTGGGCCTGTTCCAAAGGGTCGCTGCCACTATCACGACCACGCCCATCGCGGCTATCGCCACGATCAGACGGCCGTTGCTGGCTGCGATCCGTTCGATGGCGGAGGTGAAGTCGCTGACGAATCCGACGATGGGGTCTTCGCCCAGGGTCTCTACGGGGCCGAACCGGACACGCACCCAGAAGTAGGTGAGGTAGAGACCTGCGATGGCCAGCAAGGTTCCGGTGATGGTGTGCATGTGGGGGAGCAGCCGTCGGACCGTTCGCAGCAGACCTTCCCTGAACAGCGCCGCCCCGGTGGAGAGGATGATGAGCATCACCGACATGCCGAGGCCGTAGGCAGCCAGCACCACCAGGGCGGCCCCGGTGCCCTGGGTGGCCAGAGATGCCCCCACCACCGCCAGGAAAACTGGGAGAGTGCAGCCGAGGGAGGCAATCCCATAGCCCAGGCCGAACGTAAAGACGGTTTTCGGGCCGCGTGAGCCTCTGACTCGTACCGGGTTGGCGAAGGTGAGGGAGATCCCTCGTCCCAACAGGGTCGCCACGCCGACACCCACCAGGATCACGCCGACGGCTATCCCCGCCCATGGGACACCACGGACGATCCGTGTTGCGCCGTAGGTGAGGGGGATCCCGACCATGGCGAATACGACCAGGAACCCTGCCGTGACCAGCAGGGCCGACGGCAGTTGGTCGTCGTCGGCTCCGACGAAGAAAGAGAGGTAGGCGGGGAGCATGGCGAAACCACAAGGGTTGACCGTGGACAGGGCTCCCGCGGCCAGGGCGAGGGTTATCGGTGCCAGGTCGATCATTGGGCCTCCGCAGTGGGGATGAACGCCCGATTGGCGCCGGTGGGGAGGAGACGGGTCACGATGTCTCCACCAGCTCCGTCTCCGGCTTGAAGGCAGCCCAGGAGAACCAGAAGGTCCGGACGAACGTGGCGGGCTCGAGTTGTGCGCCCTCCAACTCGCCGTCGATCGCCTCGCCGAGGATGTTCCAAGTCGAGGATGTCTCCGCGTCGACGAAGGTTTCGCCTCTTGCCTCGAACGTCAGCTTCTGCCCATCAAGGGTCGAGAAGAAGACGCCAACCGTCCCGACATCCCGACCCTCAGCGATGGCTCTGGCATCGAGGGCGCTCGCCTCGCCTTCCCGCCAGAAGATCACGAGCGGTTGACCGTCGAAATCGTCGTTGGTGGCCCTGGCTGTGCTTTCGTCGGCGACAGCATCGAGGGCCCACGCTTTCGCAGCGTTCCCGTTCTCCATGGCGATCACTCGCTGCATGGCCTTGGCCCTGACATCGATGTCACCACGAAACAGGAACGGCCGGCCTTCGGGGTCGTCCAGTCCCGTGTAGGGGTTGGTGCCATAGGGCCGGGTAGCGCCGGTGCGGTTGCGGTCCAGGACTTTCCCGTCGGGTCGGGTCTCCTTGAACACCTGCCAGGAGACGGTGGATGACGGAACCTGGGTGAGTATCTCCCCGGTGAGGAGACCCACCACCGCCCGGCCGTCGAGCTGGTTCCACAGCGACTCCGTCGCCCGGTCGTACATCACCAGATTGGCGAAGTAGAGGCTCCCCGAGGTGCCAAAGGTGGTCTCGACACCCCGAACGGTCCGCTCGAAGGTGATTGCCGAGTTGCATAGGGGACAGTAGGTGACCGCAAGCGGGACGCCGCCCACTGTGTCATTGACGATCTCATGCCACATGAGGATCTGGATCGGATAGGCGCGTACGTCTCCGTCGATGTCGACTACCAGAACCGGTTCGGGATCGTTGAGCCACTCATCGGCCTCGGCGACAGATACGAACTGAGGATCATCGACCGGCGGGATACCGTCGGGCGGCGGTCCGCCGGAGAGGATCTCCGATGGGTCGATCAGAGGGTCGGGGAAGGACGGGTCGAAACGGTTCTCCAGGGCGGAGGGTCCCACAGGCAAGCCACCAGGCGCTTCGGTGTCACCTGTTCTGTCATCGATGGCCGCGCCGCCACAGGCTGCGAGCAGGATGGCAAGCGCAGCGAGGTAGCCGACGGGCCGCTGGTGAAGTCCCATCCTGCGACGTTTGTCGCTGGGGTGTCACGTCGAGGTAAAGAGGGCTATCAACTATCGGGCACGCGACAGTGTTCTCAGGTTTGAGGCAGCGCGGCTCGAGATCGACGCTACTTCAGGTCCCGGGCCCGATCGCGAAGCTCTTGGTGCATCCCTCCAAAAGCGTTGACCTCCGGGAGGAAGGTCTTCTCCGCTTTCACCACGACGCTGTAGTTGGCGTCGACGACGTTGGCTACCGGCACCTCCGTCGTCTGAGCCAGTAGCTGATAGGCGTCCATGTGGTGAAGGCCGAACAGCTCCTGATACCACCGCACCATCTCGACCTGGGCGATGCGCCAGGAGTCCTCCATTGGTCGCGACGAGCCGACTGCCATCCAGTATTCGTCGTTCTCCAGTCGAGGCCAGCCCGGCGCGTGGCCTTTGATCAGCTCCACGATGATCGTCGAGTTCATCGCTCCCTCGACCGCTGTCCCACACGCCTCGCCTTCGCCTTGGCGGTAGTGGCCGTCGCCCAGCGAGAACAGCGCTCCCTCTTGGTTGACGCCGAGGAAGACCGTTGTGCCGGCTCTCATCTCGGGTGTGTCCATGTTGCCTCCGAACCGCTCGGGGACGAGGGACGAGCGCACCTCACTACCGGCCGGAGCGACCCCCACGGTGCCCAACATCGGAGCCATGGGGAGCTCGACCTCGAAGTCGCCGAATCGGGCCCTGAACAGGACCGTGTTGGCGGTGGTGTCGACTTCGTAGATCCACGTTGTGTCGGGAAGGGCATCCTGAAGATTGACGGTCCGGTCCGTTCCCGTCAGGCCGCCGAAGAGGGGAATGGTCGCCGAAGCTCCCCAACTGCGGGACGGGGTCAGTTCGACGATGTGGATGGCCAGCGTGTCGCCCGGTTCTGCCCCTTTGACATAGAACGGGCCGGTCTGAGGGTTGACGTAGCGAAGGTCGACCTTGTCGCTGGACAGATCGTCGACCGAGGTGAGGGCGTGGTTGAAGGCGTCTTCTGACCAGAGCCGAAGCACCGACCCCGGCTCGATGCTCATCACGGGTGCTACCCCACCAAAGGTGTACGCGTACTGCTCGCGATCTGGGGTGAACTCGATGATATCCATAGGATTTGGATGCTACCGGGGGGTGGGAGGCCGTGGCGACGGGCTCGCCGGCGATATACCCTGCACTCGCGTTTCTGTTCAACGAGTTGTTCGGCCGGGCACAACTGCCGGTGGGCGAGCCCCCGGTGGCTGACAAGCCGGTCGAGAGCGGAGTTTGCTGAAGGAGGCAGGCACATGGATCTGAGACTTGCGGGACGTACCGCCCTGGTGACGGGCGGTACCCGGGGTATCGGCCGGGCGATCGTGGAGGCTTTCGTTGCCGAGGGAGCAAACGTTGGCTTCTGTGCTCGCACCGCGTCCGACGTCGAAGAGACGGAGAAGGCCTTCTCCGGCGCCGGCTCCGATGTTGTCGGCTCGGTCATGGATGTGGGTGATCGAGATGCGATCTACGCCTGGGTGGAGGACTCCGCCTCGAGGTTTGGCCAGATCGACATCGTGGTGAGCAACGTCAGCGCCCTTGCCATCCCGGACACCGACGAGAACTGGGAGACCTCGTTGAGGGTGGATCTCATGGGGACGGTGAACCTGGTCAAGGCTGCGCTACCGCATCTCGAGAAGAGCGATGCGGCGTCGATTGTGGCCATCTCCAGCGTTTCGGGTCGTGAGGCCGACTTCGCCTCGGGTCCCTATGGGACGGCTAAGTCGGCGATCATCGCCTACATCCAAGGGCTCGCCTTTCAGCTTGCGGAGAAGGGGATCAGGGCCAACACCGTGTCGCCCGGGAACACCTACTTTCCCGGTGGTGTCTGGGAGAGCATCGAAAGGGACAACCCGGAGCTGTTCGAGTACGCGATGAGCCTGAACCCCACCGGGCGAATGGGAAAACCCGAGGAGATGGCAGCAGGGGTGGTGTTTCTGGCCAGCCCGGTGTCCAGCTTCACCACCGGTACCAACCTCGTCATTGATGGCGCGCTCACTCGCGGCATCCAATTCTGACCTGGTGGAGTGTGACGGCGAGCAGCCTCGGCGGTGAAGAGAGCGGCTGATCTCCTGGGTCTGCCTCAGCGGGGAAGGAGTCCGTTGATCAGCTGAGGGACCACAGCGTCGGCCGTCTTTTCGGCGTCGAGGGCGCCGTGGGTGATTAGGGCCTTCATCGAGACCATGTGGAGCGCTCCCATGATGGCGTCGGCGGCGATTTCGACATCGGTGAAGCTCAGCTCCCCGACACTCCGACCTTCCTCGAGAACTTCTCGAAGGGGCGCTATCACTGACCGGTCCACGTTCGCCAGGAAGGC
>JAZDDA010000075.1:0-138819 GCA_036679625.1 Gemmatimonadota bacterium | reverse complement strand
GAAGAGGACACTCAGGTCCGCGTCCTCTTCGATGACGATGCGCTCTACATCGGGGCCCTTCTCCTCGACTCTGAGCCCGACGGCATCGTCGACCGCCTCGTGCGCAGAGACGAAGAGGGCGAGTTCGACTACTTCGAGGTCTCGCTCGACCCCAATCTGGACCGACGCACGGGCTACGTGTTTCGGGTCAGCGCCGCCAACGTCCAGGCCGATCGTTACGTCTTCAACGATACCGAGCAGGACCGGGCGTGGGATGCAATCTGGGAGTCCAAGGTCCGGCGCACACCGGAGGGCTGGTCGGTCGAAATCCGCATTCCACTCTCGCAGATCCGATACGAGTCGCACTCCGGTGAGCAGACGTGGGGAGTGAATTTCTCGCGCAGACGGCTGTCCAACAACGAGCGCACCTACTTTTCCCTCGAATCTCGGCTCCAACGGGGGATGGTGAGTCAGTTTGGAATCCTTCAGGGTGTCGAGGTGCCAGGGGCGTCGCGTCGCCTGGAGCTTCTCCCGTACGTATTGAGCTCCGCTCATCAGGGACCTTCCGATGTGGGAGATCCGTTCTTCGGCGGCTCCGAGGCCTCGGCGCGGGTCGGTGTTGAGGTTAGCTACGGGATCGGTGCGAACTTCACCCTCGATGCCACCATCAACCCTGACTTCGGGCAGGTCGAGGCAGACCCCGCCGTCATCAACCTCTCTGCCTTCGAGACCTTCCTCCGCGAGCGGAGGCCCTTCTTCGTCAAGGATGCGCGCACCTTCGACTTTGGGCTATCCGGCATGCAGAACACGCTTTTCTACAGCCGACGTCTGGGTCGGTCACCTCAGGGCAGGGCGCCGGCGGGGGCCGACTTCTCCGATCGACCAGACGCCGCCACGATCGTGGGCGCCGCGAAATTTTCGGGCAGGACCTCTTCGGGGCTATCGATCGGTGCACTCGCCGCAGTGACCCAGGAGGAGTCGGGACAGGCGTTCTTCGCGTCCAACGGAACGACGGAGAGCTTCATCGCCGAGCCGCAGACGCAGTACGGCGTCATCAGCCTTCAGCAGGACCTGAACAATGGGGCGTCTCAGATCGGCGGGATATTCACGGTGCTCGATCGCAATCTGCCCGCCGACGGCTCCTTCGACTTCCTGACCAACCGTGCCTTCAACGCGGGAATCAACTTCGAACACCAGTGGGGCGACCGGGAGTGGGCTCTTCAGGGCTTCTTCGCGGGCAGCTGGGTCCAGGGGGACTCCACGGCAATTCTGCGAATTCAACGCTCATCGAACCACTTCTTTCAGCGGCCCGACGCGACCCGTTTCGGTGTCGATTCCACCGCCACTTCGCTAACCGGGAGGGAGTGGCGCCTTCAGTTCGAGCGCAGAAGCGGCACACACTGGACGGGCGGGGTCTGGGTGGCTGAGCTCACCTCGGGCTTCGAGGTGAACGATCTGGGGTTTTCCCGGTCCGCCGAAAAACTCGATGCAGGGTTCCGGGTGAATTACCGGGAAATCGTCCCTGGAGCCGTCTTTCGGAACTACAACTTCAGCTTCACAACCTTCCACAACTGGCGCCACGAAGCGCTGGATGATGCGTTCTCGTTCTCCTCGTGGGGAGACGCCCACTCCGCAGGATGGTACTCGCTCCGGGTTAACTCGCAGTTGCTCAACTACTGGAACATCAACCCGAGCATCACGATTCGGCCCGAGACCGTGAGCTCCTCTGCCACCCGTGGCGGGCCGCTCATGACATCGCCGGGGTCGATCGATTTCGGCCTTCGCATCAACACCGACCGGCGCCAGACTCTGAGTTTTGGTGCCAACGTCAACGTCACTCAGGGAAAGGACGGGAGGGGCGATACCTTCCGGACCGGCGTTACCCTCACAGCCCGCCCGTCCCCGAGCATCCAGTTCAGCATTGCGCCGCAATACACCAGCCAGACTGTGGGTGATCAGTACGTAACCAGCACCGACGCCGTCGCCTTCGGACCCACCTTCGACCGCCGGTACCTGTTTGCCGACCTGGATCGGAAGAGCGTGTCGATGGAGACGCGGCTGAACGTGTCGTTCACACCCGACCTCACGCTGCAGCTCTTCGCCCAGCCGCTTATCTCCTCGGTCGACTACGTCGAATACAAGCAACTGCTTGCCCCCCGAACATTCGCCTTCGAGCACTTCACAAACGAGGGTGTCCTCACAGATGCCAACGGTCAGCTTCTTTGCCAGGGCGGACAAATCTGCTTCGATGGCGAGGATCAGCACGTCGACTTCGACGGTGATGGAATCGTCGACTTTTCGTTCAGGGATCGGGACTTCAACCAGCGCACCCTGGTCGGAAACGCGGTGCTCCGCTGGGAATACCGACCCGGGTCCACGATCTTCTTCGTGTGGCAGCATCGTCAGTTTGATCGTGTCTCCGACGGAGACTTCTCGCTGGGACGCGACGTCGGGTCGCTGTTCGGGGCACCCACCGACGATGTGTTCACGGTCAAGTTCAACTACTGGATAGGTCTGTAGCCGCCCTCTAAAGGAGCTTTGGTCGGGATGTCTCGACCCCATCATGCCGCTCTCTTGCCAGAAGGAAGCCTTCTCCCTTCCCGATGATGTCCACTACCTGAACGGGGCCTATATGTCGCCCCTGCCTCGTATTACCGAAGAAGTGGGGGTCCGGAGCCTCCGCATCAAACGGTTCCCGGTGGATATCACTTCATCTGACTTCTTCGAGGAGAGTGATGCCGTGCGGGCGCGTTTTGCGCGCTTGGTAAACGCCCCGCTCGCAAGCCGGATCGCCCTGATCCCTTCTGCCTCCTATGCCATCGCGACAGCCGCCCTAAACCTGCCGGTGGCATCGGGGCAGAACATCGTATTGCTGCACGAGCAGTTTCCTGGAAACCTCTATACCTGGAGGAGGAAGGCAGTCGAGTCCGGAGCAGAGATTCGGACCATTGTTCCTCCCGATGGAGCATCGCGGGGGCGGCGGTGGAATGAGCGCATTCTCGATGCAATCGATGGTTCGACAGCCATCGTGACGCTCCCCCACGTTCATTGGACGGACGGGACGCTCTTCGACCTCGAAGCGATCGCACGTCGGGCTCGTGAGGTGGGGGCGGCCGTCGTTGTCGACGCGACCCAGTCCGTCGGTGCGCTTCCATTCGACGTCCAGGCTGTCCAACCCGATGTGCTCGTCGTCGCGACCTACAAATGGCTCCTGGGGCCCTATTCATGCGGCCTCGCCTACTACGGTGAGCGGTTCGATGACGGGGTCCCGCTGGAGGAGACGTGGATTGGACGCAAGGGGAGCCAGGACTTTCAGCACCTGGTCGACTACCAGGATGAGTACGAACCGGGCGCCGTACGATACGACGTGGGAGAACGCTCGAACTTCGCGCTCCTTCCCATGGTCGGCGCCTCGCTCGACCTCCTGCTGGAGTGGGGCGTTGGCCGGATTCAGGGGTACACGCGGACGCTGTCTTCGGGCTTGCTGATCCATGCGGCTGAACGCGGATTTGTGGCCGAGGAGGAGGCGTTTCGGGCGGGACACATCTTCGGTCTACGGATGCCGCAGGGGCTCAACCTCACCTCACTTCAGAGCGAACTGGCCGACCGGCAAATCTACGTTTCGCTTCGTGGAAGCGCGCTGAGGGTCTCGGTGAACGTCTATAACGACGAGGCAGACATGCAGGCGTTGAGCGAGGTGCTCGAGGCCGTTACGGCCTGATCTCCAGCTTCGCCACGGTCCCAACCCGGATCCCCTTCTCAGCGAACCACCCCGAGCGGACCTCGAGGGCGTACAAGGCGGATTGCCTGGAGTCATGGATCGTAAGCGATAGCGCCTCCATCTGTTGGATATCGACGACTCGGAGGGCCGCGTCGAGGAAGGCGATGTCGAGGTCGATTGGCGTGTTCTCCATCCAGAACGACTGAACTGACTCGCGGTCGAACACGAAGAGCATGCCCTCGTTGTCTGGGAGCTCCGATGTGTTCTTGAGGCCGAGGCTGCGTTCGCTCGGCGTCGCGGCGACCTGGGCGAATACCGTATCCTGACCGAAAACCACGATCGCGGTGGCCTGGAGATGCGCGGGTATGGGCTTGGGCATCGGTCCGAGCGAACCCATGGAACCGAGCGCAACCATGGCGAAGATTCCGCTGATCGCGGTGACGAAAGGGAGTTGAGTCCGCATCACGCCTCGCCAGAAAAAATGGAAATGGCTAGTATTTCTAAAGCCTGTTGTACACCAACCCTCAAATCAAACGTTCCCATGGTCGATTCAGAGTTGCTTCAGATCCTGGTGTGCCCCGACACAAAAGAGCCCGTCAGTCTCGCTGACGCCGACCTTCTCGGGCGGATCAACGAGGCCATCAATGCGGGGAAGTTGAGGACTCAGGCGGGTGAGATCGTTACCGATGCCGTAGAGGAGGGTCTCATTCGCGAGGATGGACGAATCCTCTACCCCGTACGTGAGGGCATCCCGATCATGCTGATCGACGAGGGGATCTCCACAGAAGGCCTCGGCTGACGGACGCGTCAGGCTCCCTGACCACCGCCGGTGAGCAGCGAGTCTCCGGGCAGTTGGAGCGTACCACCTAACTGCTGAACCAGCGCACCGAAGTCCATGTACTCCCGAACACGCACGATCCGGTGGTTCTCCACATCGATGGTGGTGACGCCGGCGACGCCGAACGGCTGATCGGTTGAGACCTCAATACGCCCAGGAATCGGCCGATCCTGCGTACCCGAGAGAAACCATTCGATGGCTGCCGAGGTCTCGGAGGCGTGAACCGCCGAGACGCTTATGCTCACGTTCGTAGCCCAACCCGTGAGGCCCTCCATGTATGCGAGGACCTCTCCCACACCCTGGTGTTGGACTCCGCTGGACGCCTCGTCGTAGGTCACGAGTGGGTCGAAGAGGTCAAAGAAATCGGTGTTGCCGGTTTCCCAGGCGGCCATGAGCTGCAGTCCAAGCGTCTCGGCCTCCGGGATGGTGCCCCCCCCGCTCGAGGGGGCACATCCCGTGACGCCCATCACTGTGGCGACGAGTGCGGCGAACGCCGCATTACGTCTATTCATCCTCCGAGCGCAGCTACCAGCATCTGAAGCCGTTTTGCGTCGAGCGAGCCCTCTGCGGCGCGGTCTACGATTCCACCCACCCTACGGGCGAGCCCGGCCATGGCCTCGCTCTGCTCCGAGCCAGACAGGCCGTCGATCCGCTCGACCGCACCGGCCAGCCGCTGAGCGGCACCATCCGGCAGGTCGCTGCCTCGCTGCAACTGGTCGATCAGCGCGCGCGCAACCACAACACCTTCCGGCCAGGTGATGCGCATCTGCGTCTGGGGGTTGGACCCCTCCGTCTGCACCAGCATCGCAGCATCGATCTCGTTCTGCGTCAGGTACTCGCTCGGGATGAGGTGAAACACATCGAGTCCGCGCAGGATCTCCGAACCGTAGATGGCGCCGTTGTACCAGTAGCTCGACCAGTAGCCACCGAGCACGAGCTCGTCCACGACGTTGGGTCCGCGATCGAAGTATGCGAGCTCCATGGGATGGGCCGGATCGGTGAAGTCGATCACCGAGACACCGCCCTGATACCAGGACTGCACAAAGATGTCGCGCCCCGGCACCGGAATCAGCGAGCCGTTGTGGGCTACACAGTTCTCTGCCTCGGTCTGAGCCGCTGGGAGTTTGAAGTACCCGGAAAATTCCATCTTGCCGCTGCTGCGATCGAAGAAGGCGTCCGCACCCCACTCGGGATTGTCCGTCGCCAGGCAACGCGGCGCACCGCCTCCGCCCCACTCGTCGGTGAAGAGGATCGTTGATCCGTCGTTGTTGAAGGTTGCCGAGTGCCAGTACGCAAAGTTTCCATCGAACACTTCGTCGATCCGCACCGGGTTCGCCGGGTCGCTGATGTCGAGGATGATCCCGTTGCCCGAGCAGGCACCCGCCGCGATTCCGAGCTCCTGGTACACCGTGATGTCGTGGCACTGATCGGTCGTCGCGGTGCTCTGTTCGCCCTCGGGCTGCTCTCCACCGACCCATAGGCCGGCAATCGCGCCCGACTCCGCATCGGCGAAGATACGCGGGGCGTTCACCACGCGGGCATCCTGCGGCGCTGCGAGTGGGACTTCGATGATCTCGATCCGGAACAGCGCGGTGTTTGGATCTTCATCCGGCGCAGCACCGGAGCATCCTGCGAGCTCTTCGGCCGGCCGCACGCCTGAGGTGCCCTGCACGTAGATGTAGACGTGCGAGTCATCGTTCAGGTCGTGCACCAACGTGTGCGTGTGCGAGCCACGGCAGGTTTGTACGCCGCCAACCTGAACCGGGTTCTCGATGTCGCTGATGTCGAAGATGCGCACCCCCCTGAATCGCTCGGTGCTGACCGACTCGGTTGGTGCGTCTTCACCGCAGTCGAGGCGTCCGTTGGGCGCCTCCACCGACATGAACATCAGGTTTCCGTGGACGGAGAGGTCACCCTGTCCGCCCGGGCACACGACCGACGTCTTGATCTGCGGGTGCATCGGGTCTGAGATGTCGAAGATGTTGAACCCGCGGTAGCTCCCCATAAAGAGGAAGTCCCCGGCGAAGGCCATGTCGGTGTTGGCGAAGGCGAAGCTGCCCAGGTTTTCGCGATCTTCGAAGCCATCCGGACGGTTGAGGTGCGCGATCAGCTCCATGCCGCTCACGGCCTCCCCGGCGTCCGACCAGCCGGCGCTCAGGCCGACACGTGGGTCCTGTGCCTCTGCGGATGCCGCCGAAAGGGCGAATGCCACGAAGAGGAATTTTGCAACAGCTTTCATTTCAAACCTCACTGAAGTGCGTTGAGCATGCGGTGCATGCGTGCGATTTCCGCGCGTTGATCCGCATCGACATGCGAAATCAGCGTAAACAGTTCCAATTCCTGTGCTCCGCCCTCGGCCGCCTCAAGCGCGTCGACCATTACCAGAGCTCCTTCATGGTGCCGTGTCATCAACTCGAGAAACAATCTATCGAAGGCCACGTCCTCTGCAGCAGCCAACTCTGCCATTTGCTCGGGGGTTGCCATGCCCGCCATCCCAGCCATTTCCGCGGGGACGTCCCTGGACTCGTCACGGGCCTCGAGCCAACGCTGCATGAGCCCGATCTCGAAGACCTGCGATTCGTTGATACGCCGGGCCAGGAGTGCGATCGTCTCGTTGTCGCTGCGGCCCGAAACCAGCTCCGCCATGTCGATCGCCTGGGCGTGGTGTCCGATCATGCTCCGCATGAAGTCGGCGTCGGCGGCGACGTAGTCCTGGGAAGACGCTGGCCCCGGCGCGCTGCACGCGACGAGGACGGCGAGAAGGGGCAGAATATTTGGGTGCGTCAAGAGATTTGGCATTCCGATGATCCTCTTTGGCAGAGTGTCACGAGTGCTCCGGAAACTCGTAACATCGTAGTCCGGAATATGGGCGGAGGATGGAGGTCTCGCACCCCGCATTTTCGACAGCCCCTCATGCCGCTGGTAGCGGCAGCTCCACCAGTACCGGCGAATGGCCCTCCAACGCCAGAAAGCGTAGAAATTTGTCGGGGGCGATGGAGGTGGTCATGGCGTTGTCCAGCGGATGAAAATTCAGTGGGTCCTGATCGAGGATTGCCCGATCGAGCACCACGGTGACGGCGCCTCCCCCGTCGTTGACCACGGCGAAGGGGTTCACCGCGCCGGGGATCACCCCCAGGTACTGCATGAGGCGGGTTGGGCTCCCAAACGAGAGGCGGCCTGCGCCGAGGTGTTTCCCGAGTGCAAGCAGATCCACCTCGCGGTCCTGCTCACAGACGAGCAGCCACATCCGCTTCTTCTTGTTTCTGAGGAAGAGGTTCTTGGTGTGGCAGCCGGGAAGGCTCCCGCGCACGAGCTTGGCCTCTTCTACCGTGAACACAGGATCGTGGCTCACCGTGGTGATCGAGATGCCGTGCCCAGCAAGGCGCTCGAGGAGTGAGTCCGCCGTCATCGGCAGCCGTCCGTCGACCAGGAGGTGAGCGGTGGAGTCAGGCATGCGTGGCTACGAACCCTCGGGCAGCAAGGTGGCCCTGTTGATGCGGTCGAGGTTGGTGAACTCGTCGAGGTACTCGGCTCCCTTGGCTATCGCCATCGCCTGGTACACGCCGTCCCCGCGCGGGGGACCGTCGCCGTATCCGGAATAAAGCGCGTCGAGTACCTCCATGCCCTCGATCACCTCGCCGAAGGGGGTGAACCCATTGTCGTCGAGGCTCGTGGAGTTGTCCTTCAGGTTTACGAACACCTGTACGGTTCTCGAGTTGGGTGTGCTCTTTGCGAATGCGAGTCGGCCGCGGGAATTCCTCTGAAGTACAGGATCATCAGTGAGGGCCCTCTTCCTCCAGACCAGGTTCACATACGGGTCGTCGTGTATGCCAAAGCCAGCGGTGAATCCGTCGAGCACTCGATGGAAGCGGACTCCGTCATACCAACCGTTCACGACGAGGTTGAAGAAGCGGTCGGCAGCGAGGGGGGCCCACTCACGATGAATGGCCACGACGAAGTCGCCCTGGGAGGTCTCGAAGCTCGCCCGGAAGGAGTCCGGCGCGGTCTGCCTGAAGTTCTGAAGCTGAAAGAGCGGACCCTGCGTTCGAGGATCTCCCGTTGCCTCGGGCGGCGCGTTGTCGCAGCAGCCGAGCGCCAGGACGAGGCCGAGTGAACACAAGGATCGGGGGAGGCTCGCCAACAAGGTGGAAGAGATCACCGATGCGTACCCCTAGGTTACTTTGGACGCTTCTCCGGATCCGCCGTCGCCGGCCAGCGATGGTGAAAGTAGTTCGTGGAGGCAGCGTGCTCGAGATGAAAGTGAACGGACGGTTGTCCAGCCACGGTCTCGAGGGTGTACTGAGTCAACGTCACGCCATCGCTGGGTGAGTAGCCATACTCGAGCAGGTCGTCGGGATCCGCGGGAAACACGTAGTTGACCGTGAAGTAGCTCTCGAGAGCCTTGCTCATGTTCGAGACTACCCCGAGCGCCGCCGCATCCCCGGCTTTCTCCCGCATACCCTGAAACCGGGGAATTGCGAGGGACGCCAAGATCGCCAGGATTACCGTGGTAATCATGAGCTCGATCAGCGTGAAGCCGCCTCGCCTGGGGGTTATGTGCGGCGTTTTCATCATAAGACCTTCAATGGCAAGGCCAGTGCCAGGGTCCCAGTAGGCATCGTAACTGCTGTGGTACCAACAAATTGTAACACATTCACGCTTTGTGCCCACCCGCGGTACTGTGGCATTTTGCCCGAAAGATGTTGAATCTGCCCACCAAACCTCACACTTCGACCGGATAAATCAGTTGTTGGGCCCCGAACGCTCCAACTCCCAGTATAGCGGCCTCCTCAAGGTCGGGTGATTCCCGATCTCGTTGAGGGTCGCACCGTCGTAGAGGCGCCCATTCAGAAGTACCATCCCAATGGCCTCAGAGTTTCGAATGTCGTCGAGCGGGTTTTCGTCGAGGATGAGCAGATCGGCCAGTTTCCCTACCTCCACGGACCCGAGATCCGCGTCGAATCCGAGGTATTTGGCGCCGTTCAGCGTGCCAACGCGCAACGCTTCGGCATTCGTCATGCCTCCCTGGGTGAACATCCACAGCTCCCAATGAGCTCCGAGGCCCTGCATCTGGCCGTGGGCTCCGAGCGAGACGAGTCCACCGGCGTCCTGGATGACCTTCGCTCCGCGGGCGATCGCCATGTGGTTGAAGTCCCCGTCTCCGGCGGCCATCTCCCGCCGACGGGAGCGTGGGTCGACGACGTCGCGAGGCACGAAGGTGAGAAGGCGTTCGTTCTCCCAGACGTTGGTGCGCTCGTACCAGTAGTACTCTCCGGAGAGCCCGCCATAACCGACAATCATTGTGGGCGTGTACCCCGATTCGCTCTGTCCGAACAGCTCGGCGACGTCGCGGTACACATTAGGTACCGGAAGCGAGTGCTCCACCCCGGTGTGACCGTCGAGTACCATGGTCATGTTGTTGTACACGAGCGAGCCGCCCTCGGGGACCACCAACATCTCGAGCTCGCGAGCCGCGGCGATGATCATTTGTCGCGAATCTCGTCGACGCTGGTTGTAGCTCTTCACAGAGAACGCACCCACGGCCTTCATGCGGGAGAGATGCTTCTCGGCGTCATCCCGACTGTTGGTGATCGCCTTGAAGTTGCCCTCAGCCCCGTAGAGGATCGTGCCGGTAGAGAAGAGGCGAGGCCCAACCTTGAGGCCGGCTCGGATCATCTCGGAGTTGGTGAACACGGTGGGGGTGTTGTTCGATGGATCGTGCGAGGTCGTGACCCCAAACGCCACATTCGCCATCAGCGGCCAGGAGGCCTTGGCGAGAATGCCGTCGCCCTCTCCACCCACATGAGCGTGCACATCGATCAGGCCGGGCATGATCGTCTTGCCCGTGGCGTCCACCACATAAGCGCTGTCGGGGATTTCGACATCATCGTCTGGCCCAACGGCGACGATCCTGTTGCCGTCCACGATCACCGTGGCGTCCTCGATCACCCCCCCCTCGCTCTCGCCGTCTACCATCGTGATCACGCGCGCGCCGGTAAATGCGATGATCCCACTCGGGACATCGCTCGCCTGCGAGAATCCGATCGCGATTCCCTCGGCCTCGGCAGGCGCGGTCTCCGGGGGTGCTCCCTGGGCGAAGCTGAAGGTCTCACCGACGTCACGGGAGAAGTACTCCGGCCCGAGCGTCCAGTGTATTGACCTGCTATCGGCCGACCAGTGAAGGTAGGCGCCTGCATTCTCGCTCACCCGGGCGATCGGGAATCCCTTCTCCCCCGGGGCGAGCGTCACGGTCTGCCCCGACCTCGGGAATGCCGCGATGTAGGCGCGATACCTCTCGGTAAAGGTGACCCACTGCCCGTCGGGGGATGGAACGATCTGCGTGGCGTTCGCACTCTCGAAGTGGGTGATCTCATCCGCCCCGGTGAGGTCGAAGCTCACCAGCCTCAGCCCCCCTCCTCCCGTTGTTGCGAAAATCCGCTCTCCCGTGTGGTCGAAGCGCGGTTGGGCACCCGAGCGTCGCACGCGCCGAGGGGCACTGCTCCCGTCCACAGGCACGAGGTAGATGCCTGGCTCTGTTCCGTACGCCGCACCACGAATTCCGTCCCCTCCGACGCGTTGGTAGACCAGCGTCGCTCCGTCCGGCGAGAACGAGGGGGCGGTGTAATGGCCCGGTTCTGAGACTACGTCACGCTGGCCGGTCCCGTCGGTCCGGACCATGCTCACGCGCCCGCGGTCCACGTCCGTCCACGTGCCGTAGGCGATCCAGCGTCCGTCGGGCGAGAACGCAGGGGCGAACTCGATCTTGCCGCTGCGCGTGAGACGTCGGGGTGTGCCGGAAGGCATCTCCCGGATGTAGAGGCTGCCGAGCGCAGAGTAGACCACAAAGCGTCCGTCCGGTGAGGTTGTCACGTCGCGGAGCATCTTCACATCGAAGCGCGCCGGGTGCACCTCGCGGGGGAAGCGCACGGCCTGGTAGATCGTCTGATCCACCTGGGCCGTGAAGGGCACGATCGTGGATTCGCCCGTCTCGGTATCGATCTTCCAGATCTTCCCCTGAGCCCAGGTCAGGATGGTGCGCCCGTCGGGCGTCCAGGAGTACTGGGTGTACACGCCGTGAATCGCCCACGCTTCCTGCATGTCCCTCTCGAGCCCGTCCCAGACGGGCCACTCTTCGCCGGTTTGAAGGTCGCGAATGAACAACACCGACTTCTCGTGCACGCGTCGGATGAAGGCGAGGCGGGTGCCGTCGGGGGAGGGTCTCGGGGTGATCGACCCACCGGGCCGACGGGTTACGGTGGTCTCCTCCCCGGTGATGAGGTTCTTGCGACGGATCGCGTAGATGACCTTGTTGGGGTCCTTGTTGTACTCGAAGTCCTGCCCTGGCCACACATTGCGGCTGTAGTAGAGGTACGTGCCGTCGGGCGAGATCGAGGGCTCGCCGAGGTCCTTCTGCCAGCCATTTCGCTCGATGACCTGGAGGCCGCCCCCCCCGCTCTGGTGGTACATCCACACCTCTCCGGCTCCCAACGAGCGACGCTCGACGAAGTGCTTGCGCACGAAGATGTATGCGCCGTCGGGAGACCAGGCGGGGCTGTTTACCTCGCGGGTTTCCTCGGAGGAGACCTGGCGAGCGTTGCCGCCGTCGGGGTCCATCACCCAGATGTTGAAGTTCCCGTCCCGATCGCTGATGTAGGCAACCGAGGAGCCGTCGGGGCTGAAGCGCGGCTGCATCTCGAATGCCTGCCCCGCGGCTATGCGCGTGGCCGTCCCACCCTCGATTGGCATCGTGTAGATATCGCCCAGAAGATCGAAAATGATCGTGAGGCCGTCCGGGCTCACATCCACATTCATCCAGGTACCTTCGGTGGTCTCGAAGGTCAGGGGTGTCGAGGGCCCGTGCGAGCCCTCGACATCCCACTTGGGTTCCTGAGCGTGGATGGGCCCGGCGCTGACGCCGAAGACTGTGATGGCTAGCGTTGCGACGCCCGCTACAAATGCGGTCGGGTTCTTCATCGTGCTGTCTCCGTTGACGCGCAGCCGCGCGGTCGCGCAGCCGCGCGGTATTGGCGCGTTTCCGCGCGCTTGCCCTCTGGTGGTCTGGCACCGCAATTAACGGGTGGAAAACGGGGTGTGCAACGGGGGGAGGGGCATCCGGCCCCCGCACCTCTCATCTATCGGGTCGGGCGACCGATCACATCCTCAAGGACTCTACCATCGAGGTCGTCTGGAGCTATGGTGCCGGTAAGCCATGCCAATGTTGGGGCCAGGTCCACCGTCGCCACGCGGTCGTCGGAGATTCCCGCCTGAATCGACCCGCCAAGGAAGATCAGGGGCACGTGACGGTCGTAGTAGTAGGGAGAACCGTGGCTCGCCCTTTCGTTGCCCATGAGCACATTCGGCTTGAGGCGTACATGGACGCCTGCCCACCCCGCTGGCGATAGCGTTCGGGTCCTCGAATGGGAGTTCGCGAAGAGGACCTGGAACGAATCAACGGGAACTCCACTCTCCACCTCGGAGAAGGTATAAACGGCCTCCACGAGTGGCCGCGTCATGAGGGCTGCCCTGGCTACCTCCTCCGACGCCTCACCGGGGGCCGCGTCTTCGAGAGCGTTGTTGATGAACCCCCGCAGCTCTCGGAGGTCGCGGACGGTCAGGCGCCCTGCATCGACACCTTCCTCAGCGAGCTGCTCCGGAATATCCAGGACGCCGTGATCGGCAGACATCGCGAGAACCCAGCGTCCAGCACCGACGGTTTCGTCGAGAGCAGAGAAGAGGCGCTCCAACTGAGCGTCGAGTCTGAGCAGGTTGTCCAACTGCTCTCGGCTCCTGGGGCCGAAGCTGTGTCCGACGAGGTCGGTTTGCGAGAGGGAAATCCCCAGGTAGTCCAGGCTCCCGCGCTGCCCAAGTTCGAGTTCGTCGAGGGCCGCCACCGCCAGCGCCACAACCGCCTGGTCGGGGAAGGGTGTGTACAGAGACCTCCAGCGATTCAACGCGCTCGGCTCCCGGGAATCCATCCGGTCACCCGCCCGGTGCGGAAACGCGATGTCCTCCCCGTTCGACTCGAAGATCGAGGTGTCCGGACGGGTCATCCAGCGATCGCCATCTGGGACGATGGTCTCCCACACCGAGTCTGAGTAGACGAGTGGCATGGTGGTCGCGTTGAATTCCGAAATCCACTTTGGGTACTCGGAGCGGTAAAAATCTGAGGTGACGAATCCACCCTCGCTGGGCAGCAGCCAATAGACTTCTCCCACAGTCTTTGCTGCCAGACCAATCGCGGATCGGTCCTTCCTCGAGATAGACACCACTCGTGAGTCGGGATCGTGCGCCACGATCCAATCCGGCAACCCCCCTCGGTTGATGTTCGCTGAGGATCGCCCGGGGAGCTCCGGATAGCCGAGTATCCTCCGATCGGGATCTCCCATGGAATAGGTGCCCCGCCACTCTCCATCAGAAAGCTCCGACCACGAGTTTCCGACGATGCCGTGGCGACTCGGGTAGACTCCGGTCGACAGCGTTGTGTGCCCCGGTGCTGTTGCGGTCATGGCGTGGTCGTGGGTGGCGTTCTCAAATCGATAGCCCTCGTCGAGAAGTCGGCGGAAGCCTCCCACGAAGAGCGGGTCGTACGTGTCCAGGAGGTCGGCCCGCAGCTGATCGACCACCAAGATGATTGCGAGGGTGGGCGCGTCTGATGTGCCGGCTTCCGGTGCGGGCTGACAGGTGGAGAGCATGCTGGCAAGAGCCAGCGGACCGGTTCGCTTCAGCATTGGGAGTATCGCCAGGCGTGCGTGCGGGTGGCGTGAGCGCGTCATCGGATCTCTTTGTCGGGGGGTCGCTGCTGCGGTGCGATTCTGCTCCATTACGAGAATGCGTGCCGCCATGCTATCGCGCGAGCCTACGTATCCCTGCGGATGCGGCGAATCATTCGCCTGACCGTTCGTGCGTTACGAATCCGCCGTGTCTCCAACAGCCCAGTTCGATGCCCTCAGGGCCTGAGCAGCGTACCCTCCGCGACTGTGATGGCTCGTCCGATCAGGTGGACGCGGTCTCCCGCGACGCGAAGCCCCAGCTCGCCTCCCCGAGCGGAGACCTGCGCTGCGTTGAGCTCGGTCTTGGCGAGAATCGATGCCCAGAAGGGAGCGAGCGCGGTGTGGGCAATGCCTGTGACCGGGTCTTCGTCGATACCTGCCCAGGGCGCGAACACACGACTCGCAAAATCCACCCCGTCCTGGTCAGCCGCGGCGGTAACCGAGAGGGTGATTACAGACCCGACGTCGAGCTTCTTGAGCGCGGTGAAGTCCGGGTGGAGCCCTTCGACCCCGGCCTGAGTCGCGAGGCGAACGATCAGATTGTGCGTTCCTCGGTATACCGAAGTCGCCTTCGGAGCCCCGAGCGCCTCCGTCAGCTCGTCCCACGGCTCCAGCTCTGTGCAGACGTCCGCCGGAAAGTCCATCCTCAGGCGGCCGGCGGCCTCCTCATATACGGTGAGGCGCCCACCCAGGGAGTCAAACCGGTACGGTGCCGGCGCACCTGCCTCGACGAGGGCCTGACTCGCGGCCAGGGTGGCGTGGCCGCAGAGGGGAACCTCCGTGGCTGGCGTGAACCAGCGAATAGGCCGGGCCTCTCCGTCGAGCGGCTCCACGAAGGCCGTCTCCGAGAGGTTCATCTCCCCGGCGATCGTCTGCATGCTATCGGCCGAAAGCGGAGCATCGAGAAGGATGACGGCGGCGGGATTCCCCCCGAAGGGACGCTCCGTAAACGCGTCGATCTGCTTATAGCGGAGCGGAGAGGCAGAGGAGTCGGGTGTCATTGGATTTTTCCCATTGGAGCCGGAAGGGATAGCCCTGTATTGTACGCACGTCCGAAGCTAGCGCGTTACAGTGCAACCTGGGGTGGATTGAGCATCGCCACCCAACTACTACGGTGGAGGGAGTCGCTGAGTCAGTCGTCCGATCATCGGGAGCCCGAAGGCCAGAGCGCCCCCGACCGAGATCCGTTTGTGCGGAGACGCACCTACTCCCCAATTACAGGGAAGCGGGATGTCGACTCCGTCGAGCGGGTGCGGTCGTTCAGGATATACATCCTGGCAGCCGTTGGCGGTGGAGTTATGGGGTTCATCGCCGGGGTGATGGTGGGGCACCCGATCCTCGGATTTTTTCTCGGCACTGCGACTGTGGTGGGAGTTGTGAGACTCGTTATGGAAGTCGCGGGGAGCGGAGCCACCCTACTCTACAACCCCTCAGGCAAGTCGACCCCCCACAAGAAGGAGTTTTCATACGCGCAGGCACTCGTTCAACAGAAGAGATTCGAAGACGCTGTGTCGGCGATGGAGGAAGACATCGCCAAGGATCCGATGAATCCCGACGCGTACCTGCTTCTGGGGCGCATCTTGAGAAAGGACATGAGCCGCCCGCGGGATGCGGTGGACGTACTCCGCCGGGCAAAGCGCGCGGCGCAGCTCAACACCAGCCAGGAGCTGCTTGTCAGACGAGAGGTGGTTGAGATTTGTCGAGACGACCTCGGCCTCCCCGAACTGGGCGCTGCGGAGCTTGCTCAACTCGTGGATGCGTACGAGGATCGCCCGGAGGGGGCGTGGGCCCGTGACGAGTTGGCGAGGGTAAAGCACATTATCGCGAAGAAGCACGAGGGCTGACTTGTCCAAGCCACATCACACTCCCCAGGGTTTCGCCCGGTTCTATGCGCCGTTGGCCGCGACGAGCCTTCTGCTCACGGCTACTCATCCCCTGATCACCGCCGCCCTCGCCCGCACACCCGACCCGGTCTCCGCCCTGGTTGGATTCTCTGTTGCGTTCTCCGTTTGCGGCGTCCTGTACAGCCCGCTTCTCGTCCTCCAGCAGGTGGTGGCAAGCAGGCTGCTCAAGGGGGGGGACTTTGCCCCTATCCAGCGGTTTGGGCTCCTGGCCGGCGTCGGATTTTCGCTCCTGGCGGCGTTGGTCGCCTTCGTCGATCCGATCCACATGGCGGTCTTCCGCGACCTGGTCGGGCTGAGGGGCTCCGCCTTGGCCGAGGCGGGATTCGCCTTCTCGTGGCTGTGGCCCATCCCCGTCATCACGGCGATCCGGGCACTGCATCAGGGACGCCTCGTCGCGGGCCATCGAACCCATCCGATCGCGATCGCCACCGGAGTGCGCACGGGAGTCCTGGCGATCGTAGCCATCGCTCTGGCTTCCACCTCCGGCGGAGCGCGGGTCGGGGCTGCAGCCTTCACCGCTGGGGTAATGGCGGAGGCTCTCCTCGTACTCCTCGCCCCCACCCCAGCGCTTCCCCGTCGATATGCGGTCCGCGGTGGGAATGGCGACACCCTCGTGCGCTTCTCTGCGCCACTCATGCTGAACATGCTGCTCTGGTGGAGTACGCCGCTGATCATCAACACCGTGCTCGCGAGGACCCCTAGTCCCGACCTCAGCATCGCGGCGTTTGCGATCGTTGAGGCCATTGCCTGGTTCCTGACCTCACCCGTCGGTCAACTTCAACAAGCCAGCATCGCACTGGTGGACGACGACGAGAGCTTTGTCACCGTCCGCCGGTATGCTGGCGTACTCTCGCTGGCGACCTTCGCCATGATCGGACTCCTCGTGCTACCGGGGGTGCGAACACCACTCCTCAATGCCGTGTACGACCCTTCGGCCTCCCTGCTCGCCGCCGCCGTGGGAGCCCTCCCCTTCGCGGTGGTCTACCCGCTGCTCTACGGGCACCGCCAG
Organism: Gemmatimonadota bacterium; assembly: GCA_036679625.1. GTDB lineage: Bacteria > Gemmatimonadota > Gemmatimonadetes > Longimicrobiales > Gaopeijiaceae > JAZDDA01. The sequence continues at coordinate 121,598 of JAZDDA010000075.1, read as the reverse complement.
TTCTTTCAGGGGATCTTCGTGCGCTCCGGCCACCCGTGGACGGTGGGCTTCGGGGCAATTCTGCGGATTTCCACCATCGTCGTGCTAGCGGCCTTCACGGTGGGTCGGTTCGGGCACCATGGAGCGGCATTCGGCGTGGTCATTGCGGCGATTGGGCTGCTCGTCGAGGGGGTCTTCCTCGACAGGCGCTGTGGAAGCAGGGCCATCGAAGATCTCAGAACTCAGGAAGCGCCGATCGCGGCCGAGGCCATTTCTACCTGAGACGTCGCTCAGGCGTGTCCGCTACGCTTCTTCTTCAGGAAGTCCATCATCACGTACTGCCCCAGCGTCATCGTAGAGGTGAAGTACGCCTTTCCTCGCGCGATTTCGGCCATCTTCTGGACGAACTGCACCAGGTAGGGATCGCGGGCCAGCATGAAGGTGTTGATCAGAACGCCGGCCTTCCGGCAGGCGGCCACCTCGCGGAACGTCTGCTGCATGATCACCTGATCGATGCCCCCCGAGTTGGTGTATATCTGGCCGTCGGGTAGGGTGACTGCGCTGGGCTTTCCGTCGGTGATCATGATGATCTGCTGCATGTCCTTCTTTTGCGCCCGAAGGATGTTCCGGGAGAGCAGCAGCCCCTCTGCCGTGTTGGTGTGAAACGGCCCCACCTGGGCCTTTCCCAGCTCAGAGAGAGGGATCTCGGTAGCACGATCCCCGAAGGTGACCACTCTGAGGGAATCCCCCGGAAACTGACTGCGAATCAGGTGCGACAGCGCCAGCGCAACGCGCTTCGCAGGTGCGAACCGATCCTCTCCGTACAGGACCATTGAGTGCGAGATGTCGAGCATGAGGACGGTTGCGCACGACGACCGGTACTCGGCCTGGTGCACCATGAGATCCTGGTAGTCGAGCTCCAGCGGTACGGTGAGCCCGTTCCGGGCGATCGCGCTCTTGAGCGTCGCTGGAATGTCGAGGTTCATCGTATCTCCAAACTCGTAGGGCTTGCTGGCCGAGCTTGCCTCTACGCCGGTGGAGAGATGCGGCGTGTCGTGTGACCCGAAGCTGGACTTCCCCACAGCGGAGAGGAGGTCTTTCAGTGCTCGGTAGCCGAGAAAGTCGAGGCCCTTCTGAGTGACGTTGAAGTTCACCTGCTGAGCGGCTTCCTTGGCGCCGTCAATCGATCCTCCGCCGGTAACGTCCTGCACCTCTCCCGGCATCGTCGGGGTGCCGTCGGTCGTCATGTAGCCTTCCTCGACCATGCGCTGGATCAGGTCATCGAGGAGCGCGGCGATCTGCTGCTGCACGGTTTCGTCTCCGTCGCCCTCGCCGCGTAGCTCCTCGAGCATCTCCGGCGTGATCTCGCCGCTTTCGATGAGCGATTTCAGCAGCGCCCGCTTCAGGCCATCCAGCGAGTTGGAATCATCGACTCCGGACCATCCCCAGTAGGGGTGAAAGTGGGGTCCGCCAGAGAATCCCCCATTCAGCAGGAAGTCCGAGAGCGACTCCAGGAGCGACTCGAGGTTCAGGCCATCGATCCAGCGGCCTTTGTACTTGGTGTAGGTCGTGAAGCGCATCCCCTGTATACCGGATGCCGTCGAGCCGGTTCCTGAAGCGCTCGTGGGGGCGTATCGTTGCTCGTCTTTCGACCGATGGCATCGACCCGTGGAGGGCCAAGGGTGGACGAAGGCGAGATCCAGCTCCTCAGGACGTCGCTCCTCGCGCATTACGACGCCCACGGACGCACGCTCCCGTGGCGCGGCGATGTAGGCGCGTACGCCGTGTGGGTCTCTGAGATCATGCTGCAGCAGACGCGGGTGGATACCGTAGTGCCGTACTTCGAGCGTTGGATGGAGAGCTTTTCGACGATCGAGGCCCTCGCAGCGGCTACTCAGGACGAGGTCCTCAGGCACTGGGAGGGGCTCGGGTATTACTCCCGGGCCAGGAACCTCCACCGCGGGGCGATGATCGTGCGCGACCGCTTTGACGGAGCGGTGCCCTCGACGAGTGCCGAGCTGCGGACGCTCCCCGGTGTGGGTGACTACACCTCTGGCGCGATTGCGAGCATCGCATTTGGCGAGCCGGTCCCGGCAGTCGATGGAAATGTCAGGCGGGTGCTCGCCCGCGTCTTCGACGAACCCACTCCGTCGCCCGGCTTCCTGCGGCAAAGGGCAGCGGCGCTCGTCGATCCCGAACGGCCCGGCGACTTCAACCAGGCGCTCATGGAGTTGGGAGCGACGGTGTGTACCCCGAGGCAACCGCAGTGCGGTTCCTGCCCGTGGGCGGAGGCGTGCCAGGCGCGTGCGCAGGGATCCGTCGAACTACGGCCACTCCCAAAACGCCGACGTCCAGTTCCACAGATCACCTTTCTCGTGTCCGTTGTCGTGCACGGATCTCTCGATTTGGAGGGGTGCGAAGAAAAGGCAGTTCTGTTGCGACGGCGGCCCGAGGAGGGGCTGCTGGGAGGCCTCTGGGAGTGCGCTACAACGGCGCTGGATGACGACACCGCCGAGCCAGGCACGCTCTCGAGGATGCTGGCGCGGGAGTCCGAGGTGGGGCCGCGAGCCCTGCCCACCGTTCTCCAGAGCTACAGTCACTTCAGGGGGGAATACCGGCCGACGCTCTTCGTGGTTGAGGAGCCGATACCGGTTGAGGGCATGAGGTGGTTCACACTCCAGGAGCTGCCAGAGGTGGCGCTACCCGTCGTACAGCGTAGAATCGTCGAAGCCGCATTGGAATCGAGCCCGACTCCTCAACCGCACCTCAAGGGGGACTTATGATTGAGACGATGATGCCGTGGATGCACCTGATGGGAAGAATCCTCTTCGCGATGATCTTCATCGGGAGCGGGTTGAACCACCTCACGAAGCTCGATGATACGGCGGCCTACGCGGCCGCCAAGGGCGTGCCCGCGCCGAAGATGGGTACGCTCGTGAGTGGCCTCATCATGATCGCAGGGGGCCTCATGATCGCCACCGGGTGGCACCGCTTCATCGGCGCGGGGATGATCGTGTTGGTGATGTTGCCCACCTCGTTCATGATGCACGCCTTCTGGAAGGAGACCGATCCCATGGCGAAGGCGAACGAGATGGCCCACTTCCTGAAGAACATGGCGATCATCGGTGGTGCGCTCATGATCGCCTACTACGCCGGCTATCCGTGGCCGATGAGCCTGTAGTCTGATCAGGCGCTGAACGGGTCGAAACCCGGAAAACCCTGTCCGCTGGGGGGCTCGTGGAGGGCCCGCGCGTAGCCCCCCGTATCCGACCGGCTGATACGGCGGTCTGCGACCAATGCCTCGAGCACGAGCTCGCAGGCGCCCGCCCGGATTCCTGACCCGGCACCATCCGGTGCGAGCCCCACGAGCGTCACGAGCTCCATCAGCCCGGGAACGGTCTCGAAGCCCTGTACGCAGGCGTCGGCGGAGCTTGCCTCCCCGACCTGTAGCGCCGCGCCCATCTCGAAGTATTCGACGATGTCATCCACCTCGGCTCCACCGGCCCGGTCCGTGAACACCCGGTGTGAGGCGTTGGCGATCAAATCCCTGGCGATCCGCTCGGGGCCCTGAAGCTCTCCTTCGTACTCCAGCTCCATCTTCCCGGTGATCGCCGGAAGCGCGGCATACACGTCCACGATGCGCGGCGTGGCGGTGGACTCCCCGAGGAGGAGCGCGCGTCTCTCTGCGTTCGAAATCACGGTTTCCATGGCCGTAATCGGCATCCGTTGGCTGACGCCGGAGCGCTGGTCTACGCGTTTGTCATTCCTCGCGAGGAACGCCACCTGCTCCACGACCTCCTCGATGAAGTCGGGGATTTCCACCGCCATGGCATCGCGCCCCTTCCATGTCTCCTGGCGGGTGATCGCCATGCCGGTACCCACATCCAACGGGTAGTGCGTCGCGATTTCGGCGCCGATCCGATCCTTGAGTGGCGTAATGATCTTGCCCCTCGCGGTGTAGTCCTCGGGATTCGCGGTGAACACGAGGAACAGGTTCAACGGCAGTCGAACCGGGTATCCCTTGATCTGCACATCCCCCTCCTGAAGGATGTTGAAGAGCCCCACCTGAATCTTGCCTGCCAGATCTGGCAGCTCGTTGATCGCGAAGATGCCGCGATTCGCCCGTGGCAGTAGCCCGTAGTGGATGGTCAGCTCATCTGCGAGGATGTGTCCGCCACGCGCGGCTTTGATCGGATCGACGTCCCCGATCATGTCCGCGATCGTGACGTCGGGGGTGGCGAGCTTCTCGACGTAACGGTGCTCGCGGCCTACCCACTCGATGGGCGTGTTCGCACCCCCCTCATCGACGAGCTGTCTGCCGAATTTTGAGATCGGCGCCAGGGGGTCGTCGTTGATCTCGCTGCCCGCGAGAATGGGAATCTGCTCGTCGAGCAGCTCTGCGAGTTGGCGCAGGATGCGCGACTTGGCCTGACCCCGGAGCCCGAGGAGGATGAAATCGTGGTGCGAGAGAATGGCGTTGGTGATCTGTGGGACGACGGTATCATCGTATCCGACGATACCGGGGAAGAGCGGCTCGCCAGCCCGGATCTTCTTGATCAGGTTGTGCCGAAGTTCACTCTTTACCGTTCGGGGCTCGTACCCAGATGCCTTCAGCTCGCCGAGGGTCGTCGGGCGGACATCGCTCATTCGCTTGCTCCCATATGGGGGTGACGCTCGCTCCCCCGGTACCGTTGCTCTATTGGGCGGACTCCAGTCGATTGAGAAGGTGCCTCGAAAAGGCGATCTTCCGTGGAAGTCCGAAGGAGGCCTAAGTACCCGCGCGTTTCCTTCCCGATCCCTCAACAGCCTTCAAGGAGCCTCAATGCCTGAGTCAACCCGGCTCACGAGTCGTCTGAATCCGCTGCGTCATCAGCCGGGCCTCGTACAGGACGACCTCATCCTGAATGTGGAGCCCGACGAAGAGGCTGTGCCGATGGATGTCGTGTTCGTTGGCGGCGGGCCCGGCGGATTGGCTGGAGCGATCGAGTTGGCCCGTCTGGTGAAGCAAGACAACGAGGCCGGCGGGGGGATTGGCGAGGTCGAGATCGGCGTTCTGGAGAAGGCCGGGCAGCTTGGAGAACACTGTCTTTCGGGGGCTGTGGTGAACCCCAGGGCCCTCCTCGAGCTCTTTCCTGAACTCGACGTCGCGGACTTGCCGCTGCGAAAGCCTGTCGGGGTCGAGGCGGTCTACATGATGACCGAGAAGCGAGCCCTGCGGCTGCCCACCCCTCCGACGATGAAGAACCACGGAAACTACGCGGCCTCCATCTGCGAGATCGTCCGATGGATGGGGGAAAAGGCCGAGGGCCTTGGCGTAAACGTCTTCCCGGGGTTCCCCGCAGACGCCTTGCTCGTGAAGGATGAGTCGGTTCGAGGCGTGCGTACGACTCCGTCTGGACTCGACCGCGAGGGTCAGCCGGGCGGCGGTGATTACATGCCCCCCATGGATATCACCGCGCGGGTTACCGTGCTCTCCGAGGGGACTCGGGGTGTGCTTTCTCAGGCGTACCTCGAATGGCAGTCGGTGGGAGCACAGAACCCCCAGATCTATGCCTTGGGCGTCAAGGAACTGTGGGAGGTCAAGAAACCGCTGGATCGGGTGATCCACACGCTCGGGTGGCCACTTCCGCGGGACGCCTTCGGTGGGAGCTTCATGTATCCGATGGACGACGGCCTGGTGTCGTTGGGACTCGTGGCCGGTCTAGACTACAAGGATGCTCGCTTCGACGTACATGAGGCGCTGCAGCGGATGAAGCTACACCCGCTCTTCAGGCCCTACCTCGAGGGCGGAGAGATGGTCGAATGGGGCGCGAAGACCATTCCAGAGGGTGGATTCTACTCAGTGCCGGAGCGCCGACATGGCGATGGCATCTGCCTGATCGGTGATGCTGCCGGGTACGTGGATGTGCCGTCGCTCAAGGGTATCCACTACGCGATGTACTCGGGTATGCTCGCCGCGAGAGCCATCTTCCGGGCCCTCAAGGAAGACGACACCTCGGAGAACGGCCTGCGGAGCTACACCGAGTCGGTAGATTCGAGCTACATCATGAAGGATCTCAGGCGCACCCGAAACGTCCGTCTCGCCTTCAAGGGAGGCTTCTACTTGGGTGGTGTGAAGGCCGGGCTGATGACCCTCACCGGTGGCGCGTTCCCGGGAGGCCGGATCGTGGTCGAAGAGGACGCTGCCGAAGAGAAGACCCTGGGTGCCGGAGTGGCGGACCTCCAGCCAGACGGCAAGCTCACCTTCACCAAGGTCGACGCGGTGTACAAGTCGGGGAATCAGACCCGTGACGACATCCCTTCGCACCTGACGGTGGGCGAGGATATCAGCGCGGAGCTCGCTGAGATGTACGTCCACATGTGTCCCGCGGGGGTCTATGAGCTGGAAGAGGGGCAGCTCAAGGTGAACGCGCCGAACTGTGTAGACTGCAAGGCCACGGACGTCATTGGCCCGAGATGGAAGCCCCGCGAGGGTGGAAGTGGTCCGGCCTACAGGCGGATGTAGGGCCCGTTGCGCTGAGCCCATAATTCCATGGCAGTTTTTCGGTAGAACCACCGCGGGTGTGGCTACAGCTTGGATCCCATGAATACTCAAATGCTACCCGGCCGGACCGAGATGGTGGAGGCGTTTCTTCATCGCGACGCTTCCTACGAGGGTGTCTTCTTTACCGCGGTGAAGACCACGGGGATCTTCTGTCGCCCCACCTGCTCGGCCAGAAAGCCCCTGCCCTCGAATGTCGAATTCTTTGCCACCACACAGGGCGCGCTCCTGGCCGGTTTCCGCCCCTGCCTCCGGTGCAGGCCCATGGAGCCCACCGGAACGACTCCAGAGTGGCTACGGCCGCTGCTCCTGAAAATCGAGGAAGACCCGGCGCGCAGATGGAAGGATGCGGATCTTCGTTCGCTCGGCCTACAGCCAGACCGGGTCAGGCGCTGGTTTCAGAACAATCACGGCATGACGTTCCATGCCTTTCATCGAGCGCGGCGGCTGGGCATTGCACTCGGTGAGATTCAGGGAGGTGCGGGAATCGCGCGCGCGGCGTTCGATCACGGATACGACTCCCTCAGCGCCTTCAACGAGGCCTTCAGGCGGATGCTCGGGGCCCCCCCGCGTGCGGCACGAGAATCCACCCGTCTACTGGTCACCCGGATTCCAACGCCACTCGGACCGATGGTGGCGTGTGCGACGGACGAGGCGCTCTGTCTGCTCGAGTTCGATGATCGCCGGATGCTCGAGACCCAACTGAAGAGGCTTCGGCATCACTTCAATGCGCACTTCATGCCAGGGGTGAATGGCGTGCTCGAGAGCACCGCCGCAGAGCTCGAGAGGTACTTCGCTGGCAGGCTCACGGAATTCACGATTCCGCTCGATGCACGCGGGACCCCCTTCCAGGAGGTGGTGTGGGCCAGGCTCCGCGCCATCCCGGCGGGGCAGACGAGGTCCTACAAGGGGGTGGCAACCGAGATGGGTCGCCCAACGGCCGTGCGGGCCGTCGCTCGCTCGAACGGCGACAATCGCATCGCAATCTTGATTCCCTGCCACAGGGTGGTGGGGAGTGACGGCAAGCTTACGGGGTACGGCGGCGGACTCTGGCGTAAGAAACGCCTGCTGGAAATCGAGGGCGTGCAGCGTTAAGGGACGGCTCCCCGGGGCGCATCAACAGAGTGGCAGGCGCACCTCAACGGTGGTGCCGACTCCGACCTCGCTCTCGATTGTTATCGTGCCGAGGTGGGACTCCACGATTCCGTGTACCACAGCCAACCCCATCCCCGTGCCCTCGCCGACCGGTTTGGTGGTGTAGAAGGGGTCGAAGATGCTCTCGGTGATGTCCTCTGGAATGCCGCAACCCGTATCTGCGATGCTCAGTACGGCATACCCTCCGGCCTGCACTCCCTGCGAGCGGGCTTCCTTCAGGTCGACCTTCACAGAAGAAAGCGCTACGGTGAGGCGGCCGCCCTCTTCCCGCAACGCATAGACCGCATTCGTCACGAGGTTGGTGATGACGCTGTGAAGTTGTGTTCGGGTTCCCCGAACCCGGTGTGATGCGTCGGGGACGTCGAGGTGAAGCTCCACCTCTTCGGGGAGCCCCTGCCGGACGAGAGCCATGGCATCGGTGATCACATGGCCCAACTCGAAGGCCTCTGTTTCTTGTGTCTCCCCCCTGCTGAAGAGCGAAATCTGTTCCACCAGGTTCCGTGCCCCGAGGGCGGCGGATTCGATGTCCGAGAAGTATCGGTGAAGCGTGCTGTCGTCCGGTGCTGCCCCGGCTCCGAGTTCCGCCCACGCCCGGATTGGAGTGAGAAAGTTCCCAAAGTCGTGCGCGATGCCTCCCGCGAGCGTTCCCAACGCTTCCATCTTCACTTTTTGTCGGAGTTTCTGCTCGAGGGCCCGCTCTCGGGTGATGTCGTGTTTGACCTCGACGTAACAGGCGATATCCCCAAATTCGTCAAACACGGGAGAGATGGTCGCACGGTATTCGACGAGGCTTCCGTCACGATTCCGGTTCAGGAACACGCCGGACCACGTCGCCCCACTCCGTAACGTGCTCCACATCTCTTCAAAGAACTCCTCCTCATGAAGTCCGCTCATCAAGAAGCGCGGGCTCCTGCCCACCGAATAGGCGGCGGGGTATCCGGTACTCTCTTCGAAGGCCGGGTTGACGTACTGGATTGCCCCGTCGGGGCTCGTGATCATGATCGAGTCTGCTGAATGTTCGACCGCGATGATCAACCGGGCGTGCGCGTCCAGTTCGGCCTGAAGTTGGGCGTTCATCGCAACCAGCTCAGTAGTCTTCCCACCGAGCTCGATCTTGTCGATGTAGCTCTGCACCGCACCCCTGACCGTCAGGAGAAGGTCCTCTTCGTCCCACGGCTTTGCGAGGTACCGGTAGAGCTGCGCGCCGTTCACCGCATTCCCGACGGCTTCGGCGCTAGCCTGTCCCGTAAGCAGCATCGTCAGAGTGGATGGATGTCGCTCGTGCACCTGGATGAGGAACTGGTCGCCCTTGAGCCCAGGCATGAGGTGGTCCGCAATGACGAGTGGCACCGTTCGCCCTTCGTCGTGCAGCTCGGCCATCAGCGCAAGACCCTCTTCACCGCTCTCGGCTGTCTCGATGGCGTACTCGCCCCCGAGGCCTCGCTTGAGCTGGTCTCTGAGGCCCACGAGGACAGTTGTCTCGTCATCAACCAGAACGATGACGGGCCTCACGCGGACACCTCTTCGCGGTCGAATGTGTGATGGTCGATGGGGAGCTTCACCGTAAAGGATGTCGCCCCCGGTCGGCTCTCTACCTCAACGGAGCCGCTGTGCCGCAGCACGATCTTCTGGACAATGGAAAGTCCCATGCCACTGCCTTCCCCCTGGGCCTTGGTGGTGAAGAACGGCTCAAAGATGCGCTCCTTCAGATCGGGTGGTATGCCGCACCCCGTATCCGACACGCTAACGGAAATGAAGTCCCCGTACGGGCGGACGTCGATGGTAAGAGTGCCCTCACCCTGCATGGCATGCACGGCGTTATGGACGAGGTTGGCCCAAACCTGGCTCAGGTCGTCTGGGTATCCGCAGATCAGCCTTACCTCCTCGTAATTCCGTACTACGGTGATGCCCTGCTTGAGCTGGTTTTGATATAGCGTGAGGACGAGGTCGATTCCGTCAGCCACGTTCGTGTCGTCGCACTCGTCGCCCTGTTCGAAGTGCGCGTAGCTCTTGAGCGCGTAGGCGACCTTCGACACGCGGCCAACGGCCAGGTGGATATTCTCGGCGTTTCTCATGAGTACCGAGGAGTGGTATGCGAGCTCGAGTATTTCAAGCGCGTCGTCACGTCGCAGGAGTCCCGCATAGGGTTCGATGTCCTCGGAGGTGCCCATATCAACCAGTAGGTCCGCCACGCGCGCGGGGTCCGCGACTTCAGCCTTCTCGAGGCTGGCCTGAATCTTCTTCCGCTTGCCCCTTCTCTCGCGTCCGGACATGAACGGGGCCTCTTCGGCCGACTGGTCGAGAAGCGCCAGAAACTGGGCCTGACAGGACGGGTCCAGCGCCGACAGCATTCGCGGCAGGCCGCTGAGGGACGCCTGGAGCGATGATGAAATATTGCGCACCGATGCATCGATCGCACCGAGCGGTGTGTTGATCTCGTGGGCCACGCCGGCCACGAGCTGCCCAAGTGCGGCGAGCTTTTCGGACTGGACCAGATGAGACTGCGTCTTCTTCAGATCTTCATGCGTTTCTGAGAGCTCCGACAGGGATTGTCCCAACGCCTCTGACTTGTGCCCCAGCTCCAGCGCCCAGTCTTTGAACACCTGGGCAGCGTGGGCCATGTTGCCCAACTCACCCGGGGCGTCCTGAGCCGGGATCTCCTGTTCGTAATGTCCCTGCGCAAGCGAGGTGAGCGCCTCTGTCATGTCCCTGAGCGGGCGGGAAATGCTTCGGGACAACAGAATGATAAAGGTCACGTTTGAGGCTGAGATCAGAAGAATCAGCGTGATGATCGCCGCGAAGGTGAAGCGCACCGTCTTGTCGACCGGTGCCTCAAAGGCGGCCGAATTGTCGGTGAACTCGTCTGCGGCGCCATCCAGCGCCCGCACCAGCGTCGCCCGATCTATCTCTCCCCGCTGAAAGCGCGCCACCTCTGCTAGCGCCCGGTCGCCGTCGGCGATGTCCTTAACGCACAGATCGGCCGCGTAGTAGGTGCCGATCAGCTTCATGAAGAGGACGTCGGGGGGGTGGAGGAGCTCGAGGCAGTCTACGGGCTGCTGTCGCACGAGGGTGAGGGTCTCCACGAGGTTCTCGGCCTCGGCCTCTCCCACTGCAAATGCCTGTGTAAGCTCGACGAGCTCGTGGATGTACTTGCTGTGGAGGAAGTTGAGTTGGTGCCAGCGGGCACCCGCGGTCAGTTGGAAGGCTCCGTAGCTCGTTATGCTGACCTCGACAATGGTCAAGATCACGATAATCAGAAGTTTACGGGTAATCGTCATGCTGCTGGCGCACTTTCCCGCTCATGGTGAAGCGATGGCGCAAGATGCGTCAAAAAAGGGGCTCGGAGTTGATCCTGCAAGCCAGCCGGCCTTCTATTCGTCGGCCGGCCTCTCCGGAAGCTCCATTCCAACGCCGGTCGGCGTCCGCACGAGCCGTGGTTCAATCGTGGGGATGCGATGCTGTGCAAGCTCCCGCAAAGCGTCGGAAACTGTGGCGAATCCCAGAAGATCCTGAAGGGTCCGGATGGTGGGGAAAACCATCGGCAGGGTGCCTTCGTGGTTGCGGGCCAGCGCGGCCTCTGCCGTAAGCCACACCGCATCTGTCATCTCCGAGGGGTGGATCGCGGCTTCGATTCCGGCTGGTACACCTGCCAGGAAGAACCGAGTGTCGTACCGCCGGGGCTCCACGGCCGGAGTCACCCAATGCGCCAGGTACTCCATGCGGTTCAGCTCCAGCCGAGCCCCCATCTCGGCGATCACCGACTCGAAGGTGGTCCCGCCGTCGAGAAGGGCATCCCTGAGTTGTCGAACGGAGGGGTCCTCCGCAGCGCCCATGGCATGGGTGCCGTTCACGGACCGGCCGAGGAGGATGCCTGTTTCCTCGAAGGCCTCCCTGAGCGCAGCCATGTAGTAGGCTATGGCAGGGGGATGGGTGCCAGAGTGCCGCAATCTTGATTCGGCCTCGGAGGCAGAGAGTCCGTCCGCAAGCATCACGAGGTCGCTGTGGCCATCCACATCGTCGACGCGCCCGCCCGGGAACACATACGCGCCTGGCACAAACCCGGTATTGCGCACCCGCCTGAGAAGAAGGATTTCAGGCGCCGCGACCCCGTCTCTGGCGAGAACGACCGTTGCGGCAGCCCGGGGTTTGGCCGGTTCGTCCGGTACGTTGTCGATGCTCTCGGCAAAGCCAGGCGGCAACTGATCGTCGGGAATGATGAAGTCGGGGTCGGACATGGGTGGATTTTAGCGGATTAAGCGCCGACTGCCAGGCCGTCTTTGCGGGAGTCGGATCCAGCCACCCATCCGTCGGCCACCTTCACGACAGCCTGAGCGCCCCCGAACGAGACCTCCTCGTCTTCGACGATTTCGTGGCCAAGCTCGCGGAGGCCATCCCGCACATCCGCAGGAATGCTCCCCTCCAGGGCAATGCGAAGCCCGCTGAGGTGTCGAAGTCGGGGCGCGTCGATCGCCTGCTGAACATCCATCCCGAACACAAGCATGTTGGTGAGAAACTGAACGTGCCCCTGCGGCTGCATCGACCCCCCCATGAGGCCGAAGGTCATCCAGGGTGCGCCGTCTCTGGTTACGAAACCGGGGATGATGGTGTGAAACGGCCGCTTGTTGGGCGCGATCTGGTTTGGATGTCCGTCCTGTAGCGTGAAGCCGGCCCCTCGATTCTGGAGCGCAAAGCCGGTGCCGGGAATCACGACCCCCGAGCCAAAGTGCTCGAAGATACTGTTGATCAGGGAGACCATGTTGCCCTCCTCGTCGGTCACCGAGAGGTAGACCGTCTCACTCTCGGTCGCCGCCGCCCCGGGTTCCGGCAGGTGTGCGGTGCGGGAGGGGTCTATGAGGGCTCTTCGCGTGGCAAGGTAGGCGGGCTCGAGGAGGCCCTCCACCTCGACATCCATATGGCCCGCATCTGCGACGCACCTGGCCACGTCTGCAAATGCCAACTTCTTGGCTTCGATGATGTGGTGGAGATACTCGACGGAGTTGTGCCCCATCCGCGCCAGATCCAGCGGTTCGATCATTCCCAGCATCTGCAGCGCCGCGACCCCCTGGCATGCGGGCGGCAGCTCCCAGATGGTGCGCCCCATGAAGTCGACCGAAATCGGGTCTACCCAACGCACCTCATGGCTCGCGAAGTCCTCCAGGGTGAGGTAGCCACCGAGACGTAGAAGCCCCGCACTGACCTCCTGCCCGAGGGAGCCGCCGTACAAGGTGGAGTTCCCCTCCTCTGCGATGCGCCGAAAGCTCCGAGCGAGGTCGGGGTTGGAAAAACGCTCGCCTGCCTCGGGTCCACGTATTCCGCCGAGGAGATAGGTGGCGCACGCTCCGGCGTCCTCTGCCAGGACGGAGGCCGTCTGCCGCCACTGTCGGGCGATGATGGGTGTAACCCGAAAGCCGCTCTCTGCTACTCGAATAGCAGGGGCGAGTGCCTCTGCGAGGGTGATTGTGCCAAACCGATCGAGGAGTGCAGTCCATCCTGAGAGAGCCCCCGGTACGGTGACAGACTCGGGCCCGCGCTGGGGAACGAGCTTGTGGCCCCTGGTCTGCAGGAGGTGTGCATTCACCAGCGAACCTGATCGTCCGCTCGCATCGAGTCCGTGGAGAGCCCGGTCCTCGGCCGACCACACGAGGGCGAACATGTCTCCCCCGATGCCCGTCATGTGGGGCTCCACCACATTGAGGACCGCCGCTGCTGTCACCGCAGCGTCGATGGCGTTACCTCCCTCTTGGAGCACCGAGATGGCAGCAGTGCTTGCGAGTGGCTGGCTTGTGGCAACCGCAGCCCTTGGTGCGAAGACTGGGGAGCGACCTGCCGCCGGGAGATCGAGGTTCATTGACGTCACGGCTATAGGGTTGTTGGGGCAGGTGGATCATCCCGGCTCCGATTGGAGCGGCACCGGGCGAAGGGTTGCGCCGAAGGTACGTGAGCCGAAGGGTGGTGGATATGTCATCTGAACTCGGCGTGCGATCTATCGCTTGGGATGGAGAGGGTGAGATGAGGAGAAATATCAGAAAAAAGCAGCCAATCTGGCAGGAAGACTGCCCTTCCGGCACATTCAGGTTGGAAACCAGGTGGCAGGCTTCCTGCATTGGCCGTTGGATTTCACGAGGTCTGAGTTCGGGCCCGTTTGAGCTGGCACCTTCGACTTGAGTCGGCCGTTGAAGCCGACAGGAAAGAGAAACCATGGGTGAGCGCTACACGCTTCCGGTCCTCCCCCTTCGAGATACGGTCGTGTACCCGGGTGTTGCTGTTCCGATTTCGGCGGGCCGCACGGCCACTGTCGAGGCGGTTCAGGAGGCCCTCGAGGGAGACCGTCGTCTCTTTGCGGTTGCACAGCGCGAGAATGTCGAGGAGGCAACTCCTGAGATTCTGTATGGCGTTGGGACTGTCGTTCGGATCATTCAGACCCACCGCGTGAGGGGAGGCATTCAGCTCCTGGTGCAGGGAGAGGGACGGGCTCAGGCCGTCGCCTACAAGCGGGAAGGCGAGGGCATGCTGAGCGCTGTCCTCATTGAGATGGACCGCCAGGAGGTAGCCGATAAAGAGGCCCCGGCCTTCCAGGCCCTCGACCAGGAGCTTCGCGATCGCGCCGCCGAATTAGGGACGCGTCGTGGGGTCCCCACTGAGGCCCTCAATCAGCTCATCCAGGGTGTCGACGATCCAGGTGCCTTCGCGGATCTCGTTGCCTTCTACCTCGAATTGCCGGCAGAAGACAAGCAGCACCTCCTCGAGACGTTGAACGATGAGGCGCGAATGCGCGGGGCGTTGGTGGCGGTTGAACGCGAGTTGGCGAGGATCGACGCACAGGAAGACATCCAGGCCCGCGTCCAGGAGGAGTTGGGAGAACGCCAGCGAGAGATGCTGCTTCGTGAGCAGCTCAAGCAGATTCAGCGAGAGCTCGGGGACGAGGACGAACGTAACGACGTGGAGGACCTTCGAGAGCGGGTCGAAGCACTTGGCCTGGACGAAGAGCAAGCCACCGAGGTCGAGCGTGAGTTGAAGCGATTGGAGCGCACGAGCCCACAGTCTGCCGAGTACCAGGTCATCCGGACCTTCCTCGAGTGGGTCACCGAGCTCCCATGGAATGTGCGGAGCGAAGAAAAAATCGACCTGGAGTTGGCCGAGACGATTCTCCATGAAGATCACTACGGCCTCGAGGGAGTGAAGGATCGCGTCCTGGAGTTTCTTGCAGTGCGCAAACTGCAGGTGGACCGGGCGAAACCCGAGTCGGATGAGGACAAGACCAATAACGGCCGCGGGCCCATCCTTCTTTTTGTCGGCCCGCCCGGAGTGGGAAAAACCAGCATTGCCCAGTCGATCGCGAGATCGTTGGGAAGGGAGTACGTCCGGATCTCGCTGGGCGGAGCCAGAGATGAGGCAGATATCCGTGGACATCGGCGCACCTATGTGGGTGCGATGCCGGGGCGCGTCATCCAGGGGATGCGCAAGGCCAAGACGAAGAACCCCGTCTTTCTGCTCGATGAGGTCGATAAGCTAGGGGTCTCCTACCAGGGTGACCCATCCTCGGCGCTGCTGGAGGTTCTGGATCCCGCGCAGAACTCAACCTTTGTCGACCACTACCTCGGCATTCCCTTCGACCTTTCGGAGGTGATGTTCGTCGCGACGGCCAACTACCTGGATCAGATCCCACCGCCGCTGCTCGATCGTATGGAGCGCGTTGAGTTCGTTGGATACACAGAGAAGGAAAAAATCCAGATTGCCAAGCGATACCTCATGCCGCGGCAGCAGCGAGAGAATGGGCTCAAGAAGGGCGAACTGAAGGTGACCGATCCTGCCGTATTGGCGGTTATTCAGCAGTACACCCGCGAGGCTGGGGTACGCCAACTCGAACAGCAGTTCGGAAAGCTGGCGCGCAAGGTAGCCCGAAGGATTGCCGCCGGAGAGGTCAAGAAGGTGACCGGAAATCCCAAGGTCGTTCGGGAGCTCCTCGGGAGGGCCAGGGTCCACCCCGAACAGCGGTCCACCGAAGACACGCGGGGCGTTGCCACCGGAATGTTCTACACTCCGATGGGTGGGGACATCATGTTCGTCGAAGCAAGCGTGATGCCCGGAGATGGTGGGCTGGTCCTGACCGGACAGCTCGGTGACGTAATGAAGGAATCGGCGAGGGCCGCGCTTTCGTATGCAAAGGCTCATTGGTGTGAACTCGGCATGCCCGAGGATGCCCTCAAGGGCCGTGAGCTGCACATCCACGTCCCGGCCGGTGCCATCCCCAAGGATGGACCCTCGGCGGGCATCACCATGGCGACGGCGCTCGTGTCGGCGATCTCGGGCCGCAAGGTGCGCTCGGATGTCTCGATGACCGGTGAGCTCACCCTCACGGGACGGGTTCTACCGATCGGAGGCGTAAAGGAGAAGATCCTGGGCGCAGTGCGTGCCGGAATACGGGAAATCATCGTGCCGGCCGACAACGAGGGCGACCTCGAAGATATCCACGCCGACATTCGCGAGATGATCACCGTTCACACTGTGCAGCACCTCGACGATGTGATCGCGATCGCGCTCGTTTCGGATGAGAAGGCCTCACCCCCCAAGGCAAAACGCGCTCGTACCGCCCGCAAGTCGGCGGCGGAGAAGGGTGGGGCTCCGGCGCAGCGGGCGAGCCAAGCGGGATCTTAGGAGCCCTCTCGGCTAGAGAAGCGTGATCTTACCTGGGGGGCCCTGCGTGATTCGGCCGATGACGGCTGCGACGGGGGCTTCGCCCTCCAGGGCGGTTAAAAGGCCCTCGAGCTTCTCCTGTGGAACGCACATCAGGAGGCCTCCCGAGGTTTGGGCGTCGGCAAGCGCGAGCTTCAGCTCGTGTGAGGTCGACCCGAAGTCGACATCCTCGGCGAGGTCCTCGAGGTTGCGCTTCGTGCCCCCGGGAACGTGACCCTCTGCGATGAGGTCGAGGACCCCGTCGATCAGCGGCACCGCGGCGACTTCCACCTCGGCCGACCTCCCGGATCCGCGAAGTAGCGTGCGAAGGTGTCCCAGCAACCCGTATCCGGTCACGTCGGTGGCGGCACGGATACCCGATCGGGCCATTACCTCTGCGGCTCCCCGGTTTAGCCAGGTCATGTTGCGAATGGCCGTCTCGGCTATGGCGTCAGGTGCCTTCCCCGCCTTCACTGCGGTTGCGATGATGCCCGTGCCGAGAGGCTTCGTGAGCACCAGGGCATCCCCCGGCTGAGCTTGGGCGTTGGTGATGAGCGCGTCGACGGCAACCTCACCGACAACGGCCATTCCAAACTTCGGTTCGGGGTCATCGACGGTGTGGCCCCCGAGCACCGGTATCCCGGCCTCGCGCGTGATGTCCGAGCCGCCGCGAATGATCTCTTCGGCGAGGCCCTCGCCAAGGAGGTCGCGGGGGAAGCCGAGCAGGTTGAGTGCGAAGAGCGGACGAGCCCCCATCGCGTACACGTCCGAGAGGGCGTTTGCGGCTGCGATTCGGCCGAAGTCGTAGGGATCGTCCACCACAGGGGTGAAGAAATCCAGCGTTACGACGAGAGCACGATCATCGTCGATCAGATACACGGCGGCATCGTCGCCCGTCGATGCATCGACGAGCGCTTTGGGATCATCCACGGGAGTGAGGTGGCGCAGAACCTGCGCGAGCTCGGCCATGCCGAGTTTACACGCTCACCCAGCGCCGTGAGAGAGCTGGGTCAGCCGGATTCTGGGCCGCTGATCCCGGGGCTCATCTGTCATGACCGGCCTCCATCTGGGAGTGAGTGGGCGCGTGCGTCTTCGTGGGCATGGGCTCGAGACCCGTGTGACGGCCCAATCTAAGACCTTTGGGCTGATAATCCGATCCCGGGGTCGTCGGAGGCTCGGTTCCGCACGGCGGGCGGGCAGGCGGGAGTGTTGCGATAGCCATCAGAAAATGGACCCGCTACTCTCTTAGCGTGACTACACGAGACAATGACGTCCGCGCGCTCCTTGCCATGGAGTTCGCCAAGGCAAACCCAGAGACCGATCTGGCTCGGGCAGCTCTCCTGGTGGCGAAGGGGGAATATCCGCAGCTGTCCGTCGAGCAGTATATCGCCCGGCTCGATGTACTGGCCGAGGAGGTTCGTGATCGCCTGGGTGACGAAACCATGGGCCCCGTTGTGCTCCAGGAGGTCATCCAGACGTTGTTCGAACGCAGGGGTATGAGCGGGAACAAGGATGCATACTTCGACCCACGCAATTCGTTTCTCAACGACGTACTCGATCGCGGGCTCGGGGTGCCGCTCACCCTCTCGATCATTCTTCTCGAGGTGGGATGGCGGCTTGGGCTTCCGCTGGAGGGAGTGAACTTCCCCAACCACTTTCTCGTCCGATATCGCGGCGATTCCCAGAACCTGCTCATCGATGCGTTTGCGGGAGGGGATCTGTGCTTCGAGGATCAGGCACAGGAGCTTCTCAACCGTGTGTACGGCGGAGTGGTTCGCATGCAGCCAGCCTTCCTTCGTTCGGCGAGCAAGCGGGACATGATCACACGCCTTCTGCTGAACCTCAAAACGCTCTATATGAACACCAGAGATCACGCCAGGACTCTGGCCGTTGTGGAGCAGATGCTACTCATTCAGCCCGACTCTCCGGGGGAGCTCAGGGACAGCGGAATGCTCCTGGCCAGGCTGGGGCGGAATGCCGAGTCCGTAGGGCGGTTGCAGGCCTACCTCCGCATGGCTCCCGGAGCCGTGGACGCAGCACGTGTCGAGCGGATGATTCTCGAGCTTCAGGATGGAAAATGGATAGATCCAAAGGGGGACCATGCCGCTGAATCCTGACCGCCACAGAGCCCTGGGAGCGACCTTGGGGATGGCTCATGGCACGAGCCTTCCTCGACACTACGGAGACCCTGAGGCCGAATATCGGGCTGCGGTCGAAGGGGTCGCGGCGTTCGACCGATCGTACCGATCTCGCCTTGGGGTTGCCGGTCGCTCACCCCTTCGGATGCTTCAGGGCGTGGCCACAGGTCGGATGCCCTCACCGCCGGAGGAGCTCTCAGAGGAAGTCCGGCGAGGTCGTGCCGAGTACTCCGCGGTGCTCACCGCAAAGGGAAAGCTGATCTCCGACCTGCGTATTCTACGACTCTCAGACGGGGAGGACTCAGAGCTTCTTCTGGATGTGCCGTGGGAGGGAACAGAGGGTCTCGTCGCGCACCTGAGCAAGTTCCTGCCCCCTCGGTATGCCGCGCTCCAGGACCGTTCTGAGTCCACCGGCATGCTCTCGCTCGTAGGCCCCGGGGCGGCTCCGCTGATCTCTGAGCTCCTGATGGAGGGGAAGGTCCCGCCAGGCGAGGTAGCGGACCTTGCAGAAGGAGATCTACTGCAGCTGGAGCGAGAGGATGGCCCCGTCCAGGTGATCCGAACGAGCGATGTGGCCCCCCTGGCATTCGATGTCATCGCCGGTCACGCGAGCTGGGAAACCATCTGGACCAGCTGCATTGCCCAGGGGGCTCGACCGGCAGGGCAGGGCGTCTGGGAGACGCTCCGAGTCGAGGCGGGGCGCCCGGCCTTCGGTGTGGACATGAACGAGAAGACCATCCCGTTCGAGGCCGGAATCGTCGACAGGGCCGTGGATCACACCAAGGGATGCTATACCGGCCAGGAGGTGATCGTTCGCATCAGGGACCGAGGGCACGTCAACCGGCACCTCCGCGGATTCCGAATGGGGGATGCTCCCGTGCCGGCGGTAGGAGATCATGTCTTCGACGCAGAGTCGAAGGTTGGCACGATCACATCGGGTGTAACCTCACCCCGGTTTGGGACCCTGGCTCTCGGATATCTCCGGCGAGAAGTCGAACTTCCGGCCGAGCTGTGTGTCCAAAACCCCGGTGGAACGCCGGCTGTGGCTATTGAGCTGAATCAGGAAGGCTGGCCTGGATCACAAGGCGCCTGACCCGAAGCTCGATCTCGTCGCGCACCTGGTTGAACTCATTGGGAGGGAGCGCCTTGGGGTCGGGAAGATCCCAATCTTCTCGATGGGTCGCCTCGACGAATGGACAGTCGTCTCCGCATCCCATCGTGATCACGTAGTCGAAGGCTCCCGACGAGACATCGTCCAACGACTTGGAGGTATGGGTCGCCAGGTCGTATCCCACGTCGCTCATGGCGATTATGGCTCTGGGATTGACTGTCCCTGAGGGACGGGAGCCCGCGCTCTCAGCGTGGATGACGTCCTGCCCATACATCTTCGCAAAGGCCTGGGCCATCTGGCTCCGGTTGGAGTTCTCTACACAAACGAAGAGGACCCGTTTCATTACTGTACTCCCATGGTTGCGATCCTGCGGCACGGTTATTCGATCGATCTACGGGACTCCAGTTACGACCGCAAATGCCAGATGGTTTTGCCACCCCTCGCGGGAACAAACCCGCAAAGAATTTGCCAAAAACGAGTCCGGTGCGTCCTACGAATATGGACTTCCCGGTAGAACCGGGGGGAACCCGAGACTACCTTACGACGCTATACACTTTCACGGCATCCCCCTTCGAGGGTGTACGCCGGACTGGCAGGGCCCGGTAAATGGGAGCCTGGCAGCATTTTTCGCATGATCAGGAGAATTTCGATGCTTCGCCGTCTTAGGCTCATGGCCGCTACGGGATTGGGGACGATGGTCGCGGTGCTGGCCTTGTCTACGCAGGTTTCTGCTCAGACTGAGGGCCTGAAGGTCGGAATCTTCAACGCCGACCGTATCCTTCAGGAGTCCCAGGCGGGTCAGCAGGCGCTCGCCCAGTTCAACCAACTCAGCACCCAGCGCCTCGAGGAGTTTCAGGCACAGCAAACTGGCCTGGACCAACTGAGGCAGCAACTTCTGGCGGCACCCCCTGGATCGGCTGAGGCAGGGCAGCTGAACCGGCAGCTCGAAGACAAGACGCTGCAACTGCAGCGGCTCCAGCAGGATGTGCAGAACGAGCTGGCGCAGCGTCAGGATGAACTTACCGGGGTGATTACGCAGAGGATTGCCCAGATCATCGAAACGCTGGGAGATGAAGAGAGCTTCTCGATGATCATCAACCTCGTGCAGAGTGGGATCGTCTACTATGCCGTCGATGCGCTCGACATCACCGACATGATCATCGCGCGTCTGGATACTCCTCCGGCTGGTGGGGCCAACTGATCGACGGTAACCCACGCCGCAGGCTCTGAGTAGAGCGAAGGCCGCACCCCGTCTCGGGTGCGGCCTTCGTCACGTGATGGAGGAGGCTTCCTCCGGCGATCAGATGATGAATCGGCGCCTGAATCGGCGTACCCTGTCCCCTCGGCGCTGACGGAAGCTCTCAGCGCCTCCTCTGCGGAGCCCCTCTTGTCTCTCCTGAAACCGGAAGGCACGAGGTGCACCGACCTGGCCCCGCGATCTGTTGAGACCGCGGCCATCGAAGCTGCGGGCACTGCCACCACGGGCGTTGCCTCGGCGGACATTCCCGCCGCGACGTTGGCCGAACTGTGCACGGCCCCGTGTCTGGCGAACACCCTCCTCACGGAGCTGCTGCAGCTGCTCTCGTTGGGTCTCGGTCAGAAGCTCCTCCATCGAGGTGCGACGCTCCTGGGCCAGCCCCTCTGCCTCGGAGCGGAAGGTTTCCAACCTGGCCCGGAACTCCTCTCTGGCCTGCCGCCCCTCCGCCATCGCCTGTTCCTGTAATTCTCTTAGCTGGGCAACCTGACCCTCACTCAACTCGAGGCGTTCCCGCAATTGCAGCAGTTGCTCGGCCTGGGTCCGGCGGCCGCGCTCCAGGCGCTCTCGACGGCCACGTTCCTGGCTCTGGGCCGGAAGCGCGATCACCGTCGCGATTGCGGTCAGGAGCAGGGTTCTTGGCAGTAGGTTCATGACTTCCTCCGTTGGTGTGCGATATCTATCAAGATGGGCGCTTGCCGCGTTTGGGTTGCCCGTCCATGATTTCGGTCGATCCAGAAGCTGCGGCTCAGGGGCGTTTGGAGCCGGGCTCAGTAGTATAGACCGCTTGCACCCGGCAATCGTTAAGCGCGCGCCAGGGGCGTACCAGGCGAAGATTGGCAAGACGGGGACTCGCCACTTGTGGAAACTTTCAGAAGCTATCATTCCTGTAATGAGAATCGACGAAAGTTTTCGCATCACCACCACCTGCCGCTTACGCCGCCGGTCTACAACGTCCTGTTAGCGCTCGGCGAAGAGCCTTTGCATGGGTATGCGATCATTCAGGAATTCGAGCGGAAGACCGGGCAGGTGGGTGCGCTGCTCCCCGGATCGCTGTACAATACGATCGCCCGGATGCTGAAGCTCGGAGTGATCGACCTGAGTAGCCCGTACTAATCTGAGGCGAGCGCGTCCAGGATTTTTGGTCCGTGTAGCTTGCCGTTCTCGATGAAGATCTTGTTGGCGTTGTGGCCGGCAGCCAGGACGCCGGCGATGAAGACTCCTGGAACGTTGGTCTCCATCGTTTCGCGGTCGTGATGGGGGATGCCGGTTTCCTCGTCGAATTCGACGCCAAGCGCACGGAGGGCAACGGGGTTGGCTCTCCATCCCGTCATCGCCAGGACCCAATCGTTCTTGATTTCCGTCTTCTCCCCAGTATCCTCGTTCCGGAGAATGACCGTACCCGGGGTGATCTCCGCGATCCGATGCTTCCAGAATACGGGAATTTCGCCGCGCTCCAGCCGGTTCTTGATGTCTGGAACGACCCACGGCTTCACTCCGCGGTCGATTTTCTCGTCGAAGTGCACGAGCGTAACCCGGCCCCCCGTGCGGTAGATCTCGAGAGCGCACTCGACTGCCGAGTTGCCTGCACCCACGATCACGACGTCCTGATCGTAGAACGGGTAGGGCTCCTGGTAGTAGTGTAGGGCCTTGCCGAGGTCTTCTCCTGGGACACCGAGGCGGTTCGGTTCGTGGAAGCCGCCGGTGGCCATCACGATCGCCCTGGCGTGGACCGTCGACTCGGTCATGTCCCGCTTCCGCGTACGCAAGACGAAGTCCCCCTCGGCGCCCGAGATGTCGAGTACCTCTTCGTACTGCCTCACCTCCATGTCGTAGTGCTCGACCACCCGGCGGTAGTACGCGAGTGCCTCGCGGCGGGACGGCTTGTCGTTCACGATCGTGAACGGAACGCCTGCGATCTCCAGCTTCTTGGCGGTGGAGAAGAAGGTCATGTAGTAGGGGTATCCGATAAGAGAGGCGGTGACGCATCCCTTGTCGAAGAGTACGGTGCGTTTGCCGGCCTGGGCGGCAGAGGCTCCCACCGAGATGCCGCACGGTCCCGCTCCTATGATCGCGAGATCCAAAGGCTCATTCATGCGCGTGTCTCGTCCCTTCCATAACGCTTCCCGGGGAATTCATGTGACCGGCCCAAGCTACCAAGGGGGCCTCTGCACAAGTAGGGGGTGTCGCCGTTCCCAACCCCAGATCCGGCGACCTCCCCCGTTTTCCAATCCCGGCAGCCTTGCCTACCTTGCCCCGATGACAAACTCCCGCAGAAGATCAGGCGGCCCGGGCCCGGGCTGGCTTGTGGCGGCGGCCTTCATCGGGCCGGGAACCGTCACGACGGCCACGATAGCCGGCGCATCGTACGGTTCGGTGCTCCTCTGGGCGCTCCTCTTCTCGCTTCTGGCGACCATCGTCCTGCAGGAGATGGCAGCTCGCCTCGGCCTCATCACCGGAGAGGGGCTGGGCGAGGCAATTCGTAGCCGGTTCTCGGGCCCAACGCGTTTCATGGCGGTCTTTCTGGTGGTGGGTGCGATCGCCATTGGGAATGCTGCCTACGAGACCGGGAACCTGCTCGGAGGATCGCTGGGCCTCGGCGGGGCGCTGGGCGGGTCACCGAAGATGTGGGCGGTGATCATCGCAGCCGTCGCAGCAGCTCTGCTGTGGTCAGGAAGCTATGCGGCGGTGGAACGCCTGATGATCGTGATGGTCGGCATCATGTCGGTCACCTTTCTGGCGACCGCCGTAACCGCTGTCCCTGCGATGCTTGAGTTGCTGAAGGGTCTCTTTGTCCCGCGGATTCCGGATGGGTCGATCCTGGTGGTGGTAGGGCTGATCGGTACGACGGTTGCCCCCTACAACATGTTTCTGCACGCGTCCGCGGTGGGGGAACGATGGTCGAGTCCCGACGATCTGGGAGCGGCGAGGCGAGATCTGGTCACCTCGATCGCACTCGGGGGGCTCGTAAGCATGGCGATTCTCGTGACCTCGGCCGGAACGATGTATGGATCCTCTGTTGAGGTCACAAACGCGGCAGACATGTCGGCCCAGCTGGAGCCACTGCTGGGAGCCTGGGCTGGCATTCTGTTTTCGATCGGTCTCTTCGCGGCGGGAATGACCTCGGCGATTACGGCTCCACTCGCAGCGGCCTACGCCACTGCAGGGGCCCTGGGTTGGCCTCGCGACCTGCGCGATTTTCGACTTCGGCTGGTATGGGGCGGCGTCCTGGCGGTGGGTGTGGGGTTTGCGATAACCGGTGTCCGTGCTGTTCCCGCCATCCTCTTTGCCCAGGCGATGAACGGGATTCTGCTGCCCGGTGTAGCTCTCTTTCTCCTCTTTGCGGTCAACGACGTGCGGTTGATGGGGAAGCACAAGAACCGCAGGCTGGCGAATGGCCTTGGCGCGATCGTGATTGGGATCACTTTTCTGTTGGGAAGCAGGGCCCTTCTCAGCGTTCTCGGGATACTTTAGGCGGGATACCTTAGGGAGGGCGTTTGGAAGCTGGCGCGGTGGTTGCCGGGCGGTGTTGGAGGGTGTCATGAATCGGAGTTGGGGTGAGCTGACGATGTGGATATCACGAGTCGGACTTTGTGCCTGTGCGCTGCTTGTGCTGGGTGGGGGTGGCCTGGATGCGCAGGTGGCAGGAGATCAGGCGGATGGGGAGTCTGTTGGCGCGCGCGTCGCGCGACTCCTCGGGGCGCTGGCCGCGGATTCGATGGAGGGGCGTGCGACGGGAACGGCGGGATCCATGCGGGCGGCTCGAATGATCGCGAGCGCGTTGGCTGAGGCGGGCGTCGACCCGGGGGGTGATGACGGCTTCTTCCAGACTGTGGATGGAGTGCGGGTACAACGCCGGGGAAGAGAGGGCATCGTCGGTCGCATCGCAGGGCCGGACGGCACGTTTCCGGTGGGTGAAGCTGTCGCGGAGCGGAACGTCATTGGAATCGTTGCCGGACAGGACCCCGAGCTGGCCAATCAGGTGATCGTGGTCGGTGCACACTACGACCACGTGGGGATTGGGCTGCCAGTGGACGGGGATAGCATTTACAACGGAGCCGATGACGACGCATCTGGAGTCGTTGCGGTGATCGAGGCGGCGCGTGCGCTTGCCGCGGGTCCCGCGCCGAGGCGGACCGTTGTCTTCGTGCTCTTTACGGGAGAAGAGGTTGGAGGGCTTGGGAGTTCGTGGTACCTGGCGCACCCAGCCTTCCCGCTGGATAGGACCGTGGCGCAACTCCAGATCGAGATGATCGGACGACCCGACCAGAACGCGGGTGGAGCCGGAACGCTGTGGGCGACCGGTTTCGAACGGTCCAATGTGGGGGAGCTCCTGGCCGCCGAGGACGTTCGCGTGGTGGCAGATCCCTACCCGGATCAGAATTTCTTCTTCCGTAGCGATAACGTCGCATTCGCCATGCGAGGGATTCCGGCGCACACGCTCTCCTCGTTCAATATGCACGATGACTATCATCGCCCGTCGGACGAGGTCGCTGGCGTGGATCTCGACCACCTGACTGCGGCGGTCGGGGCCGTGATCAAGTCGGTCCGGATACTGGCAGACACGGATACTGTGCCGGCCTGGCGTCCAGGAGGACGGCCCGAGGCGAGGCGGAGTCGCTGATGAGTGGATTGGCCAGGGTGACCGATGGACTCGATTGAGCGGGAGGCCAAGAAGGCGCTGATGCGTCTGCGGAGGGCGCTCGAGAAGGCCCAACGCGAGGTGGATACCCTCGCGGGTACGATCCGCCACGCCGAGGGTAGCGATTTTCCTGTCGATGCGTACGCGACCGCCGAGGAGCAGATGGAGGCGCTCGTCACCTTCGTCGACGAGGAGGCCGAGCGGCTCCAGGAGAAGATCCTTCATGCGGGTGGCCTCGAGCCGGGGCGCGTTCGGCGAGGGTCTTCGGCGTGAAGAGGCGACGGTTTCTTGGGGTGGCCTCGGCGCTGGTCGCCCCGGCGCTGGTCGGCATGCGGGGGCGACGAGCTCCAGATCTCGTGCTCCGGCGAGCGGTGGTCTTCAACGGTACGCTAAGGCCAGGCCAGATTCTCGACATCGCGGTCACCGGAGACCGCATCACGGCCATGGGGAGGGTGCTGGAGTCGGGGATCGAGGAGATCGATCTTGCGGGGCTGGCGCTCGCTCCGGGCTTCATCGACATCCATTCCCACGCGGACCTGTCGTTGCTGGTGAACCCCCGGGCCGAGAGTCGCATCCGCCAGGGTGTCACCCTCGAGGTGGTTGGCCAGGACGGCAGTTCGATCGGGCCGTGGAGTGAGGCGCAGGCACGGGCCACATCGGAGCGCTACCGCTCCGACTTCGGCATCGACATCGATATCCGGGATCTCTCGGGACTCTTCAACGCGCTCGAGCAAAGTCCTGCGGCGGTCAATCTGGCGTCGATGGTGGGGCACGGAACCGTCCGCGGAACGGTGATGGGATTCGAAGACCGTTCGCCCACCCCCCGCGAGCTCGCTCGCATGAGGGAGCTGGTCGCAACCGCGCTTCAGCAGGGAGCTGTGGGATTCTCGAGCGGCCTCGAGTACACCCCGGGGGCCTTTGCCACGCCCGACGAGCTGGTCGCGTTGGCCGGGGAGTTTGCCGGGAGCGGATACCCCTACGCTTCGCACATGCGGAACGAAGACGACCGCCTGCTTGCCGCGATCGAAGAAACCCTTCATGTGGGCCGTCAGGCGGGTGTTCCGGTCCAGATTTCGCACCTCAAGGCCCAGGGAGAGCGAAACTGGTGGAAGACCGATGTGGTCTTCGAGGCCATCGACCGGGCGAGGTCCAACGGACTCGAGGTCCACTTCGATCGTTACCCGTACATCGCCTATGCCACCGGGCTCTCGAACCTCTTCCCGACGTGGGTTCGGGCTGGAGGCACCGAGGCGTTCCTTGGACGGCTTCGCGATAAGGATCTTCGCCCGCGGATCGAGGAAGCGGTCCGGGCAAAGATCGGCCTGCTCGGCTCCTGGGACGCGGTTCAGATCTCTTCGGTTGCGACCAGCCAGAACGCCGCCATGAGAGGACGGCGCCTGGGGGAGATCGCCGCGGAGGTGGGAGAGGATCCGTTCGCTCTCACACTTCGCCTCATGACGGAGGAGCGTGCCGGCGTGGGCATGATCGGCTTTGGGATGTCGCCGGAGAATACGCAGCGGATTCTCGCACACCCGGCGTGCATGATCGCCTCGGACGGCGGGTCGTACGCACCGTACGGCCCGCTCTCGGGAGGCTCTCCTCATCCCCGATCCTACGGGACCTTCCCTCGCGTACTCGGCCACTACGTTCGAGATTTGCGAGCCATTCCAATCGAGGTCGCGATCTACAAAATGACGGGGATGCCCGCTCAGAAATTGCGCCTCCGCGAGCGCGGTGTGCTGCGCGTTGGAGCCTTTGCTGACCTCGTCGCGTTCGACCCTGGGACGGTCTCGGACACCGCGACGTTCTCGAACCCTCACGCATATCCGACGGGTATCCCGTTGGTCGTCGTGAACGGGGTGGTCACCCTCCGGGAGGGAGAACAGTCGGGCCGTCTGGCGGGACGTCCGGTGCGTGGGGCTGGAGCGCCGCGCCGGTGATGCAGGGGCCCGACGAGCGATTCCTGGAGCTTCGACAAACTCTGTGCGAGACCTTCGCCGACGGGTATGAGCGAGGGATCAGCGACGAGACCTTCAACCGCCTCGCGCTCGAGATCTTTGCGTTTCAGTGCGATGCCAACCCCACGCTCAGGGCCTTTGCCACCGGGAGAGGCGTGCGACCGGGACTCACGTCGCGGTGGGAGGACATTCCAGCGGTGCCCGCAGCGGCATTCAAGGCGCTCCCCTTCTCGACGACCCGCCTCGAGGACGTTCAGCGGGTGTTCAGAACAAGCGGGACGACGCAGGGGGGCCGGCGCGGGGAGCACCATGTGCGGGATCTCCTCCTCTACCATGCGTCCGCGCTCCCGCACTTCGAGCGAAGTCTCCTCCCCGACGGTGCGCGACCGAGGTTCCTCAACCTGATCCCTCCCGCCGAGAGCTTGCCGGATTCCTCGTTGAGCTACATGACGTCGATGGTGACTGAGGCGTTTTCTGCCGAGGGGGGCGCGTACTTTGCTACGCCAACCAACGACCTCGATCTGAATGGCCTCGAGGCGGCACTCGACGCTGCCGTACACGAGGGCGTTGCGGTACTCCTGATGGGAAGCGCGTTTGCCTTTGCGCACTGGCTCGAGTCCGTCGAGCCCCGCTCGCGGGAGTGGGTGCTGGCTGAGGGGTCGCGGATCATGGAGACGGGCGGCTTCAAGGGGCGGGTACGGGAGGTTTCGCGTTCGGAGCTCTACGCACGCCTCTCGGCGACCCACGGTATCGCTACAGGGAGGATCGTGAACGAATACGGGATGACGGAGCTGCTCTCGCAGTTCTACGAGGGGGTGCTTCAGAGTGAGTCGGACACCCCTCTCGACGACCGAGTGCTCGTGGGGCCGCCGTGGGTACGAAGTCGAATCCTGGATCCGGACACGCTCGAAGAGGTGGACCATGGGGAGCCCGGGCTGCTCTGCCATACCGACCTCGCCAATGCAGGGTCAGTCTTGACGATCCTCACGGAGGACCGGGGCGTAAGGCGGGGCGAGGGCTTTCAGCTGCTGGGAAGAGTGCAGGGAGCCGAACCGAGGGGCTGTAGCCTGGCTATGGAGGACGTACTGAGGGCCTCGGGAGGAACACGGTGACGACCTTCGACGGATGGGTGTTTCCGACGGGCTTCCCAGAGGTAGCCTCCACAGCGGAGGTCGTCATCGCTGTTCCAGGGGTGGATGGCGACGCGGAGATCAGAGTCCGCTTTCCGGAGCTCTCTGAGGGGCAGGTGGAATCTCTCGCCCGCCTTCTTCGAGAGCGACGCGAGGCGCTGCTCGACCGCAGTACTTCAGAGATTATCGCAGCGATCGATTGCGTCGCGCGGCGTTTCCTGTCGCCAGGCGATCCTCTTCGCCAGGCGGCGCTCACCGCTCTGCCCGGTACGGCAGGAATGTCGCCTGAAATGGCTGAGGCGGTGCTCGATGGCATGGCGGCGGATTGGACTGCGGAACACCTGAATGAGCTGGTCGTGGCTGAGTTCGGTGGCCTGGCCCCGCTCGACGGGCTGGCGCCGCTCCCCGGTGGCAGGAGGGGCCGTGCGCTGGGTCTTCCGCTTTCGGTGCACATCGGAGCGGGTACGGTCCCTGGGGTCGCGGTCACCTCTATGGTGCGGGCGCTCCTCGTTCGATCGAGCGTGCTCATCAAGCCCGGGCTTGGGGACGTTGTGCTTCCCGTGCTCTTCGCGCGTGCCCTGGCCGAGGAGGCGCTCTGGCTCGCCGGGTGCGTCGCTACCCTCTACTGGCCCGGGGGAATCGAGGGAATCGAAGAGGCAGTCTTGCGTGAGGCCGACATCGTTGTGGCGTACGGTGGAGACGAGGCGCTCGCGCACCTTCGCGGGAATACGCCGATTCAGGCGCGCTTCATCCCGTACCATCATCGCCTGAGCCTCGGGCTGGTGCTGGCGGGGGCCTCAGGTGAGCAGGGGCTGACGGACGCGATCGCCCGAGCCGTGGCGATGTTCGATCAATACGGCTGTGTGTCGCCTCGCGCGCTCTTCGTCGAGTCCGACTCGGAGGACGAGGTGAGGGATTTTGCCGCCTCGCTCGGAGAGGCCTTCGAGCGCGCATCCGCCGAGCTTCCTCAGGGACGTCTGCCCTCAGCCGAGGCGGCGCGGCTCCATCAGGTTCGTGGTACCGCCGAGCTGCGGGGTGCAGCCGGTGAGGGCGTGTGCGTCCTCACGGGGGGCGCGGAGCCCTGGACGGTGGTCTTCGATCCGACCGCTGCGCTTGCCGATGATCCGCCACAGCGCTTCCTGAGGGTGATGCCCATCGCCGACCTGGACCGACTCGGGGAGCTGCTTCGACCCCTCGCCTCGCAAATGCAGACGATGGCGGTGGCGGGGATGGCGGGCAGGGAGCGCGAGGTGTCTGAGTGCATGGCCCGAGTGGGGGTTACCCGTGTGACGAGCTTTGATCGCGCGCCGTGGCCGCCACCGTGGTGGCATCACGACGGCCTCGGGCCGCTAACGGTGCTGGTGCGATGGATGGATATCGAAAATTAGGAAGACCTGCTTCGCGCTCCTCCCAACGCGGCCCTATTCTTCGGCCGGTTCCTCGGTCCGCCAGAGGACCATTTGCCGCTTTGCTGTGGAGGTTTCCTCGACGCGCACGGTCAGGGAATCACCCTCGGAAATTCCGAGCGTATCGCGAAGGCCCTGCGGGATGGTGATACGGCCACCCACGCCAACGGTTACGTCGGCGTAGAAAAGCGTCTTGTAGATGGCCATGAAGCCTCCTTGTAGTGCGGATGTTCAAGCCCTCAAACCTATAGAAATGTTACCATTGAGCAACGTCCGGCAGCATCGTTGAATAGATCTCTCATCCAACGCGTACGTGACGCGAGGTTGAACCCCACCACGGTTCTCCTGGACGAGATCCCCTAATCGGAGATGAACACTGAATAACGGAGCCGATGCACCAGCAGTCCGCCTTGAGGCCGTAACCAAGACATTTGGATCCCACACGGCGGTTTCGGGGCTGGATCTGGAAATTCCAAAGGGGTCGATCTATGGACTTCTTGGACCGAATGGGTCCGGGAAGACGACGACCATTCGAATGATCATGAGCATCCTCATGCCCGACTCGGGAAGCGTTGGGCTCTTTGGGAGTCCCCCTGACGACGAGAGTCGAAAGCGCGTCGGATACCTCCCAGAGGAACGGGGGGTCTACAAGAAGATGAAGGTGATCGAGCAGCTCGAGTTTCTCGGCGAGATTCGCAACCTCGACCGCAAGACAGCGCGCAAGCGGTCGCTGGCATGGCTCGAGCGACTCGGACTCGGTGAATGGGCTACCAAGAAGGTTGAGGATCTTTCGAAGGGGATGCAGCAGAAGGTCCAGTTCATCGGGACGATTCTGCACGAACCTGAGCTGTTGATTCTCGACGAGCCCTTCAGTGGACTCGACCCGATCAACCAGGACGTGCTCGAGGAGATCGTGCGGGAGTTTCATGCTGCAGGAGCCACGATTCTGTTCTCCACCCACCTGATGGCTCACGCGGAAAATCTCTGTGAGAGCGTCTGCCTGATATCGAAGGCCAAGAAGGTGCTCGACGGCAATCTGCGCGAGCTGAAGAAGCGCGAGCGCCGAGGAATTGTCGAGCTCGACTTTGAGGGGGATGACGGTTGGATCAGAGGACCCGAAGTCGAGGCGGCGGAGCGGACGGGCAAAACGATGCGAGTACGGGTACGAGAGGGCGCGGATCCTCAGGAGCTGCTTCGGCGAGGGGTGCAGGCCGGGGCGGATATCCACCGATTTGAGCTGGTAGAGCCAAAGCTCCACGAAATCTTCGTCCGCTACGCGGGTGAGGAAGCTGCAGGGGACGCCGGACTCCCGCAGGACTTCAACTGGGCAAGGGGTGTGGCATGAGGAGTGTCTTCGTTGTAATCCGACGCGAGTACCTCCAGCGGGTGAAGAACAAGTGGTTCATTCTCGGGACCATTGCACTCCCGGTCTTCCTGATGGCGGTGTTTGCGATTCCGATCGTCCTGGAGACGCGCGGTGATGCTGCGGAACGCTCGATGGCCGTGATCGATCGCACTGGGGTCATGTTCGACGCGATCGCCGAACGGCTGGGAGACGGGTGGGATCTCGAACGGACGGACGATTCTGAAGCCCAGTTGGAACAACGTGTCGAGGATGGAGATCTCCAGGGATATCTGGTGCTCGACGACCAGACTTTGAGCGAGGGCCGCGCGCTCTATCGGGGTGACGGACGCCCTGGAACGGTCCGACGCATCCAGCTTCAGCAGGCGATTGTCGGTGTTGCTCTCGAGATACGACTCGGTGAGAGCGGTGGCGGAATTGAGGCGCTCCTGGCCGGCGGCGACGTTTCATTCGACGACGTGGATGATGAAGCCGCACAGGGTGCGGAACGGGCCGTGGGGATCGCGACCGGGTTTGCGGGGGCCTTCATGCTCTACATGGTCCTTCTGATCTACGGCGTCCAGGTGATGCGATCGGTCCTCGAAGAAAAAACGACGCGCATCGTCGAAGTCATCGTGTCTGCGATAAGGCCCTGGCAGCTCATGCTCGGCAAGATCGTGGGGGTTGGGGCGGTAGCCCTCACTCAGGTCGGCATATGGGTTGGGGCGGGGGTCTTGCTCAGCTCCGTGGGGCTCCCCTTCCTCGTCGCCTCTCGGCCGGAGCTCGTCCAACTCGAAAACTTGATGCAGTATCTGCCTGCCGCACTTGAGCTTGTCGTCTTCGTTGGGTTCTTCGTGCTCGGGTTCTTCCTCTATTCCTCACTCTTCGCGGCGACAGCTGCGATGTGCTCAACGGAGGAAGAGGCACAGCAAACCCAGATTCCGGTCGTGATGCTGCTCGTGATTCCGATCATGTTTCTCACGTCGATGGTTGATTCTCCGCACACGACGTTTGCCGTGATCATGTCGTTCGTACCCTTCTTCAGCCCGGTGATCATGTTTCCACGGTTCATGCTTGGAGCTCCGCTCTGGCAGGTTGCGGTGTCGTGGACTCTGATGGCGCTCACGATCGTCGCGGTAGCTGGGCTGGCCGGGAGGATCTACCGGGTGGGGATCCTGATGCAGGGGAAGCGACCGACGCTGCCAGAGCTATGGCGGTGGATTCGTCAGGCGGGATGACCAGATCGCGGCGACCGGATAGGGGCTGTGAAGCGGGGCGCTGTGAAGCGGACTTCTCAGATGGATGCGGAGCGCAGCAGGCCCTGTAGTTCGTAGTCGCCCAGGCGATGGGCGGTTGCGACCGCCGCTTCGTAGCTATCCTCGATTATGAGGGCTGTTGTGCGTACCGGAACTTCCTCGTCATTGAGGTCGACCGGGCAGAAGCACAGCAGGCCGCGGAAGCTGGCGGGACGCCGCGGGTCGTCGGCGAATTCCAGGAACACATCCCAGAAGCGGCCGTCGTGGGAAATCGTAGCGAGGTGGCGACCCGAGGTCAGCGGATCAGATTGTGACGGGCGTTTGGATTCGGGTGCCGTGGACATGCTTCAAGAATACGCTTCCTTGGCGTGAAGTCCAGCGGCACGAGAATCCCTGGCGAACCGAGTGCCGCGAGCCGCGGTGGTGCTTGCTCAGCGGGGTGGAGGTGCCCTGAGGAACCCGCGGGCCGATCGCAGCGCCAGCGCCATCTCCCGGTGGGCCTCTGCAGGTAGCCCTTGTGCGCCGAAACGGGCTCTGAGGTAGTACTTCACCACCTGCTCTGCGGGCCGTGCGGAGAGATGCCCGCATGCCTCGAGGTGCCTGATCAACCCCATTGGGGTGACTGCGGGTCCGGCCGGAATTCCCGCGTTCGCCGCGCTGGTCCGGAGTTGAAGGTACATCTTCGCCTCAGGTGTGAACTTCGTGCGATCCCCCTTCGCCCACACCAGCCCGGCAAGAAGGGCGGTGAGTAGCGAAAGGATGACCGCCTGCCGGGGTGGCCCGTCTCTGGTCGCTCCGCCCTCCGCACTCGCTCCGCTGCCCTGGAAGAAGTCCGCTGCGCGCTGGAGGAGCTCCGACTGGGAGGCGATCCCGTAATCCAGGATCCACTTGTTCCAGCGATGCTGGAGTCCGTCGAACCAGAACTTCCCGGGCCAGTACCAGGGTTGGGCCTCAGCGGTGATGCCCCGTGTTGCCGGCGTCGGGTCGAAGGGTACCCACCCCAGTCCGGGGAACCATACCTCGACCCAGGAGTGTGCGTCGTTCTGGGTTACCGAGAGGTAATCACCGAAGTCGTTCCACTCCCCTCCCAGGAATCCGTTGACCTCCCTCGCGTTGATGTCGAGTGACCTGAGGAGGATCGCCATCCCGGTGGAGAAGTATTCGCAGTGCCCCGCTCGTCGATCGAAGAGGAAGTACTCGAGCGCTGCCTCCCGAGAGGAGCGTGGCAGGTCGAGCGTGTAGTCGAATTCCTCATGGAAGAAGCGCTGGATTGCCAGCGCTTTATCGTAGTTGTTGTCCAGCCCGGCGGTGAGCCTCAGAGCCAGATCCCGCGTGCGCTGCGACAGTCTCGGGAGCTGGGTAAAGAACGACCGGGCCGGCGTGTACCCTGAGCGCGCTGCTCGCAGAACCTCCGGCGTCGGGATTCCGTCCACCGACACCGCGTTATACGACAGCGTACCCGTTCCCATGTAGCTGTAGTCCCCGGTCTCATCGAAGATGGGGTGGATTCGATCACCGTCCATCTCAATGGAGAGCACCGGGTGGGTGGCAAACAGGACCCGTGCGTCGAGCGGCGAGGCGTAGATCCGCTGGCGGAGGCGATTCGGACGCCACCGTGCATACCAGTCGTTTCCCGGAAGGGAGGGAGGGAGCCGTGCGGAGCGGGACCATGCCACTCCGTCGAAGTTGTCGTACGAGCGGCCACGCCAGTACATCCGCTCTGCGGCTGCGGGGCGACCGTCGGGGAATTCGACGCGGAGGACGACCTGTGGGTTGGGGAGAATCGTCGAGCCGAAATCTCCGAGGGATACGCGGTCGGAGAAGCCGACGATTGAGCTCGACAGAACGTTTCCACGACCTGCCCAGTTCTGGTCCACACGAGGGAAGGTCACGAATACCGCGGCGCTCATCACCAGGCATACGCTGGAGAGCGCCGACACCTGAAGCAGAAAGCGGCGGCTCAGCAGAAGATTTTGCGTTCCGTGCCGTTCGGTCTCCCTTCTCAACTGCCCGACCATGAGCGCAACCGTTGCCAGGACGACATAAATGACGAAGGAGATGGCAAAGAGGAGCCCCGGCCGGTAGGCGGTTGCGGCAAGAAGCAGGGCGAAGGTGAGGGCGTAGAGGCGGGCGTCGTTCGGTGCCTCGAGGGAGCGCAGTGCCTCGGCGCACATGAGCAGGAACAGGAGATCCACCACGGGCACGACCACATCGTCCCCAATGACGAATATGTGCACGAAGGACCTCGCGACGAGCAGGAGCGCGAGGGGGAGCCACACCTGTTCGAGTCGCGCAGACAGCGCGGCGTCTGGATGCCAGAACAAGGCGACCATGAGGGCGAGGAACGCGATCGACGTCGAGAGTGGCGCGAAGCCAGCTCCGCCCGCGAACGCACCGAGAGCCGCCAGCCCCATCAAGACCGTAAGGCGTCGGTGTAGCAGTGCCAGGCTCATGATGTGTAGACGCAAGAACTGGAGCGCGCCGGAGGATGTGTCGGGGGTCCAGCTGGGTCGAAATCGACTCGGGCGAGTGCGTCGAGCACGTCCTCGAGGTGACCGAGTCCGGTGGCGGGGCGAATCAGGCCGTCCCCGGCTGCCAGTCCCAACGGACGCCCCTCCTGGTATGCCCGAGTCGCCATGGACGCTGCAATTTCAACCGTGTTCTCGGCCACATCCCCGGGAATGGTGGTGAGGTCGAGGCAGATCCAGAGAGCCTCTGCGGCGTCCTGTTCGTACTGGCGTACCACTGGCGTGCCGGTACGAGCAGTGGACTTCCAGTGGATGTCCCTGGGGTCGTCCCCAACGCGGTATTCCCGGAGGTCCCGGAACTCGCCCCGGCTTCCAGGTGCCCCGACCGTAGCGGTGTCGGCTCTGGGTCGTGAGAGGCCGCCCGACGTGCTCGGCAGCGTGACGGGGAGGTCCGCACGAGGCCAGATGATGAGCTCTCCCTCGAGCGCGAGGTCGCGTTCCTTGGTGAAGAGCCCAAACGGAAATGTGGTCGAGAGGGTGACCGCTGTAAGTGGGTAGACTCCCCGGGGAAGGCATTCGTTCTCGGAGAGAGCGGTCACGCTCTCCTGCGGGTCCGCTCGCGGGATGAATGCGTGACCCGAGAATCCGACTTCGTAAACGCAGACAGCGAATGACGGTTGCCTGGGCTTCCCATTCCTGGCGTCGTAACTGATGCGAATCGGTCGGCCAGATGTAGTGGCGCGCGGTGTGATTCGCCGAATCGTCCATGATCGGAGGTTTCTCTCCGAGAGCCACCCGCTCAGCGTGATAAAGCCGAGCATGGCACCGAGCAGAAGGTAGAGCAGGTTGTTACCGGTAGTGATCGCGGCGAAGCCGACGATGAAGCCTCCGGTGCAGAAGAGTGCCCCTGCGAGCGTAAAGCGTATGCGCCGCCAGGCGCGAAGAGTGCGCCAGAGCAGGACGAGGCGGTGCCCTACCGGAAGGCCCTCCTGCTGCATCAAACGGGGACCGTTACCTCGTCGAGGATGTCTCCAAGAATGGACGCCGCTTCTTCGTGGATCTGGAATGTGGCGGCGGTCGCTCCTGCGGGGAGCAGGCGATGGGCAAGGCAGGGTTTGGCGAGCCGCTGGATATCGCTCGGAATCAGATAGTCTCGTCCCTCGAGCAGGGCGAAGGCCCGGGCGGCTCTCAGGAGGGCGATGGCTCCCCTTGGGCTCACGCCCATTCGAAGTCTGGGCTCGTTGCGGGTGCGCCGGACGATTTCCATGATGTAGTCGACGATCGACGGTTCTGCTCGAACTTCGTCCACCTCGCTCTGAAGAGTCCGAACCTGCTCGGGCGAGAGTACGGGCCGAACCCGCTCCATCCACCCCCTGCTATCCGCGGACTCCAGCAGGATCTTCCGCTCGGCCTGCTCGTCTGGGTATCCGATCGTGAGTCGCATCAGGAAACGATCGACCTGACTCTCGGGGAGTGGGTACGTGCCGTGATGCTCAAGCGGATTCTGCGTGGCCATCACCATGAATGGATCGGGCAGAATGAAGGACTGGTCATCGATGCTGACCGTACCTTCCTGCATCGCCTCGAGGAGTCCACTCTGTGTGCGGGGTGGGGCGCGGTTGATCTCGTCTGCCAGGACGAGGTTGGTAAAAATCGGGCCCGGCTTCGTCTCGAACTCGGAACGGGTGGGGTTGTACACCGACACGCCGAGAACGTCGGAGGGGAGCAGGTCGCTCGTAAACTGAATCCGCTTGAATGCGAGGCCCAGAGCCGTTGCCAGTGCATGGGCGAGGGTAGTCTTGCCCACCCCGGGAACGTCCTCAAAAAGAATGTGCCCACGCGCTAGCAACGCAGCGACAGAGAAGCGGACTACCTCCTCCTTCCCGTGGAAGACACGCTCAACTTCCTGGACCAGTGAATCGAGCAGATCCAGGCTCGGTGGCGCCCCGGGAGCGGTCGCGGTGTTGGTCAACCCAGCCTCCTCGATGCATTGGTATTGTGGGTCATAAAACTGGGCGAACTATAACCCCTTTGTGCGAGAAAAGGGTCCATTTATAGAGCTTTCTCGACGTTGACACCGTTGGGGTGCTCGGGTAGTTTCTGCGGGTTTGGTGGCCCGGCGCCTCCTCCCGTCTTGAACCCCATACCATCGGGTGGTAGGACCCTATGTTGAAACGACGGACTTTGCTAACCGCACTGGCGGTGGCTGTTCTTGGCTCTCTGGCATTTCTTCGAGCACAGGACGCAGGTGATCCTGTGGCCGCGGAATCATTCGCGGCGACGAATACGGTGCAGCCGATTGCCTTTCCGCACATCGTGCACGCCGGAACCGATCAGATTCCGTGTATGTACTGCCATTTTTCAGCTGAGCGGTCGGTTGATGCGGGGATTCCCCCCGTACGCACCTGCATGGGATGCCATCAGGTAATTCCCGGAACCACCGATGCCCAGCAGGCCGAAATCGAAAAGTTGAAGGGTTATTGGGATCGCCAGGAGGCGATTCCGTGGGTGCGGATCTACAAGGTCGCCGACCACGTCCACTTCCCTCACATGCGACACATCGCTGCCGCAGTGGACTGCGCTACCTGTCACGGTGTTGTGGAGGAGATAGGCGTGATCGAAGAGGTCAATCAGCCGCTGGCCATGGGTTGGTGCGTGACCTGCCATAGAGAACGTGAAGCGTCGACTGACTGCTCCACCTGCCATTACTGATCTCTCGAGGACAATCAATAGATGAGCGACGGGAACGGCATCAAGCGTAGGGACTTTCTGAAGGTCCTCGGCGTCAGCAGCGCCGGCGCGAGCCTAGTGGGATGCTCGACGGACGAGGTCGAAAAGCTTCTTCCATATGTAGTACCCCCTGAAGACATCACTCCTGGCGTGGCGACGTGGTACACCACGGTCTGTCAGGAATGCTCTGCGGGATGCGGGATGTGGGTGCGCACCCGCGAAGGCAGGGTCGTGAAGGTCGAGGGAAACCCGGCCCACGATATCTCAGGCGGTGCACTGTGCGCCCGCGGTCATTCTTCGCTCCAGGGGCTCTACAACCCGGACCGCTTCGCGGGGCCGATGGTGCGTGAGGGCGGAGTTCTCCGCGCGACCACCTGGGCTGAAGCCGAGCAGCTCCTGGCGAATCGCCTCGCTGCGGCCGGCTCGTCGCTCTTCATTACCGGTGACGCCGGACCGAGCCTGGCCGATGTGGTGGACCGATTCGTTGCGGCGACCGGTGGTAGCCGTGTGCGCTATGGCGGGGTCTCCGAGGCACCGCTGCGAGAGGCCGCCCGTATAGCCTTCGGCCGGGATGAGGTTCCCTCGTACGACATGGAGCAGGCGAAGTTCATCGTGTCGTTCGGCGCTGACTTCCTCGAGGGCTGGCTCTCTCCGGTCGAGCATGGTCGCGGCTTCGCGAGGATGCACGGCGTGGACCACGGCGAGAAGGGTCGCATGGCCTTTGTGGGTCCTCGGCTCTCACTTACGGGTCAGAACGCGGACGATTGGTATCCCGTTGCTCCGGGCTCCGAGGCGTTGGTGGCCCTGGCGATGGCAAATGTGATTTCGGGTGGGGGAGCTTCGGCTGGTCCCTACGCGAGTGTCGTGAATGGGCACACGCCCGAGAGTGTTGCGGAGGCTACGGGCGTTTCAGCCGAAGCGATCCGGGAGTTGGCACGGCGCTTCGGTTCGGACGGCTCGAGCCTCGCTTTGGGGCCTGGTGTCGCCGGACAGCACAGAAACGCAACCGCGTCGAACCTTGCCGTCCTGATCCTCAATGCGGTGGCCGGGAACGTGGGGCGCACGCTTCACTTCCGCGACGCCGACCTGAGCGCACCTTCCGCGCCCTACGCAGACATCGCCGGGGCGATAGGTCGCATGTCCGGCGCCGTCGTTCTGGTGCACGGATGCAATCCGGCCTACACGCTTCCAGCCGCGACAGGCTTCGATGCTGCGTTCGCCTCGGCGGACTTCCGGGTTTCGTTCGCTTCGGCGCCCGACGAGACGACGGCAACGGCCGACCTCATCCTCCCGGACACGCACTTTCTCGAGGCGTGGGGCGATTCGAACCCGCGGCCGGGCATCTATGCGCTCCAGCAGCCGGCTATGCAGGCTGTGCCCCTCTTCGATTCGAAGCAGGCCGGCGACGTACTACTCTCGGTTGCGAGCACGATGGGGCAGGCGCTCGGCGCTGCTTCGTTCTACGAGCACCTTCGGACCCGATGGGAGGGCGTCCAGGCTCAGACCCGAACCGGTGGGGACTTTGAGACGTTCTGGCGCAGCGCTCTGAAGGATGGAGTAGTTCGGGTCGACGGTTCGGGCCCCGAGGCCACGTCGCTCAGGATGCCCGACACCGCCCTGGTCTTCGACGTGCCAGCCTTCGACGGTTCGGCCTCCGATCCGATCCTGATGGTCTATCCCTCTGCACGGTTTGGGGATGGCGCATTGAACGGGAACCGTCCGTGGCTGCATGAGCTGCCGGACCCGGTTTCCAAGATCACATGGCATTCCTGGGTCGAGTTACACCCACACACAGCGGAACGCATGGGCCTCGTGGAGGGAGACATCGTTACGGTTGCCTCCCCACATGGTTCGGTGACGCTCCCGCTCTGGCCGTACCCCGGAGTACGCGAAGACGTAGTCGCCATCGCGATGGGTGGTGGACACACCAACGCGGGTCGGTTCGCGAACGGCAACGGCGTAAATGCCATGGACCTCCTGCCAGCGGTCATCGAAGCGCCTTCCGGGGCACTCGTGCACATGGCCACACGCGCCTCGGTAACGCCGACCGGTGAGCGCCGGCGGATGGCGTCCATTTCGGGCTCCGAGGATCAGGACGACCGAAACATCACTCCCGCTGTCGCTCTGACGGCGCTCGGACACGCGGCCGACGAGGCTGAGGGCGACCACGGCCCTCGGCGCGAACTGCAGGGGATCGGCGGCTTCGTTCCCGTCGAAACCGACGGTGAGCCACAGGACTTCCCGCTCCCGGGTACCGAGTACGGTCCGTACGCGGATGCGAAGAATCTGCCCCGCTGGGCCATGGCGGTGGATCTGGACAAATGCACCGGCTGCAGCGCCTGCATTACAGCCTGCCAGGCCGAGAACAACGTGGCATGGGTGGGTGAGGGGCAGGTCCAGATGGGTCGGGACATGATGTGGATCCGGCTCGAGCGCTACTACGAACACATCGATGCGACGAAGGCCAGTCACGTCGACGTTCGGCGCATGATGATGATCTGCCAGCACTGCGGAAACGCGCCGTGCGAATCTGTGTGTCCGGTCTACGCGACCTACCACACACCCGAGGGTCTCAACGCACAGATCTACAATCGCTGCGTAGGAACCCGGTACTGCCTCAACAACTGCCCCTACAAGGTTCGTGTCTTCAACTGGTATGAGTACAACGGTCAGGAGCCGGTGTTCGAGGGAATGGGATACGCTCCTGAACCCATGAACTGGCAGTTCAATCCGGACGTCACGGTTCGTACCAACGGCATCATGGAGAAGTGTTCGTTCTGTATACACCGGATCAAGGACGCTCAGCACCGGGCCGCCATCGACGGCGGTCAGGTAACAGACGCGGCTGTGGTTCCGGCCTGCTCCCAGTCCTGCCCGGCAGAGGCGATCGTCTTCGGCAACATTCGGGACCCAGAGTCCCGAGTGGCGCAGTTGGCTGGCGACGAACGTTCGTACCGGGTTTTGGACGAGGTCGTCAATACCCAACCTGCGGTGAATTACTTGAAGAAAGTCACGTTCCACGACGTGGAATCGGGGGCACACTAGTGTCTACTGCGACGGAGACACCGCGCGGAGCGCTGGCTCACCCGGATGTTACAAGCTACAGCGATGTAAATCGCGATGTCCTCAGGCCACTCGGCAAGCCGGGCAAGGGCTGGTGGATACTCTTCGGGATTGCGATTCTCGGCCTCGGCGTATTTTTCACGTCCTGGGGTTTCCAGATCGTGAAGGGGATCGGCGTGACCGGACTCACCAGCCCAGTAGGCTGGGGCGTCTACATCACGACCTTCGTTTTCTGGGTGGGTATCGCCCACTCAGGTACGCTCATCTCGGCGATCCTCTTCCTCTTCAGGGCGCCGTGGCGACAGTCGATCTATCGCGCTGCCGAGGCCATGACGGTCTTTGCGGTGATGACTGCGGGCCTCTTTCCGCTGATCCACGTCGGTCGGGTTTGGCACGCGTATTGGCTTATCCCCTACCCGAACTCGCGCTTCCTGTGGCCTAACTTCCGTTCGCCGCTGGTCTGGGACGTCTTTGCCGTGACGACGTACTTCACGGTGTCGGCTGTGTTCTTCTACCTCGGAGCGATCCCCGACCTGGCTGCGGCCCGCGACCGCGCTACCGGACTTCGCAAGAAGCTCTACAAGGTGATCTCCATCGGGTGGAGGGGCACCGACCGCGAATGGCACCACTTCAGTAAGGCGTACATCTTCCTGGCGGCACTGGCGACTCCGCTGGTTCTCTCGGTTCACTCCGTGGTTTCATGGGACTTCGCAGTGGGAATCGTTCCCGGGTGGCACGCCACGATCTTCGCGCCGTACTTCGTGGCCGGGGCAATCTTCTCTGGCGTGGCGATGGTCATTACGCTCACGGTGCCAATGCGGAAGGCCTTCGGGCTCGAGGCATACCTGACCCCGAAGCATTACGACGCGATGGCCAAGCTCTGCCTCCTCACCTCGATGATCGTGCTCTACGCCTACCTCTCTGAGTTCTTCATGGCGTGGTACAGCGGTGAGCCGGCCGAGCGCGGCGTGTT
Source organism: Gemmatimonadota bacterium (assembly GCA_036679625.1). Classification (GTDB taxonomy): domain Bacteria; phylum Gemmatimonadota; class Gemmatimonadetes; order Longimicrobiales; family Gaopeijiaceae; genus JAZDDA01. Next base: position 79,778 of record JAZDDA010000075.1, on the reverse strand, counting down.
CTGGAATCGGCTGTTCGGCGAGTGGTGGTGGGCTGGCTGGATCATGCTGACCTGTAACGGGCTCATCCCGATCATGCTCTGGTTCAAGAGGGTCCGGCTTTCGATCCCCGCGCTCTTCGTGATCTCGATCTTCATCAACATCGGCATGTGGTTCGAGCGCTACGTAATCATCGTCACCTCCCTTTCGCATGAGTACGAGCCGTTCGCGTGGGGCGTCTACCGGCCCTCCCTGACGGAGATGGGGATCCTGGTCGGGAGCTTCGCCTGGTTCGGGTTCTGGTTCCTCCTCTTCACTCGGCTCATACCACCTATCGCGATTGCCGAGTTGAAGGAGGTCCTGCCGGCTCCGTTGCGACCCAACGCGGTTGTGGCCGAAGGAGGTGAGGCATGAGTGGCATGAAAGGCCTGTTGGCCTCCTTCGACTATCTGGATTCGACGGTCAACGCGATCGAGAATCTTCGTGGAGCCGGATTCAAGCAGATCACGGCGTATGCGCCGTTCCCCGAAACCCACATAGAAGAGGCGCTCGGGTACGATCAGAGCCCGGTGCGCGTCTTCACCCTGGTCGGGGCCCTCTGCGGGGCCGCCGCTGGACTCGCGTTCACCACCTTCACCTCGATGGACTGGCCGCTGATAACAGGCGGGAAGCCCATCCTATCGATTCCAGCCTACTTCATCATCGTCTTCGAGATGATGGTGCTCTTTGGAGCGCTATCGACTGTGATCGGCCTCTTCATCAACGCACGGTTGCCCTTTGTGAAACCGATGATCGTCTACGATCCTGAGTTCAGCTCGGGACGCTTTGGCCTATACGTGACGGCCGCTCCCGATCAGATCGATGCGGTCAGGTCGATCCTCCAGCACGAAGAGCCTGCGGAGCTTCGGGAAGATCCTGAGGGGGTGGGACATGCGTAACCTCAAACTGGGTCTTACCCTCGCGCTCGTTGCCGCGTCGAGCGCCTGCACGCCGTTGGACGACGTGATGGTCGCCGTGTTCGGAAGGAGCATGCGCGATCAACGGAGCTTTGATCCGTACGAGAACACGCTCAATCCGCCTGAGAACAGCGTGCCCTTCGCGGCGGGCAACCTGACCGCGGATCCGTATCGGTTCAACACCGGACAACCCGAGGCGGCCGGTGCGGACATCCCAGCGCCGTTCACCCAGCTGGACCTCAATAGCCCGATCGTCAACGATCTGGTCAACCCAGTGCCCGCTGATTCGGCGTCGCTCGCTCGCGGGGAGGAGATGTTCCTCCGCGTCTGTGCCGTGTGCCATGGACCGACGGGCATCGGCACAGAGGCCTACATCGCAGACAAGCACCCGTTGGTGAGCTTCTACGACCTCTGGGGACCCAGGGCTGCGGGATATTCCGACGGATATATCTACGGGATGGTCCGTGTAGGGCGGGGAATCATGCCCCCCTACGGCCATCAGGTGAGCCACTACGACCGCTGGCACATAGTGAACTACGTACGAGAGCTACAACGCCGCGCAGGCACGTTTCCTCCGGTAGCGGCTGGGGGAGAGTAACCATGTCTCACATCCACATCCCGGCTGAGATTCCGGTTCGCTACCTGAAGCGATCCAGGGGTTTCAATATCTTCTGCGGGGCGCTGTTCCTCGTGGGGCTGGTCTCGTTCATCGTCGTCCGCGCAGACGATCCGCTTCGTGCGTGGATGGACTACGTGTCCAACTGGCTCTACTTCACATCCGTGGCGATCGGTGCAGTGGTGTTTGCGGTCGTGACCACGATCGTGAAGGCCAAATGGAATTGGTCGGTTCGCAGGGTGAGCTTCGCCTTTGCGGCGTTTCTTCCGATCGCCTTCGTACTCTTGCTGCCGATGCTTGGGCTGGGGGAAGAATTCTTCCCCTGGATCGCAGAGATGGCGCACGATCCGATCATCCAGAAGAAGGCAGCGTACCTGAACCTCCCGTTCCTCATCACGCGGAACCTGGTTGGGGCACTCTTGTTGTTCGGGACGGCCCTCTACCTGACCTATCTCTCGCTTCGGCCCGACCTCGGGCTTGCGGCTGATGCGTCGGACGACGATGCAGGAAGGGCATTGTGGAGAACGCGCCTGACCCAGGACTACCAGGGCCAGGAGGCTGAAGAAGTTCGCAGCTACAAGCGCATGACCCGCCTCGCTCCGGTGATGGTGATTCTGTTCGCCCTCGTGATGAGCATCTTCTCGTACGACTGGGTCATGTCGCTCGACCCACACTGGTTCTCCACGATGATGGGCCCGTGGTTCTTCATGGGCGCGTTCTGGGTTGGCATCCTCGCATCGGCCTTCGTCGTTACGCGCCTCAAGGCCGCCGACTCGGACTTCGATCGTGCGATGGGTCGTCAGCAGCTCCACGATCTTGGCAAGCTCGCCTTCGCCTTCACGGTATTTTGGACCTATCTGGTGTTCGCCCAGTACATCGTGATCTGGTACGGAAAGCTGCCGCACGAGCAGGCGTGGATCATCGATCGCTCCATCGGGCTCTGGGGCAACCTCTCGCTCGCCGTGGTCGTGATGTGCTTCGTCTTCCCGTTCGTTGGGCTGGTCGGACGCACGCCCAAGCTCAATCCAAAGATCCTCGGGTTTGTCGTCTTCGTGCCGCTGGTAGGGATGTGGCTCGAGCGACACATGATGGTGATTCCGTCGCTGAGGCCGGCAGAGGACGCTGTCTTCGGCGCACCCGAGGCACTCATCGCGCTGATGTTCCTTGGGCCGTTCCTGTTCTCGGTACGGTGGTTTCTATCCACCTTCCCCGTGATTCAGGTATGGCAGCCGATGGTAGATCCTGAGACCTTCGAGGCCGAGGGCCCCGCCGGAGTCTGAAGAGGCTGAAGGGCCGGGACCACTACTAGCCGGGCTCAGTGCCGGGTACGGCCTTCCTTCAGCGTATACATGCTCTCGTCGGCTGCCTGGATGAGCTCGTCGACCGTGACCATCGCATCTGCGGCGAACGAGGCGATGCCCCAGCTCACAGATACTCCGTGGGGGGCGAGCATCCGGTCTCGGGCCACCCGGTCGTTCACCCGGTTTATGTAGCCCTCGGCTCCCTCGGGGTCACTCTCCGACAGCACCGTGACAAACTCGTCGCCACCGTACCGAGCGACGAGGTTCATGGCTCGGTTTTCGATCTCAAGCACGCGACTGAACGCCCTGAGAATCTGATCTCCCACGATGTGACCCAGCGTGTCGTTGTACCGCTTGAAGTCGTCGATGTCGAAGAGGACGAGCGAGAGCGTCCGGCCACGGCGTGCTGCAGCAACCTCACGCTCCAGATGGAGCTGGAGGTGCCGACGGTTCGGAAGGCCGGTAAGGTGATCCGTCAGGGATAGAGCCTGCACATTTGCGTGGAGTTCTGCGTTGCCGAGTGCGACCGAGGCCTGACCCGCCAACCGCTTGAGGACGCGTATGTCGTCGGCAGCGAATGCCCGAATCTCTGAAGACCCCACCGCGAGTGCCCCGACTACGGTCTGATCCGAGACCAGCGGCACTGCGAGTCCCGAGCCCTGCCCAACGATCGCCGCGAGGTGGGGTGGGACGAGCAGCGACTCCTTGAGATCCTCGATCACCGCGTGTGTTCTCTGGTTGACCAGGAGGTCGTAGAGCGGACCTGCGAATTCCCAACACGTTCCAGGGGGAATCTTGGTGGACCCTGCGGAGGCCCGCGCCGTTGCAACGGTCCCATCGAGAATCCAGACCGAGGCTCCGGCCGTGCCGAGAAGATCTACTGAGGCGGCGGTGACCTGTGAGAGGACCTCGTCGAAGTCCAACGAACCGGAAACGGCTCGCCCGATCTCTTCGAGGCGGTCAGCCTCATTCCTCCGTCTGTCCAGCTCCTCTACATACCGGGCATTCTTGACCGCAATCGCTGCGAGGTCCGCGATCCCCTGGAGAAGCTCGAGGTCTTCGGTCGAGTAGCCGTGCGGACGGTAGCTCTGGGTGCTTATCGCGCCGATCACCTTGCCCTTGTAGTTCATGGGGGCTGAGATCGCCGAACGAGTGATCTCGGTGTCGTGGTCGCCGAGCAGCATGAGAGACTGCGAATCCAGCCGATCACCTACGATCGTAGCGTTCCCAGTCCTGATCACCTCGCTCTCCGAGCCGCGATATGTGATATCGCACCGGCTTTCACTGCCCTTGTCGGCGTAGAACACGACGGTGGCGAGGTCTGTTTCGGCATCATACAGCGAGATATAGAAGCCTACGGCCTCCACTACGCGTCCGGTCTCTGCGTAGATGGCCCGGTAGAGCTCTGCTGGGCTCAGGGTGCCGGTCAGCGTCCGGCCAATCTCGAGCAGAACGCGATAGCGCTCTGCTAGACTGGACGGTGGACTCGCCTCAATCGACGTCATGCAGCTCTCCACGCATGCCCCGGAACCCCTTAAGTGAAGTATGTGTCGGGAGGCTTCAACGGCCCCCCGGGCGGTACTCCAAGATAGAATACGGAATTGGCGCGTACAACAAATTCCTTGAGGGGGTGTCCCAACGGAGTACTACGGCTCACCGTCCTCTTCGCCTCGATCGAGGGCGTGACCCATCTCAAAGCCGATCGCTCGAACGAGTCGAGCCTCCGAGATATCAAGCTCGGCGCGGTTGAGCGCAGTCTTCAAAATTCGAAGCACGCTCTGCGGAGTCCTGCTTCCCTTGAAGAACGACATGCGCGAGAGCCCGCCCTCGAGTGCCGCGAACATTTCGTCGAGTTCGGACTGCTTCGCGGGCCCCTCGATCCTCTTCCCCTGGGGTAGGGATTCGACGCCAGTCAGCGAGGCCAGGTACACTTCGTAGCATACCAGCAAGCAGGCCTGAGCGAGGTTCAGACTGGAAAACCGGGAGTCGGTTGGAACGATGGCCACTGCGTTACAGTGATCGAGTGCCTCGTTCGGGAGGCCCCGATCTTCTCGTCCGAACATGATGCCGACTGTACCGTCCTCGGCGTGTTCGAGGATTGTCGGGGCGAGCTCGCGGGGTCTCGTGTAGTTCCGGTGAGCGGTCCGCGGTCGCGCGCTCGTGCCCACGAGAAAGGTGCAGTCGGCGACCGCCTCGGAGAGCGTGTCGAAGAGAAGGGTCTTCGCGACCAGCTCCTCTGAGCGGTGGGCGATCCCTCCGATCCGATAGGGGTCAAAGGCCGCTGGCTGCACGATGTGAAGCCGCGAGAGACCCATGTTCATCATCGAACGGATGGTGCCGGCGACGTTGACGATGTTTTGTGGTTCGTTCAGAACGACCACGATGTTGTCGAGGCGCTTTGTCACAGTTGGACCCTTGCTCCTCTGCAGGGAGGGCTAGGCGTCCCTATCGTCGTTGTCGTCGTCACTTCCGTCGCCGATCGCGCCCTTGAAATTCCGGATGCTCTCACCGAGTCCGCGGGCGATCAGCGGAATCCGCTTCGCACCAAAGAACAACATCACCAGAAAAAAGACGAGAACGAGTTCAAATACGCCGAGACCGAACATTTATTCTACCAGCTCCTTTAGTCCAACAGGTCCTTGGCGATGGTTTGCAACTGCATATTGGTGGTACCCTCATAGATCGTGCCGATCTTGGAGTCGCGGTAGAGCTTCTCGACCGGGTATTCTCTGGTGAAACCGTAACCGCCGAAGAGGTCGATCGCCATCGAAGATACTCTCTGGGCGGTTCGCGAGGAGTGAAGCTTCGCCTTTGCGGCGGGGATCAGGAAGTCCTCCCCTGCGTCCTTGAGGCGGGCGGCGTTGTACACCAGAAGCCGGGAAGCCTCGATGTCGGTGGCCATCTCGGCCAACTGGAACTGCACGCCCTGGAACCTGCCGATGGCACGACCAAACTGTTCACGCTCCTGCACATACTTCACGGTGTGATCGAGCGCCCCCTGCGCTAACCCCACCATCTGCGCTCCGATGCCGATCCGGCCCTCGTTGAGGGTCTCGATCGCCACCTTGTAGCCCTGGCCAACCTCACCGAGGACGTTCGCAGCAGGCACGCGAACGTTCTCGAGAATCAACTCGGTGGTCGACGAGGCCCTGATTCCGAGCTTGTCCTCCTTTTTGCCAACGCTGAATCCGGCAGAGTCACGCTCGACCAGGAATGCCGTGATGCCCTTGTACCCAGCCTCAGGGTCCACAGTGGCGAACACGATGTAGAGGCCGGCCTCATTCCCACTCGTGATCCACAGCTTCTGTCCGTTCAGCACCCAGTCGTCACCGTCGGCGGTAGCTCTGCATGACAACGCGAAGGCGTCGGAACCACTTCCCGCTTCAGAGAGCGCATAGGCCCCGACCGTTTCGGTCGCGAGCTGAGGAAAGTAGCGTGCCTTCTGCTCGTCATTCGCCCAGCGCCGGAATGCGTTGATGACGAGCGTGTTCTGGACGTCTACGATTACCGCCACCGAGGGGTCGATCCGGCTCAGCTCTTCGACGATCAGCACTGACGTAAAGAAACTCGATCCCGCACCACCGAACTCTTCTGGAATTTCGATGCCCATGAGACCCAGCTCGAAGAGCATCTTGATCAGCCCCGGGTCCATCTGCTGCTCTTCGTCCATCCTGCCTACAAGAGGGGTGATCTCCGCCGTGGCGAAGTCACGAACCGCGTCTCGGAACATGCATTCGTCCTCCGAGAGGCTAGTGAGGGCGGGCCGACTGTCGGTGAGCAGCGACATATCCTGAAATCCTCTATGGGTTGCTAGGTGCGTAGGGCTCTCCTGACTCGAATACTTGCAGGGAACCGGCCAGGGTTCCATGTGCCTTCGCGCCGCTGGAGATCCTGCAGTGCTGACGATACGTAGAATCCCTTAAGTTATTGGCCCCTTGCAGGGAAGAAAAGCCGGGAGCGGATCTTGACGCTCTGGGAAAATCGCTTCTATTGTCGGGGCCGGTGCACCCCATGACCCCTGTTTGGAGGCATGATGTCGGAAATTCCAGAAGGACTCGCCTACAGCGAGGATCACGAGTACATGAGGCCCGGCCAGGAAGACGGGGTCTACATGATCGGGGTTACCGATTACGCCCAGGGGGAGTTGGGCGACATCGTATACCTCGAGCTCCCCGCGGTTGGGGAGAGTTTCCAGCAGAAGGACACCTTCGGCACCATCGAGGCCGTGAAGGCTGTGAGTGACCTGTACTGTCCTGTCGCGGGCGAGGTGTTGGCGATAAACCAGGCCCTCGAGGACGATCCATCACTTGTGAATTCTGACCCCTACGGGACAGGCTGGATGATCAAGTTGAAGGTCGCGGATGCCAGCGAGATGGACGGCATGATGGACGCAGCCGGATACGGGGCCCTTATCGGCGAATAGGGCTTCGTGCCCGGGAGATGTACCCGCAATGCCTGTGAACATAGATCCAGACGCCCGTTTCGATCGGCGACATATCGGGCCGTCTGATGCGGAAATCGAGGTCATGCTCGATACCGTTGGCGTGCCCAGCATTGACGCCCTCATGGCCGAGACCGTTCCGGCGGCGATCCGGCTCGAGGGGGATCTCGACCTTCCCGACGCTACGCCCGAGCATGTGCTCCTTGAGCGCCTGAGGGATATTGGGGGGCAGAACCAGGTAATGAGGTCGTACATCGGTCTTGGATACCACGGCACGCTCACGCCGGGCGTGATCCTCCGCAACATCATGGAGAGCCCCGGCTGGTACACCCAGTACACGCCCTATCAGGCCGAAATCTCCCAGGGGCGCCTCGAGGCTCTCCTGAACTTCCAGACCATGGTGATGGACCTCACCGGGATGGAGATCGCCAACGCTTCCCTGCTCGATGAGGGAACCGCTGCTGCCGAGGCCATGGCGTTGGCCTTCGGGGAGGCCTCTGGCGACGAGCGCAACGTGTTCTTCGTGTCGAACGCGTGCCATCCGCAGACGGTGGCGGTGGTGCGCGGGCGCGCACACCCACTGGGCATCGAGGTGATGGTGGGTGACCACTCCAAGCTGCACCTCGATTCCGTCGGGCCGCGCCTCTTTGGCGCTCTCCTCCAGTATCCGACGACCACGGGTGCCGTACCCGACTATCGAGGCCTCTGCGAGGAGCTCCACTCGCATGGTGTGCTGGTTGTTGCTGCGGCAGACCTCCTGGCACTCACGCTACTCACCCCTCCTGGTGAGTGGGGAGCCGACATAGCGATCGGAAACACCCAGCGCTTCGGCGTTCCGATGGGGTTTGGCGGACCCCACGCGGCCTACATGGCCACGAAGGAGGCATTCAAGAGAAAGATCCCGGGCCGGATCATCGGTGTCTCGGTGGACGCGGATGGAAAGCGGGCGCTTCGCATGGCCCTCCAGACACGCGAACAACACATTCGCCGCGAGAAGGCCACCTCAAACATCTGCACCGCGCAGGTGCTTCTCGCGATCATGGCGGGTGCCTACGCCGTCTACCACGGGCCAGACGGACTTCGAGCGATGGCCAAGCGGGTCCACTCGCTCACGGCGGTGCTCGCCTATGGGCTCCTGGAGCTGGGGCACACACTCGTCCATGACACATTCTTCGACACCCTTCAGGTCGTTCCAAGCGGGATGACGCCGGAGGAGGTCCTCGAAAGGGCGCGCGGCGCAGGAATCAACCTGCGCGACTTTGGGGATGGGACGGTGTGCGTGGCTCTCGATGAGACCGTGGGTCCAGACGATCTGGACGACCTGTTCCAGGTATTCAGCGCCGACGGATCAGCCGGTGGAGGCGAGGAGATTTCGTCTCGGACGATCGCTGAAGCGATCGACGAACCCTCGTTCCCACCCGAACTTTCTCGTACGAGCGCATACCTCGAGCATCCGGTGTTCCACAGGTACCACTCCGAGACGGAGATGCTACGGTACCTTCACAAACTCGAGACCAAGGACCTGTCGCTCACCTCGAGCATGATCCCGCTTGGGTCGTGTACGATGAAGCTCAATGCGACCACCGAGATGATGGCGGTGACGTGGCCTGAATTTGGGAGTCTTCATCCGTTCGCTCCCCGAGATCAGGCGGCCGGGTACGAGCGGGTCTTCTCGGACCTCGAGGCGTGGCTTGCCGAGATCACGGGCCTCGAAGCCTGCTCGCTGCAGCCGAACTCTGGGGCTTCGGGGGAGTACGCCGGACTCCTGACCATTCGCGCGTACCATGCAGATCGCAACGAGGGACACCGTTCGGTCTGCCTCATTCCGCAGTCGGCTCATGGAACCAATCCGGCGAGTGCGGTCATGGCGGGGATGCGCGTGGTCGTGGTCCGGTGCGACGAGCAGGGCAACATCGACCTCGACGACTTGGGCGCAAAGGCGGCCGAGCACGCCGACAACCTGGCTGCGTTCATGGTTACGTATCCGTCGACCCACGGCGTATTCGAGGCGCGCATCCGCGAGGTGTGCGACATCGTGCACGAGCACGGCGGCATGGTCTATCTGGATGGTGCCAACCTGAATGCCCAGGTCGGCTTGTGTCGGCCCGGGGACTTCGGCGCGGACGTGTGTCACATCAACCTCCACAAAACGTTTGCGATTCCGCACGGCGGCGGCGGTCCCGGGATGGGGCCAATCTGCGCGAATGCGACCCTTGCTCCCTTCTTGCCAGGACATCCCCTGGTGGAGGTTGGCGGTGAAAAGGCCATCGGGCCGGTCGCCTCGGCCCCGTGGGGGAGCTCCAGCATCTTCCTCATCCCCTGGGCCTACATCGCGCTGTTGGGCAAGAACGGCGTGCGCCGTGCCACAGAGGGTGCGATCCTGAATGCCAACTACATGGCCAAGCGTCTCGAGGGGCATTTCGATGTCCTGTACCAGGGTGAAGGGGGCAGGGTGGCTCACGAGTTCATCCTGGATTTGCGCCCTCTGAAGAAGGGGACCGGCATAACCGATGTCGATGTCGCGAAGCGGCTGATGGATTATGGGTTCCACGCTCCTACGATGTCTTTTCCGGTGGCGGGGACGATCATGATCGAGCCCACCGAGAGCGAGGCGAAGGCGGAGTTGGACCGGCTCTGCGACGCGCTGATCAGCATTCGTGCCGAGATTCAGCAGATCGAAATGGGTGTGGCCGACCAGGAGGACAACGTCCTGAAGAACGCGCCGCACACCGCAGAAATGATTGGCCAGGATGAGTGGAGCCACGGGTATTCGAGGGAATATGCGGCGTACCCCGTGCCCGGGATGAGGGAGTTCAAGTTCTGGCCGGCAGTCCGGCGTGTGGACAACGCATACGGGGACCGTCACCTCGTGTGTTCGTGCCCGCCGATCGAGGCATACGAGAACGCAGACGCCTAAGTTCTGACTCAGTACACTTAGGAATACGAGGACGAAAATGGCTACACTGGAGTTCATCGGGCACGCCACCTTCCTCCTGGTTACCGACGAGGGCACACGGATCGTCATCGACCCGTTTCTTGCGGACAATCCGGCCACGGAGCAGACGGTGGAGTCGATTGGCGAGGTCGATTACATCTGCATCACCCACGGGCACGCTGACCACTTTGCGGATGCGCTTCCCCTCGCGAAGCGCACGGGGGCGACCGTCATTGGGACGTACGAGATCGTTTCGTACCTGCAGACCCAGGGCGTCGAGAACGCCCATCCGATGCACATCGGTGGTGGGTGGGAGTTTCCCTTCGGCCGTCTGAAGTTGACGCCGGCCTTGCATGGGGGAGCGGTTGAGGCGCCGGATGCGGCGGCGTACACGACGCTTCCGACGGGTTTTCTCTTCAACCTGCACGGTGGCCAGCGGATTTATTTTTCGGGCGATACCGCGCTGATCACGGACATGCAGCTCCTCCGAGGGGCAGTCGATATCGCCGTGCTCCCGATCGGGGACAACTTCACCATGGGCCCCGAGGATGCCGCGCGCGCAGTGGACTTCATCGAGCCATCCGTTGCGATTCCGTACCATTATGGGACGTGGCCCTACATCGAGGTGGACCCTCAGCGGTTCGTTTCGGCGGTTGGGGACCGTGCGAGCGTGGTGGTGCTGGAGGCCGGCGAGAGCTACGACCTCTGACCGATTCGGATGTGGGTGACACCGGGCGATCTCTTCGGTGGCGGGTGCTTCACGATGGGCCCATGACCGGAGCCCGGAACATGGCGATGGACCATGCTCTGGCGGAGGCTTCGTGTGCTGGTGAGGGCGTCGTTCGATTCTACGGGTGGGCCCCACCCACCGTCAGCTTCGGACGCAACGAGCCGGCCGAGGGGCTCTTCGACCTGAAGGCGGCCGAGCGGGAGGGCATCGCGTTCGTGCGGCGTCCCACCGGGGGGCGCGCGGTGTTCCACCACGACGAACTGACCTACGTCGTGGTCTGCCCGCTGAGGGCCTTTGGTGGCATCCGCAGCGCCTACCACAAGATCAATGAGGGCCTCCTCGAGGGTTTGCGGCGACTCGGGGTCTCGGTGCAGCTGGCCGACGCGCCTGCGCGGGCGCTTCCTCCGGATGCGGGACCCTGCTTTCGCGATCCGGCCGGCGGCGAGGTCACGGCCGAGGGCCGCAAGTTGATCGGAAGCGCTCAGACTCGAATTGGCACAGCGCTGCTTCAGCATGGGTCACTACTCCTGGGTGGGGATCAGCAGGCGATCGCCCGTCTTCGGATGGCTCCTCCCCAGGAGGGCGAGGAGGGTGGCGTGGGCTCTTCGACACTCGATGGCCTCGTGCTGCCCAGGCCACCCCTCGACAAGCTCATGTCGAGCCTTACGGACGGTCTGGGTGCGGTGCTGGGGGGCACATGGGCCGACGGGTGCGCGTCTGAGGAGGAGACGCGACTTGCCGACGAGCATGTCGCACTGTACCGATCCGAGGGATGGACCTGGCGAAGATGAAGGCTCGCTTCACCTCTTCAACGGCATGATGCGATGATCGGCTACGTGGTGAAGCGGGTTCTTGGGGCGATTCCCCTCGTGCTCGGGATCGCCACGGTTCTGTTCGTCGTCGTGAACCTGGCTCCGGGCGATCCGGTGAGCCGGCTCGTGGGCCCCAACGTGTCCTCCGAGGCGATGGCCCAGATGCGGTCCAACTGGGGGCTCGATGAGCCTCTGCCCGTCCGATACGTAAAGTGGGTGGGCGAGCTGGCGCAGGGAGAGTTCGGGGAATCGTTCTCTCGTCGTCGGCCCGCGCGGGACGTGGTCTTTGAGATCCTCCCCAACACGCTCGTGCTCTCGGCCTTCGCGATCGTGGGCGCCTTCCTGATCGGCATTCTACTTGGCGTACTGCAGGCGGTGCGACGCGGCTCGGCGCTCGACTCCATCCTCAGCGTCGTGTCGTTGTTCTTCTATTCGATGCCTGCCTTCTGGCTCGCAATCATGATGGTGTTGCTCTTCAGTCTTCAGGCTCAACTCTGGGGCTGGCCGATTTCGTTTCCCGGTTCCGGAATGATCAGCGTCGACCACTCCCTCATGACCTTCACGGAAAGGCTGGGGGACCGCGTTTCCCACCTCGTGCTTCCTGCGCTCTCGCTCTCACTCATCCTGGCGGCGGGCATCGCCCGGTACACCCGCGGCACGATGATCGAGGTGCTGGGCGAAGATTACATCCGCACGGCACGGGCGAAGGGACTCTCGGAGCCGACCGTGATCTTCAGGCACGCACTCCGCAATGCCCTCCTCCCCCTCCTGACGCTGGCCGGCCTCTACCTGCCCTTCCTCCTCTCGGGGGCGGTCTTCATCGAGACGGTCTTCGCCTGGCCCGGGATGGGGAAGCTCATGGTCGATTCGATCGCCACGCGGGACTATCCGGTGGTGATGGCGGGCGGGTTCCTCTTTGCGGTCGTGGTCGTGGCCGGCAATCTCCTGGCCGATATCCTCTACGCTGTGGTTGATCCTCGGGTGCGCTATGAGTAGCCAGACTACGGCTCCTCGGGCGCAGGGCGTCTCTCGCTGGGCGTGGCTCGTTCCCGGCCTCCCCCAAATTCTCGCGGGCAGGTGGGGAGGTGGGGCCGTCACGCTCCTCGTGTGGTCCGCGCTCGCGTCACTGGTGGTGCTTCGGTGGGGTCGCGTGCTCGACGCCGCGTCGGGAGGCTGGGACGAGAGGTTCGCGGTGCTGACGCTCGTCGTGGCACTTGCTACAGTGTGGGGCTGGTCCATGAGGCATGCGACCGCGCCCTCGGTGGACCAGGGTCATCCATCCGAGCGTCGGGGCCGCGCCTTGCGAGCGTTCATGGCCAACCGCGTCGCCGTCGTGGGGCTGTGGTCGATTGGGGGCATCTGCCTGATCGCCCTTCTCGCGCCGATCCTTGCTCCCCACGACCCCACCCTTCAGGGCGACCTCGTAGGGCAGAGCCTGCTCGGTCCCTCAGGCAGCAACCTCCTGGGTACCGACAGGTTCGCCCGGGATGTCCTGTCCCGGGTCCTGTACGGTGCGCGAATCTCCCTGGGAATCGGTCTCTTCGCGGTTGCGATCAGCGTGACGCTCGGGACGTTGATCGGTGCGGTGGCGGGGTTCTTCGGTGGCTGGGTCGACGCCGTCTTGATGCGCCTGGTGGACGTCGTGATCGCCTTTCCACGGCTGATCCTCCTCATAACGGTCATCGCCGTCTTCGAGGGCGCGTCCCTCATCCTGATTGTCACGGTGATCGGACTCACGCAGTGGCCGGGAACGGCCCGTCTGGTGCGCGGCGACGTTCTCTCCATCAGGGAACGCGAATACGTTCTCGCCGCACGAGCCCTCGGGTTTTCGAACCGGCGAATTCTCTTCAGGCATATCCTTCCGAACACGCTCGTGCCGGTGATCATCGCGGCGACGCTCGGCATCGGAAACGTGATCGTCCTCGAAGCGGGCCTCTCTTTTCTCGGAATCGGTGTACAGCCTCCCACTCCGTCGTGGGGTGGAATGGTGGCGGCCGGCAGGCAGGATCTGTTGGGGGCGTGGTGGATTTCAACCTTTCCCGGATTGGCGATCGTGTTCACGGTAGTCTGCTTCAATCTTGTCGGTGATGGTCTTCGCGACGCCCTCGATCCCCGGCTTTCGTCGTGAGTGAGCAGGCGATCCCCCTCCTGGCGGTACACGACCTCCGTGTGGCGTTCGCCACCGACCAGGGCGTTGCAAGGGCGGTGGACGGCGTCTCATTTTCGGTGGAGAGCGGCGAGGTGGTCGGGATCGTGGGAGAATCGGGATGCGGAAAGTCGGTTACCGCGCTCTCGATTCTTGGCCTCCTTGCTACGCCTCCGGCGAGGGTGTTGGAACAGAGCTCCATTCGCTTTGCCGGCGAGGAGCTTCTGGGGATGGACAGGGCCCGCCTGCGCGAAATCAGAGGTGGCCAGATCGCGATCGTCTTCCAGGAGCCGATGACCTCGCTGAACCCAGTCTATTCGGTCGGAGCGCAAGTCGCCGAGGTGCTTCGACATCACAGGGGGATGCGTCAAAACGAGGCGAGAGCGGCGACGATGGCGCTCTTCGAGGAGGTGGGCCTGTACGAGCCGGCGGTGGAGTACGAGTCATTTCCGCATCAGCTGTCGGGGGGTATGCGCCAGCGGGTGATGATTGCCATGGCGCTTGCCGGCGAGCCGAGGTTGATCATCGCAGATGAGCCGACGACGGCGCTCGACGTCACGGTCCAGGCCCAGATCCTCGCGCTACTCGCACGGGTGCGCGCCGACCACGGCACCGCGGTTCTCCTCATCTCGCATGACCTTGGGGTCATCGGCGAGCTGTGTGACCGGGTCATCGTGATGTACGCCGGGCAGGTGGTGGAGGTGGGCTCGGTGTCCGAGGTGCTGGGGAGTCCGGCACACCCCTATACCCGGGCCCTTCTCGCTTCTCGGCCGGTCGTCGTATCGGACGGGGACCCGCCCCCGCTCTCGCCGATTAAAGGCGTGGTTCCCAGCGCGACCGCGTGGCCATTCACCTGCCGGTTCCTGGAGCGGTGTCCGGAGGCGGATGGCGAGTGCGATGGTGCGGCACCGGAGCTGGTCAGCCTTGGCGATCATCGGCGCAGATCGAGGTGTCACCACGTCGTAGACGTCGTCGAGGACGTCGTCGAGGACACGGCCGGAGGGCTGCGATGACCCGCCCTCTGGTTGAGGTCCAGGATCTTGAGGTTCAGTTCGGACGACGGTCGCGGGCCACCCTCTCTGGAGTCGGGCGCGGGTACACGATCAACGCCGTTGCGGGCGTGAGTTTTTCGATTGCCAGGGGCGAGACGCTTGGACTTGTAGGTGAGTCGGGGTGTGGAAAGACCACCCTCGGCAGGGCCGTGCTGGGCCTTGCCCGCCACAGTAGCGGCAGGGTGTTGTTTGCGGGTGAGGATGTGAGTGCGATGACACCCGAAGAGGCGCGCGAATTCCGATGTCGCGCCCAAATTCTATTCCAGGATCCCGGCTCTTCCCTGAATCCGAGAATCACGGTCGGCTCATCGATCGAGGAGGTTCTTGCCGTGCACGGATTGGCGGGCGAGGCCCCGACGAGACGCGCGCGCAGGCGGGAGCTACTTCATCTGGTGGGCCTCGGTGACGAGCACGCCGATCGATATCCCCATGAGGTTTCGGCGGGTCAGCGTCAGCGAGTCGGGATCGCTCGAGCGCTGGCCGTGGAGCCCGAGTTCCTGGTCTGCGACGAGCCGGTGTCTGCGCTCGATGTGTCCGTTCAGGCCCAGGTCCTCGAATTGCTCATGCGTCTGCAGGCGGAGCTTGGGTTGACCTGCCTTTTTATCGCTCACGACCTGGCTGTCGTTCAGCGCGTCAGCGACCGGGTGGCCGTCATGTATGCTGGACGTTTGGTGGAGGTTGGCCCTGTTCGGGCGCTGTACCGAAATCCTGCGCACCCCTACACTCGGGCACTTCTCGCGGCGCTCCCGGGTTCGGAAACGAAATCTGCGCGCGGGCCTGAGCGTAGGATGTTACGAGGAGACGCTCCGGGTGGACTGGAAACCATTGGTGGGTGCGCGTTTTACACCCGGTGTCCGCATCCGTCGAAGGATGAGGAGTGTTGCGAATCGGTACCCCAATTAGGTGAGGGGGCGTCCGGCCATTTCGTTGCGTGTGCGAAGTCAGGGTAGCGAGATACGCCGAGGGCTTGACAGTCTTCATGGGTGCGACTCAGTTTCGGGTTCCTCAGCAGGAATATGGTGGGGTGGAGCGTGAAGCGCTTTACGGTTTTGGTAATTGAATACAACTCTGTCTGGAGGTCATTTTGGTCGGTTTGACGCGACTTTACGCCGCGCTGGTGCAGATTCCTGGAGTAGATGTGGCGGACCAGACGATCGGTGAGCTGATAGGATTTTACTGGGATCAGACTGGCTTCATGATCTGGCCTCTGTCTTTGTGCCTGTTTCTGGGAATCATCGTAATCATCTGGAAGTTCTTCAACCTCACCAACAAGGCTTCTCTCACGAAGAAGATTCTTGGCGAGGTCGACGGACTCCTGGCGGAGCACCGAATCGATGAGGCCCTCGAGGCGACGCGGAACTCCGATTCGCCTGCGGCCAAGATCCTGTACGCCGGGCTTGACCGGCATCAGGAAGGCACCGAGCGGGTCATGAAGGCGATCGAGAATCAGGGCCTGATCGAGCTCTCCAAGCTCGAGAGTGGCCTCGTTGTTCTCGCGACCCTCACCAACGTTGCTCCTCTTCTCGGCTTCCTGGGGACGGTGATCGGAATGATCATCGCCTTCCAGTCCATCGAACAGGCGGGTGAAGTTGAGGCGACGCTCGTTGCCGGGGGAATCAAGGTTGCCCTGCTAACGACCGCAGCCGGGCTCGTGATTGCGATTCCTGTGAGCATCGCGCACAACTACTTCGTGTCTCGTATCGACAGTCTCGTGATCGACATGGAAGAGTCCGCGCAGAAGATGATCGACGCCTTGCACGCCATGGAGGCCCAGAGGGCTGCGCACAGCTGACGTCATCTCAGTCCTTTCGTAGGGACTAAGAAGGGGGGCCGCCTGAAGAGAGGGTGGTCCCCCTTTTTCTTTTAGGACAAGCATCCTCTCAAGGGACCCTCCAGCCCTTTCGTCGGTAGCTCCTGGATGATCCATCGTACCTTCGCTACTGCCATTCTTCTGGCTGCCTGGAGCTGGCCGTCAGCGGCACCTCTGGCTTCTACCATCCCTTCTGCAGGGGAGGTAGCGGTAGGCGCCGGAATGGACGTCGACTCGGCTCGGGCGGAAATCCGCCTGGGCCGTTACTGGCATGCGAGCCGGATCCTACGTGAGATCCAGAGCGACTCGGGGGGGCTGTCGCCTGAGCTTACATTGCTCCTCGCCGAAGCGGATGCCGGGTGGAGGTACTGGGACGGTGTGGTAGCAGGACTCGAGGAGGCGGAGTGGACCGACGTGGAGGCGGGTACCGCAGGATTGGTGCTGC
Organism: Gemmatimonadota bacterium; assembly: GCA_036679625.1. Classification (GTDB taxonomy): domain Bacteria; phylum Gemmatimonadota; class Gemmatimonadetes; order Longimicrobiales; family Gaopeijiaceae; genus JAZDDA01. The sequence continues at coordinate 62,557 of JAZDDA010000075.1, read as the reverse complement.
TCGCCCGGGCGTACGAGGGGCTGGAGGATTGGCATGCGGCCAGGCTGAGCTACACACGCCTGATCGAGCTGTCGTCACAGGCACTCCGCGGTCCTCGTGGGGCACGGTACGCGAGATCTCTCGCTCGAACGGGTGCATGGGAGGAGCTGAGGCTCCAGTTGGGCGTTCTCGACGCGCCCTCCCCTCGGCTTGCGGGATGGAGTCGGCTCGAGGCAGCTGAGATCGCGGCGGAGTCGGGTGAGGCATCAGCCGTGCGGATTCTGGTGCGGGGTTTCACCGACGCACAGCTCGCTTCGAGAGCCTGGGAGCTGGCGGCTCGTGCCCTTCTGACGAAGGGGGACTCGGCGAAGGCGCTGGTCGAGTACGAGGTCGCGTTGCCCACGATCACGGGAAATGCGAGGCGGTCGAGGGCCTGGGCCGAAATCGGGACTCTGCGGCTTGCCGGGGCAGACACTGTGGGAGCTTTGGTGGCATATCGCGCCTCGCTTTCAGCGTCTTCAAGGGGACCGTCCTCGGCCAGATCGGCGCTCGGGTTGCTCGCACTCGCCGACCTCAACGCCGAGCCAAACGCCGAGGAGGTGCTCGTGGCGGCGAGGGCTCTGGAGCGGGCCGGTGAGGTTCGGTCTGCCCTCACGGCCTACGATCGCTACCTGGGCATCATTCCCTCTGAGAGTGCGCCCTCCGACGTCATGCTTGCCCGGGGAAGACTCCTTGCGGCAGATGGACGTCCAGAGGAGGCAGTGCGTGAGTTCCGGAAGCTCCAGAGTGTGGGCGATTCGACGTTCCAGCTTCGCGTTCTGGATCAATGGCGTCGGGTGCGGCGGGGTCAGAACCGCCATGACGCTGGTCGGACCATCGACAATTGGATCCTGGAACGACATCCGCGAAGTGCGCAGGCTGTGGAGATCCTGTTCCTCCGGGGAGATGCGCTCCAGGACGGGGGGCGATTAAGGGAGGCGGCGGCGGTGTTGGCTCGCTCTGTAGAGGCGCTACCCTCCCATGCGACCGCTGGCCAGGCTCGGATGCGAATAGGGCAGATCCGTCTGGAGTTGGGCGACGGCGAAGCCGCTGCCGCGGAGTTCGACGCCTACCTCGCCGAGTTTCCAGATGGACGTCGTTGGGCCGAGGCGTCGTATTGGTTGGCGCACACCTACCTGGCTGGGGATGAGCGCGAGCGTGCGCTTCCGCTCCTTTCCCGAATTCGGGAGGACGATCCTCTCGGGTACTACGCAGTGCTTGCAGCCGAGGCGCTGGGGGAACCGTTCACGGCCCGTCTCGACGAGGTGCCGCGAGCACCAGACCCTGCATGGCTCGCGCCGGCACTCGACACCCTCGATGCGCTGTTGGCCGCGGACCTCCCGACGGGCGCAGATGCATTTGTGGACTTCCTCGAGGAGCGTGCATCCTCAGCGCCGGAGGATCAGCTCTCGCTTGCGGAGGCGCTGCTCTCCCGCGGCCTTTCTGTGGACGGGATCAACATGGGGTGGGCGGCGCGTGAGGCCGGGTACGCGTGGGACCGGCGTCTTGCAACGATCGTATTTCCCTTCCCATACCGCGAAATCATTCGTCGCGAGGCAGAGGAGCGTGGGTTGGACCCGATGCTGCTCGCAGCGCTGATCAGGCAGGAATCCGCCTTCGCGGCACCCATCCGTTCACGCGCGGGCGCGATCGGGCTCATGCAGGTCATGCCCGAGACCGGCCGACAGATCGCCCGCGCCGAGGGAGTGCTCGGGTTCTCGCCCGAGAGCCTTGAGACACCCGAAATCAACCTGCACGTCGGGACTACCTTTCTCGCCGACATGAACCGAAGGTTTGGGGAGCAGCATCTCGCGCTCCTCCTCTCCGCCTACAACGCGGGACCCACCCGCGCGAACCGTTGGCGGCGATTTCCCGAGGTGACGGACGAGCTACGGTTCATCGAACGAATTCCATTTGCCGAGACGCGCGGTTACGTGAAGAACATTCGCAGGAATCTGGCGCTCTATCGGTTCCTGTACGGCGACTGAATTCAAGGGGCTGTCTTGTTTTTCGGCCGCTTCCTTGACGCGCAGAGAACTTCTTTGGTACTCTAAATGTGAGCTGTGGCTCAGTCGGCGCCTCGTCCGACAGGACGATCCGCCGTCTTGTGTTCAACAAAGGACGGAGGAATGCTGCATGTCCAAAGGGACCGTGAAGTGGTTCAATGATGGCAAGGGGTATGGGTTTATTTCGGCAAAGAACGGCGAGAGCATCTTTGTCCACTATTCCGACATCCAGATGGACGGGTTCAGAACCCTGACTGAGGGTGACCAGGTCGAATTTGAACTTCGTGAGACCGAGAACGGCAACCAGGCGGCGAACGTTTTACGAGCCTAGGTGAATGGCCTTCTCACAGGACAATGCCCCGGGGAGACGATGTTCTCCCCGGGGTTTCTTGTTCCCCCGAGCCGTGGGTTGGACCCCCCTTATGGAGTCGTCTACATTTCTGACATGACATTCATCTGGCCGGCAGGATTTGATCGCATTCCCGACTCCGACTGGACAAGAAAGTCCGTCGAGAGCCTGGCCCTCGGTTACGACTCGGTAGAGAATCACGGGTGGTATGCGAACCTCGACCTTACCGTCGATCAGCTGATCGACGTTCTCGGCGACGGTGACATTCTGCTGGACTACTCCGGCGGGACCGGGATTCTGGCCCACAGGCTCCTTACACACGTCGACCGAGCGTCATTTGGGATCGTGATCGTCGATTCTTCGCCGAAGTTTCTTCGCTTGGCTCTCGAGAAATTTCGCGACGATGAGCATCTAGCGTTCAGGCAAATCCGATTCCGGAAGGAGGAGCGGAGGCTGCAGCAGGTGGACGAGGTGTTGGGCGATGCCATGCTTCACCGGGGTGCAGACGCGTTGGTCTCGACCAATGCAATCCACCTCTACTTCGGCCTTCCCGAAACGGTCAGGTCATGGCGGAAGGCACTCAAACCAGCCGGAAAGGTGTTTATCCAATCCGGAAACATCCGGAATCCGGCCATGCCTTCCGACGAATGGATCATCGACGAGACCGTCGAGGTCATTCACCGACACGCGATGGAAATCGTGCGCTCCGATGACGCCTTCGTGGCGTACCGGCCTCACCTGGACGACGCTGAGTTCATGGCCGCACACGATGATCTGAGGAACAAGTATTTTCTGCCGGTGCGCCCGCTCGAGTACTACACCGGTGTACTTCAGGATGAAGGCTTTGAGATCGAAGACGTCGAACGACGCAGTATTCCTGCGAGAGTCGATCAGTGGTATGAGTTCCTGAGCGTCTACCACGAAGGCGTTGTGGGTTGGGTTGGTGGCGCTGAGAAGGTTGTGGGTGAGGCCCCCGCCGAGGCAATTGTTCAGGACCGCCAGCGACTCATGCGGCGGGCGATGGAAGAAATGTTTGACGGTGCCTCGGAGTTTCGGGCGAGCTGGACGTACATTACTGCTATCCCAGGAGACTGACTTCACACCCCCACTGAGGGAAACGTAGGTGGACGTTCCTCCCAAGACTGCCCCACGCCTTTTTCTGATCGACGCCTACGCGCTCATCTACAGGGCGTTCTTTGCCTTCATCAAACGGCCGCTCACCAACGAGCAGGGCGAAAACACCTCCGCACCCTTCGGCTTCGCGAACTTTCTGATCGACATCAGGGAGCGGTATCAACCCGATTACCTCGCTGTCGTCTTCGATGCGGGGAATAGCCATCGCGAGAAGGAGTATCCCGAGTACAAGGCCACACGGGAGAAAATGCCCGATGAGCTGAGAGCGAGTCTCCCACGTATTCGTACGATGGTCGACGGCTTCAACGATGCGCTCGTTGAACTCGAGGGCTATGAGGCAGATGACGTGATAGGGACGCTGGCGGTGAAGGCGAGGGACGCGGGCCTGGAGGCGGTCATCGTCTCGGGCGACAAGGACTTCTATCAGCTGGTGGGTTCTGGCATCCATCTTCTGAACCCAGGACGCGGGGGGCGTAACGGTGTCGCCGCCGAGTGGGTGGACGAGTCGAACGTCCACGAGCGGTTCGGGATTCCCGCAGAGAGCGTGATCGACTACCTGGCGCTCATCGGGGACTCTTCGGACAACATCCCTGGGGCGCCCGGAATTGGGCCGAAGACTGCGGTAGCGCTCCTCGAGCAGTACGGCAGCCTCGACGAAATTCTGGTGCACGCCTCGGAGTTGAAGCAGAAACGCCCGCGCGAGGCTCTCACCGAGCACGTCGATCAGGTCCTTCTCTCGAGGCGGCTCGTGACGATCATGAAGGACCTCGACGTCGACCTCGACCTGGACGCCCTCACGGTGCGTGAGCCCGATCGGGAGAAGCTCCACCCTCTCTTCGTGGAGCTCGGCTTCCGCCGACTGACCGAGAAGTTCTCTCCGATGGGGTCGGGGGGTTCACCTATGGCTGGGGTTCCCCCCGCTGGCGACGACGGCGGTGAATCGTCACCGCCGCCCGCCGAGCCTCCACCTGCGGGAGAGTACACCCTCGTAACCGATGTGGAGGGGGTTCGAGAGGTGGTGGAGCAGGTGAGGGCCCAGGGGTGGATGACGCTCGAGACCCACACGTCCTTCGCCGACCCGCACCGTGCGTCCCTGGTGGGATTGGCGGTGGGGCTTGAGGCTGGGAGGGCCTTTTATCTCTCCTTTGGCCACACTGCTCCAGGGGAGCTGAGTCTTGGGTTCGACTCCGAGGGTGTGCGCAACCTCCCCTCGCCGGAGGAGGAAGGGCTTGAAGATTTTTGGGCGGTGCTCTCGGATCCTGCGGTGCGGAAGTGCGGGCTTGACCTGAAGTCCGACCTGGTCGTTCTGAACAGGGCGGGGCGCTCGCTTACCGGCTTCGATTTTGACACCGCCGTGGCGTCGTATGTGCTCGATCCTGGTCGCCGCCACCACGACCTCGACGCCCTCGCACAGGACTTCCTGGGGGTTGCACCTCACAAGCTCGTCGACGTGGTGGGGACAGGGCAGAAGAAGATCTCGTTTGCCGAAGCAGAGCCCGATACCGCGATGAAGTACGCCTGCGCCAGGGTGCACCTTGCCCAACTCGTCCGCGAGCAGTTCGAGGCGAAGCTTTCTGAGCACGAGCTTTCGGGGCTCTTCTCTGAGGTCGAGATGCCGCTGGTTTCCGTGCTTGGGCAGATGGAGCTCGCCGGGATCCGGATCGACACGGAATTCTTCGGTGAGATGAGTGGCAAGCTGGAGCAGGACCTGAAGCTGATCCGGGAGGAGATCTACAAGATCGCCGGGGAGGAGTTCAACCTGAACTCGACGCAGCAGCTGCGCGAGATTCTCTTTGAACGACAGGGGCTTCCGGTGATCAAGCGCACGAAGACGGGTGCGTCGACGGACTCGTCCGTTCTCGAAGAGCTGGCCGCCCAGGGTCACGAAATCCCAAGGCACATGCTCGAGTACCGAGAGCTGGAAAAGCTACGTAGTACGTATGTCGACGCGTTTCCCCAGCTTGTGAATCCGCGCACAGGACGCATCCACACGAGGTTCAACCAGACCGTTGCTGCTACTGGGCGGCTCTCTTCGTCGGAGCCCAACCTCCAGAACATCCCCATTCGGACGGAGCTGGGTCGGCAGATCCGCAAAGGATTCATTCCGGAAGAGGGGAATGTCTTCTACGGAGCCGATTACTCCCAGGTCGAGCTTCGCATCCTGGCCCACTTCTCGGGTGACGAAGCCTTCGTGTCTGCATTCCGCGAAGGAATCGACGTACACAAGCAGACCGCAGCCGTGATCTTTGGCGTGCCGCTCGAGGCTGTTACGAGCGGGCAGAGAGGCCAGGCAAAGACGATCAACTTTGCCACTCTCTACGGACAGGGAGCGTTCTCACTCGCCCGCCAGCTTGGGATCTCCAGGGAGCAGGCTCAGGCGTTCATCGACGGGTACTTCGAGCGATTCTCTGGTGTCAGGGGCTACCTGGACGAGCAGGTGAACTCCGCCAGGGACCTGGGCTATGTGGAGACGCTCCTGGGACGTCGACGCTACGTTCCCGAGCTTCATGCGAGGAACCACAACATCCGGCAGTTTGGCGAACGTATCGCCCAGAATACCCCGATTCAGGGCACTGCCGCCGACCTCATCAAGGTCGCGATGCTGCGGGTTGCCGAGGGCTTGGCTGCGTCGGGGAGTTCTGCCTCAATGGTACTCCAGGTGCACGATGAACTCCTCTTCGAGGTTCCCGAGGGGGATGCGGAGGAACTCGCAAGCCAGGTGGAAGCATGCATGGTGGGTGCGATGGATCTCGACGTACCACTCGCGGTGGATGGAGCGGTGGGCCGCAGCTGGTACGAAACCAAGGGGTAGGGTTCCGGCCTCCTTCAGGCTCAGTGCGACATGGAGGGGCCCACCCAGGGGCTCCAGACTTGGTGGACAAGGGGCGAAGATGCCCCCACCTCACCAACGGAGGAACTCCATGAGCCGGACGATCAACAAGATCACGCTGGTCGGGAATGTGGGTCGCGATCCCGACGTACAGGAGACCAAGAACGGGACCAAGGTGGTCCACCTCACCCTTGCGACGAACCGTCGGATCTTCGGAGACGAGGATGGCCAGGAGCGGACGGACTGGCACCGCCTCACCATGTGGAGTCGGCTGGCAGAGTTTGCGGCCGATCAGGTCAAGAAGGGAGACCGGATCTACGTGGAGGGGAGGCTCGAGTACGATTCGTATGAGCGAGATGGCCTGACGATCCCCACGGCCGACATCCACGTGCGCGAGGTCGTGCTGCTCACACCCCGGGAGGTCCTGGCCGAGGCAGAGGCAGCCTGACGGCTCTTCCGGGGCGTTGCGTCGTCCGTGACGTGGCCTCGAGGGGAGGATTCTGGAAGAACGAAGGCCCCGTCCCCTGGACGGGGCCTTCAGCCCTCCATGGAGCCTCTAGTGCACCGTTGCCGAAGTCTCTCGGCCAGTCGACGGCACGGTGCATCCGAGCTGCCCAGCGTTGGAACTCCTTGCCGTAGCTGTGCTACGCCGCGTCGTCCCGCCTTGATCCCTCGGCGCCCCGACCCTCTTGGTGGCTCGAGGACTTCGGCAACGGTACACTAGCTCAGGGAGTTAGTTCGCTGTCCAGAATCCGGAGAGCGACCCGCCCTGTGGGCTATCACGCAGCTTCTCGAAGGCTCGGTTGCGGATCTGACGGATTCGCTCCCGGGTCACGCCAAGAAGGGTGCCGATCTCCTCGAGGGTGCGTTCCTCACCGTCATCCAGCCCGTAGTACAGGTAGAGGATCTTTCGTTCCCGCTCGGTGAGGTACTGGTCGAACATCTCCTCGAGGAACTCTCTTCGCGCGAGGGCCTCGACGTCTTGCTCGATGTCTCCTGCGTCGGCACCTGCGAAGCGCTCACCGAGACTAGCGCTGTCCCGGTCGCCACGATCGATGGGTGCATCGAGACTCAGCTCGCTCGCGGCGACACGCCGGAGCGCACGGATTGTCTCCTGAGGCTCTTCCATCTCCCGGGAGATTTCCTGAATCGTCGGAGACCGACCGAGCTGCTGCGTGAGGGCGGTGTTCGTGCGCGCAAGCTTGGCGAGGTTCGAATTCTGGTTCAGCGGAATGCGAACGGAGCGGGTCTGCTCGGCGAGTGCCTGCAACACCGTCTGCCGGATCCACCACACCGCGTACGAGATAAACTTCACACCCTTGTCGGGATCGAATTTCTTGACCGCCTTGAGCAGCCCTTCGTTCCCGATGCAAACCAACTCCGCGAGGCCAAGGCCTCTGCCCTGATACTTCTTCACATAGGAGATGACAAAGCGGAGGTTGGCGGTGACGAGACGTTCGGCCGCCTCTTTGTCTCCGGTACGGGCACGTCGAGCGAGCTCTCGCTCCTCACGCGGATCCCGTATCAGGGGGTATTTCTCGACATCCTGTAGATACTGATCGAAGGAGTCCAAGCCGCGTGAAGATGAAAACATTCGTTCCCAAACCACCTGTCAAAGATGCAAGAAGGAAGCTGGAAACTCGTTCCAAGCCCAATTCCCCGTTCTCAGCCGACCACCTAACCCCATGATGACCCACGGGTGGGGACTCGTCGCGACAGAACCGATGAAAATTATAAGAGTCAGAAACCCTAGTCAAAGGGTTGTTGTACCGGACTAGCCGAGATGTGCCCGTAGCGCGAGACATGCGTTGATGCCACCAAACCCAAACGAGTTGGTGAGAACCGTCTTGATTTTGACGTCCTTTCCGACTCCCGGGTTGTAGTTGAGGTCACATCCTTCGCCCGGTATTTCGAGGTTCAGCGTCGGTGGCACCCATCCACGCGCGAGGCACAGGGCCGAAATTCCCACCTCGATCGCCCCCGACGCCCCGAGCGCGTGCCCATAGTAGGGCTTGGTGCCCGACACCAGGATTTCGTCGGCTCTTTCGCCCAACACGGATCGAAGCGCGAGCGTCTCAGTGGCGTCGTTGAGGGGTGTGGACGACCCGTGGGCATTCACGTAGTCCACCTCACTCGGCTCCACTCCACCCCGTTCCATGGCCAGGCGCATCGCCCGAGCCGCCTCGGATCCGTCTGGACGGGGGGCGGTCATGTGAAAGGCATCGTTCGTCGTACCGTAGCCGACGAGCTCTGCATAGATCCGTACTCCCCGGGCGCGGGCGCGCCGCTCGCTCTCCAGAACCAGCACACAGGCGCCCTCTCCCATTACGAATCCGTCACGACCTTCGTCGAAGGGGCGACAGGCAGACCCCGGGTCGTGGTTTCTGGTGCTCATGGCCCGGATGATCGAAAAAGAACCAAACGTGAGTGGCGCGAGCGGTGCTTCGGTCCCCCCGGCCAGCGCGAGCTCAACCGTTCCCTCGCGGATCAGGCGCCATGCTTCTCCGACGGCGATCGTACCCGAGGCGCAGCTCATGGCGTTGGTGGCGTTCGGACCCGAAAACTGGAACTCGATCGCAACGTTACATGAGGCGGCGCCACCAAACACACCTAGAGCGAGGCGTGGGTCCACTGCGCGGAGGCCCCCCTCGAGGTAGGCGGCGAGTTGCGCCTCTGCGTGGGCCAGGCCTCCGAGCGCGCTCCCCATCTGCACGGCAACGGACTCGGACTTCGTATCTTCGGGGTGAAGCTGTGCATCCGTGAGCGCGAGCCGCGAGGCGGCGATCGAAAATTGCTCGAACCGATTCAGCCGGCGCGCCCTTCGCGCTTCCATGAAGTCCGCAGCCTCGAAGTCGTTTATCTCAGCGGCGAGCTTGGCCTTGAAGGGCGCCGAGTCGAAGCGCGTCAGTGGCCCGATGGGGGATTCCGCGCGGTGGAGCCCAGCCCAGAATTCCTCGACTCCGATGCCCGAGGCGGTGATGGGACCGATCCCGGTAATCACGACTCGGTTCGGTTCCTGCGGGGTCATTTCGACTCCGGTGTGCGCTGGAGCGCCGCTTCTTCTGCGGCTCGTGCAACCCCTTGCAGCGTCCTGGTGGCGATGTGCTTTACGAACATGGGTCCAATGATCCACTTCGCCGCAAAGCTGCCGACCAACGGCCAGCGAGGTCCTGTCCACTCGTGGACAATTCGGATGTGTGTGCCTCCCCCCTCCAGGGGCGTGACCTCCCACACCACCTCCATGCCCTTCGTGAGTCCGGCGATGTGGGTGTAGAACACTCGCCGTGTACCGGCGTCGTGGGACATTTCGGAGACCCACCAGGTGGGGTATCCGAGGGGTCCGAAGTGCCGCCATGCCGCCATCTCTACGATGCCGGTTGCAGTCCCGTCCTTGCGATGGAATCGCACCCAGCGGTAGTGGGGGAGGATGTCTGCCCACCGTTCGACGTTGGAGGCGAAGTGAAAACAGATGCCGGCGGGCGCGGTGCACGTGATCTCATCGATCGTCCGCATTTTGGTTCGCTCCTGTTTGTCGAGGGGAGGTCCCGGAGTCACCCCGCAGCCAGTGGTTGGCCCGGAGGAGAGATAAAACCGGAAGCGTGTCGCCAGTCACCCGAATGATGGCGTCGAGGCGATGCCCACCGCTCCCCAGGTGGCGGATCACCATGTCCCGGAGTGCAGGGCGAGACAGCGCGGTCTCGATCGCACGCTGAAGCAACCGACCCTGGCGGAATTCCCTCGTAACGGTGCGATGGTAGGTCATGAGGGCGTCCCGCCTGATCCCATCGTCCGGTTTCGCAGTGGCGCCCCTGAGCGCCTTATCGATGACGGGCGCGGCCAACTCCGCGCTCCTGATGGCACGGTAGATCCCCTGGCCGGTCAGCGGGTCGAAGTACCCAAGCGCGTCGCCTACGAGGAGCACCCCCTCGTCCACCGCCCGGTGACCGGGCCAATCGAAGGGCCCGCTGCTCCATGGCCCTCCGAGGATCTTCGGTCCCTCTGTCCAGGCGAACGCGGCCTCGGAGCAGAACCGGTGCACTGCGGACTCCGGGCTCTTGGCAACCTCACGCCCGTACCGCTTCGCGTCGAGCACGACCGTGAGGTTCCAGAGGTCGGCCTGCGTTGCGACGGGAGCCAGCCCAACTGTCCATCCGAGTCCGAGCACGAGTTGGCCGTGCGTATTGGTTGGGCCGGAACCCTCCACCCGGCAGGTCAGCGACATCTTCCGTATGCGGGGCCGGCGCCGTGGAGATCCGATCGCGCGCCCCACCGTCGATCGTAAACCGTCCGCTCCCACAAGCAGGCGGGCCTGACGCAGGCCTGTGGTACCGTCAGGCTCATTGGTGACGACGCCGGGAAGGCCTCGAATCCACCGCGAGTGGTCGGGGGACGGAGGGGTCTCGTTGGCGGGGACTGCGGTGCGGACGACGACAGGAGAGGAGATCCTCGCGCCGGCGCTCTGCGCTTCACGGGCCAGCTGTGCGTCGAACCGGGCGCGTGGGATCCCCCAACCGGGCTCCACCCCTGCGCCGAAGTCACCACGCGCCCACGCTCCGCTCTCGGTGCGGAGCACCCACCCGAGAAGGGGGGCCGGGTCGAGCGCCTCGATTCCCTCGGCCAACCCCAGCCTCCGCAGGGCCTGCACCGCTCCTGGGTTCACGCACTCACCGCATGGCTTGGGGCGAGGGTGGGGTCGGCGCTCGAGCATCTCCACGCTGTGGCCGGCACGACTGAGGAGGGTGGCCAGCACACTCCCCGCCGGCCCGGACCCCACGATCAGGACGTCGGGGACGGCCTCACGCATGCTGTTCGCGTCTCTCATGCTGGGCATCCTGAGAGGACGAGGCGGAACGGATGGTGTCGCCGAACGCGAGCGTTCGTGAGGCCTGCCTCCTGCCCAAGATGCCGAAGCTCATCTGGGGTAAAGGATCGCAACACCGAGAGGGGTCCGTCGTTTCGGGTGAGGCGGTTGGTGCGCCAGAGCGTCGTAGACAGCACGCACGCGCCCCAATAATTGAGACGGCAACGCTCGAGGTCGCTCACCAGGACCAGCTTCCGGGTTACGCGAGCCATCTCGCGGAGCAACTGGATGGCGTCTTCTTCGGTAAAGTGATGGAGTGTCAGGATGTTGAGGCTCACATCGAAGGAATCATCCGCAAAGGGGAGCCTGAGGGCGTCTCCCACCAGAACGCGGAGTGAGTCGGGATGCCGGGCTCGAGCGATTGTAGCTATCTGTGGGTGATTGTCCACACCAAAACCCGTGCAGGCGACTGCGTTGTCTCTGGCCCATCGCTGAACTTCACGGAGCGTGTCCCCGTTGCCGGTTCCGATGTCCAGTACTCGGGCCGCAGAGGGTGACTTGAGGACGGGTTTCAGGTACGACCGAAGGGACCGGACGCCTCCTGGCCATCGGTTGACCTGGGCGACCTGGGCCAACGACGCGGCCAACTCCACGAGATCGTGGTGGCCGCTGTCCAGGAGCTCCGCGTCCAGGCGGCGTGGAATCGCCACTATCGTCCGAGGCCTCCGGGAATGAGCGAGGCCCCCACGCCCGAGCGGCGACTGCGCTTCAGTTGGTTGTCTTCAAATCCCCGAACCAGCCCGAGTAGCTCGAAGGCGGTGATGCGGAGGATTGGGCTGCGGAAGCTGTCCGGGCCCGTCGTGGGAAGGGCGATGTCGATGCGGAACACGCCGCGCGTTCCCCGAGGGAAGCCGAGCCGGAGGCCCGCACCAATGGATGCCTGAACGCCGGAGTTGACCCCGAATGGGATGTCTCCCTCCCACGTTTTTCCGGCGTCGGCAAAAATGGAGATGCCCGTGTCCATCAATCCGCCGGGTGACCAGTCGAGGTGTGTCCGGTTTTCGATGCTCGCAATGAGGCGCCGCCCTCCGGGGTGGTCGTCGGTGTTGAATCCCCGCACTCCCTCTGCCCCACCCAGCGTGAGCTGAAAGGGCACGTTCATCCTCCACCCTGAGGCTCCCGAAAGCCTCATGAACACGGTGTTCCGGCTCGCTTCAGGGTGCCAATAGCTGTAGAGATCGAACTCTCCGATCACGTCTCGCCAATCGTCACGGTTGAGGCCGGTGGGGTCGCTGAAGATCTGTCGGCCCTCAAGGCTGGCCGCGAGCGACAGGACCCACGGACCTGGGGCGAGGCCGCCGAAGACCGCCACCCGTGTGAAGAGGTCACTCGTCCCCTCACCATCGTTCTGCAGGAATCCGAGAGTCCTCCCCAGGGTGACGCTCACCTCGGTGCCCTCAGCAACGTCCTGGACGCCGTCGAGGGCGTCGAGTCCGCGTCTTCTTACAAAGGAGAGATTTCGCTTTCCAAGAATCAGGTTTATCCGCGTCGCCGCATTCTCGACGACCTGTGGAGCCAGAAGATCGACAATCTCCTGGGGGGCCGACTCGCGATTCCCGAAGTCGTGGTTTTGTACGACCTCGGTTCCTCTGCTCAGGTCGGTGAACTCCAGGACTTGGCGGGACAGGCCCACCCCAAGGAACGTCAGGTTCCCGGCTTCACCGAAGCGCTTGGCGAAGGTGACCTCCGCGCGTTCAGAGAAGAAGGGGAGGGTGATGTTGGTGACCTCGCCCTGGTCGGCCACCGAGTAGCTGAACAGCGTCTCCCGCCGAAAGTAGCTCTGCCTCAGGGCGAATCGCCCCGTCTCCCCAACAAATGGGTAGAAGAGGCCCTGGTCTACGAATGTACCAACTCGCGTATTGCCCACTCGGACGCGTCCGTCGAGGCGGGTATTGAAGAGCCTTGGGGTTGCGAGGAGGATCCCCTTGTCCTTCTGCTCACGACGCTGAATGAGGAATCCGCCTACCTGGATTCCCCGACCGAAGAGATTCTCCTCCGTCAGGTCGACACCCTCGAGGTCGAAGCCTTCGTTAAGGCGGGCCCGGATGTTGAACTGCGTCGTGAATTCATCCTGGGTAGAGATGACCACATGCTGGCTTCCGTCGGGCTGGGCGACGGAGAACACGTCTACTCTGGCGAGGAAACCGTATTGGCGGAGGATGCGCTCCGACTCATGGAGAAGGAACGGATCCATACAGTCGCCCACACCGAAGAGGAGCTCCGATTCGACGAAGTCGGCGCGGGTTGTCCAGTGGAGCGAATTTGCGAGGCGGTATCCCCAGAGAAAGGGCGTCCCTTCGGCCATCACAGAGGTGTCGAAGATGCTGTGGTTATCGACGAATATGTTGGTTACCCGGCCGTCTGTGCAGGCCGCTTCCGTCCCCGCCTGAGCCACAATGTGGACGGGGGTGAGGCCGGCTGCACCGATAAGCCCGAGGAGGAGGGCTCCGAACGAGACGGATGAATCACAACGCATTCGCATGATCCTACCATACATATTTTTCTTGCGCGAGGCGCAGGGGTGATTCCCCGATTGACCTCGGTTGGGGCCGTGGCTACGATTTCTGCGTGGAGGTCACCGTTTCCCGAGCCGGAAGTGCCCCATCGGAAAGTCACGCCAAGCCGCCCTCGATTACCACGAGAAGGGCCGGCCAGGAAAGGTCGAAGTCGTTCCGACAAAACCGGTTGCGACGCAGGCAGATCTCTCGCTTGCTTATTCGCCGGGTGTCGCAGAACCCTGCAGGGAAATCCACGCGAATCCAGACGACGTCTATCGCTACACGGCAAAGGGTAACCTCGTAGCGGTAGTCTCGAATGGCACCGCTGTCCTGGGCCTTGGCAACATCGGGCCGGCCGCTGCCAAGCCGGTCATGGAGGGTAAGGGCGTCCTCTTCAAGCGGTTCGCGGGGATCGATGTCTTCGATATCGAGGTGGACTCGGAGGATCCCGAGGAGGTCATTCGGTTCTGTGAGTTGTTGGAGCCCACGGTGGGCGGAATCAACCTCGAAGACATCTCTGCGCCGGCGTGCTTCGAAATCGAGGAACGCCTGAAGGAATCTCTCTCGATTCCGGTCTTCCACGACGACCAGCACGGCACCGCGATCATCGCAGGCGCGGCGCTCGTCAACGCTCTGGAGCTGGGTGGGCGGAAAATCTCGACGACGAAGTTCGTGTTCAGCGGCGCGGGAGCCGCAGCGATGTCCACGGCGAGGCATTTCGTGCGGCTCGGAGCGAAGCGCGAAAACATCCTCATGTGCGATTCGACCGGGGTGATCTACGCAGGACGAACCGAGCGCATGGACAAGTACAAGGAGACGCTCGCGGTCGAGACGTCGTGCAGAAGCCTTGCGGACGCATTCGAGGGGGCGGACGTCTTTATCGGGCTCTCGGTTGGGGGGCTCGTGACCGGCGAGATGGTCTCGACCATGGCTCCGGATCCGATCATCTTCGCGCTTGCGAATCCCGACCCGGAGATCCGTCCGGAAGACGTCGCAAGTGTGCGCGACGATGCGATCATCGCCACCGGCCGGTCGGACTATCCCAACCAGGTCAACAACGTTCTCGGCTTTCCCTTCATCTTCCGCGGTGCTCTCGACGTGCGGGCCTCGGGCATCAACGAAGAGATGATGATGGCGGCGACCCGTGCGTTGGCCGAACTGGCCCGGGCGGAGGTTCCCGAGGACGTGAGGGCAGCCTATGGGGGAGAGGAATTCACCTTTGGACGTGAGTACCTGATTCCGAAGCCATTCGATTCTAGAGTGCTCTTCCACGTGGCACCCGCCATCGCGAAGGCCGCCATCGACTCTGGGGTGGCTCGTCATTCGCTGGATCTCGACGAATATCGCGATCGGCTTCGCGCCAGCCTCGGACCGGGACACCAGATCATGCGTGGGATGGTAGCGCGGGCTCGGAAGAGACCACAACGAGTGGTACTCACGGATGGATACAACCTGCGGGTCATCCAGGCGGCGGCCGAACTTCTCACTGAGGGTATCGCGCAACCCATCCTCCTTGGGCGACCCGAAAAGGTGCTCAAGAGGGCCGAGGAGCTCGGTGTGTCGCTCGAGGGCGCCGAATTGTTTCATCAGGCCGAGAACGAAGAGGACCGTTACCGATACGCCGACGTGCTTTTCCGTCGCCGCATGAGAAAGGGTCTCACGGTGGCCGAGGCCAGAGCGAAGATGTACGACCCCACGTATTACGGAACGATGATGGTCGCCGAGGGGGATGCGGACGCGATGGTCGCCGGTCCTGATTCGCACTATCCAGAACTCGTGCGGCCCGCGCTACAGGGGGTTGGTACTGCCGAGGGCGCTCACCGGGTGGCCGGTGTGCACCTCCTCGCCCTGCCGAACCGTGAGTTGATGTTCTTCGCCGACACCACCATGAACATCGATCCTGATGCGGAAACGTTGTCGGAGATCGCGATGCTGACGGCGGACTATGCCCAGAGCCTCGGCTTCACGCCGAGAATCGCCATGCTCTCGTTCTCGAACTTCGGGTCTTCTCCGCACGCACAGTCTGCCTGCGTGAGGGATGCGGTTGCACGTATTCGCGAACGTCGGCCCGAGCTCCAGATAGATGGGGAGATGCAGGCGGACACGGCAGTGAACGCGGTGCTGCGGGAAGAGACGTATCCGTTCAGTACGCTCACCGGGTCGGCAAACATCCTCGTGTTTTCGGGCCTGGCTTCGGCGAATACTTCGTACAAATTGCTTGCGGAGCTAGGGGGTGCTGAGGTCATCGGCCCGGTGCTTCTCGGGATGGATCGGTCCATCCATGCCCTTCAACGCGGGAGCACCGTTCAGGATGTGATCAACCTGGTTACCCTCGCTTGTGTGGACGCACAGTCACGAACGAAGCAGCTTTAGGACCCAAAACTGAACCACATGAGTTGGGGGCCAGTCAGGCGTCTCGATTCCCAATATTGAATTCCCGCTAGAGGACATAAAAAACATGCCGAGTCAGATACATGGAGAGAGCTCAGGCGGTAGAGCTCAAGCACGTGTGGGGCTTGAGGCGCACGGCCTCACGCCATCGAAGGACGTGTTCTGGAATCCTTCCCCGGCCGAGCTCTACGAGGAGGCACTCTCTCGTGGAGAGGGCCGCATCGCCCACATGGGTGGCTTCACGGCGGTGACGGCTCCGCACACCGGTAGATCCCCGAACGACAAGTTTACGGTGAGGGATCCCTCGACCGAGACCACCGTCGACTGGGGAGCGGTCAATGTTCCCATGAGTCCGGAGCACTTCGCAAAGCTCCACCGTGGCGTGGTCGAGCACCTCAACGGCCGGGATATCTTCGTTCGGGATGCCAGGGCGGGTGCCCACGAATCGTTTGGGCTGAATGTCCGGGTCGTGACGCACAATGCGTGGCACAACCTCTTCGCGTACAACATGTTCCTCCGCCCGGAGGCTGCTGATCTAGCCACCTTTGCGCCTGACTTCACCGTTCTCCACGCGCCCGACTTCACTGCAGACCCCGACGAGCACGGTACGAATTCATCCACCTTCATCGCGGTCAGCTTCAGCGAGCGCATGGTCCTCATCGGCGGCACGCATTACGCGGGTGAGATCAAGAAGTCCATCTTCTCGGTCCTCAACTACATGCTTCCCGATCAGGCCGTTCTGCCGATGCACTGTTCGGCGAATGTTGGAGATGGTGATGATGTCGCCCTCTTCTTCGGACTCTCCGGCACTGGAAAGACCACGCTTTCAGCCGATCCCGAGCGCGGACTGATCGGTGACGACGAGCACGGATGGGGCAGTAACGGTGTCTTCAACTTCGAGGGTGGCTGCTACGCGAAGACGATCCGTCTCTCCAAAGAGGGAGAGCCTGAAATCTTCGATGCGACCCAGATGTTCGGGACGATCCTCGAGAACGTGGTGCTCGATGAGCGCACCCGCGAGATCGACTTCGACGATGGTTCGATCACCGAGAACACGCGGGCGTCCTATCCGCTCCACTACATCCCCAACGCGGTCTTCCCCAGCCGCGCGGGACATCCGCGGAACGTTGTGTTCCTCACCGCCGATGCGTTCGGCGTGCTCCCTCCCATCTCCAGCCTGACGCCGGCGCAGGCGATGTACCACTTCATCTCTGGATACACCGCGAAGGTTGCGGGGACCGAACGGGGGGTGACGGAGCCCAAGGCGACGTTCAGCGCCTGCTTTGGGGCTCCATTCCTGCCGAGACATCCGGGGGTGTATGCCGAGATGCTGGGTGAGCGCCTTCTTGAGCACGGTGCCAAAATCTGGTTGGTGAACACCGGGTGGACCGGTGGACCTCATGGCGTGGGAAGCAGGATGAAGCTCTCGTACACCCGCACCATGGTGCGTGCCGCGCTGGCTGGAACGCTCGATGACGTCGAGACGAAAGCCGATCCCATCTTTCGTGTCGAGGTGCCCGTCGAGGTGCCCGGGGTTCCGCCTGAGGTGCTGGTTCCGAGGCAGACCTGGGCAGACGCCAACGCCTTCGACGAGATGGCCGCAAAGCTCGCGCAGATGTTCCGCGACAACTTCGTGCAGTTTTCGGATGGCGTCTCCGATGAAATCGCAACGGCTGGACCGCAGTAGGGGAACTCGAGTCACTAGCGAGGAAAGGTTGATGGCACGACGCTCCGGTCGGGTATTGGGTCTGGGTCTTCTGCTCGGGGTTTCGGTGATGGTCGCCGCCCCGAAGGCTCTGGACGCTCAGGCCTCACCCCTCGAGGTGCCGCAAATTCGCGCGCTCCCGACTCTCCGGGCGCAGGCAGAGGAGCGACAGGTGTGGGTCGAGGCTCGCCTCGACCGTGTACTCCCCGCACTCATGCGCGAGCATGGCGTGTCGATGTGGATCTTGTCGATGCGCGAGTATGCCGAAGATCCGGTCTTCTGGTCGATCACCTCGCCCACGAGCTTTGCGGCTCGGCGGCGGTCCATCTTCGTTTTCTACGATCGGGGGCCAGGGGCAGGTGTCGAACGGATCGCGCTCGGGGGTGGCACCCAGGGTGGTCTATACGAGAGCTACCGGTCTGCGAGGCCCGCACCGGATGGAGAGGCTGCGGAGCTCTGGGGGGGTGAGCAATGGCGGCTCCTCCATGAGATCGTCGAAGATCGTGATCCTGCTAATATCGTTCTGAACATCGACGAGCATCAGGCTTTTTCTGACGGCCTCCACTCGGGGGAACGAGAGGCCCTCGAGCGAGCGCTCGGAGCGTACCGCACACGGATACGTCGTGAGCCGAGGCTCGCGCTCGACTACATCGCGACCCGGGTGCCCGAGATGTTGCCGCGATACGAAGCGATTCAGGAGACGGTCCACGCGCTGATCGCAGAGGCGTTTTCGTTGCGGGTGATCGAGCCGGGAACCACAACCACGAGTGACGTCCAGTGGTGGCTCCGCCAGACCGTACAGGACTTGGGAATGACCGTGTGGTTCCACCCCTCGGTCAACTACGACCGCGCTGGCGATGGAAACGGGTTCAGTGAAGGTGTGATCGAGCGTGGGGATGTACTCTGGGTCGACTTTGGCGTCGTGGCCCTGGGTCTCAGGACGGACACCCAGCACCTGGGGTATGTCCTCGGTGCAGGCGAGGTGGAGGCGCCAGAGGGGGTGAGGGCCTGCCTCCGGACGAGCAACCGCCTGCAGGACATCCTCCTGGACGAGATGGAACCGGGACTCTCCGGCAACGACATCCTCTCGAACGCCCTCGGCAGGATGCGCACCGAGGGGATCGACGGCAGCATCTACACCCACCCCATCGGCGATCACGGCCATGGGGCCGGGCCCCTCATCGGCCGATGGGACAACCAGGAGGCGCTTCCGGTCCGAGGTGACGTCCCGCTGCTGCGCTCCACCTGGTACTCGATCGAGCTTCAGACGACCGTGCCGGTGCCCGAGTGGAACGGTGAACGTTTGAGTTGCCGGCAAGAAGAAGAGGCCCGGGTGACCGATGTTGGAGATCGCCGGTGGGTCTTCAGGCGACAGACCGACCTGCATCTCGTGCGCTGAAGGATTTCCACAGCGCCCCCCCCCGCCGATCTGAACGTACGAAGTGGCGAGGGGCTTCGTCTTTCGGCCCGAGGAGTGAGGCGGGCCCATCCAGACATTGCCTGCTGCACAGGCAACGCCTTAAAGTCGGGGCATGAAGCAAGCACCGAAGCCGAGGATCATCCGGGACCCACTCTGGAATTCGATCTCCCTCGACAGCACCGCGGTTCGAATCGTCGACACCGCAGCGTTTCAGCGACTCAGGTATATCCGTCAGCTTGGCCTGGCGCATCTCGTGTACCCAGGAGCGACACACACCCGGTTCGACCACGCCCTCGGGGTCTACCATCTCGCCACGAGGAGCCTGGAGGCGTTGCGTCGGAGGAACGGAGGCATCGCCGAGGCGTGGGAGGACGCCGAGCTCATCCCGTATGCGCTTCTTCTCCACGACATCGGTCATTACGCATTTTCCCACGCCCTCGAGGAGCTGGACGAGGACCAACTTCCCGGAGACCACGAGACGATGGCGGCTCGGTTCTTCGAATCGCCGGAGCTCAGCGAGGCACTCAGCCAGTTGGGGGACGATGCGGCTGCCAGGATCTTCGCACTCATACGGGGCGAAAGCAGAGCTCCGCTTCGGGGTCTGGTAAGCGGGAGCCTTGATCTCGACAAAATGGAGTATCTGCGGCGGGATGCTCTCTTCTGTGGAGTTCCATATGGAGAGGTCGACGTCGACCGTCTCGTCGGCGGCCTGACGCTCCTCAAGGATCCGAGCACCGGGCGCTATGAGGTCGGAGTGACCGAAAAGGCCATCGCGTCGCTCGAGAGCCTGCTCTTCGCGAAGTACCAGATGTTTCGCAACGTCTACTGGCATCATGCCGTCCGTGCTGCGACGGTGCTCTATAAGAGAATCGTAGAGGAGGCTGTTCGGGTGGAGTTGATCGAGCCCGAAGAGCTCGTGGGCCCCACCGATGAAGAGTTGATCTACGAGATTCGCCGACGTGCCGAGATGAGTGATGACGAGGGTGCGGAAAGGCTGGTCTCGAAGTGGCTCCCCGCACTTCGCAATCGCAGGTTGCCAAAGCGCGCGCTCGAGTTCACAGCCGCCGAGCTGGAGCCCCGCACGCTCGAAGATTGGGCCGCGACCGACACACCATTCCGGAGGGGTGTCGAAGATGGACTGGCTGCAGACCTGGGGCTGGAGCCAGGCGAGGTCGTGATCGATTTCCCCTCGAAGCGGGCGATGTTTCAGCTCGATATTCTACTGGAACGACGCGGCGGAATAGTGGAGCGACTCGGCCTCGGCGGGTTACGAGGAGTCATAGACCTCCCTGCGGTCGCGGAGGAGCTCTATCGAACTGCAAGGGTGCTTCGCGTCTTTACCTTCGAGCCGAGGGAGCTCGATGCCGAAGCGGTGTTGGACCGTATTTCGAGGATCACCTGAGGGTGGGCGGAACCTTCTGGCTCGTTATGGGTTTTTTATGCAGGGCGCAGAGGTATGGACAAGAATCCAAGACCCTGATAGGTTGTAGGGCTGTAGATTTTGCGTCTCCCATGAAGAGGCCCGAGCATGGGCTCGGAATCCTCGATTTTGGTATATGCGACGCGGGTTAACCGCGCTGCTCGAGAAGGAATAGATAGGGACCCAATGGCGACCAAGACGACGACCCGCAAGGCCACCAAGCGCAAGGCTACGACGAGCAAGGCGAAGGCCGCTCCTCGGAAGCGCCGGGGACGGCGGAATCCTCTCACTGGCTTCGACGCCAGCATCGAGGAAAAGACTGCACTGGACCAGTACCTTCGTGACGTGAGCCGTCACGAGCTCATCACTCCTGAGAAGGAGAAGGAGCTGGGAGCACTCGCGCTCAAGGGCGACGGGGACGCAATCCAGGAGCTGGCGCGTGCCAACCTGCGCTTCGTGATCAGCGTTGCAAAGAAATACCAGAACCGTGGGGTTTCCCTCACGGACCTGATTCAGGAGGGCAACGTCGGACTCGTGACGGCTGCCCGGAAGTTCGATCCTGAGCAGGGCGTGAAGTTCATCTCCTACGCTGTCTGGTGGATCCGTCAGGCGATTCTGGCCTCTCTGGCCAACCAGGGGCGTGCCGTGCGTGTGCCGCTCAACCGGGCCTCCGATCTTGCGAGGATCTTCCGGGAGAAGGAGCGCCTCAAGCAGGAGCTGAACCGCGAGCCGACGGCCGAGGAGCTGAGTCAGGCTACTGAGCTTACGCCGATCCTTATCGAGTCTCTGCAGACGCTGAACGCGGCCGAGATTCGTCTCGACGCTCCGATCGGCGACAGCGAAGATTCGCAGCTTGTCGAGCGGTTCATCACCGAGGAGGCTGCGGAGCCCGAGTTGGAGGTCGAGAGTCGGCTTCTGACCGAGACCGTTACCGCTGCTCTGGGTACGCTCGAAGCTCGGGATGCCAAGGTGTTGCGCCTGTACTTTGGGTTAGAGGGCGAGCGGGAACACACGCTCGAAGAGATTGGCAACATGCTTGGCGTGACGCGTGAGCGGATTCGTCAGCTCCGTGACCGGGCGTTGCGCCGACTCCGTGAGGGTGGCAAGGGAGACGCGCTGGAATCGTTTGCGGCGTGATGTTTCTCAGGAAGACCCCTGCTCTCCGTGCGGCCAGACCATGGTCGGCACGGGGGGCGGGGATTTTTTTTGCCCGGAAGTCCGCATGACCGGCACCGTACACTCCGTGGTGGGGGGTGCCTATGAGGTTGCGTTGGAGGACGGGACTGTCGTGGAGGCGACGCTCCGTGGTCGGCTCAAGCGCGAGGCACGGACGGGCGACCAGGTCGTAATCGGAGACCGTGTGGCTGTGGCCGTCCAGGAGGGTGGGGCCTACACGATCGAGTCTGTCGAGCCGCGGCGTACACAGATCGCCCGAACGCGAGGGGGCGGCTTTCGTCCGCGTGTTCTCGTAGCGAATGCGGACCGTCTCCTCGTGGTTGTCGCTCCCGTGGATCCGCCGGTCAAGCCTGAGTTGATCGACCGGCTACTCGTGGTCGCGGAGGCCTCCGGTGTGGAGGGGGTGCTCGTGATCAACAAGATCGATCTCGAGGGAGCTCAGGACATCGCAACCCAATTGGCGTCGGTGTATAGACCGCTCGGGTATTCGGTGATCGAGGCGAGCGCAGAAAGCGGAGCTGGAATCGAAGCGCTTCGAGGCGTTCTTGGGGACGGAATTTCGGCGATGGCCGGACCCTCGGGAGTGGGCAAATCAACGCTTGCGAACGCGCTGGAGCCCGGCCTCGACCTCCGCACGGGGTCGCTTTCCAGGAAGTTGGCTCGAGGCAAGCACACAACCGTGTCTTCGCGGTTGCTTCCAATCACGGGTGGGGGCCTCCTCGCCGATACTCCGGGGTTTTCCGACGTCGGTGTCTGGGGGCTGGGGCGCGAGGAGCTTCCACACTGCTTCCCCGAAATCAGGAAACGTGAAGGCGCGTGCAAATTTCGCGGATGCACCCACCTTCATGAGCCTGGTTGCGAGGTAATTCGCGGGACCGAAGATGGGTCGATCAGCCCAACGCGCTACGCGAGCTACCGCGCGCTCTGGGATGAGGCCGAACCGGTCTAGTGCACCGCTGCATTCACCTTTCTGAATGGGCAGGGCCATGTGCGCAGTGGCCTCAACTCAGTGGCGTGACCGCTGGAGCTCCGGTGATGGGGTCTGTGCGGACCGCGACAGGCCACCCGTAGACCTGCTCGAGTGTATCCTCTTGCAGCACCTCCTGCGGTGTTCCCTCAGCGGCTACAGACCCCTCGGTGAGGAGGATCATTCGATCCGCGAAGCGGGCGGCGGTGTTCAGGTGATGAGTGACCAGGACTACGGTCATGCCCTCACGGGTCGAGGCGCGCAGCAACTCCAGGATGCCCATCTCGTGACGGAGGTCGAGGCTGGCAGTGGGTTCGTCGAGGACCAGGGTGTCAGGCTCCTGTGCAAGGGCCCGCGCCAGGCGTATTCGTTGGAACTCCCCTCCGGAAAGCGTGTGGGCGAAGCGTCCCTCCAGGTGCGTCGCATCGCACCGCACCAGCGCGGTGGTGATTGCCTCACGATCCTGCTCGCGTTCCGGCTGCAGGGGGCCCAGATGAGGGTACCGGCCCATGGCGACGAAGTCCCTTACCCGAATGGGGAAGGCGAGCACCTCCGCCTGCGCGACGACACCGATGTGTAGCGCGAGTGCCTTTCGGGTCCAGGTCGGAAGGGCACGACCAGCGATCGAAACCGAACCCGACCGCACGGGGGTCACACCGAGCAGGGCCCGCATGAGGGTGGACTTTCCCGACCCGTTCGGGCCCAGGACGGCGTAGAGGAGCCCCTCCGGAACTTCCATCGTCACCCGGTCGAGGGCGTTCACCGCCGCGCCGGGGTAGCGAACCACCACCTCCCGCGTGGAGAACGCCGGTCCAGCTCCCGCACCGGTCTCGCTCATCGGGAGCCGCCGAGGCTGCGGCGCAGAAGTACAAGGAACACGGGGACGCCCAGAAAGGCAGTCACGACGCCGATGGGAAGCCGGACCGGGGCAAAGGCCGTGGTCGCCACGACGTCGGCGACCGTAAGGAACGCCGCACCACCCAGGAAAGAGAGTGGGAGGAGCAGCCGGTAGTCAGAGCCGATGATCAGGCGCAGCGTATGGGGCACCACCAACCCCACAAACCCGATTACGCCTGCAGCCGCGACGCCCGCAGCGGTGAGCAGCGAGGCGACACCATAGGCGACGCGCTTGACGCGCTCTGAGTCGGTGCCGAGGTAGGTGGCGGTCTCCTCTCCGAGCGCGAGCAGATTGAGTGGGCGGGCCAGCGCGATCAGGGCGAGGACGGAGGGAACCGTGTACGCCGCTATGATGGCTACGGTGCCCCAGCTCGGGTTGCCGAGACTGCCCATCATCCACAATACAGCGCTGCGCACCGTTGCGGCGCTCGAGATGGAGAGCATGAAGGCGATCGCCGCAGAGAAGAACGCCCCGACTACGACGCCGGCGAGCAACAACACCCTCACATCGAGGTGTTGGTCTGAGGCAACCGCGACCCCGAAGACGAGAAAGATCGCGAGGAGCGCGCCGGCGAAGGCGGCGAGCGGGAGCGCCCAGGATCCGGCAGCGACCAGTCCGAATACGAGTACGCCGACTGCTCCCGTAGCCGCCCCGCTGGAGATTCCGAGGATGTAGGGCTCTGCGAGAGGATTTCGCAGGAGTGCCTGGAATACCGCCCCAGCCACTCCGAGTCCCCCGCCCACCAGCACGGCGAGCATTGCCCTCGGCAGCCGAAGGCTCTGGACTACCTGCTGGCTACGCAGGTCGCCCCCGCCCCACAGCGCCGACCAGACCTCGCCGAGTCCCAGATCCGCAGATCCAAGCGTCACATCGAGCACGATCGCCGCGCCCACGGCCAGGACAAGGACGAGCGTAAGGGTGGCGGCCTTCATCGGCGCCGGATCTCCTGGAGCGCTGCGGCCACCGCCTCGGCCGCATCTGAGACGCGTGGGCCCGGAAACAAGAGGCTTTCAGGCAAGGTGAGAACCGGAATGTGGTCCAAACGCTGTGGGGCCTGGCCTCCCTCGGCTATGAGCAGGAGGTCGATCTCCCGAACGAGGAACTCCTCGAGGCTCACCTCAGCGTAGAGCGCGTGCAGATCTTCAAAGACGTTCACGCCACCCGCGTGCTCGATGAGCTCGTGAATGTAGGTCCCAGGCCCTGCCACATATGGAGTGGAGCCTCCCAGGTGGAATGCTACTCGAACGACCTGCGCCCCCACGGATTCCTCTGCGACCACTGCAAGGCGGCGGTCGATCTCCGAGACGATGGAATCCGCGGCGGCAGTACGGTTGAACACCCTCCCGAGCCTCTCCAGGATCGAGCGAACGTCAGAGATCGACTCAGGCAGCACGGCGAAGTGTGGAATCCCGAGCTCGTCGAGGCGTGCGGGGGTCTCAACATCCGATGCGGCCGCAAAGCGAATCACAAGGTCGGGATCGAGGGCGATAAGTATTTCGAGGTCCGGCTGGAGCCCGCCGCCCACACTCGGGAGCGAGAGCACCGCCGGTTCGGAGTCGAAGTCGGTTCGGCCGACCAGCTCCCCGGGGATGTCAAGCGCGACGAGCATCTCTGTGATCGAGGGAACGAGTGACACGATCCGTTGCGGTGGCGTGTCAAAGCTGTGGCGGCGTCCGGCATCGTCGGTGACGGTGGCCAGGGCCTCTGCCCCCTGTGAGCCTTCCGCGCCGTTCGGTGTCAGGTCTCGGGGCTCGCTACATCCGTTACTCAGGAGGAGCAGTCCAACACCGATGCCCCTCACCCAGTTGGGGGGACCGGGGGGCCGGGCCATGAGTGTCAGGGGGTGCCGACGGAGAGCCCGCACGAGTCCTCGAACACCTCGACCCAGTTTCCGTTCTGCCGAGCGATCGCGGTGAACCATCTTGAATCTGCCCCGGCCACCTCCAGCAGGATCTCCTGCTCGCCGTCCTGATCCCAGTCCATTCGGCCAGAGTAGTGCGCGGTTGCCTTACCGCCTGCTCCGGCCACCCTGTACCTGACGTAGTCGGGCTGGTAGCGGTCACCCAACTGGGTGCCGAGCAGGAACACGGAGTATGCGTCGTCGGGTGCGGCGCCGACCTCGAGCGCATCCCGATAGACGAAGCTCGCTACGATGGCCGGTTCAGGGAGTTCATCCAGACGGAACACCTGGATGTCCCGCCGAATATCGAGAACCGAGGGGGGCCAGGTGGCGCCGAGCTGCGGGATGAGGTCCGTCATCATCGTCAGAGACGCCACCCGCAGATCCCGATCATGGGAAAGGGGAGAGAACTCACCGTACTCGAATGCCTGAGTGTGGGATTCCCCAATCGCCAGAAACGTCTCGGCAGAGCCAGCCCCCGGAACGAGCTCCACCGTTCCACCGACGAGTGGTCGTGGTTGGCAGAACGAGGACTCTACCCCTGCCTGATCGGCGATGAGTGTGCCCACTCGGGTGCCGTCCGCAAATAGGGTGAAGCGCTTACCTGGTGTGAGGAATGCGGTGGAGAAGGCTTCCAGGAAACCGGGGTCGGACGCCTCGCTCGGGAGGGGGCGCAGCCCTGTGGAGTCGATCTCCGCGACGGGTACCAGCGAGGCTCGACTACCCTCGCGAACGCCATAGTACAGGACCGGTCCCCGGGGGAAGCTGGGCCCAGCCGATTCGTCCTCAGAATCGAGGGCGGCGGTCGCGGCCCCATCGGACGAGCCCTGGGGACCCTCGAGACGCAGGTCGATGCCGCCCCAGGACACGTTGTCGCAGCCCTGGGCTGCGCTTAGTATCACCAGAATTATGAGCCGTCGGAGCGTCATGCCGTCAGAAGAACCATAGCAAGTAGAATACGTGGTCAGCGGGGTGTCTTTTCGCCCTGCCCGAGGGTTGCCCCCGTCGTGACGGGGGTTTGAAACTACCTACCGCCGGATCGTAACGCAAAGGGACTCGGCGGCGTTTTCAAGAGACGAGCAACAGGAGTTCCCACCCTGGACAAGTCGCACTTCCGAACTGTTATGGGCAATTTCGCGACCGGTGTAACGGTGGTTGCGAGTCGCACACCCGAGGGAGTGCCCTGCGGGCTGACCATTAATTCGCTCGCCTCGGTGTCGCTGGATCCCTGCCTGATCCTGGTAGCACTCGACAAGGTGGCCAGCTCGCACGATCACATCATCCAGTCCGGAGTCTTCGCCGTCTCGGTGCTTTCGCAGCAGCAGGGGGATGTGGCTGACCGATTCGCCCGTGGCGAGCGCACCTCCCGATTTTCTGGGACGCCGTCTCGAGTCGAGGTGACGGGGAGTCCGATCCTCGATGGTGCTCTTGCCTGGTTTGACTGCAACATCCGGGAGGTCCACGAGGGTGGGGATCATTCGATTCTGATTGGCGAGGTTGTGGCGTGTGACAGCGTAGAGGGCGATCCGCTCGTCTTTTTCGCGAGCGAATATCGGAAACTGGAGTCCTGACATGATCCTTCGTCGCGCTTGGATTCCACCTTTCATGGTCGGAGCTGCAGCTGCGGTCGCCGCGAACATGGCGATTGGGCTATTGCTCTTTTCGGGCCGGGGTCTCCTTCGGGCCCTCTCGTTGATCTTGGCCGTCGAACTTCTCGCGTTGGCGGCTGGGCTCTGGGGTGAGCCGAGGCACCAGGGGAGGGCGTTGGTCGAGTCGATCCGTAGGCGCTGGTTCCTGTGTCTACTGACCTTCATGGGTGCCGCAGTGTTCACCACCACCTGGACGGTGGTAGGGGGGTTCGGAGCGGTCGGGGGGACTCAGGCCATTGGGCTCACCCTGGTTGGCGCACTCCCCGTATACGGGGCGGGAAACCTTCTTGCGGGGATGGCGAGGTTCAACTCCACCATCGGCGGCACGCCTGGCACGGTGGGTGTGCCGGCAACGCTTGGTGGGGCGGTCGGCATGGCGCTCACAGGTCTCTGGGCACTCACCGAGCTGTATCCCCCCTCTGTATTCCTGTTCGTACTTGTGTTCCTCTCTGCCAGCGCGCTGGTGCACGGCGCGGTGCTCGACCGGGGGATGCGGGACGCTCACGCATCGGAGCGCACCTCGCCCGAGGTCGTGGACGTGGCAGCGTTGGCTCCCACAGAGGATGCGAGTACCCCCCCCCGGACCTCAGACTCCGGGCCCTCAGACTTGGGGCCAACAGCGTGATTCTGGCGCACCTCTCCGACCTCCATCTTGGATTTCAGGCCTTCGACCGTGAGTCCCGGGGAACGAATGTGCGGGAGTTGGACGTGGCTTCGGCGTTTCACCGTGCAGTGGAACTGGTCGTCGAGCTTCGGCCCGATGTCGTTGTGATTTCGGGCGACATCTTCGATCGTCCCGAGCCGTCCCACCGCGCCCTCGTCGTATTTGCCCGGGGGCTTGAGCTCCTGCAGGACGGACTCGCGGGTGTACCGGTTCTGGTGGTTGCCGGGGCGAGGGACACACCCCAACGGGAGGGAGATCCCGGCGCCCTCGCGGCGTTCGAGCCCTTCCCCGACGTATGGGTGGCGACCGAACGAGTACAGAGGCTGAGCGTCGGGTCGGGTCGCATCTCCGCGCTCCTCGTCCCCTACCGGGCTCTTCTCGAAGGCCCTCCTCCACCGATGGTCAGATCCGAGGACGCAGAGTTCGAGATCCTGATTGCGTACGCGACTCCCGGTGACGGGGTGGCGCTGAGCGAGCAAGGGTGGGATTACGTTGGCCTCGGGTCACACCACCAGATGCATCAATGGGCTCCGAGGGTGTTTCACGCCGGATCCCTCGAACGCGTCGGGCCGGCCCCATGGGACGAAGCGGCGGTCGAGAAGGGTTTCCTCACCGTCAATCTTGAAGACGGGACGCACGTGTTTCATCCGATTCAGGGACGCGCGGTGGTGGCGCTCGCTCCACTGGATCTCGACCCGGAGCGCCGCGAGCGTCTACCCGAACGGGTCCATGAGGTGCTGGCCGAGGTGCCTGGGGGGATCGAGGGCAAGGTGGTTCGCCTCACGCTCCGCGGGTTGGATCCGCGAGATTTGCCGCTCATCGAGGGGCTCCTTCCGGAGTACCGGATGAGGGCTCTTCATCTGGAGGTAGAGGTTACGGATCGCCCAGCGGCTTCCCATGCGGTCCCCGTCCTGACCCCGGAGCGCCTCGTCGAGGGAGTGAGCCGGCGTCTGGCCGATGCAGAAGATGGGACCATCTCGGTGATTGAAGATGTAGTTTCACAGGCAAGGCGCCGTATGTAGGGTAGGACCACGGAGTCTTACTGCCCTGAGTTTGCCGCCGAGCGACGGTGGATCCTCATCGTGGAGGTACCTGTGACGATCGGGTCACTTCAACTCACCCCCGCACCCCTGGCGGGCCCGCTCCCTCTGGAGCCGGGCTTTTCGGCGTTTGTGGTGTCCGGGGGTCGCCTCCGACGTGAGTTGCTCTTCGCCATCCAGGGATGTCTCACGGATGAGGGCGACGAAGTTGCCGCGGCGCTTGCCGGGCTCCGCGGAGGTGCGTCCTACCAGTTGGCAGAGGCGGTCGAGATCGTGGGGAGGGTCCTGGGGCTGGACGCGGTGGAGCGGGCGTTGGCGGCGGAGCCGGGCGGCCTGGAAGGACATCTGGGGGAGGCTGGGCACATCGCTTCCATGCTGAGCGCGCAACTCGAGGAGGTCACCCTCCTCGCGGCGGAGCTCGAGACCAAGGAGGCCGAGCTCCAGGAGCTTCGCGCCGATTCGGTTGAGTCGGCCGGGGACCTCGAGGTGGCGAACATGGAGTGGCTCAGGGAGCGCCAGGACGCCGAAACCCACCTTCAGGCCCACAGGGCGCGCGCGCGGGAGTTGAAGCAGCGGATCGCAGAGATGGAGAGGGGCGGAACAGAATCGGACTGCCCGACGTGTGGGCGCGTACTCGAGGAGCATGTACAGCACGTCATCGAGATCCTGCAAGAAGAATGGGAATCGGTGGTCCAGGACGGAAAGTGGTGGAAGCGCCGCCATGAGCAACTCGACCTCAAGCCCGAAAGGCTTCAGCAGCTCGAGGGTCAGAATCTTCGAATCAGTGCGGCGGGCGAAGCCCTGGCTGAAGACGTGGAGCGGAGACGGGCCAAGCACCTGGAGCTGCGAGAGGCCCATGCCCAGCTCGCAGCTTCTCTGGGAGCGTCAGGCGGGACACCCACCCTGCGCGGCAGGGCTCTGGTGGCGCTCCGCGAGGAGATTCGCGCCGAAGCAAAGGACCTTCTGCTGACGAGGACGAGTCGGCTTCTCAACCGCATCACCGGTGGATCCGTACTCGGCGTGGTCGAGTCTGAAGATGGCTCTCCGCTCTTTGTTGGTGACAGCGGGGGTCAGGCGCTGGTGTCCGACGAGGAGACCGCGGCATTCTCGATTGGACTCCGGCTCGCGGCCGCCGACCTCACGAGTCGGCGTGGGGCTCAGGTCGGTACGCTAGTGGTGGGGGATGACTTCGACCGGCTTTCCCACGATGCGCGTATCCGCACCGTGATGCTGCTCCGCAGCCTTCTGGACCGAATTCCGCAGGTGCTGCTCTTCTGCCCCGGAGAGGTCGTTGGGATGGTGCCCGAGTCCTTCGACCGCGTTGTCGAAATCCGGGAGGGTGAGGACGATGCCCGAGCCGTGGTTCGGTCGGTTCAGACCGGGGTCGGACGGCTCAGCATCCACTGAGCGGGCACCCATTCGGGGGCGAGCTACCTGCCGAGCTCCTGCCACGGGATGAGCCGGTCGGAGTAGCCATCCATCGCATCGGTATCGCCTGCCTGGTTGGCGGCCTGGGCCAACCCCGCGTACATCCAGGCGTAGTAGTTTGGGATTCCCACCGACGGTTGATCTGGCCAGAATGCCCATCCATCCGGAATGTCGCCGTGCTGAACGAAGACGCGCTCGGCGAGGAGCTTGGTGCGAGGCGAGTTCACCCACAGGCCCGTGATTCCGATCAACGGGTCGGAATCGATACGGGTGATCGTCTCCGATTCAGTGGGCATGCCCGGATTCAGGCGAAAAGCGAGGCCCTCGCGGATCAGGTACCGACCAATTCCGAAGGCGCTCGCGGCCGAGCCTGTGGATGCAAAATAGATCGGCCGCTCCCCAATCGAGTTCGCGATAATCGAGAGGGCGAATTGATGCCAGGGCATTACGACGCTCCCCCCCTGGAGGATTGCGGTGACCGGGCCAAGACCGACCTCTCGGTCCTCTGAGATCGCGAAGTACCCGGCCGCGCTGGCGACCCCGTCGATCGTGGCCGTGTCCAGCTGGATGATCGAGGCGGTGGGTGCCGTGATCCGAGTCGCCACCGGAATCTCGACCGTGCCCAGGACCTTTGGCCCTCCGAGATTGAATGCGTAGATCGCAGCGGCGGCGGCGACTTCGTATGCCCTCTGACAGACGATCTGCGACGGGGTATCGGTTGCACTCACTCCCTCTGGGCAGGGACGGGTGAGGTCACGAATCTGCTTTGTGTACCACGGTGTGTTCAGGTACGACGTCACGATCACCGTCACGTCCTGTCGGACACCCTCGACCTCCTGGATGTACCAGAGCGGGAAGGTGTCGTTGTCGCCGTTGGTGAAGAGTATGCCGTACGGCTCCACGCTCATCAGGAGGTTGTACGCCCAGTCTCGCGCGGCCCAGTCGCCTCGCCGACTTGCCCAACCCCAATTGAAGAGGAGTGGAATCGCGGCGATGACGAGCACGGGTGCCGCCTTCTTCAGAGACCCTCCCAGGTACCTGGTGAGCCGCTGCCACAAAACCGTGAGGCCGAGTCCTGCAAAGAGTCCCCACACCGAGAAGCCCACGATAAAGAAGTAGTCGCGCTCGCGGACCTCGTGCAGTGCGCGGTCCGCAACCGGAGCTGCGAGCGAATACCCGTACTTGAAGTTGAGATAGGTGACGAGCCCGGCAGAGAGCGTCAGGAACAGCGTGCCCATGTAGATCGCGCTGATGCGGTCACGTTTGGCATGTTCCGCGAGACCGAGAATCCCGAGCGCGCTGAAGAGAAGCGTGAACGGTACCCTCGCGCCCGCTGCGCCGAGCGTCTCGCCACCCATGATTCCCCGAACCCACTGCCAGTCGAAGTACTGCAGGAAGTTGCTGATCTGAGACAGCGGCGCGGCCTGCCGGGGTAGTAGGGGGGGCTTGTCGTACTGGCTTCGGCTCAGCGCGGCCGAGAGCTCCGAGCATCCCGTCTGGCCCCAGGTGACGATGCTCGTAAGCGCCTGGCCCACCGACTCGCAGGTGGGTGCGGCTTCGTTGATCACCGGACCGAGCGCCGCCCTCAGCGGCAGGAACAGGTGTACCGAAAGTCCAAGAAGAATCGCGACGGCCCCCGCTGCGTAGAGCTTCCAGTTCCAGAGCGTTCGTGGCGCCACCATGAGAACGAACACGACCGTGGCCGGCGCCACCAGAAAGGCCATGAGGTGGTTCCCCACGGAGAGCGCGAGGATGAACGCCATGAGCACGAGAAGGTTGTCGTCTCGGCCCCTGCCGAGGTTTTCGCGCCAATGGAAGGCGAGCCACGAGAGCAGGGCGATGGTGAAGAGCGAGACCGTATAGACCTTCTCGTTCACATTCGACTGGTTCCACACCGTGAAGGCGGTCGCGCTTATAAGGATCGCGACTGCAGCACCCACGAGACGCACCCTGCGGTCTTCGGTGAAGTAACCAAGAATATGATGTACGACGAGGAACCAGAATCCGTGCGCTGCCGCGCTCATGAAGGCGCTGAACAGGTTTATGCGCACGGCCACGGAGAGGCCGAGCGGTGCGAGAAGCAGCTCCCAGCTTCGCCCGAGAAGCACGAAGAGCGGGTTCCCGGGAGGATGCGGAATCCCGAGGATGTGGCTCGTCGCGATATACTCGCTTGTGTCCCAGAACGCGGTCGTCGGGGCGAGCGTGATGGCGTAGAGCGCGAACACCACGGCGGCCGCCAGAGCTGCCCAACCGTAGGGCGGTGACTCGGTCAACGTTTTGTCTTCAGCCATGCTTGGTCTCGGTCTCGGGCTCGGTTTCAGTCTCAGTGCGGTTCAGGTGTAGGCAGCCCCATTCGTCCACGGTGACGGCCCACCCTCGCACGTAGTTCGGCTCTCCATACTCGCACGGCCTCGTGGTGTTTCCCATCGTGAATCACATCGCAGGCTTCGAGGGGCGGATCCGAATGCGCAGCTTCGATCTTCTGGGCGTTTAACTCCGGGCCGGGCGCCGAAACCCGTACCCGTACCGTGACCGCCTCCACCGGGGCGTCTTCACGCGCGTATCCGTAGCGGCTCTCGTGCGCGGTGTGGAAGCTGGCTTGCCAGTCGGCCGCAGGGATTCGAAGCTCAAAGCTCTGCCCCGCATAGCGGACGTCGATCCATCTCTGTGTCGTGATGTCAGCGGTGGTCACCCCCTCGGACCGCATCGCCTCGAGCGCCGAGGCCTCGAGTTCCGCGAAGGCGCACTCGAGCAGGGCATCCACGTCGGGAGCGTCACCTGAGGTCAGAACGGTGCGAGAGGCCTCCCGCACGATTTCTGCCGCGAGCATGCCGTACGCCGAGAGCAGGCCGGGGTCTGGCGGTACGAGTGCGCCTCGGGTGCCCAGTCGCCCAGCCAGCTCCGCAACGTGCAACGCGCCGGCGCCCCCGAAGGCGACTACCGTGAACTCGGCAGGATCGAATCCGCGCTCGACCGAAATTACCCTGAGCGCTCGCTCCATGGCGCTGTCTGCGACGGCTAGTATGCCCTCGGCGGCGGCGTCCTGCTCGAGCCCGAGACCCTCGGCCAACTCTGCCAGGGGACCGGCGATGGCCTCGCGATCCAGCGTCTCTGCTCCACCCAGGAATCCCTCGGCGGGAAGGCGACCGAGCCAGACGTGAGCGTCGGTAACCGTCATGGAGGTGCCGCCGCGGCCATAGCAGATCGGGCCAGGCGCCGCACCCGCAGAGGCCGGACCCACCCGCAGCGCTCCGCCTGGATCGAGGCGCGCGATGGAGCCCCCACCCGCTCCCACCGTGTGGATGTCGATCACCGGCAGCGCGACCGGCTGCTCGCCGATCTGAAACTCCCTCGTGTGGAGGAGCTCACCCGGGCAGAGGCTCACGTCGGTAGAGGTGCCGCCCATGTCGAAGGTGATGATGTGGTCGTTCCCCACGCGGCGGGCCCACTCCAGCGCTCCCACTGCCCCGCCCGCAGGGCCCGACAGCACCGTGTGTGCCGGTTCACGCATGGCCCGTTCTACGGGAAGTGACCCGCCGTTCGAACCCATGATCCGCACCCTCGTCGCCCCGCTCTCCTCGTGAAGCCTCCCGAGATATGCCGACATGATCGGCCCGACGTAGGCGTTCACCACCGTCGTGGAGGTGCGCTCGTATTCCCGGTACTCGGGAAGGAGCGTGGACGAGAGGGAAACCGGCACGCCCACACCTTCGAGCGCCGCACCGATTCGCGCTTCGTGCGTCGGGTCTGCGTAGGAGTGGAGTAGCACCACCGCGATGGCCTCGGCGTCGGCCACACGCTTGGCTAACCCAGCCAGTTCGGCGGCATCGAGTGGTTCGACCTCCTCTCCCTCGGGACCCAGGCGCCCCTGAACGCCGATCCTGTCCTGCCGCGCGACGAGCGGAGGCGGACGGTGCCCCACCAGCGCGTACAGCTGGGGTCGGTTCTGCCTCCCAATCTCGATGATGTCTTCGAAGCCCGAGTTGGTCACCAGGCACACTCGGGCGCCTTTCCGCTCGAGAAGTGCGTTGGTTGCGACCGTTGAGCCGTGGAGTAGCTGATAGGCATCGTCAGCCGATACCAACGCACGCAGGCCCTCCAACACTGCCTCTGCGGGGTCCGAGGGCGTCGACGGGAGCTTGAGGACGCGCAAACGCCCGTTGTCGAGCAGGAGTACGTCCGTGAAGGTGCCTCCGGTATCGACGGCGACGACCCGCGCCGGGTTTCCCTTTCCCCCTTCGGGCATATGTTCAGGCCTTTCGGTCTTTCGTCTCTTTTGGTCCGTCCTACGGCGAGTCCCGCATGGAGCTACAACCGTCCTTCGAGGCATTCAAGTCTCAGGCATCCCACGCCACGGTTGTGCCCGTGTGGCGCGAGTTCCTCTTCGATGTCGATACCGCGGTGACGGCGTTCGCCAAAATCTATCGTCCCCCGTTCGGATTCCTACTCGAATCGGTCGTCGGCGGCGATCAATGGGCTCGCTACACCTTCCTCGGAACCGAGCCTTCCGGAGCGTGGCGACTGCGCGGTGAACGCCTGACGACGGGTGGACTCCAATCGACACCGATGATCCACTCGCCGAATTCGACGCACGGCTTCGTGCGCGTGTCCCCGCCGAAACCCCGGGGCTGCCAAGGCTCTGGGGCGGAGCCGTAGGGTACTTCGGGTACGACGTCGTGCGCCAGATCGAGAGCCTCCCCGGTGGCGAGGTAGATGGGCTGGATGTTCCGGATGGGCTTTTTCTGTTTGTCGATGTTGTGTTGGCGATCGACAACCTGCGGGGGCAGGCCATGGCGATGACCGCCGTTCCGGTGGGTCCTGAAATGGACGAGAGCGAGCTACGGGCTGCATATGACGCGGCTGCAGGAAAAACGGAGCAGTGGGTCGACCGACTCAGGAATGGGACGAGCCCCGGGCCGCTCGACCTGGCCGACGAGCCACCCTCTGACCCCGATTTCTCCAGCTCGATGACGCAGGAGGAGTTCGAGGCCGGTGTGTTGCGCATCAAGGAGTACATCCGAGCCGGAGACGCGTTTCAGGTGGTGTTGAGCCAGCGGCTCGAGATGGAGCTGAGGGCGAGTCCATTCGACCTGTATCGAGCGCTTCGATCCATCAATCCGTCTCCCTACCTGTACTTCCTGGAGCTGGATGGACTCACCCTCGTCGGCAGCTCGCCCGAGGTCCTCGTGCGCCTCGAGGAGGGGACGGTGACGGTGCGACCCATTGCCGGGACGAGGCCTCGAGGTAGAACCCAGGACGAAGATCGGGAGCTCGCCGCGGACCTCCTGGCCGACGAGAAGGAGCTCGCCGAGCACCGTATGCTCGTGGATCTGGGTCGGAACGACGTCGGTCGCGTTGCCGAGTACGGAAGCGTGCGGGTGCCGGACCTCATGGTGGTCGAGCGCTATTCCCACGTGATGCACCTGGTGAGTCAGGTGGAGGGTCGACTACGAGAGGGTCTGACGGCGATGGACGTTTTTCGCGCGTGCTTCCCGGCAGGGACCGTCTCGGGAGCCCCCAAGATCCGTGCGATGGAGATCATCTCCGAGCTCGAGCCGGTCGGGCGGGGGCCCTACGCGGGTGCGGTGGGCCACTTCGGTTGGGGCGGTACTTCGATGGACACGGCCATCACGATCCGCACCGTCGTGGCCGCAAACGGCAGGGCGTACGTGCAGGCGGGCGCGGGCGTCGTGCTCGACTCGGATCCCGCTGCTGAGTACGCAGAGACGCTCAACAAGGCTCGGGCGCTGCTGCGTGCAGCGGCGATGCTTCCTGCCAGGGATTCGACGGGAGCCTGACGCTCAGTCCCCGAGCTTCTCCAGGAGGTGGGCGAGAGTACGGATGCCCTTGTCGATCGACTCAACCGGGAACCACTCGTCGGGTGCGTGCAGGTTGGCGCCCGGATGCGAGAAGCCCAGAAGCAGTGCGGGCGCCTCGAGGATTCGTTCGAACTCGCCGACGATGGGGATCGAGCCCCCCTCCCCGACCAGCACGGGATCCACGCCGTAGGCAAAGCGAAGCGCCTCGGTAGCGGCGGTCTTGAGGCGTTCGTCCAGCTTTGCACGCCATGGGTTGCCGCCGTGCATCTCCTCGATGCGGACGCGGACCCCACGAGGCGCGACTCGCGCAACATGCGCCCGCACCAGATCGGCGACCCGGTCGGGGCTCTGATTCGGCACCAGGCGAAAGCTCACCTTGGCCATGGCCGTTGCGGGGAGTACGGTCTTCGCGCCCTCGCCCGTGTACCCCGAGAGAAGCCCGTTCACCTCGCAGGTGGGGCGCGACCACAAGAGCTCGAGCGGCGAGAATCCAGCCTCGCCCCCGAGTTCCGACGCACCCACCGAGTCCCGAAAATCGTCGGCGTCAAAGGGAAGCGATTTGACGTTCTCGCGGGTTTCGGCGTCCCAGTCGACGACGTTGTCGTAGAACCCCTCGACTGCGACGTGGCCGTTCTCGTCATGGAAGCTGGCGATGATGCGAGCGAGCGCCGCAGCAGGGTTCACAACCGGGCCGCCGTATGCACCGGAGTGCAGGTCGGAGGTCGGTCCGTCGACGATGATCTCGAAGTAGGCCAGCCCGCGCAGCGAAAACAGGAGCGACGGGAGCCCTGGCGCGAACATCCCCGAGTCCGAGATCACCACGGCATCAGCCGCCAGGCGCTCGGCGTGTTCCTCTACGAAGGGCACCAGGTTCGGCGAGCCGATCTCCTCTTCGCCCTCTGCCAGCACGATCACATTGACGGGGAGCTTCCCCGTGGCCTTCAGGTGGGCTTCGATCGCCTTCACATGCAGGTAGAGTTGACCCTTGTCGTCTGCGGAACCCCGCGCGTAGATCCGTCCGTCGCGAACCTCGGGCTCGAAGGGTGCCGAGGTCCAGAGGTCCAGGGGCTCAGCCGGCTGCACGTCGTAGTGGCCGTAGATGAGCACCGTTGGGGCGTCGGGTCCGGCATGCTTCCATTCCCCAAGGACCACCGGGTGCTGCGGGGTGTCGAGGATTTCGACCTCTAGTCCTGCCTCCTGCATCCGTTCACCGAGCCACTCCGCCGCCTTGCGAGTGTCCGCATCGTTCTCGGACTTCGCGCTCACCGACGGGATACGCAGAAACTCGAAGAGCTCCTGCTGGGCCCGCTCAAGATGTAATCCGATGTAATCCTGAATCGGGGCGCCGAGGGATCAAGGCGGGACGACGCGGCGTAGCACAGCTACGGCAAGGAGTTCCAACGCTGGGCATCTCGGATGCACCGTGCCGTCGACTGGCCGAGAGACTTCGGAAACGGTGCACTAGATCATCCCGCGAAGGCCCCAGCGATAGAGGCTGGTCATGAAGATCGACAGAAAGAGAGCTCCCCCCATCCCTCCGGCACTCATGGAGAGGGGTTCGTAGAACTCGAAGAGCCCAACGCCCAGCATGCCACCGATGAGTGCACCGAATGAGCCCAGGGCAATAATGATGGGAACGTGACCCGGCTGTTCCTCAGGGCGCTTGATCAAGGCTCGTACGACGAGCCCGACCACGGCGCCCATCACAATCCAAATCCCGATTCCAATCCAAATTTCCATGATTTCCGGTCCGGTGAGACACTCTGATTCTTGACGCCGAAATCTATTCTTACTGCACCCCAAACGCTACCGGCTATTCCCTACCCATAGCTCGCTTCAGTGCATCGAGCTTTTCATCGACGGTCATTTCGGGCTCGGGTGGCGGCCCTTCGTCTGCCGAATCCATGTCGGGCAGATCACCGAAGGAGAGGTCGATCTCCCGATCGGCCGCGTTGCGGGTGTCCTCATCCCCAATCTTCGCGGCCATCCGGTCGAGCTCCGAAAATAGATCCTCGCTGGCGGAGATGGAATCGCGTGCGCCTGTGCGTCCGGCCTGGGCAGCCAGAGTATCCTTCTCTTTCTGAGCCTTCTTGATCGCTACGAGCATTTCGGCGACCTCGGTGCGTCGGAAGGTCAGTTCCTCTTCGAAGGCTTTCTTCTTCAGCCGAAACGCGTCGAGCCGCTGCTCGTGCTTTGCCGCGTACTCGGCTGCGATGCCTGCCGTGTCCGTGTCGTCGATTCGCGTCGCCATTTCTTCTCGACGACGGCAGGTGTCGAGCTGCTGCTCTTCGCGCTCAATGGCAGCTGTGGCCTTCTGGAGGTCGGCCTCGAGCGCGATGACGCGGGCCTGCGCCTCCGTGACTTCCTGCTTCATTCCAGACAGGAGTTTGCCGACTGCTCCGGGGACGTCGGCCCGGTCCATCTCGTGCTTGAAGTTCTCGAGGGCTTCCCCGAAGGCGCGACGGAGTTTTTCGAACATGTGCATCCCCAACTGGCTTGGCGACCCGGATCCCGGCACTCGGCCGGCTCACTCTATGTCACGGGTTCCGTAAGGTACCTGCGTGTGCTGCCCTGCAGGTAGGGCCTGGTGCACCGTTGCCGAAGTCTCTCGGCCAGTCGACGGCACGGTGCATCCGAGATGCCCTAGTTGAGAAAGGGCTCGATCCGCTGGGCGAATGAGCTGCGAGCGCGGTGGAGGCGGCTCTTGACCGTTCCGAGGTTCACGCCGGTGATCTCTGCGATCTCTTCGTAGCTCTTACCCTCGAGTTCCCGCATGCGGAACACCAGCTGATGGTGCTCGGGAAGCTCCTGCACGGTGTCCTCGACGAGGCGTCGCAGGTAGCGCTTCCGGTACAAATCGTCCGGGTTCATCCGGTTGTCTTCGAACTGTACGGCCCGGTGGTCGTCATCCCAACCCGAGGTGAGCTTCTGAAAGAGGACCATGGGAGACCGCGATCTGTTGCGCAGCTCGTTCTTGGCCAGATTGCTGGCGATCGTGTACACCCAGGTGGAGAACTTCTTGGTGGTGTCGAATCGATGCAGGTGTCGGGTGACACGAATAAACGCCTCCTGCACGAGGTCCTGGGCGCGATCCGCATCGCCGGTCTTGCGCGCGATGAAGTGCGTGAGGCGATCGCGATACCGACGGAAGAGTTCGGGGAACGCACCGCGGTGGCCGTCCAGATGAGCCAACACGAGGTGTTCGTCGGTAAGCGTAGGGAGCTCCAATTCTTCTAGTTGCTCAGCCACGCAGTCCCCCTTAACAAGAATCATTCTTGATTGGTCCCTGGAATATGGGCCGTGTCACGGCTTCATACAACCCCCAATTCCCACAACGATACTCGCGAAACTGCCTACACGGGTCTCGACTCGAGGCCAACGAGTACGCCGCCCTCCGAAATGCCCTCATAAAGGGCATTCGTACCGTCAGGATCGAGTCCTCTGGAGGCGAGCGCCGCCGTAGCCGCGTCCTCTACCGTGGCCGTTGCCTCGGCCTCGATCTGCTCCAACGTTTCCCGCGGGAGCCCACGCCCGATCAGATATTCTTCGAAGAGTCCGATCGGATCTCGCTGTCCCCACTCGGCGAAGAGCTCTGGGGGAAAGGTGTCCCGCGCTTCGCGTTCATCGTGCGTCGCATGACCACCCATGCGAAAGGTATCTGCGACGATTACCGCCGGCCCCTTGCCGGCCCGGCACATCTCGACCGCCAGGCGAGTGGCGGTGAATACATCCAAAACGTTGTTTCCGTCGCACGTCCAGTAGGGCAGGCCGTACTGCTCGGGCCAGCGCTCGATGTCTCCGGGTGTGTGCTGGGTGAGACGCGTGCCGAGAGCGACCTGATTGTTTTGCAGCACGAATACGACAGGGAGGTCCTGAACCGCGGCAAAGTTGACGCCCTCGTGGCAGGCAGCCGTCCGAGTGGCGCCGTCACCGATAAAGGTCAGCGCTACCCGGGGTTCACCCCGCAGTTTGAACGAGAGGGCGACGCCAGACATGACGGGTGCGTTGACCCCCATATGGCTGATCGGCTGGACTACACCCCGGTCTGTGTCTCCCGCATGAAGATCCCGACCACCGTTCGGAGAATCAGAGGTCGCAAGGTACGAGCGAAACAGGTCTGCGATGGGCATCCCCATCATAAAGCAGGCGCCCGCGTTGCGGATCATCGGCGAAAGCATGTCGCAGGCTGTGTCGAGCGCAGCGACGCTTCCCACCGTTACGGCTTCCTCGCCGGTGCCGAGCCATGCTTTGGAAATGATCCCCTGCATCACCCACCGCTTCAGGTTGATGTCATGGAGACGGACCGTAACCAGGTTGCGGTACAACCCCAGGAGGGTGTCTGCGCCCATCTCCGCAACCAGGTCGGCCCGCTCCGGATCGCGTTGGAGTCGGGACGCAAACCGGGCGACGAGAACCGGGCTCGGCTCCCACGCGAGGTACTCTGGTGGATCGAAGGCCTTGAATCGTTTCATTATGGGGCTGTGGCAAGGAGTGTGAGCGTGGATTCTCGTTGAAAGGTACCCGTCAGACGGCGCGTCCAGCAACGGATGGACTCGCGGCGGATGACGTGTCCGTTGATCGAATGCGCTGCGGGGGCCAAGTTAGGCTCCCTCTCGATTCACCTGGCATCCAACGAGACCTGAATGGAAAGCAGTGCTAGAGCCGGTGCGCCTGGTAACGGGGCGCGCCGAATCTCATCGACGGTGTCACTGACGCTGCTGCAGGTTCTTCGTGCCCAGGATTTGCCAGCGGAGGTGCTTCAGGACGAAGATCCGACGCAGACGATGCCTCGCAAGTTTGGTCTCAGCGATGTCGTCGGCCGCCAGATCCAGAGTCGGGAGACCGACGTAAAGAAGGGCATCAAGACGACGGATGGCGAATTCTTCGAGATGATAAATCTCGTGATCCGCAGGCCGGATTCCGAGGATATCTTCACCCGGGCTGGCCAGCTTCTGGCGGGAGCGGGCGAGGATGACCAGATCCGCGAGGGGGGTGCCCGGCTTCCGCGACGCATCGCTCTTGCTGTAGCTCGCCGGCGTGTGAGGAAGCAGCTGAAGGCCCTCTTCGGACGTCGGGTGGGCGGGTTTGCCGAGGGCGAGTTCACCCTGGAAGGTCGCGCCCACCTCCTGATTCAGGGGGATCCCGGCGGCGACGCTTGCATGCTCCTCTCTGGGCTCTGCCAGCGAGTTTTGGCTCGCACAATGCGCGAGCCGGCGTGGGTGTCGCATGTCTCCTGTGAAGCCAAGGGTGACTCGCTGTGCCGCTGGGTTGGGTCTTTGTCGGATGGCTCGGGCGTCTGACGGCCCTCAGCGGTGGGGGTGCCGAAGCTGGGCGTTATCGATAACCCGGAGCGTTTTCGTCCAGCGCGCGGTGCACCCTGTAGAGGCAGAGATCCTGAACGAAGAGCGTGCCGCGATCCCGGGCCTCCCTTGCCTCATGCGGCGCGAAGATTCCCTCCTGAAGCCAGATCGTAGGCCCTTCGGCCCGTAAGAGAGCTACCTTGGCCACACGCGAGGCCTCGTCTGAAGGCCGAAAGACGACCACCAGATCCACGGGGGCCTGGTAATCTTCCAGGGAGTTGTACGCTGGTCTTCCCCACATCCTCTCGGCGTGGGGGTTGATGCCGATCGTCTCATAGCCTTTCGCGGCCATGTACGATGGCACCCGGCGGGCAGCCTTCATCGGGTCTCTCGAGGCTCCGACGACCGCGATCGTGCGCACGTACCGCATCATCTCACGTAGCTCATCGGCGCTCGGATTCTCTGGATCTCCCGAGAGAGCCCTGAGGCGCTCCAGCCTTTGGAGGTCGTCAGTCATCTGTGCTCCGTGCCGGTCCGCTTCTTCAAAAGCCTTCTAGATATAGCCATACACGTGGTAGAGGAGCACATAGACCAGGAGCCCTGTGAGAGACACGTAGATCCACGAGGGATAGACGAACCGTGCCAGGCGGGCGTGCTCCCGAAATCGATCGTGGGTTGCGAGGTAGACCAGGCGTACCACGAAGGGGACGATGACCACCGCAAGCACGATGTGGCTGAACAAGATCGTGAGGTACACGATTTTCGCGATGCCTACCCCCGCGAAGGTGTGCGTGCCGGAGAGGGAGAATCGGATGACGTAGAACACCAGAAAGGCGGTTGAGCAGGTGAGTGCGGAAATCATGCTCAGGCGGTGCCGCACGCGGTCACCCCGCTTGATGAAGACGAAGCCCATCATCAGGAAGAGTGCGCTCGAGGCGTTCAACGTCGCATTCAGGAGCGCGAGGCGGTCGGCAAGTCCTTCAGGAATCATATGGCTCGCTCCGGCCGCCAGGTGATTGTCGCAAGCCAGACCAGCAGGCTCAGGAGCATAGCGGCGAATAGCGTGTGTAGAGAGACCCACGGGACGGCCAGCCGGGTGGTTACCGAGAGGATGCCGAGCGTGAACTGCGCCACGACGGTACCCGCTGCGACGGCCGCCAGCGTTCTCTCCGTCGAAGGACCGAACCTCCTGAGCACAAAGAGCGCGAGCGCCCCGATCACCAGAACCAGGATGACAGCACTGAGCCGATGAAAGAAGTTCAGCGTCACGGGGACGCTCGTCAGGGGCGGTACCCACTGCCCGAGGCACTGCGGAAGATCGGGACACACCAGCCCCGCATCAGTGTGCCGTACCGCAGCGCCCAGGATCGATTGGAGGAGGGTGAGGGAGGCCCCCCAGAGAGCGAAGCGCCGTAGCGGTATCCGGAGCGGCGATGCGTCGCGCCCGGGGAGCTCCCACGACGGTGAGGTCACCACTGCGAGCACCGTGGAGAGCGCCAGGAACAGGAAGGCGAGCGCGAGGTGCGTGGTGGAGATCCAGTCAGGGAGCTTGAGGAGCACCGTGATCCCCCCGAACGCCGACTGAATGAAGAGCAACCCGATCCCCGCTATCGCAGCCCTGCGAACGGCGGGACGGTTCGTCAGCGCACGCCACCCCACGTAGGTCGTCGCCGCGAAGATGAGCACGAGCCCCCCTGCCACCAATCGGTGGAGGTGTTCCCAGAAGATACCGCCCGACATCTCGGGGACGATCGAGCCAAAACAGGTGGGCCAATCAGGACACGCGAGGCTCGACTCTGTGGCGTGTACGATGCTTCCGAGCAGCAGAAGGACGAGCGTCCAAAGCGTCGTGATCACGAAGCCGCGATGGTGATGATTGGTGCGCATGCGTGGATGCTGGTGAATCGGAGCTGATCGGACAAGGCCAAGG
The DNA here is from genome assembly GCA_036679625.1 of Gemmatimonadota bacterium. Classification (GTDB taxonomy): domain Bacteria; phylum Gemmatimonadota; class Gemmatimonadetes; order Longimicrobiales; family Gaopeijiaceae; genus JAZDDA01. Next base: position 19,154 of record JAZDDA010000075.1, on the reverse strand, counting down.
TTCGCTGCTCCGCTCGGGAGCAATTATCTTACCTCCAATCTTCTCCTGGTCGTCCCCTTGGCGACGCTCAGAAGTCAGCCTGCTTTAATGGGAGGATCGTGGCAAAGGATCGCCTGAGTCCCGCAAGAACAGTCACGTTTCTGGGCGGGCTATCCCCACGGGTCAGACCCTATCGAGCCCAGTTGGCTGCCGCGGGTGTGTTCATGCTGGTGAGCATCTCGGTAGGCCTGGCCTTCCCACTGGTGGTCAAGGAGCTGCTCGACGCGGCGTTCCTCGCCAACGATGGGTCACTGCTGAACCGCATTGCGTTGGGCCTCATGGTTCTCTTCGCGTTTCAGGCGGTGGTGAACTTCTCCCAGAGCTATCTCACTGCCTCGGTTTCGGAGCGGGTCGTTGCGGATCTGAGGCGCGACCTCTTCGGGGCGTTGATCCGCCAGCCTCCGGGATTCTTTGCGGCGCGCCGCGTGGGTGAGCTGACCTCGCGGCTCTCCTCCGACACGGGGCTGATCCAGGGCGTCCTCCGCTTCGGTGTGCCCGAGCTGCTCCGCCAGGGGCTCTTTCTCATCGGGGCGCTCGCGCTCGTCACGATTACCGATCCGCACCTCACGCTGGTTACCCTCACGGCGATTCCGGTAGCAGCGGGAGTGGGGTGGTTCTTCGGGCGCCGGGTCCGCAGGATGAGCGAAGAGATCCAGGACAGGTTGGCGTCGGCTGTGGCGCGAGCCGAACAGGTCTTCACGCAGATCACCACCGTGCAGGCGTTCAACAGGCAGGGTTGGGAAGCCGATGTGTATGGAGCAGAGATAGACCGGACCCGAGACGAAGGACTGCGGCGGGCTCTCGCTCGTGCGAGCCTCACCGGAGTGGTCACCTTTGCAGCCTTCGCGGCCATCGTGCTCGTGTTGTGGGAGGGTGGCCGGCTGGTCCTCGACGGATCTCTTACGCCCGGCACACTCGTCGCGTTTCTGTTGTACGCGGTAACGATTTCTGGGGCGATCACATCTCTCGCGGGATTCTGGGGCAACCTCCAGGAGGCCGCGGGCGCCGCCAAGAGAATCTTCGAACTCCTCGAATTCCCCGTGGCAATCGAGTCTCCCGAGTGCCCGGTGGAGCTGCCCAGCCCCGTGAGGGGCGTCGTAGCCTTTGAGGATGTCGTGTTCCGGTACGGTGACGACCTCCCGCTCGTCCTTCGTGGGATCGACCTCACCGTTCAGGCGGGTGAGACGGTCGCGCTGGTCGGCAGCTCGGGGACGGGCAAGAGCACGCTGGTTTCGTTGCTCTCACGGTTTTATGACGTGACCTCAGGCCGTGTCACTCTCGATGGTATCGACGTGCGGGAGCTGGGGCTCAAGGAGCTGCGGAACGCGGTTGGCATCGTGCCCCAGGAGCCGATGCTCTTCGCGGGGACGATCCTCGAGAACCTCCTCTACGGAAACCCGACTGCCGGTGATGCCGAGGTCGAAGAGGTTTCCAGGGCAGCGCGCGCTCACGACTTCATCATGAGCTTTCCCAGCGGGTATGATCAGATCGTAGGAGAGCGCGGCGTGACGTTGAGTGCGGGCCAACGCCAGCGCATTGCGATTGCCCGGGTCATGCTGGAGCGCCCGCGGGTGTTGGTGTTGGACGAAGCCTCGTCGAGCCTCGACGCAGAGAGCGAGGCTCTCGTGCAGGAGGCGCTCGAACGGTTGATGGTCGCGCGCACGACGCTCGTTATCGCCCACCGGCTCTCGACGGTGATCAACGCCGACCGGATACTCGTCATGGACGGCGGCGTGATCGTAGAAGAGGGAAGCCACGCAAAGCTTCTGGAGTCGAGTGAGGTCTACGGACGGCTCTACCGCAAGCAGTTCGAGGATGCACTCTCCACCACCCGTTGAGGCTAGCCCTCCGTTGCGCCAACCGGCTCCTGGTCGGGCACGATGGACTCAGGCATCTGCCAGTCGACGTCCACGATGCCCTCCTCGAGCCACGCGAAGTCTCCCGCCATCGCCTGCTGGGCGACCTTGTACGTCGGTGAATCATGCCTCGAAAAGAGGTTCCTGAAGCTGTCACCGATTCGTCTCCGGGACTGCCGACAGAAGTTGTCCGCCAGAACTTCTGGCGTCCGGTCGGAGGGGTCGGCCTTCGTCAGCCGATGCGCCCACAGGCACGTCGAGGTCATGACGAAGAGCTCTGCGCCGATGTCCACGATGCGGCCGAGCACGGCCTGACGGCGTTCGAGGCCGGGTCCGAATCGGACCATCGAGTGGAACGTCGCCCGGGCGAGGCGTCCCGACCCGCGGTGAACGAAGCGAAGGTGCTTGGCCAGAGAGCCGAACTCCGAATACCTCGGCCACCCACTCCAGCGGATCCAGCGCGTGGGGTACCACCACGCGTAGTGGAGGCCGGATCGCACGAGGGCGGCGAGTCGTTGCCCCATAGGCTTTGTGGGATCGATCATGTCCCCAGCGATGCTCAGGTGGGTATCGACGGCCTCACGAGCGATGAACAGGCGCATGATCTCGCTGGAGCCCTCGAAGATCAGATTGATCCTCATGTCGCGTAGCGCCCTCTCGAGCGGCCACGGCTTTTCGCCGCGCTCACCCAGGGAGTGGGCTTGCTCGTATCCTCGTCCGCCCCGGATCTGGACAGCCTCATCGGTGAGCTTCCACCCCATCTCACTATTCCACATCTTGGCGATTGCAGCCTCGAGGCGAATGTCGAAGTGCTTGGCGTCGGCCATGCGGGAGGTCACCTCGACCACCGCCTCCATCGCGAAGGTGTGGGACGCCATGGTTCCGAGCTTCTGAGCGATCGCGTCGTGTTTGCCCACCGGGGCGCCCCACTGAACCCGCTCCGCAGCCCAGCGCCGCGACATCTGGAGCGCCGCCTTTGCGCCGGTCGCACAGAAGGCCGGGATCGAAAGGCGCCCGGTGTTCAGCGTAACCAGCGCGAGCTTGAGGCCACGCCCCTCGTCCCACAGGAGGTTGTTCGCTGGAACCTTGACGTTGGTAAAGCGAAGGACGCCGTTGGAGAGTCCGTTCAGCCCGAGGAACGAGCAGGTGTGGACGACCTCGACCCCCTCCCAGTCCATCTCCACGATGAATGCGGTGATGGGCCGCTTCGAACGGACGCCCTCCCGGGGTGGTGTACTGGCCATGACGACGATGATGTCGGCTCGCGGCCCGTTGGTGCACCACAGCTTATCGCCGTTGAGTAGCCAGTGGGTTCCGTCGGCGGAGAGCTCGGCGGTCGTGGTCATGTTGGCCGGGTCCGACCCGACATTCAGCTCCGTGAGTGCAAATGCAGAGAGCTCACCACGGGCAAGGCGGGGCAGGTACTCGTCCTTCTGTTCGTCCGTCCCGAAGTAGATGAGGGGCTGAGGCACCCCGATCGACTGATGGGCAGACAGAAAGGCTCCGGTGCTGGCACACCGGCTCGACACCATCGCGAGGGCCCGGTTGTAGGTGTGCGCCGACAGCCCGAGTCCCCCGTACTTCTGCGGGATCTTGATCCCGAACGCGCCGAGCTTGGCGAGCCCCTGAAGGACCTCGTCGGGCACCCAGCGTTCCCGGTCGATGCGGTCACCGTCGATGTGGTGCTTGCTGAACTCCTCAATCGCGGCGAGGAACGGCTTGGCCCGAGCCTGTTCGTCGGGGTCGAGGTCGGGTAGGGGGTTGAGCAGTCCAAGCTGCAGGCGGCCGTCGAAGAGGCTGCGTGCGAAGGTCTGGTGGGTCCACTCGGTCTCGCGCGCTGCCTCGGCGACCTGGCGGGCCTCCTGCACAGTGGCGAGGCCTTTACTCGGCTGGCTTGCCATAATCCCCTACTCCTTACGGCTATGTCAGGGCTGGGCGGGGAGCCCGGGATGGTGTATGGATCGATCCCCTCAATCTAACGCATTAGAGGTGGATTGGGTTCTTCAGGACTCCTCGAGAAACTCCGCGATTTCATCGCCTCGCGCGTCCGCATCTGCCTCACCGATCTCCATGAGCCGACACACGTAATCCGATTGGAACATCACGAGGCTGAGAAAGTCTGGGCTCGTGGTCTCGCGCGTTCCGAGACCTCGGGTGAGAAAGCGGAACGTCCTCGGTAGCTGTGGCTCGAACTCGTTGACGAGCTTGCCGAGATCCACGGAGGGCCGGATCACGAGCAGTTTGACGGGCCGCAGGGTATCGCGCTCGTCGGCGGGCACCTTTTCGAGGAGGCGATTCAGACGCTCCAGGCGTAGCGCGTCCTGGTCGAGGAGGTCCAAAAACACCGAATTGAGGAGTTGGCCGAGTACCTGGGCAGGGGGCGGGTATCCTCTGACCTCTGGCACCGCGGCCTCCTGCATCGTGCGGCTGTACCGTGTCGAGATCGCCAGGATTTTTCCCGCTCCAAGGTGCAGGGCGGGAGATAGCGGCGCAGCAAGACGAATCCCTCCGTCGCCGTACCAGGCCCCGCCCAGCTGAATCGCCGGAAAGAAAAGCGGTAACGCAGACGAGGCCATCACGTGATCTACGGTGAGAACGGTCGACTCCGAGCGTCGCTGCGGGCGCTCCCATTCCTTGATGTCGCAGCCCTGAATCCAGGTCAGGGACTGGCCCGTCGTGTACGACGACGTGGAGAGCGCCACAGCCTTGAGGCGGTTGCGATCGATGTTGACCTGAACGCCGGTCAGCTCCCCATCGACTGCGTGCAGCACTTCGGTGAGGAGGTTGTGGAGTGGGCCTGTATCGACGAGACCCTTTACGCGCACCGCACCCCCCACCCCTCCGGACAGGAGCTGGAAGGTCCAGCGCAATGCGGTCCAGGCGATTGAGGGCGCGTCGACGCGAAATACATCGGCGACCGAGAGGCTCTTCCACAGCCCTGACAGCTCCTCTACCGCCTGCGGGAATGATCCGTGATGGGACGCCAGGTGAGCCGCGTTGATCGCCCCAGCCGATACCCCAGTGATGATAGGGATGTTGAGGTCGGGGTACTTCTTGGCGAGATGTCGCAGAAGTCCCACCTGGTAGGCAGCGCGGGCCCCGCCGCCGCCCATCACGATCCCAAGATCCTGCGTTCCTCCCTGCAGCCCAAACCGCGAAGTGCCGTTCGGCTCCATGCGACTAGCCACCGCCGAGGATGGGTCTCCCAGTGGCCATGATGCCAAGGATCAAGAGGGCCATCGCAACTACGCCACCGATCACGAAGGGCAGCACCGTGCGCTCTTCGACCGGACGTCTGCGTTGGACCGAGATTGGGATCTGGGCGACCGCAGCCGCAAAGAACATCATCATTACGTGTCCGATCAGCGCTCCACGAATGCGGCCGGACAACCCGAGCGCGATCCCCACCATGAGTTGAAGGTGGATCAGACCGGCGAAGGAAGACGAGAGCTTCTGAATCGTCTGGTTATAACCGCGTCCGGTCACGACGAGGAAGAGTCCGTAGAGAACGGCTCCAGCGCCGGCGAGAAGGATGAGGTATCGAATTCCCGAGTGGGCGTAGAAAAACATTCAGTCTCCGATGGTGATTGGTAGTTTTACTCGAAAGAGAACAAGGCTATAGGCCCGTAGGGGCCCCAGCCAGGATCGCCTCCATCTCCAGTTTCTGGTTCTGCTGGGCTACGGTGGGCGGATAGAGTGACCCCTGCCACGCCCCATTTCCCATCATCGCACCGTAAATCCTTCTCGCATCCGAGCGGATCCTGCACAGTGCTGCATCGCTTCCCGTTAGCGCCGGCCCGCGAACCGCTCCGAAGCCGCGTGGGCACTGTAGACCCGCGCTCGCTTCAGCGGCCCGAGCCATGAGATCCTCGAGTTCGAGCATGAAACGCTCACGGCTCTCATAGTCGGTTTGTGTGAGCGGGAGCAGTGGGTCTCCCCGGACCTCAACTGTGGCCACCGAAGAGCTGTCTCGTGCCTCCAGGGTAACCGTGTACAGCCCCGGCGAAACAAAGGTGCCGGTCTGACCGATCGGGCGGGAGAGCTCCGGATCCAGGTGCGGTTCCCAGTCGCTCGCGCCCCCGGACGGATTGTGGCGCAGATCCCAGTTCACGCGGTGAATGCCTGCGGCGCTGGGAACGCCCATCGTCCTCACGACATCTCCCTCCGCGTTCGTTATCCTGAGTGTCGCCGATGCGCCGCCGCCGTCTACGACCTCGCCCAGGCTGTACGTGATGAGCGCACCGGACAGAGGGTTGTCCCCCGCGAACTCTGCGTGCCCTCGGTAGGACGTGTTCTTCCGGTAGCTGAAGATCGTAGCCGGCCCGATCGCGCCCAGATGGTTTCCGGCCAGCGCGTTCTCGGGCGTCCATTCGGCCAGGAACCCGATGTCGTCGACGATCCAGATGCTGCCTCCGTGGGTGCCGATCACGAGGTCCTTCTCCCTTGGATGGATGATCAGGTCATCCACTGGAAGGGTCGGGAGCCCGGGTAGCTTTGCCCAGTCGTCCCCGGAATTTGTCGATACGAACACGCCTCGTTCTGTACCGGCGACGAGCACGTTGCTGTTGTCGGGATGCTCGGCGAGTGCATTGACGGAGCCGTCCTCCGGGAGGCCGTTTGTGAGGGGTTCCCACGAGAACCCGGAGTCGACCGTCCTGAACACGTAGGGTCGGAAGTCCCCGTCACGGTGAGCGTCAAAAACCACGTAGACCGTCCCGGGAGCCTCGCGGGACATGACGATACGGCTTACGTAGGTTCCGTTCGGAACGATCGGGGCCCGCCCGGAGTGGTTCTCCCAGGTGGCACCCGCGTCCCGGGTGGAGAGAACATTGCCGTCGTCGGTGCCGATCCAGAGGCTGTAGCTGCTGAACGGAGATTCAGCGATCGCCGTGATCTCACCGTACGACGAGGTGCCGTCGTTTGGCGAGATGGCCAGCTCCGAACCCGGCACCCCCATGAGCTCGAGGTCGTCCCGATCGATATTCCGCGACAGGTCTTCGCTCGCCTCAAAGGTCTCTCCGCCGTCGAGCGAGACGAAGAGTCGGTTTCCGCCCAGATAGATGGTGTTCGGATCGTGCTGCGAGGCGAGCAGGGGCGAGGTCCAGTCGAAGCGGTACGGCGCCTCTCCGGCGGGCGCGGTCTGCCTCAGGCTGCGAATGTCTCCTGTTTCGACGTCGACCCGCGTGTAGCTGCCGCCCTGGGAGCTGCTGATCAGGTATCGGTCGTTCCCGGGGATGGGCTGCTGGTTCATCCCGTCGCTGGATCCGACCTGCTGCCAGTCGTCGTTAACGATTCCCACCCAGCGTCTCGTCTCGGATGGCCCCATCCACGAATGGTTGTCCTGCATGCCCCCGAAGACGTTGTAGGGCTCCTTCATGTCGACACCGATGTCGTAGAACTGCCCGATCGGGAGGTTGTTGATCTTCCTGAACGAGGCTCCGCGATCGTACGACTCATAGGCACCCGCATCGCCCCCCAGGTAGAGGTGCTTCGGGTCGCCCGGGTCGATCCAGAGAGCGTGCTGATCTCGGTGGAGCCCCACATCATACGTCGGAGCCGGGCTGATCTCCGCGTACGTACGTCCGCCATCTGAACTGGTGTAGATGTTGGTCGAGAGCACGTAGACGCGTTGGTTGTCGGTGGGGTCGATGACGATATGGGAGTAGTACATCGGGCGCGGGTCGAGGGCATTCACGCGTTCCCACGTAACCCCCGCGTCTTCGGATCGGTACGTCCCTGTGGTCTCCTGGTCTGCCGTCTGGACCAGCGCGTTGAGCACAGAAGGATTGCTTCGGCTGATCGCGAGCCCGATGCGACCCTTGTCCTCTCCGGGGATCCCATTGGTCAGCTCAGTCCACGTCGTGCCCCCGTCCACCGTTTTGAAGATCCCCGAGCCGGGCCCCCCACCGTTGAATCCCCACGTCCGCCGAAGCCGCTGGTAGCTCGCGGCGTAGAGCACGTTGGGATTCGTGGGGTCCATGACCAGGTCGACCGCGCCGGTGAAGTCGTCCACAAAGAGGACGTTCTCCCACGTCTGACCGCCGTCGAGACTCCGGAATACGCCCCGGGCTCCCCCTGCTGCCCAGAGGTTGCCGAGCGCCGCTACGAAAACCCGATCAGGGTCGGTCGGGTCGATCTGGATGCGTCCCACGTGTCTGGATTCGACCAGCCCGAGGTGCGTCCACGACTCCCCCATGTCGTCGGACCGGTAAACGCCGTTCCCCCAGGAGGTGCTCTGGCGGTTGTTCTGGCCCCCCGTGCCGGCATAGAGGATGTCGGGGTTGCTCTCGGAGATCGCGACGTCCCCAAAGGTGCTGACGGGCATGTCTGCAAAGACGTTACGCCACTGCTGGCCACGGTTTGTGGACTTCCACAGCCCCCCGGATGCGGTCGCGATAAAGACCGTCGACGGATCCCCCGGAAGGGCCTCTATGTCGTGAATTCGGCCTCCGGTAACGGCTGGGCCGATCGATCGCGGCTGGAACGCATTCAGCTGAGTCGAGGAAATGGGCACAGACCGCTGGGCGGTGAGCATGCCCGGGGTCGTAGTCGAAACGACGGCCAGGAGGACCGCGAATACCGATCGCCGGGTCACAGGGACCTCCGAGGCGTGGAAGGTGAGAAAAAGTTGGGAACGAGCGTGAAAATTACGATAGAATGGAAGCGCCGGGCAAGGTGCCGCCGGGTCAGGATGAGGTTTTCAGCGCGTCCTTGACGATCGCCAGCACCGCGGGGTCCATGTCATCCGCTCCGAGCATCCACTTCAGGTAGTCTGGAGCCGTCCCGGCTACCTCCTGCAGCGCGGTTCCGGTGTGCTTGCCGCGTCGGAACACGAGCCCGTTGGGAGTCTTGTCCCACCACTGGTCGACCGCGGTCCTGAACGGCATCGCCTCTTCGCAGTAGGCGTTCAGCTCGCCCAGGTCCCTGGGAAGCTCCGTGTACCGCTCGAGCTGGGCGGCGAGGACCGCTGCAGAGGTCCGGATATCACCGAGTGCGGTATGCGCCTCCTGGTGCTCCCGGCCAAGGTAGAAGCGCGCTGCTGCCGAAAGATCGCGCGGTTCCTGCTTGTGGAAGATCGCCTGCATGTCGATGAGCTTACGGTCAGCCACCTCGAATTCGATGTCCGCCCGCCGGAACTCGGCGATGAGCATAGGAACGTCGAAGCGCCGGATGTTGAAGCCGGCGAGATCGCAGGGATCCAGGATGTCGAAGAGCGCCCTGGCCCTGGAGGTGAACGGAGCATCATCCTTGAGGTCGTCATCGTAGATGCCGTGCACCGCCGAGGCCTCGGGGTGGATCGGGATCCCTGGATTGAATCGGCGCACGCGCTCCATGACGTCGCCCTGGGGAGACAAACGCAGGATGGCGAGCTCGATGATCCGGTCGTCGCGAACCGAGAGTCCCGTCGTCTCCAGATCGAAGAAGATCAGAGGACGGTCGAGTGCGAAAGGAAGCTCCACGTGCTTGTTTTTCTCCACTGAAGGTTATCGACACCCGGCCGGGGCGCGGACCGGTAGCATGATACCACCATCCCCTGCAAACGCTCAACATCCGTCTTCGCAATCGGCGCCTGGTCAGCGTCGGCGTCGTTCGGCGTGTCATCGTATTTCCAGGATACGACACTGGCCCCGAAGAACGCATATGGGTAGTGTGGGGCCGCTCCCAACTTCTTCAACACCCTCCCAGGGTCCCAGACGATAGGAGAAATTATGCGCGGTGCCATGTTGATTCTGGTCGTTGGTCTGATCGTCCCGGTTGGCGCCGCGACGCAGACGTTGAATGAGGCCGATCGCGCCCTGGCGAGGGAGATTCTCGCTGAGATGATCGCGGTGCCCACGATCGAGGGGAGTGGGCTCACCGTGCCCCTCGCCGAGGGTCTGGCGGCCAGGCTCATTGCCGAGGGGTTCCCCGAAGAAGACGTGCGCGTCATGGGCCCGACTCCCGACCTCGGAAACCTTTTGGTGCGGTTGCGTGGCACGGGCACGGGTCTTCGCCCCATCCTGCTTCTGGCCCATATGGACGTCGTACCCGCCGTCACCGAAGCGTGGAGTACGGATCCGTACCAGCTCGTGGAGCAGGACGGATTCTTCTATGCGCGCGGCACGTCCGACAACAAGGGTGGCGCGTCGATGTTGGTGGCGAACCTCATTCGCTACCGGCGTGAAGGATACGTTCCCGAGCGCGACATCATCGTTCTCGTGACCGCAGACGAAGAGACCACGAGCGCTGGGATCAAGTGGATGGTTGATCGCAACCGCGAGCTGGTCGATGCCGAGTTCGCCCTCAACTCCGATTCGGGAGGGGGTGAGCTGAGGGATGGCGAGCGGGCGGTGTTTGGGGTTCAGGCGAGCGAGAAGATGTATCTGACCTTTCGTCTTACCGCAGAGAACCCCGGTGGACACAGCTCTCGTCCACGCCCGGACAACGCCATCAACGAGGTCGCAGCGGCGCTCACCAGGATTGCCGCTCACGACTTTGGGGTGAGGCTCGACGACGTGACCCGGACATTTTTTGAACGTTCGGCCGCCACGAAGTCCGGTCAGGAGGCGGAAGACATGCGGGCGGTTGCGGCCGATGAGCCGGACCTCGCCGCCGCCGCGCGGCTCTCTGCCGGGTCGCCCTACTTCAATGCGCTCCTGCACACCACATGCATCGCCACGCGCCTCGAGGCCGGGCACGCAGACAACGCGCTCCCCCGCAGTGCGACGGCAACGGTGAACTGCCGCATCTTTCCGGGCGTTCCGGCCGATGAGGTCCAGCAGACGCTCGAGCGCATCGTCGACAATCCCTCGATCAGCTTCACCCGAGACCGCGTCCCCACGCCCTCTCCGCCCTCTCCGCTCGACCCTGCAGTCATGGATCCGGTCCGCGAGCTGGTAGACGACATGTTCGGGGAAATTCCGATCATTCCTACGATGTCTACAGGCGCCACCGACGGTCTCTACGCACGTAACGCGGGAATCCCCGTATATGGGATCTCTGCGATTTTCGCGGATCCCGAAGATGCCCGGGCCCACGGTCAGGATGAGCGAGTTGGGGTGGAGGAGTACTTCGATGCGGTCCAGTTCTGGTATCGGTTGGTAAAGCGGTTGGCATCCCCAAGGGTCATGCCCTGATGCCGCGCGCCGGAGGTAGGGCCGCCGGTCAGGTGCCCTTGAGGGCCTCTTTCACGATGCGGGCCTGCTCGTATATGTGATCGATGCTCTTCCCCTCCGCGGGACTCGCTCGCTCCTGCCGGGCGACGTGGCGTAGGGGTATCGATCGGGGCACGACCGCGCGCAGGCGGGCACCGATGTAGGTCAGCGCACCCATGTTGCGAGGCTCTTCCTGCACCCACACCACCTCTTCGGCGTTCGGGTAGCGGTGGACCAGCTCCTTCAGCTCGGCCACCGGGAAGGGGTAGAGTTCCTCCACCCGGGCCACTGCCACGTGGTCGAGCCCCTCGTGTTCTTCGCTGGTGAGGATGTCGAAGTAGATCTTGCCCGTGCAGAGCAGCAACCGCGTGATGTGGGCCGGGTCGGTCGCGTTCGGGTCATCCAGCACCGGATGAAAGCCTCCCTCGACGAGCTCCGAGACGGGTGAGGTAGCCTTCGGGTGCCGCAGCAGGCTCTTCGGCGACATCACGATCAGCGGCCGTTTGGGTCGCTGGTGGGCTTGCCTCCTGAGGAGATGGAAGAACTGGGCTGGGGTCGTGGGGCTCACAACCCGCATGTTGTTTTCGGCGCAGAGCTGAAGAAAGCGCTCCAGACGCGCACTCGAGTGCTCTGGGCCCTGCCCCTCGAAGCCGTGCGGGAGGAGCAGCGCGAGGCTCGCGCTCTGGCCCCACTTCTCCCACCCCGACGCTATGAACTGGTCGATTGTGACCTGCGCTGCGTTTACGAAGTCGCCGAACTGGGCCTCCCAGATTACCAGGTCGGGATCGCTCACGACGCTGTATCCGTACTCGAACCCCAGCACACCCATCTCAGAGAGCGCGGAGTTGTGGACCTCGAAGCGTGCCTCTCCAAACTCGGCGAGCGGCGTCACGGTCTCGGCAGTCTCATAGTCGTGGAGTACGAGGTGCCGGTGCGAGAACGTCCCTCGTTCGGAGTCCTGTCCGGTGAGACGAATGGGGATGCCCTCGGCGACGAGCGTACCGAAGGCGAGTGCCTCGGCATGGGCCCAGTCCATCTGGCTGTCGAGGCCAAAATCAGCTATGCGGCGCTCGAGTTGTCGTTTGAGCTTTGGGTGAACCTTGAAGGCGGCTGGGGTCGCGAGCGCTGCCTTGTTGACCTCCACGATTTTGTCGAACGAAACCCGGGTGTCCACCGCGCCCGAGCGCTCGAGGTCCCGCTCCACATGGGGGACTTCTCCCTCGGACTCGTCGTTGCGCACACAGTCCTGGGCCGCCCGAAGGGTCTCGGTAACGCCGTCACGTATCGCATGGACGTCGTCCTGGGACATCACGCCCTCAGAGACCAGCTGGTCGCCCCAGAGTCTTCCCACCGTGGGGTGCGCCTTGATCTTGGCGTAGAGGTCAGGCTGGGTGTAAGCCGGCTCGTCCCCTTCGTTGTGTCCGTGCCGGCGGTATCCCACGAGGTCGATCACGACGTCGTTGGCGAACTTGGTGCGGTAGGCGATTGCGAGACGGACCGCGGTCAGGCATGCCTCGGGGTCATCCGCGTTCACATGAATCACCGGGAATGCATATCCCTTTGCGAGATCGCTCGAATAGCGGGTGGAGCGCGCGTCCGAGGGAAGGGTGGTGAACCCGATCTGGTTGTTGACGATGATGTGGATCGTCCCGCCGGTCGTGTAGGCCTTCAGCCGTGCGAGGTTGAGCGTTTCGGCGACGACGCCCTCACCGGCGAACGCTGCGTCGCCGTGGATGACGATCGGTACGACGGAGTGCGGGTCGTGAATGGACTCACGAGAGCCACCGTCGAACTGGAGTGCTCGTGTCATGCCCTCAACCACGGGATTCACGAATTCGAGGTGACTCGGGTTTGGAGCGAGGTGGACCGTCACCGTTGAGCCGTCTGGGAGGGCACGCTCGCCCTCGGCTCCGTGATGATATTTCACATCCCCCGTGCCCTCTACCTTGAGTGCACCCTTCGTCCTAACTCCGTCAAACTCACGCAGGATGTCGGCGTACCCGATACCGACCGTGTGGGCGAGCACGTTGAGACGGCCACGGTGGGCCATGCCGAGAACCACGGAGTGCCCGCCCGCCGCCGCCGTCCCGGAGATGGCCTCATCCAACATCGGCACGAGCATGTCGCAGCCCTCGAGCGAGAACCGCTTTTGCCCAAGGTACGCCTTATGGAGGAACTGCTCGAGCCCCTCCGTCTCGGCGAGCCGTTGCAGCACACGGATCTTCTCGTCGTCCTTGAGCGGCTGGGCGAAGGTCCCCTGAGAGACCCTGTCCCAGAGCCAGCGGACCACCGCCGCATCCTCCAGGTGCTCGAATTCGTACCCAATGGGTCCGCCCATGATGTCGCGCATGCGGTCCAGCCCCTCTCGGAGGGTCTCCCCCTCGAGGCTGTTGAAGAGCACGAGGTTCGCCGGAACCTCCTGAAGCTCATCCGTGCTGGTCCCAAAAAACGACGGGTCGAGCTGCGGGTGTCCGGGTGGCGCCGACCCGAGCGGATCGATGTTGGCCAACTGGTGTCCGTGGTCGCGGTAGGCCTGGGCGAAGTACGCCGCACGGGCGACCACATGAAGCAGCGCCCGCATCGAATCAGATTCCGCACGAGCCAGCGCTGCCTCCGCTCGGACAGCCTCGATCTGGGTTCCCGACGGGCTGGCAGTGACGGCCAGGGCGACTCCCCCGGCGAGTCCATCCGGGATCAGGAGGCCGGCCTCCGAGGCCACTCCAGTGCCCTGCTCGAAGAATTCACGCCAGGCTGCGGGCACGGACTCCGGGTTGCGAGCGTACTCCTCGTACATCGCCTGGGCGTACCCAGCGTTCTGACTGTCGAAGGGACTTGTATCCATAGCCACAAAGGTATGAAGAAACCGCGCTAGCGGGACCCTCTGGCGTCACGAATCAAGCCATCCAGTACAACCGGTGACGACTTGGACCAGCCCACGGCCAGGTGGAACGAAATGGACCAGGCCACAGACGGGTCCTCTGGAGAGGTGAATGTCGCCGGAAGCCTTGTAACTACACAGAAAAAGGGCGTTTTCTGCGCGTTGGCACGCGCTGTGCCTCCTTTACCGGCACGTTCTGAAGTTCTTTTGGAGGCGACGCCCAAAAAATGGTGCGGCACCTCAACGCTCTAGACCGGCCCGTCGGGTTTCGGTCAAAAAGGAGATAATAAGATGAAGACCCAACGTTCGATCAATCTTTTGACTGTGCTCGCGCTGAGCTTCTTTGGAGCGGCGTGCAGCGATTCGGACTCAACCGGTCCGGATGCAGGTACCGCTTCGGTCAGCCTGTCGTTCTCTGTTCCGCAGGCGCAGGCGCAGGCTTCGATCGGTGGCCCCCAGGGCGCGATGGACCAGTCCGACGCGTTTGGGAACACGCTCACCCTGACGAGCGTGCAGATGGTCATCCGCGAGATCGAGCTCAAGAGAGAGTTCGAGCTTTGTGACGACAATCTTGACGACGCATGTGAGGAGTTCGAGGTCGGCCCGTTCCTGGCTGATATGGTGCTCGAGGGAACGGGACCGCTGCTGTCGACGCCGTTCTCGATCGCAATTCCTGATGGCAGGTACGACGAAATCGAGTTCGATATCCACATGCCGACCGACGGTGCGGTAGAGGACAACGACTTCCTTTTCGATAACCCAACCTTCGATGGTGTGAGCATTCGGGCAGAGGGTACCTACAATGGTGTGTCGTTCGTGTTCTTGCAGGACCTGAACGAGCATCAGGAGAGGGCCTTCTTTCCCGTATTGGAGATCGGCGGCCCGAACGGCGTCACCGGTCCGATCAACGTCACACTCTCCATCGACGTTGCAACCTGGTTCGTAAACACCGACGGAAGCCTGATTGACCCGGTTTCCGCGAACAAGGGGAACCAGCTCGAGGGTCTCGTCGAGGAGAACATCAAGAACTCCATCGACGCCTTCGAGGACAACGACCGCGACGGCGTGGACGACGACGGCAGCATCGGCTGAGCAAACCTCGGCAGATAGCGGCTTCGGGCCGGGTTCGGCGATTCGCCGGGCCCGGCCCTTCGCGTTTCTGCTGATGGTGAACCGTTTTGCAATAGGTTGGTACTATTTGCACGATACGCTGTTCCGTCACCGGCCTGATCTCCAGTGTCTGCCCTGAATATGGTGACATTTGTGGTTGGCACAGGCCTTGCTCAGTTCCCCTACATATTCTGAAGTTTTTCTGGAGGTGTCTGCCGCAGGAGAGAATAAGATGAAGATGCAACGTTCGATCAGTCTGTTCACAGTGCTCGCGCTGAGTTTCTTTGGAGTGGCGTGCAGCGATTCCACCAGCCCGAATGCCGATACGGCAACGGCCACGCTGTCGTTCTCGGTTCCGCAGGCGCAGGCGCAGGCGCAGGCTTCGATCGGTGGCCCCCAGGGCGTCCTTGAGCAGAACGACGGGCAGAACACGCTCACCCTGACGAGCGTGCAGATGGTCATCCGCGAGATCGAGCTCCACCGTGAGTTCTCGGTCTGCGACGACAGCTTCCTGGGCGACAACGATGAGTGTGAGGAGTTCGAGACCGGTCCGTTCCTGGCCGAGTTGCCGCTCGACGGTACGATGGCGACCTCCTTTTCGGTCGTGGTCCCTGATGGGACGTACGACCAGGTCGACTTCACCATCCACAAGCCGAGCGACGATGTGAGGGATGTCGACTTCCTCCTCGCCAACCCGGACTTCGACGGTGTGAGCATCCGCGTTGAGGGGAGCTTCAACGGTGAGGCGTTCGTGTTCCTGCAGGACCTGAACGAGGAGCAGGAGATTGCTCTGCTTCCGCCGGTTACCGTCGATGCTACAACGAGCGCGATCAACGTGACGCTCGAGATCGACGTGGAAACCTGGTTTGTGAACGGCGACGGGTTCCTGATCAATCCCGTGTCTGCCAACGTTGGTAACGATCTGGAAGGACTCGTCGAGGAGAACATCAAGAACTCCATCGACGCTTTCAAGGATGACGACCGCGACGGTGTGGACGACGACGACCCCATCGTCTAAACTGCCATCATCGGTTAGCGGCTTCGGGCCGGGTCTGGCGTCATGCTGGGCCCGGCCTGTTGCGTTTCGTACCACGCTGGATCGTTTCGTGGCTCGCCCTGACCTCCGCCCAAATCCCGCGCATCGCCGGTGCCGCCCCATTCTACGGGACTTTCGGAGCCGGAGCAGCCCTTAACCCCGGGTGGCACACGCCTTGCATTTCCTCACCGCATCAACGCTGAAGTTCTCTTTAGAATGCGGTAGAGTTCAGGAGTGGTAAAATGAAGATCCCCCGGTCCATCAACCTCAGGTCGGTGCTCGCGCTGAGCATCCTTGGAGTAGCGTGCAGCGACTCGGCCAGCCTCGGCCCTAACGCGGAGACGGCCGCGGTCAGCCTTTCGTTCTTCGTACCTCAGGCGCCAGCGGCTGCGGTTTCCTTCGATGGCCCGCAGGGCGTGATCACTCAGAATGTCGACGGCGACGTGCTCGTGATTGATCGCGTGCAGATGGTTGTCCGCGAGATCGAGCTCAAGCGTCAGTTCGAGATCTGTGAGGATGACTCCTCAGGCGACAACGATGATTGCGAAGAGTTCGAGGTCGGGCCGTTCCTGGCCGACCTTCCGCTCGATGGGTCGACAGCGATGTCGTTCTCGATCGTGGTGCCGGATGGTGTCTACGATGAGCTCGAATTCGAGATTCACAAGCCGGAAGACGACTCCTCGGAGGACATCGAGTTCCTGCTCGACCACCCCGAATTCAAGGACGTGAGCATCCGGGTGGAGGGGACCTTCAACGGTGAGGCGTTCCTGTTCCTGCAGGACCTGAACGAAGATCAGGAGATGAATCTGAATCCGGCGCTCGAAGTGCCCGGTATGGACGGACCAGGACCAATCAACCTGACGCTTTCGGTCGACGTCTCCACCTGGTTCGTGAACGTGGATGGAAGCCTGATCGATCCGGAGTCCGCCAACAAGGGCAATGAGTTTGAGAGTTTGGTCGAGGACAACATTGAGAACTCCATCGACGTCTTCGGGGATGATGATCGCGACGGAGACGATGACAGCGATGACGATGACAACGGTGGGAGCTGAGTAACCCCCACCACATAGCGGCTTCGGGCCGGGTCTGGCGTCTCGCCGGGCCCGGCCCTTTGCGCTTGCACCGACTGGGAGTCGACCTACCATTGGGCCATGACTTCGCCCGACCTCCCCATCCAGGAATTCCCTCACTGGCAAAGCCGCTTCCCCTGGCTCTTTGCCGGCATCACCGCCTCCGGTGCTCCACGCGACCGGTTCGACCTCGCTCGTGCGAGCGACTCGCCATCACCCGCGGTGGATCATCGCTGGGAGCAGGTGCTCGCAGCGGCGGGGTTCGATGGGGCCGTGCTTGCGAGGCAGATCCACGAGAGCCGGATCGTCGTTCACCGCGACCCTATCCAGGGGATCGACGACGACGCTGATCCAGCCGACGGACACCTGACCCAGCAGCCCGGAGTGCTGCTCGCGGTCACCGTTGCGGACTGTGTGCCCGTGTACCTGGTGGATCCAGACCACCATGCCATCGCGCTCCTCCATGCCGGGTGGAGGGGAGTCGCTGCGGGAATTCTAGCCCGGGGCGTGGAGCTGCTCCGCACCCAGGTGGCCGCGGTGCCGGGGCGGCTGCACCTTCACCTTGGGCCCGCGATCTGCGGCGAGTGTTACGAGGTGGGACCCGAGGTCTTCGAGGCGTTGGGCGAGGCAGTGCCTGAGGCGCCCACCTCGGTGGACGTTCGCGCTGTACTCACCAGACAGGCCGCCTCGCTCGGGCTGATCGACGAAAACGTTTCGATATCCGAGCAGTGCACGCTGTGCGGCGGCGAAGGGTTCTTCTCCCACCGAAGAGGCGATCCCGAGCGCCAGGTCGCACTCCTGGGGATCCGCGGATGACGATAGACGTCGGCCTTTGTCGCAGGTGCGTGTACCTTCGGGAGGTGCCCAACCGACGAGGTTCGGTGTTCTACCTTTGTAAGCTGTCGGCGGAGGATGCGAGCTTCATGAAGTATCCGCCGTTGCCGGTTCTCGAATGCTCAGGCTTCAAGGCGAAGCCCTCCGATGATGAGAGGAACGAATGAACGAACCGTTTTACGTAGGCCTCGACTCCGAACCCGAGCTCCCCTTACCGGTCGACTACGTGGTCGCTGCCGCCGGTGGCTGACTACTCGGGACACTAAATGGCGCACTGGAGGTGCGCGGGATCAAGCTGTCTTCGGAGCATATGCGGGCGAAGGTCGAGGGGTACAACGAACTCGTCGACGGCATCCCCGTGCTCACGCGAATTCATATGCTGTACACGCTGCGGATACCCCCGGAGGCCCCGAGGGACAAGCTCAATCGGGCGCTGGAGACCCACGTGAGCAAGTGCCCGACGGCCAAGAGCCTGGAGGGTGCGGTGGAGGTGACCTGGGAGGCGGACATCCAGGAGGGCTAGGGCGCGGCGCCACGGCCCGGGATAGAAATCCTTATTAGAGGATTGCGTTCTCATGAGATTAGACCATCTTTCTTATAAGAACATCCTCCTCTCATAACCTTCATCTGGATTTCTTCTTTGACGATCGGCCGCTCGTCTCGCGCTGGAACCCTCAGTAGGCAGGTGGGCGGTTTCGAGGCGTTCATTCCCAGCCCATTCCCACCGACCGATCTCCGGCTGGCTTCGCTTGCCCAGCTGATCGATAAGGCCACCCTCGCTCTTGGTCGGCTGGTGGGGTCAGCGGAAATCCTCCGAGATCCCGATCTGTTCGTCTACATGTTTGTCCGGCGCGAGGCTGTACTATCGAGTCAGATCGAGGGAATCGAGGCATCGCTCGTCGACCTCCTCGAGTATGAGGTGCAGCTCGAACGCGGCGACCGCCGGGTTGATGTGCGAGAGATCGCGAACTACATCGACGCGCTCCGTTATGGGCTCGAGCGGGTGAAGACCCTGCCGCTTTCACTTCGCCTCATCTGTGAGATTCACGAGAGGCTCATGACGGGCGTGCGGGGGGGAGAGCCGACGAAGACTCCCGGTGCGTTTCGCCGATCCCAGAACTGGATCGGTGGACCATCGCCCGACACGGCTCGCTTCGTGCCACCTCCGGTCGAGCAGATGACGGACTCCCTCCACGA
>JAZDDA010000074.1:0-2332 GCA_036679625.1 Gemmatimonadota bacterium | reverse complement strand
ATTTCGCGAATCGACGGCTGATAGGTGTTCGCGCGAAGGTACTGGACCATGTAGTCCAGGATCTTGCGCTCGATTGCGCTAAGGGAAAGTGCCATTTCGGCGGCCCCACGAACGAGTGAACAGGTCGGTTTCGGTCGCTCCGCATCGTTTGTCGCGGAAGCATATCCTAATTTGCACCTTCCCGAGGTGTCAAGAAAGAACTTTTTTCAAAAAGAGGGGCTGGCGAGAATCAGGTGTTTCCGAGACTATCCAAGTAACCAAGCGCTTTATCAAGCCTGGTAACCGTTTGTTTACTCCCAATAAACATTAGAACCTCGAAAATTCCAGGGCTGTTTTCTCGCCCCGTAACCGCCACGCGAAGGGGATGGATCACCCGTCCGGCGCCAACGCCGCGTTCCTCGGCGTACCCACGGATCTCCGCCTCTAGAGCCTCGAGCGACCAGTCGGTCTCCGCCAAGCGCTCCCGAAATGCGGTCAGGACCTCGACCGTGGTCTCGGTGTCTCGAAGCCAGTGCTTCGCGACGGCCGCCTCGTCCAGCTCGGGCTCCTCCTGAAGAAACGGCCTCGCGAGATCCACCAGATCGGGAATCCGCCGAGCCCTCGTCTTGAGGAGGTCGACCAGCCGCAGGAACCACTCCCGATCGGCCTCGAACGCCTCGGGCGTCGTCAGCCCGGCCTCTACGAGTGCACCCTCGAAGAGCGGCGCGAGCTCGTCCGCCGGTTTGCGGTTGAAGTGCTGGCCGCACATCCAGTCCAACTTCTTCAGATCGAAGACCGAGCTCTTCTTGAGCACCCGCTCCATCGAGAAGCGCTCGATCAACTCGTCTACGGTCATGACCTCCTGCTCGTCTCCGGGATTCCAGCCCAGGAGCGCGAGAAAGTTCACCATCGCCTCGGGCAGTAGACCCTCGCGATCGTACTCCCCTACCGCCGTCGCCCCATGCCGCTTGGAGAGTCGCTTTCCGTCGGAACCGAGAATCATCGGAACGTGCCCGAAGACGGGCACCGACTCTCCGAGCGCCTGGTAGAGCAGGATCTGCTTGGGGGTGTTCGAGAGGTGGTCGTCTCCACGGATTACATGTGTGATCCGCTGGTGCGCGTCGTCGGAGGTCACCGCGAGGTTGTAGGTCGGGCTTCCGTCGCTCCTCAGGATTACGAGGTCGTCGATGTCGTCGTTGGCGAACCGGGTCTCCCCGTGGACGAGGTCGTTCCACACCGTCTCGCCGTCGGGCACACGGAATCGAATCGCGAAGGCCTCCCCGGCGTCGGCCCTCGCCTGGGAATCCTCGATACCGATGGCGTCGGCTCGCGACCTGGCCCCACGACGATCGACGATGCCGCCTGCGGCCTCCCGAAGGCGTGCGGCCTCCTCGGGGGTCGTGAAGTCTCTGAACGCCTTTCCCTCGGCGAGCAACCGCAAGGCCTCGTCGCGGTGTCGCTCCACCCCATCGCTCTGAAAATACGGTCCCTCATCCCAATCGAGCCCGAGCCACCTCAGGGAGTCGAGGATGGCCTCCGTGTGCTCGGGCTTGGAACGTTCGCGGTCGGTATCCTCGATGCGGAGCACAAATGTGCCACCCGCCCCTCGAGCGAAGAGCCAGTTGAACAGGGCCGTGCGGGCACCCCCAACATGGAGGTACCCCGTGGGCGATGGGGGAAAGCGGACGCGTATCGACATGGCCATAGAGAACCCAATCACGCCACGGTTGTAAAGCCCCGCTCCTTCGCCAGGCCACGCTCAAAGAGCAGGTAGAGCGCCGGTGTCGTGGTGAGCACGAAGATCGTCGAAGAGATCAGCCCCCCGATGAGCGCGTACGTCAGCGCGTTCCAGATGTTGGCGTCTGCCGAGGTGCTGAAGAGCACCAACGGGAGCAGACCGAGCACCGTGGTTGCCGTGGTCATCAGGATCGGTCGAACACGCTCCAGCGTGCCATCCCGCCGCACGCGATTGATGTGATCGATAAGGAGGATGGCGTTGTTGACCACAATTCCGCCCATCATGATCACCCCGATGTACGCCTCGCGGGTGAACGATGCGTTGGTGTAAAAGAAAATCATGAAGACGCCGATGAGCGCCATCGGCACCGTCAGAAGCACAACCATCGGTTGCCGAAGCGACTCGAAGAGCGCGGCCGTGACCATGTAGATCAGGAGAATCGACACCGTGAGCACGAAGTACACCTGGTTGCGCTGCTCAATGCTCCAGCGCCAACCCTCGGAGGCCGTGACCGAATATCCCTGAGGCACGTCGGTGCTCGCCAGAACCTGATCCCGAATCAGATCGCCGAGCTTTCTCGGCCCCCTGAACTCGTACGCAACCGTGCGTTCGTAC
>JAZDDA010000073.1:0-26448 GCA_036679625.1 Gemmatimonadota bacterium | reverse complement strand
TCACCGAGAGGATCGAGGTCCTTTCCCCAGGCCTGGGGAGTCCTCGGAGACGCTGCTGGAAGAATTGGACGCCGTCTGAGATGACTGCGGTTCCGAAGAACATCCCGCACAGGGGTTCGTGGTCGGGACGTTCGACACAGAGCATCGGGCGCCTCACCCGGGTGCCACCGCCCCCCTGCGGGTGATGAAGCGCTCGGAGTGTCTGCAGGCCGCGATCCACAGTGCCCCCACCGACGATGCCGAGCACGTCACAGTGGCCGCGACCGATTTCCAGGAGTGCTGAGGCGATCTCACCGGGGGTGCTGGCCTCGTGGTAGGTGTCCGGAGCGATTTCACGGCCTAGCGACCGCACGGCCTCCAACCGACCCTGCAGGCGCCCGCTTCGGGGGTTGCAGAGCACCGCAATTCGCGGGGAATGCGTATGGGTCTGGTGAATGAGGCCCTGTCTTCCCGAAAAGGAACATTCTACGGTTGTTCTCGTTGGGGTACAATAATATGTGCTCGTCCCATGGGACCGTCATTCGGAACTTTTCTTGGACTTTTTCCCTTTGGAGGGGGCAAATTGGATGTCGCGCCTCCTTGGTTGGTGGCGTGGCAGGAATGTAGGCCGGGAGCGCGAAGCCATCCCTCCAAATGGCGCGTTTCCACACCGGGAAGAAAATATGAGCAGTGATGCTTGTTGCTTGGACATCGTACCCACCCCATCAAATCACGACCTACCGACTCGTCTAGCCGATTTTTCGAGTCTGGCCGAGGCGCTGGACTACGCTTCGAAGGGCGACACCGGATTCAATTTCTACGACTCGCGTGGTCGTTTGAAGGAGGCCATCCCCTACCGTGAGCTGAGGACGCGTGCACGCACGTTGGCTCGCAAGCTACTGGGTAGTGGCCTTTCCAGGGGTGACCGGATTGCGGCGATCGCCGAGACCGAATCGGATTTCGCCGTGGTGTTCTTCGCGTGCCAGTACTCTGGGCTGATTCCGATTGCATTGCCGATCTCGTTGAATCTCGGCGGTCACGAGGCCTACGTGAGACAGTTGAGAGGCCTCCTCGGCGCAACCCGTCCCGCGATGGCGGTGGCGTCTTCCGAGTTCCTGCCCTTCCTACGCGAAGCCGTTGAAGACACTCCGTGGCTTCCCACGCACGACATGGATGAACTCGACGCCTTGCCGGAGGCGGACGTGGAGCTTCGGGCTACCGCGCCCGATGAGGTCGCCTACCTCCAGTTCACATCTGGAAGCACCAGCTTCCCTCGGGGTGTCGTGATCGACGAAGCGACCGCGATGAGCAATCTCCGTGGGATCGTGCGCAAGGGGCTCGCGGTTCGGCGGGGGGATCGGTGTGTTTCGTGGCTTCCGTTCTACCACGACATGGGGCTGGTTGGATTCCTCCTCGGGCCGATGGTATCCCAGCTTTCCGTGGACTACATGCGGACGCGGGATTTTGCGTTGCGGCCACTGACATGGCTACGACTTATCAGCCGGAACAGGGGCACGATCGCGTTCGGTCCGCCGATCGCCTACCAGCTGTGTGAGCAACGACTTCGCCCCGAAGCGGCGAGCGAGTTGGATCTGAGCAGCTGGCGTATCGCAGGGGTGGGGGCTGAGATGATCCGCCCTGCGGCTCTGGAAAAATTCACAGAGAGCCTTAAGGCCGCAAGTTTCGACGGACGAGCATTCTTGCCTTGCTACGGTTTGGCGGAGGCAACCCTCGCGGTTGCATTCTCGCCGCTGTCCCAGGGGGTGCGCTCCGAACGCATCGATGCCGACTCGATGGCGTCCGGTGGATTTGCTATGCTCGCCGGGCCCGAAACCGAGTCCGTGAGTGAGATTGTGAACTGTGGCGAGATGCTACCGGGGCACGCGGTCATCATCTGCGATGACACCGGTGCCGAGCTCGGGTATCGACAGACGGGCCGGATCCGGCTCCGCGGACCGAGCGTGATGAGCGGATATTTCGAAGACGCCGAAGCGACCCGTGAGGTTCTCGGCGAGGACGGATGGCTCGAGACGGGCGACCTGGGCTACATGACCGAGGATGGCCTGTTTGTGACGGGCCGCACCAAGGATCTCATCATCATCAACGGCCGGAACATATGGCCGCAGGACCTGGAGCATCTGGCCGAGGAACAGCCTAAGGTGAGAATCGGCGACAGCTCCGCGTTCGCGGTCACCGATCCCCAGGGGGGTGAGCTGGCCGTGATGGTGGTTCAATGCCGGATTTCGGATGAGGATGCCCGGAAGGAGCTCGTATCGAGCATCAAGGGGGCCGTGTACGCTAACTTCGGACTCCAATGCTACGTGGAGATGGTCCCCCCCAGGACGCTCCCAAAGACGTCTTCGGGTAAGCTGTCGCGGTCGGAGGCGAAGCGGGGATTCCTGATTCGAGCGGGATGGAGCCCAGCGGACGCCGTACCAGAGGCCGCGGGTAGGGCATGACCCGTCTCGTTGCACTCACCGGTGCAACAGGCTTCATCGGAAGGCACCTCACCACCGGTCTCACCCGAGTCGGTCTACGAGTGCGTGCGCTCAGCCGCAGAGCTCTGCCCGCTGATCAGGCCGACCCCGATGTAGAGTGGGTGCGCGGGGACCTCAGCGATCCAGACGCCCTCGCCGAGCTCGTACGGGACGCAGACGCAGTCGTCCACTGTGGCGGTGCGGTCCGGGGCGCATCCAGCGACGTTTTCGAAGAGGTCAATGCCCTCGGAACTGAACGGCTCGCGACTGCCGCGGTCGAGCAGGCACCATCCACCCGCTTTCTCCTCATCTCATCGCTGGCGGCCCGGGAGCCGACGCTCTCGTGGTACGCCGCAAGCAAGCGACGTGGGGAGGAGCTCCTTGCTGAGCGTGCCTCACCTCGACTCCCCGTCGCGGTCTTCCGTCCCACTGCCGTGTACGGAGAGGGCGATCAGGAGATGTTGCCGCTCTTTCAGATAATGCGAAGGGGGATCTTGCCGGTGCTTGGGCCTCAGGAGGCCCGCCTGACGCTGCTTCATGTAGAAGATCTCGTGAGTGCAGTGGTCGCCTGGGTGCAGCACACGGAGCCGATTCGCGGGACCTTCGAGCTTCACGATGGTACGGCGGGAGGGTATACTTGGCCCTTGATTGCTCGGACCGCAGAAGAGGCGTGGAGCCGGAAGATCCGGTGCGTTCGGATTCCGAAGTCACTCCTCCATCTGCTGTCCGGGGTCACGGTTGGCGTGGGACGGATGACCGGGCGGCAACCGATGCTGACGCCGGGGAAGGTGCGTGAGTTGCGGCATCCGAATTGGGTGTGCGACAACGCACCTCTGACGGAGGCGCTCGGGTGGAGGCCCCAGGTAGACCTGTCCCTCGCGCTGCGGACTCGCCGGCCCTTCGTTCGTTGATTCGGACTCCGGAGAACCATGAAGACCTACGACGAAATCCTCGAGCGGCTGTTCATACACCTTCGGCCCCTGGCCCCACCGACGATCGAGGTGGCGGAAGACACAGATCTGATCGGGACGCTTGGGCTGGATTCTACTACCGTGATCAACATCGTCCTGGAGATCGAGGACGAATTCGACCTCTCCGTTCCGTTGAACGCCTTGGCTGACGTCAAGACGCCGGGGCAACTCGCGAGCCTCGTCCACCGCATCGTCGAGGACGGCTGATGTCTCTGCTGGACCGCCTGGGTGCGCTCGCTGAAGCTCGACACGAGCTACTGGAGGGTGGCGTCGACGATCCGTTCGGCGTGCCCGTAGAGAAGCTCTGCTCGGCTACGGAGGCGGTCATCGGGGGGCGCCGTGTTGTGATGGCGGGGACGAACAATTACCTGGGCCTCACATTCGATCCGGGATGTATTCAGGCGGCTCACGACGCACTCGACGAGGCCGGAACCGGGACGACGGGGTCCCGGATGGCCAACGGCACCTACGCCCCCCACATGGCGTTGGAACGTGAGTTGGCAGACTTCTATGAGTGCAGGGCGGGGATCGTTTTCTCGGCAGGGTACCTCGCAAACCTCGGTATGATCACGGCACTCATTGGGCCGGGGGACGTGGCGATGATCGACGCAGACTGTCACGCGAGTATCTACGACGGATGCCGGCTGAGCGGTGCAGAC
This sequence comes from Gemmatimonadota bacterium, assembly GCA_036679625.1. Lineage (GTDB taxonomy): Bacteria > Gemmatimonadota > Gemmatimonadetes > Longimicrobiales > Gaopeijiaceae > JAZDDA01. The sequence continues at coordinate 22,362 of JAZDDA010000073.1, read as the reverse complement.
ATTTTGCGTTTTCGCCACAACGATACGGAAAGCCTCGAGAAGCGGCTTGCCCGTCTCCGCGACCGGAACTCGCGAACTCTCGTCATGGTCGAAGGCATCTACAGCATGCTTGGCGACGTTGCGCCGTTGGCGGAGATCGTCGAGGTCACGAAGCGGCATGGATGCTCCCTGATGGTCGACGAAGCCCACTCCCTGGGGGTACTCGGAGCGACAGGGCGCGGCCTCGCCGAAGAAACCGGGACCGCCTCAGAGGTGGACTTCATCGTTGGGACCTTCAGCAAGAGCCTCGGCAGCGTGGGTGGCTTCTGCGTAAGCCCGCACCCCGAGCTCGAGCTTGTGCGCTACGGTAGCCGGCCGTTCATCTTCACGGCGTCCCCGGCGCCGACGGTGGTCGCCTCCACTCGGGAGGCCCTAAGAGTGCTCCGGTCCCGTCCCGAGCTGAGGACACGACTGTGGGAGAACGCGCGTCGCCTCTATTCCCGGCTCGAGGAGCTCGGATACTCCCTGGGCCCCGATGTGAGTCCAGTGGTCGCGGTTCGCTTCCGAACTCCTCATGAAGCACTCACCTTCTGGCATGGCCTGGTCGGCCACGGGGTCTACGTAAACCTCATGTTGCCGCCTGCGACGCCAGGGGGTCAGTCCCTGATCCGATGTAGTGTGAGCGCCGCACACACGCCGGACCAGATGGACAAAATCTGCGAGGCGTTCTCGGCTCTCAGACCATGAGCGCAGCGTCGCTTCCTGTGGAGGATTCCCCTCCCGACGGTCTGGTTTCAGAGGTAGCCCTCCAATCTGCGCGTAGCGTCCCCGAAGAGCTGTCTCCCCTCGTGGAGTCCATTCGCGAGCGGCTGGGGGGATCACTCGAGGGCGTCATCCTCTATGGGTCCTGCCTCCATAAGAATGACCCGACCGATGGGATCGTGGATTTCTACGCGGTGGTCGACCGCTACGAGAATGCGTACCGGCGCCGTCTCTATCGGTTTGCGAACGCTCTGCTGCCTCCCAACGTGTTCTATCTGGAGGCGGACCATGGCCATACCCGCCTTCGGACCAAGTATGCGGTGATCTCGATGGATGACTTCGAGAAGGGCACGTCCACCTGGTTTCATTCGTACATCTGGGCCCGGTTCGCCCAGCCTGCGCGGCTCATCTATGCGCGGGACGAAGGCAGTCGAGCCCGTATTCATGACGGCATGGCGCGGGCGGTCATGACCTTTCTGCGGGAGACGCTGTCTGCGGTTCCCGACGGAGAGCTCGATGCGAGGACTCTCTGGATCGAGGGGCTCACCCTTGCCTATGCGGCCGAGCTGCGGGCCGAGAAGGACCGGGCGCGCGTCTTGACCGACCTGAACCTTGATGACTATCAGCGGCTCACCGAGCGGGCGGCTCCTGGGCTTGGCCATCGAATGCAGGTGGTTCGGGATGCGTGGTACCGCCCCACCGTGAGTCCGAGGGATCGCCGCCGTGCTATTCGCCGATGGCGCCTTCGGCGTTGGCAGGGCCGGATGCTCTCTATTCTTCGCCTGATGAAGGCGGTCTTCACATTTGAGAACGGGGTGGACTACATCGCGTGGAAGGTGTCACGGCATTCGGGGGTCGTCATCGAAGTCACTCCCTCTATGCGACGGCATCCGATCCTCAACGGTCCGAGGGTGTTGTGGAGGTTGCTTCGCGCGGGCGCGCTACGGTGATGGGCCGAATTCATGACTCAGGGCGCTAACTCTGCGGCCGGCGATGGCCGTTGTCCTGCACGGGCACCGGGGCAGATGCTACCTTCAGCGATCCACATAGGCTTCCAGCAGAGCGCGACGGCAACGGAGGAGACTTGGCGACAGACTTGAAGGTGCTCGTTGGCGTGTTGGGGTTTGCCATCCTGACGATGCCAATCTACGCCCTCAGCGCAGCACGGAACCGGCCTGACACGCTGGCTTCCAAGGGCCACGGGTCCTTTGTGCTTGGTTCCTTTCTCCGTGCCTGGTTCTACTGGTTCTCTCATCCGGTGGTACGGGTGTCGATCGCGCTCGGGCTCGGGCCGACCTTCTTCAACCTCCTCGGGGTTGCCTTCGGGGGTGCGGCAGGTGCTGCGTTTGCCACCGGCCATGTCGCACTCGGGGGTTGGGGTGTGTTGCTCGGTGGGATCGCCGACGTCCTCGACGGCCGCATTGCACGGGCGCTCGGAGTGGCCGACGCACGAGGCGCATTCCTCGACTCCACCCTCGATCGATTCGCGGAGTTCGGGGCGTTCGCGGGTCTGGCAGTCCTGTTCCAGCCGTCTGAACTCGGCGTGTTGGTCGTGGTTGTGGCTCTGGGGGGTTCGCTTCTCGTGAGCTACGCTCGGGCTCGGGGCGAGAGCCAGGGCGTGTTCTGCAAATACGGGATCATGCAGCGGGCCGAACGCCTGCTCCTCCTCGGGTTTGGAGGACTCCTGGATCCCACCGTATCGGCCAGATGGGGATCGGGGGAGGTGGGCACCCTTCTCCTACCCGTGATCGGGCTTATTGCCGTGGGAACTGTGGGTACCGCGATTTTCCGCACCGTATGGATCGCGAATAAGCTCGCCAAGCCCTCGGATGGGGCATGAAGGTAGAGATCCGCGAGGCCCAGGGCAGCTCCGAGCGAAAGCGCTGGGTGCGATTCGGCTTCAGCCATTATAAGAATCACCCGTTCCACGTGCCCCAGATCCTTGGGGATGAGGTTGCGTACTTCGACCCCAGGAAGAACCCCGCCTTCGATGTCGCGCAGGTGCGACTGTTCCTCGCGGAGGTAGAGGGCAAGGTGGTTGGGCGCATCTGCGGGATCATCAATCCGCTCGAAGAGGAGAAGCGCGGTCGCAAGGTCGTGCGCTTCGGATGGTTCGAATGCATCGATGACCAGCGGGTGGCGGATGCCCTCCTCGGCACGGTCCGTGAGTGGGCCAAGGCTCAGGGTTCCGTTGAGATGACCGGTCCTCATGGATTCTCGGACCTCGACCCAGGGGGAATTCTGATCGAGGGCTTCGATCAGATCCCCACCATCAGCGGCAGCTACCAGTACCCCTATTACGCTTCGCTACTGGAGCACTTTGGCCTCGAGAAGGACGCGGACTATGTCGAATTTCGCATGGACATCAGCGAACCCGTTCGTTTTCTCGAGCGTCTCCGCCCCAAGCTGACCGAAGGACTCCCCTATTCGATCGTCCAACACAAGTCCCGGAAGGAGCTGCTCTCGAAGGCCGACGAGCTCTGGGATGTGCTGGAAAGCGCCTTCGAGCCGCTGTATGGGGTGGTTCCACTCACCAAGGCACAGACCCGATTCTACACGAAGAAGTATCTATCCTTCCTGGATCCGGACTTCGTCATGATAGCGTACACTCCCGACGGTGAGATGGCGGGGTTCTTCATTGGAATTCCGAATCTCAGCCGGGCCTTCAGGAAGGCCGGGGGTCGCCTCTTTCCCTTCGGGTGGTTCCACATCCTCCGTGAGTATCGGAGGCCCCAAACGGTCGACTTCCTCCTCGCGGGTGCGCGCCCTGAAGAGGCATCGACGGCGCTGGTTCCCGCAGGTCTTCTCAATATGTACGACGCCCTTCGCAAGCGCGGTGTCCGATACCTGGAGACCAACCGGGAGCTGGAGAGCAACACTTCGGTGAACCGTATCTGGCGGAAGTTCAACGTGATTGCCTCGCGGCGGACGAGAATCTACCGGATGTCGATCGACTGAGGACGGCCGGGCATACCGTCTTTGGGGAGTTACGATAGATTCTTCCCCCATGATCTCCATCTCCAATCTCTCCAAGGCCTACGGCGACCGGATTCTGTTTTCCGGAGCCTCGTTCCAGCTCAACGCCGGCGAACGGTACGGACTCGTCGGCGCGAACGGATCGGGCAAGACTACCTTCCTGAACGTACTCACAGGCGATCTCGAGGCGACCGAGGGCACCGTCTCCATTCCCAAACGGCTTCGGCTGGGTGTGCTCCGCCAGGATCACTTCGCCTTCGAGGACCAGGAGATCCTGGGGGTTGCGCTCATGGGCAATCCCGAACTCTGGGATGCCATGGTCGAGAAGGAGGCGATCCTCGCGAAGGCCGAGGAGTACTTCGATGCCGACCGGTTCTCTGACCTCGAGGAGACGGTGCAACGTCACGATGGATATACCGCCGAGGCGCGGGCCGCGACCATCCTCGAGGGCCTTGGGTTGCCGTCCGAGATTCATCGCAATCCGCTCTCCACACTTTCCGGTGGATTCAAGCTGCGCGTGCTCCTGGCTCAGGTGCTCGCGAGTGTGCCCGACGTGCTGCTGCTCGACGAGCCGACGAACCACCTCGACATCCTCTCCATTCGCTGGCTCGAGACCTTCCTGAGGGAGTTCGCGGGGCCCGTCGTCGTGATTTCCCACGACCACCGGTTCCTCGACAACGTCTCCACGCACATCCTCGACGTCGACTACCAGACCGTGTTGGCCTATAAAGGGAACTACACCGACTTCTTCGAGGCGAAGCGGCTGGAGCGGACGCGTCGGGAGAAGGACATCGCGAGCCGGGAGCGCGATATCGCCCATCACCAGAAGTTCGTGGATCGGTTCAGAGCCAAGGCGAGCAAGGCGCGGCAGGCGCAGAGCAAGCTGCGCATGATCCAGAAGAAGGCCGAGTCCCTGGGTGAGCTTCCGTCGAGCTCACGTCGCTACCCCACCTTCCGCTTCGATCAGGTTCGTGACAGCGGGCGCGACGTGATCAAGATCAAGGGCGTGAAGAAGGCCTTCGACGACAACGAAGTGCTTCACGGTGTCGACCTCGAGATCCAGCGCGGGGATCGGCTGGCGATCATGGGGCCCAACGGGATCGGGAAGTCCACGCTTCTAAAGATCATAATGGGCGAGTTGGAGGCCGACGAGGGTGAGGTGGAGTGGGGATACGAGACCCATGTGGGGTACTTCGCCCAGGACCATAAGGAGCAGCTCAGCCCCGCTACCCGCACAGCAGAAGATTGGATCTGGGGTTTTTGCCCAGAGCGGGATATTGGGTACGTGCGCGGGAATATGGCGCTCATGCTCTTCTCGGGGGACGAGGCCAAGAAGCGGCTCGGCACCCTCTCCGGCGGGGAGGCGGCCCGCCTGGTTTTTGGACGACTCGCGCTCGAGCGCTCCAATGTGCTCGTGCTGGATGAGCCGACGAACCACCTGGATCTCGAGTCGATCGAGGCTCTCGTAGAAGGCTTGAAGCGATTCGAGGGGACGCTCATCCTGGTATCGCACGACCGGTGGTTCGTGGGGCAGCTTGCGACCCGCGTAGTCGAGATCAAGCCGGACGAGATTCGCGACTACCATGGGAGCTACGAGGAATACGTCCACGCCTGTGGCGACGACCATCTGGACGCAGACCGGGTGATCCTCAAGGCCAAGCGCGAGAAGCGTCAGGCGAAGGCGAAGAAGCGCGAAACCACCGGCAAGAATGGCGGTGGTGGCTCGGAGGGTGCGCCCAGGATGAGCCAGAAGCAGCTTCTGGCGCGAAGGGAGACCATCACCACCCGGGTCGAAGAGGCGGAGGCCCTCGTAAGGGAGATCGATCAGGCGTTCTGTGAACCGACGTACTACGAGCGCACGCCTCCTGAGGATGTGCGAAGGCAGGAAGACGATCGGTCACGCCTTGCTCAGGAGATCGCCGATCTCATGGCCGAATGGGAACGGATCGAGGGTGAGATCGGACGCTCCGCCTAGCGGAAATCCTTGCGTAGCTGTGGTCCCTGAGACACTCTGCTCAGCCAAGCCATGCTATCCGCAAAGCCTGGCGAATCGCCCAAGGCATGAAATTCACGAGACCAGGAGGCACTATGCGCCTACGTATGTTTGGAGTGGCGACGCTCGTCGTATTGGCGATGTCTTTCGGAGTAATGCCCGCGTCCGCGCAGATCCAGGCCAGCGAACGTGGCGTTACGTCGCAGACCATCGACGGCACCACGATTACGCTGGACTATTCTCGGCCGGTCGCCCGCGGGCGCACCCTGTTTGGAGCACTCGTTCCCTGGAACGGCGTGTGGCTGCCAGGTGCTAATTGGGCTACCACACTCGAGGTGAACAAGGACATCCGCCTTAATGGAGTGCCCGTACCGGCCGGCACCTATTCGGTCTGGGCAATCCCACGTCCCGATCGATTCACGATCACGCTGAATTCCAACACCCATCTGTTCCACTTTCAGAAGCCCGATTCGACCAGCGAGCAGATCCATATCTCGGCCGAGGTCGAGGAGGCTCCCCACGCCGAGATGCTGACGTGGTCGTTCCCCGCAGTGTCTGGCGATGCCGGCACGCTCCAGTTCCAGTGGGGCACAACGGCGGTGGCGATGCAGGTTCTGGTCGAGCCGAGTCAGTCGGTAACGGTGGAGGAGGAGCGGTCCGCCTCCCTCGTGGGAGAGTACGACCTGGAGTTCAACCAGGCCCTTGGGTGGCCCGCGGAGGGTCGGATAAGGGTGTTTGCGGAGGACGGCCATCTGCGCGCCCAGCTGCCCTTCCCGATCCACGCCGACGATGAGGTGTGGATCGATCTCATCCCGGCCGGAGGGAACCGCTTCAATCCGGGCCTCTACAGGGGTGACGTGCTCTTCAACATCGAGATTGGTGTGATCTTCGAGTTCACCATGGACATGGATACGGATCGGGCCACTGCGTTGTCGATGAGAGGGCCGGAGGGCACGCTGTTCGCAGAGGGTGAGCGGGCCGGGGCGGGTGCCCCGGACACACCGGAAAGGTGAGCCATGAGTGAGTTCGCGGAGAAGGTAGTTGTAGTCACGGGTGGCACGTCGGGGATCGGGCGCGAGACCGCAGTGCTGTTTGCCAGCCGGGGTGCCTCGGTAGTAGTCGCCGGGCGACGACAGGTGGAGGGAGACGAAACGGTTGAGTTGGTGCGCAGGGCCGGGGGCGACGGAATGTTCGTGCAGACCGATGTTTCGCAGGCTGCGCAGGTCGATGCCCTGATTCAGGCGGCGGTGGAGCGCTTTGGGCGTATCGATTGTGCCTTCAACAACGCCGGTGTCGAAGGCGCATGGACGCCGATCACGGAGCAGACCGAGGAGGACTGGGACCACACGATCGACATCAACCTCAAGGGTACGTGGCTCTGTCTACGGGCTGAGATCAGTCAGCTCCGCAAGCAGGGCGGCGGCGGTGCGATCGTGAACAATTCTTCAGTGGCCGGGCTCATCGGTACTGCTGCTGCCGCGACGTACTGTGCCAGCAAGCACGGTGTACTAGGCCTCACGAAATCTGTGGCCATCGAAGTCGCCCCAGAGCAGATCCGCGTGAATGCGGTATGCCCTGCGGTGATCGAGACGCCGATGGGGGATCGTCTGTTTGGGGATCCGGATATGGAAACATGGGCTTTGGGCTTCCACCCGATCGGGCGTTTCGGGACCTCCCGGGAGGTGGCTGAAGGGGTACTCTGGATGTGTTCTGACGCGTCGTCGTTCATGACGGGGCAGGCACTCACGCTCGATGGTGGGATGCTCGCGGGACCGAATCCGCCGCGCGGTTGACCGCTCGCGGAGGTGGTGCCAGACTCGACGAATCGGGGCACGTGAACTTCTTTGCACCGAGATGTGTTACCTCTTGTTGAGGTAAATTCAGCAGTCAACCGAAAAGCGAGTGCACATGCGTCCGAGCCGCAGCATTGTACACCTCTTTGCGATGGCCGGCCTGATTGGGGTCGGTGGGTGTGGGTGGATTGGTGGCGAGGGCGCCGCGGAGGAGTTTGAATTGGGACCCCACGACGGGCTCGACCTGCCGGGGGTTGATCTGGAGCGGTTAAAGGTGGGTCACACAGCCCCAGACTTCACCCTCAAATCCTATGAGGGCGAGACGGTCACCCTCTCGGAGTTTCGCGGCCGCGAGAACGTGGTGCTGGTCTTCTACAGGGGACACTGGTGACCGTATTGTGCTCGTCAGCTCGGGGAGCTGAGTGACCTGTTGGATGAGGACCAGAAGGCCAACACGGAGATCATCGCGGTGTCCGTGGACGGCGTCGAGAAGCAGAAGATGATGATCGACCGCGTGATGATGGAGTACGAGATCGAGGTGGACTTTACCCTGCTCACCGACGTCGACCATCGAGTGATCGATCGCTACGGCATCTTCAATGAAATGGCGCCCGAAACGCAACCGATCCCGCACCCGACCACGCTGGTGATCGACAAAGAGGGGGTCATCCGGTGGAGGATGACCGAGATCGATTACCGAGTGCGGCCTACGAATAAAGACATCCTCGCTGCACTGAGCGTCCTCGATTAGCGGTAGCCCCCGCGCGGCGCAGTACAACTGCGGCACTTCGAACCAGAATATGGCGGTACGGCCTTGGCCGGGCCGCCATTCGGTTTTCCCCCCAGGTGGGTGTAACTTTCGCCGCAGAAGGCGGTATCAGAAACGCCGCATGGACGACGATCTGGAATTTGGGGTGGTGCAAGGCTCTAATGGGACTTTTTATTGACGACCTGCGGTACGCAGTGCGCTCATGCGCGAAGCGGCCGGGATTCACGGCGGTAATTCTCCTCACGCTTGGACTGGGGATCGGAAGCAGCGTCGCGATCTTCAGCGTTGCGAATGCGGTGCTCTTCCGGCCGCTCCCCTACGAGGACCCGGAGGAGCTCGTGCTCGTCTGGAATCGCTTGCCTGCCACGAATGTGTCTCGCTCGCTCGTCTCCGGCCCCGACTTTCTCGACTACCGGAACGAGACGACGCTCTTCGAGGGATTTGCCGGGGCCTTCGCCCTTCAGGGGACGATCACAGGGGACGGGCCCGCCGAGGAGATCATGGCGGCGTGGACCTCGGAGAACATCTTCGAAATCCTCGGTGTTGCACCGATGCTCGGGCGGGATTTTACGCTGGAAGATGCGGCCCCGATCGACTTCGACGACTTTACGAATCCGAACGCCACCTTGGCTCCAGGCGCAGTGATTCTGACGTACGGATTCTGGCAGCGGCGCTTCGGGAGTGATCCGTCTGTCGTCGGGCGGACCATTCAGTTGGACGGACTCGGCTCCGTCGTGGTCGGCATACTCCCCGAGGATTTCCACATCTACCTGCCGGCAGATGCCGGGATGCCCACGAACATCGACGCGTGGCGCGTAATCCCGAGTAACTTCGCAGAAAACGCGCGGGATGCTGCCTGGCTCACTGTGGTGACTCGCCTCAAGGACGGAGTCCCCATCGAGCGTGCCCAGGAGGAGATGGACGCGCTCGCGCAACGGCTGAGGGAGCAGTACCAGCATCACGCGAACACCAACATGCAGATCGTGCTCAACGGGATGCATCAAGACGTCGTCAACCACGCCCGCCCTGTGCTGCTGTCGTTGTTGGCCGTCGTCGGCTTTGTGCTTCTCATCGCCTGCAGCAACGTGGCCAACCTCCTCCTGGTTCGTGCGGCATCGCGGGGTCGAGAGATCGCTGTCCGCGCTGCATTGGGGGGTGGAAAGGGCCAGATCATCCGTCAGATGCTGACCGAGAGTGGCGTCCTGGCTACGGGTGGCGCGCTGCTGGGTCTGCTCCTGGCGTGGTGGGGCGTACGCCTGCTTGCCGCGCTGGGCCCAGACAACCTCCCCCGCCTCGAGGAGGTCGCGATCGATGGCCCGGTGTTGCTCTTCACTCTCGTGGCGGCGGTTGCCTCTGCGCTGATTTTTGGGGTCGTGCCGGCGCTGAAGGCCGCGAGCCCGAACCTGGCGAACGCGCTCAAGGAACGTGGAAGCGATTCGGGCGGGGTCAGGGGCAACAAGGTGCGCACCGTCCTCGTGGTCTCCGAGGTAGCGCTTTCGTTGGTGCTCCTGATTGGAGCTGGACTGATGGTCCGGAGCTTCGCGGAGCTGCGGAATGTGGACCCCGGGTTCGATCCTGAAAACGTGCTCACCTTCTCGACACCCTTGTCCTTCTTCACATACTCCGATCGCGACCAGCGGGCTGACTTCATGAACCAGCTTTCAGACCGTATCGCAGCGTTGCCTGGGGTACAGGCCGTCGGCGGAGTAACCCCGCTCCCGTTGGGCGGTGGTGATCAATATTCCGTCAGTTCATACGGGTTGGAGACCGCCACCGAAGAGGAATGGCTGAGCAATAAGGCCGACTACAAAGCAGTTCTGCCTGGGTACTTCGAGGCGATGGGGATTCGCCTTATCGCGGGACGCACGATCGAGCGGGCAGACAACGAGGCCGAGGCGCTGAACGTTGCGGTGATCGATCGCAAGTTGGCCGACAAGGTGTGGCCGGGCGGCGACCCGCTAGGGAAGGAGCTGGTGGCGGAGAGATTCAGCACAGAGGAGTTCGGCCTCGTTCGGGAGCCGATGCGAATCGTAGGCGTGGTGGAGAATGTGCGGGGCGAATCATTGGCCTTCGAGGGCAGGGAGACGCTTTACGTGCCCTTCCGGTTCTCTCCATGGCTATCGGCGACCATGACCGTGCGAGCTACGGCGGGAACTCTGGCGGGACTGCTCCCGCTCGCTCGTCGAGAGGTGGCTGCGCTCGATCCAGAGATTCCTGTTTCTGCAGTGCGGTTCATGGATTCCTACGTCGACGACGCCATGGCCCAGACCCGCTTCCTGCTCACGCTCATAGGAATTTTCTCAGGCATGGCCCTGCTCCTCGCTTCGCTCGGCCTCTACGGGGTGATCTCCTACTCTGTTCGGCAGCGCACCCGGGAGATTGGAGTCCGCATCACCTTCGGCGCGCACGACTCCGACATAATCCGGCTGATCCTGAAGCAGGGCCTCACGCTGGGTGCGATGGGCGTCCTGGTCGGGTTGGTGGTCGCCTTCTTTGGGACGCGCATTGCGACGAGCCTTCTGGTCGGGGTTTCCACCACCGATCCGATAACGTTCCTGGGGGTTCCGATCGTCTTGCTGATCGTTACCGCCATCGCGAGCTACATCCCCGCTCGACGAGCCATCCGTATCGACCCTGTGGAAGCGCTGACCACCGAGTGACCGGGTAGCGGCGTGGTTCACACGCGAGCCCGCAGGAGCGTGGGGCTTGCCATGCATCCGAATTGGGTGTCGTTTGAAGGCATGGTTCCAGGAGATCGGCAGCGCTTGCTCGGGAGTCCTTGGATGAATTCGACCACGCGCGGGGAGGCCCCTCCCCCGGATAATCCCACCGTCCGGGCTACCAAAGCCCTGATGGCGCTGCACGCGGCGGTGTGGGTCATGTTCGGGATCGGCGCTGCATCGCCGACCTCTCCCACACTCACTCCGTCAGCCACGAGCTGGACTGCGGTATTCCTGATGTTCGCGAATGCTGCCGTGCTCGCCTATCTCGCGATTGCGGTGCGGTCGGAGCGCCCGCGAGTGTTCGTCCTGGCGGTCGCTGTTATCGTGGCGAACCTGGTGCTCACCCTGGCCGATCAGGTCGGCCCATCCGATGTCTTCGTGCTCTTCCTGAACGTGCTCACGCTGGGTCTGCTCTTTGCCGCGCGAGCTTCATTGGCGGCCAGGAACGCCTGAAGGGACTACCTCGCCAGCACGCTCTTGGGAATGTGCATGCTCACCAGCACGTTGGGCATGTCGACTACCTCAGAAATCTTGAGGTCGGCACTCAGCGAGGTGAGCATGTACGCTTCCGCGCGATCCAGGCCGTGCTCCTCGACGAGGTAGGCGACCATGTACTCCGTCGCACGCCGGGCGGCCTGGTCGATGGTGGTGGCGTGGGCGGAGACCGCGTAGTAGTCGCTCGTCTCGTACTGTGGCTCGGGTAGTGAACGCGCTCCCTCGACGACCTCGAGTTGGAGCACGATTCGCATGGGAGCCTCGACGGCGGTGCCGGAGACCTCGCCATCTCCCTGCGCTGCGTGCGTGTCCCCGATGGAGAAGAGTGCGCCCTCGACGAAGACCGGGAAGTACACCGTCGTGCCAGCGGTGAGGTGACGATTGTCCATGTTCCCGCCGTTGGCGCGGGGAGGGATCGTCGTGAGCATCGAGTCGGTGTCTGGCGCGACGGCCATGACCCCCGGGAAGGGCGCCAGCGGAATCCGCACACCGTTTCCAAAGTCAGCGAACTCGGCATCAGGCCCCAGCACGAAGGTCTTCAGATACGGCTCGGTGAACTGGTCGGCGAGGAATCCGAATCCCGGAATGATCGCGGCCCAGCCCCAGTCCCCCACCTCGATTTCGTGAAGCGTAACGGCGAGCACATCACCTGGATGAGCACCCTCGACGTAGACCGGGCCGGTCAGGGGATGGACGGGATCGAAGTCCAATGTGGCGAGCGCTGACACGTCGGAGCTCAGGGTGAGTTGTCCGTCGGATGCCTCTTTGGTGAACATCTCCACGATCGCGCCGGAGGGCACCGTGATCACCGGAGGGATCGTGCTGCTGAACCGGTTGTGCGTCTGCTCCGTTGTAACCGTGTATTCCGGCGTGGGTATCGGCGTGTCGACCCCGCCCTGTGACTCGTTCGTCTCCTCCAACAGGCAACCGGCCAGGAGTACCGTGATGGCGAGAAGCAGAGTTCGCATCGAGTTCTTCATGATTCCTCGTCCGGATGAATTCTCATGGATAGAGCGAAGGCGGAGTAGTTTCGACCCAGGGCAGGGGGTACTCAGCCCCGGAGCTTGACGGTCGTGATCAAACTCGGGTACGGGCGTGATCCTCGCAAATATCTGTCGGCCCGGTATACTGCCGCGGCCTCCGGAGGGCGGGCCAGACGTGTGCGTTTTTCTTGCGTTCGTGGCGCACGGGGTCAATTCTTGATCGATTCTGTTTCGATACCTTCGCCCCTCCGCGAATCGAATGGCAGAAATACTTGGAAGGGTCAAGGCCGCGCTCGCCGGTCTATACGATGTCGAGCTGGAAATCGGACGTGGCGGGGCCTCGACTGTCTTTCGGGCTCGGGACCTGCGACACGAGCGAGATGTAGCCATTAAGGTTCTCTCTCCCGTTGTTTGGTCGGAGCTGCTCCCCGATCGCTTTCTTCGAGAGATCAGCATCGCCGGCCGGTTGAGCCACCCCAACATCCTCCCACTCTTCGATTCCGGAGAGGCCGACGGCCTCCTCTACTATGTAATGCCGTTCGTAGAAGGAGAGTCGTTACGCGACCGGTTGATTCGCGAGGGGCCGCTGCCGGTGGAGGATGCGGTCGAACTCGTGGCTGGAGTGGCGGATGCACTTCAGCATGCGCACGCACAGGGCGTCGTGCACCGCGACATAAAGCCCGGCAACATCCTGTTGCTACATGGATCCCCGGTCGTGGCGGACTTCGGGATCGCACAAGCGGTGGATCACGCGGCGGACGCATTCCGCACAACGACTGGGCACGTTCCCGGAACGCCTGCCTACATGAGTCCGGAGCAGGCAGGCGGGCAAGAGGTGGATGCCAGGTCCGACCTCTACTCGTTGGGATGCCTGCTGTATGAGACTCTCGCCGGGGAGCCTCCCTTCAGCGGTCGAACGGCTCTAGCTGTGGTCGCGAAGCATATGTCGGAACGACCACCCTCTCTGGAGGTCGTGCGCCCTGCGGTTCCCGGCGGGCTGGTCGATGTTCTGGAGAAGAGTCTTCAAAAGGTCCCTGCTGATCGCTTCCAGACTGCGGAGGAGTTCAGGGTTGCAGTCCGCGGAGGACTGAATCAGCGGCTGCGGAAGTCCGACGACCCGGGTGTTCTCGCCAGTGTCCGCCGCCGGCCCAGGGCTGCGGTGGCCGCTCTCGCGTCGGTCGCCGCGCTCATCGTATGGGGCTCGACCTTCATCGGACCCACCTCCCCGCAACTCGACGACCAAAGAGTGGTCGTTTTCCCCCTCGTTCTCTCCGGCCAGGCAGACGTGGCTGGGCTTGGATGGGACGTCGCGCTCGCGATCGGCTCGGCGCTCGAGCACACCGAGCCGCTCACCTGGTCCGACGGCTGGCAGTGGCTCCCGGAGGAGGTTCGCGGGGACGCCCGGCGGGCGAGTTCCCGCCTGCTCGGAGATATCTCCCGAAGTCGGGGGGCGGCTCGTTACGTCTCGGGAGTGATCCGACCCACCGCAGATTCGACCGCCGTCGTGCTCCGCCTGCATGCCTCCGATGATGGGCGCGTTCTCGGCCAGGAAACGGTGTGGGGGCTGCCCGGCACTCCGGTATACGAGGCGGGGCTTGGTGCGCTACTACCCCTGCTTACCCAGCTTCTCGAGCCGGGGCGGGCGGTGGACCTTAGCCCCCTGACCGACCGCAAGCCGGCCGCCGTGCTCCTCTCGATTCAGGGCGATCGAGCATACCGCCAATCGAACTTTGGCCAGGCTAGTCAGTTCTATCGCCGGGCCCTGGAGGCGGACTCTCTTCTCGTCTTCGCTGCTGCGAAGGGCGCTACCGCCCTTGTCTGGGAGGATCGCTACGAGGATGCGCTCGACCTTTCCCGACGCGCAGTGGCGCACGATTCGCTTCTTCCGCCGCGGTATCGCCACTTCGCACGTGGAGTGAATGCCTACTTGGAGGGGCAGGCCGACTCCGCAGTCCACCACCTGACCCAGGCGCTTCGCGACGCACCGGACTGGCTCGAGGCCGAGGGGCTTCTCGGGGAGACTTTCTACCACCTCCTGCCCAACGCAAAGCCGATGGCGGACCCGGCGCGCGTCTATTTTGAACGCGTGATGGAAAGCGATCCGAGCTTCACACCGCCGATGATCCACGTTGCAGAGATCACGATCCGCGCAGGGGAGGTCGATCAGGCGCGAAGATGGGTCGAAAGGCTCCGGGATGTTGGCGATGAGGGCGAGCGGCGGATCGCGCGGCTGGGCCTGACACTCGAATGTGTATCGACTGGGGGGCTGGGGCACGACAGATGGCAGGTTGAGGCTGACCTCGACGTTCAACTTGTCTTGGATGCGGCGGTTGGGTTTGCGGCAGGTGGGGCATATCCCACCTGCGCGGAAGAGGCCTTTCGCGCAGCCTACAGCGACGAAGCTGCGAGCTGGGGAGCTCTCCTGGGCCTCCAGTCCCTCATGTTGGCCCAGGGAAGGCTTGCTGAGGCCGAGGCGCTTCTCGATTCAGCGCTCACCCGGGGAATCCGCGGTGCGTACAGCCTATATCTCTTCGACTCCCCGATGTCCGCTCGGTTCGATGAAGGATCCCAGGAGGCCGAGCAATTGGCGCGGGATCCGTCCGGGGTCGGATATGTAGGATCCGCACCGACAACGCCCTGGCTCATAGGGCTTTGGCTCGCCCAGCGCGGCGATTCCATTCCGGTGAAGCTACTGGAGGCCGACCTGAAGTCGCGTGCGGATGGGCCCCGGGGACGCGAGGCCCGACTCCTTTCCTCGGCGGTGGCCGGACACTTGGCACTCTCGCGTGGGGAGACAGATGAGGCGGTGAGGGTGTTCGAGGAACTCTCACCCACGGCGCCGCCGTGGCGCCTCTATTGGGAACTCCATGAGGCACTTGCGATCGAAAAAATCCTGTTGGCCCGCGCGCTTCTCGCCCGCGGAGACAACCAGGCGGCGCATGACGTGGCAGCGACGTTCGATCACGGTGTGCCCATCACCTACCTGGCGTACCTGGCACCCAGCCTCGAGATCCGTCGCCGTGCCGCGGAGGCCCTCGGGAAGAGCGCCTGGGCAGACGAGTACAGAATCCGGCTGTTAGAGCTGGGTTGGCCGAACGGAGAGGTTCCTCTCTCCCTGTCCGGCCGGCTCATCGAATTTACACCCTAAGAGAGGAGAGTAATATGGGATTCATGGGAATTGGGATTCACTGGTGGGGTGGAGCGTTTGGGTTTGCGATCCTGCTTCGCCTTTGGCTTCAGCTCCTGAGATGGAGCAAATGGAAGACGGATATCCACGCCTGGATCAAGAAGTACTGTCATGCCCCGGCGCCGTCATCCGGGGAGCCCGTTGCATATTCTGCAACTCAGGAATGGCCTGAGATGCCCGAAGCGCCTGGCTGGCCGTAGGCGCACTCGTTGGCGGAATCTGTCCTCCCGAGCCAGCGGAGGGACGTCGCGTCATCACTTGCCCGGCGTCCTTCCGGCGGTTCACGCCGTCACGTCCAACACGGCCGCACCCAGCACCTCCAGCCGGGGCTCGACACCGAGCCCCGGCTCGGTGGAGGCGCTCATGCGTCCGGCGACGCGCTGGGGTGCGCCCTCTGCGGTACTCACCGTGACGTAGCTGTTGAAGTCCGTCGCGGTGAAGAGGAATCGTGTGGGCGTGCTGTGTGCGAGGGCCGCGATTGCGGCTGTCGTGATGTCTCCGCCCCACGAGTCTTCGAGCGTCATCGCGGTCCCCATGCTCACGCAGAGGTCGCGAGCCTGACGCGCCTTCGTGAGGCCGCCGAACTTGCTGATCTTGATGTTCACGACGTCCATCGCGAGGTCGCCGTGGGCCCGTAGCAGCGAGGCCACGTCGTCGATGCTCTCATCGAGGACGAACGGGTGGTCGGTGCTACGCCTCACCGAGAGGTTGGCCTCGTACGAGAGGCAGGGCTGCTCGATGTAGACGTCGATGTCGCGGACGCCGCGCACTACCCGCCGCGCGTCATGGCGGAGCCACCCGGTGTTGGCATCGGCCACCAGGACGTCACCGGGCCGGAGAACATCTGCGGCCGCACGAATGCGGGCGATGTCTTCGTCGGGATCGCCCCCCACCTTGAGTTGGAAGCGGCGATACCCCTCTTCCCGGTAGCCCACGATCTTTGCGGCCATCGCCTCGGATGACTCCTGCGAGATCGCTCGGTAGAGGACGAAGTCTTCGCCGAAGCAGCCGCCGAGCAGAACGCTGACCGGCTGTCCGGCGGCCTTCCCGAGGATGTCCCAGCACGCCATGTCGATCGGCGACTTCACGTACGCATGACCCTTGAGGGCCTTGTCCATGACGTCGTTGAGCCGGGAGAGCTGCCGCGGGTCGTGCCCGATCAGGTGGGGTGCAAGCTCCTGCAGGCCCACACGCACCCCCGGCCCGTACGCCGGTAGGTAGAAGGGGCCGAGCGGGCACACCTCGCCCCACCCCACGAGCCCCGTGTCGGTCTCGACGCGCACGACCGTGCAGTCGAAGACGGAGACGGATTTTCCCTCAGACCAGCGGTACGCACCCTCGTGGAGGGGCAGATCGACCTGGTAGGCCGAGATTCGTGAGATTCTCATCTGTGGCTGCTTCCCGGCCCGCCTACCGGCGGCTCCGTTCCCGTTGGCGCGCGGCGATCTCGATCAGCCGACGCAGCTCGACGATTGGCTCATCGTTGTCGTCCACCTGCAGCCTCATGACCACGTCGTTGTTCAGCCACACGCCTCCGCCCTCCTTGACGATGAGGATCGCCGCAGACTGCATGCCTCGGCGGTCACCACCCGCGACCTGACCCGCCTCCAACGCCGCGAGCAGCCGGAAGGACAGGTGCCCCTCGGTCTCCTCGAAGGCGCGCACCATTTCTTCCACCACCTCGGGTCCAGCCAGGATGTTCCCCTGCGCCGAGACGAACTCGCCGATCTTGTGGCCGGCCCACTCGCTCGCCTCCGCGCCGGTGTGGGTCGCGACCTCGCCCTGGGCGTTCATGACCGAGAACTGCCGCCCGGCCTCGGGCCACCGCTCGGGCAGCGGATCGGGATCATCCGCCAGGATGCGATCGACGATTGCCTGGGGAGAGAGTCCCTGCCTCAGCAGCTCGATGGCCTGCGGGCCGTAGCTCACATCAACCACCGCCTGCGTGGCTGCCACGCCAACTCCCGCTTCGGCCCAGAGGACGCCATTGCCCACCGAGAACACGCGGGACTGTACGGCGAGGCCGACCTCGCCCGTCTCAGGGTCGAACCCGAGTATCGAGAACGTCGCGACCGGGTCCCAGTTCTCCGGGGAGGTCCCAGCCTGGGCGGATGCAGCGTGCGGCGAGAGCATCGCGGCGAGCACGAAGGCGCACACTGCGGCGGTACATGTGAGCTTGATGCGGGACATTCGGGGTGTCTCCTCGGATGATTCGGGGTGCCTGTATGAGTTGATCTCGCGTGTCATTATTCGGTGCCCTCGGCTTCGGCCTCCGAGGCACGTACCAGATTATTGTCGGGATTTCGGTCTACCAGTTTGTTGAACGGATCGATCCCGGCCTGCGTGGGCTCTTCGTCGACCACGAGCTCGACCGTCGCCTCCAGCTCCGTGAAGTGGCGCTTCTCGAGCAGGAGCAGCTTGCCCGCGGGTGGGTCACCGTCACCGCGCTCCCCAAAGATGCCGATGTCGATCCAGTCATCCAGGGGAACCGCAGTCTCGGTTCCAGCTCCGTCGGCGTGATACTTCGCAGCCTCAACCGCGATCCGCACGACGTATTTTCCGTCTGCCCGCTGCTTCCAGGTGGCTTCCCGAGCCTGATTCTCGTACAGCGTGATGTTCTCGAAGAGATCGACCAGAATCTGCCTTCGGTCTTCGGGCACAGCCTCCTCGATGTAGTCCAGAAACTCCAGCGTCGTTGTGTAGGGCGGTTCTCGGAACTTCACATCCGCGACGTACTTCGCGATCGCCGAGTTCAGAGCCTCTTCGCCCACATAATCGCGGAGCGCATACATCACCAAGCTGCCCTTGCGGTAGTAGATGTAGGGCTGGCCCTCGACACGCATGAGCGGAACCTCTTCGATCTGCTCGCCGCCCCGCCCCTGCAGGTAGCTGTCGAGCTCGTACCTGAGGAAGCGCTGCATCATTTCTGGTCCGTACATCTTCTCCATCACCATGAGCGCCGAGTACTGAGCCATCGTCTCGGTCATCACGGCCGCGCCCTGGACCGCAGCTCCAATCACCTGATGGGCCCACCACTGGTGCGCCAGCTCATGAGCTGTCACGTAGGTGACATAGTCGATCTCGTCCGGATCCTCGAGGCGGGCGATGAACCCCAGGGCCTCGGAGAATGGGACGGTATTCGGGAACGACTGCGCAAACGCCGCGTAGCGAGGGAACTCCAGGATCCGGAACTGCCGGTGCTGATAGGGTCCGAAGTTCTCGGTGTAGTATTCGAACGAGGCTTTGCTGGCCTCGATCATGCGCTCGACGTTGTACTCGTGACCCTTCTGGTAGTAGACCGCGATCTCCACGTCATTCCACTGATCTCGAGCCACCTCGTATCGGGCCGACAGGTAGGAATGGAACGCCAGGATCGGTGCGTCCATCTTGTAGTGGAAGTATTTGCGGCCGTCCTCCTCCCATTCCCTCTGGAGGTATCCAGGTGCGATGGCGATCTGGTCGGAGGCTGTGCTCACGATCGCCTCGTAGTCCACCCAGTCGGCTTCGCTTCCCAGTTGGTGGCTTCCGCGGGCATCAACGTCTTCGAGCGCCGGGAGGCGCTGAACCGGTGGAAGATCCCGCTTGCGCCGCTCGTTTGGATCCCCCAACTCGCCGCCGCTTGAATAACCGATATGCGGGAAGAAGGCGCCGGAGTTGATGAAGGTCCCGTTGTGGACGAGGCGGGTGTTCGATCCGTTGTTCACGAACCCGGGATTGCGCATCGAGAGATCGAACTCGAGGTCGAGCTCGTCGCCGGGATTCATCGGTGTATCGAGGCGATAAATGTAGTATCCGATTTCTCCGTCATCGGTTTCCAGCGTCGCTCCCGGTAGCGTCACCGAGGTGATCTCCAGCTGCGGATTGATCGTGACGTGTACGGTCTCGATCGGTTCGTCCGTCTTGTTTCGCAGCGTGTACGTGCCGCGTACGTCGGCGGCTCGCTCATACGGGAAGATATCCACCTCGGTCTTGATCGCGGTGATCCGTGGCTGGGCGATATCCTCGTACTGTTTGTAGTCCCTCTCGTACCGTGTCTGCAGGTCACGAGCGTCATCCGCCGTGACGTAGGCGTTGAGCACATTCGTGTTGTAGAAGATCCAGGAACCGACCCCGATGAAGCCGATCAGCGCGACCGTCGCCGTCGCGAGCGTTGCTCCATTGAATCGTTGACGCGCGAGCGCCAGGCGGGTCCTGAACCGGGTCTCCTTACCTCGAACCCAGAGCAGGTGAATGGCCACAACCAGAAGCGTCGCGAAGAGGCTCCAATAGAGGTAGAACCAGATCACCGGCGTGATCCAATGCCCGAACCCGTTCATCTCCGAATAGGGCGAAGGGGGAGCCCCCGCGTACAGGTAGAGGTTGTGGTTGAAGCCCATCGAGGCGAGAACCGGTGCCGCGATGTAGTACATGACCATCAGCAGGAAGCCGAGGTGCTTGTTGTTCGTGAGCACCTGCAGGAAGAGCGCGAGCACGGCGATCAGGGTGAAGGGCACCCCTACCAGGAGGATGATGCCCTTCAGGTAGAGAAACGGCTCGAGGTTGGTGTAACCACGCGTCAGCTGGATCCCCATCGCAGTGAGTACGGCAACGCCGAGCACTGCGATGATGATGCCCCCAAGCGCGACCAGCTTGGAGCCCCAGTAGACCCAATTGGGTACAGGGAGCGCGTCGTATACCTCGTCCATACGGAGCTGCCGCTCGCGGAAGACCATCTCTCCGGAGTACACCGTGAGGATGATGATCGCAAAGAGGGCAAAGCCGCCGAGGATGAGCTGGAATAGAAGGTAGGTGCGCGGATAGACCGGGGTCCCGAACAGCTGCCCCATCGCGAAGGAGTTCCCGATCAGGTTGAGAACTCCGATCACCAGCAGGACGCCAAAGGGGAGGCTCCGGATCACGCCCACCGTCTCGAGCCGGGCCTGCCGCAGGAACTGTGCCCACATGGCGCCCGCAGTAAAGGGCCGAACGCCCGTGCGGGGCCTGAGCTCACCCGTGACATGGGTGACTTCACTCGCCTCATTCTGGAGTGAGGGGGCGGCCTTCTTTCGCTTCTTCGACTGCTTGGCCGAGAACGAGAAAAGCCCGAAGGTGAGCCCAAGCATAATGAGAGAAACGGCTCCCCAGACGAGCCGATTCACCAGGAATGCGCCCTCGAGCGCTACCACCATCGTATTCCGCTCAACTACCGTCCAATACCTGGTAACCGAGCCGAACGCTCCGAACCCGAAGGGATCCAGGATAGCCGCCAGCGACTCGCTCTCGAGGTTTCCGAGCAGATTGCTGGCAATGACGTAGCCGACAAACAGCGTGATCATCCCCACGTAGGTCCACAGCATGCTGCGGGTGAGCGTAGCAAGGCCGAACAGCACGGCGGAGCCCAACAGAAGGTTGGGCAGCACCATGAACGCGAGGGAGTACAGGTAGGGCATAGCAGTGAAGGGCCCAACGCGCTCCGGGTCCAGCCACGGCATCATGCTCCCGATGGCGATTCCGAATTCCACTGCGACCAACACCAGGAGTGAGGCCGTGAGCGCCCCAAGAAAGCGCCCGGCCAGATAGTCGAGCTTCTTGAGCGGTGTGGAGAATAGCGTTTCGTGGGTACGGAATTCGTAGTCCCGGAGCACCGCCCCGGCGACGAAGGCCGTCACTACGAACATGCCGATCAGGCTCATCACGAGCACCGTCTGCATGATCACGTACGGCGCATTGCGGTTGATTCGGCCGATTGCGCCGCCGACTACCACGGCATCGGTGGTAATGGCCCCGAAGGCCATCAAGAAGAAGATGCCCATGCTCAGCCAGAGCAGGGCGGACCTGAGGTGGTAGCGCAGCTCGAAGCGATAGATCTCCAGGAACATTTCGTGTCTCCCCTATGCCACTTGGGCTGGATCGGCCCGTAGCGTGGAGAAGTACACGTCCTTGAGGTCGGCCTCGACCGCCTCGAAATCCTCACCAGGATGGGCCTCTGCAAAGACGTGGACCACGGTCTTCCCGGCTGCGAGGTGGGTGGAGATCACCTGGTGCGAAGTCTGGTACGCTGGCAACTCCTCGCGGTCGATCACCTTTTGCCAGACCTTGCCGTGGAGGGCGTCGATCGCCGCCCTGGGGCTGTCGGTAAGGAGCACCTCACCATCGGATATGATCGCCATCCTCGGGCAGAGGTCACTCACGTCCTCCACGATGTGGGTCGAGAGGATCACGACCACATTCTCTCCGATTGCAGAGAGGAGGTTGAGAAAGCGCAGGCGTTCCTCTGGATCGAGTCCGGCGGTGGGCTCGTCGACGATGATGAGCTTTGGGTCACCAAGCAGGGCCTGTGCGATGCCGAAACGCTGACGCATCCCCCCCGAGTATGTGCCGAGCTTGCGCTTGCGGGTATCCCATAGGTTGGTCTGCTGCAGCAATCCGTGCACCGCATCCCGCCGCTCACCCCGACCCGTGATCCCCTTGAGCACAGCCACGTGGTCGAGCATCACCTCGGCCGAAATCTTTGGGTACACGCCGAAGTCCTGGGGCAGGTATCCAAGTACCTGGCGAACGGCGTCCTTATCGGTAAGCACGTCGATGTCCCCGAGGCTGATTGACCCCTCGTCCGCCTCCTGAAGCGTCGCGATGGTGCGCATCAGCGTCGACTTGCCGGCGCCGTTCGGTCCGAGCAGGCCGAACATCCCCATGGGGACAGAGAGGGTGACGTTCTTCAGC
>JAZDDA010000072.1:0-25751 GCA_036679625.1 Gemmatimonadota bacterium | reverse complement strand
GTCACCGACTACCTGGCGGCGATTCGTGCCGCCCATGAAGGGCAGGACTGAGGTGCAGACCATCGACGTTCATCTGAACGGGAAGGACCGCCGGATCGACGCTGGCCAGACGGTGCATGGCCTTCTGGAATCCCTCGAGTTGAACCCACTACTCGTCGTCGTGGAGCTCAACAAGGAGATCCTGGCGCGCGACCAGTTCGGTGACATGATCATAAAAAACGGGGATCGGCTCGAGCTGGTCCATTTTGTCGGCGGGGGCTGACCCCACTCCCTCAACAGCCTTCTAGGAGAGCAACGTGAATCAGGAATCAACGGGGGTAGCAGCCCCTGGCGGTGGCGATGTGTTCCGAATCGGAGATCGGGAATTCGGATCTCGCCTCATCGTCGGCACCGGCAAATACTCAGACAATCCGACGATGGTCGAGGCCATCCGGGCGAGCGGTGCTGATATGGTGACGGTAGCCGTGCGTCGCATCGACCTCGACCGAACTCAGGAGGAGGGCATCCTCCATCACCTCGACCCTGAAGAGTTCTTCCTCCTCGCGAATACCGCCGGGTGCTACACGGCGGAAGATGCGATCCGGTATGCCAGGCTCGCCCGGGCCGCGGGGTTCAATGAGTGGTTGAAGCTCGAGGTCATCGGTGACCAGGAGACGCTGCTCCCCGACACGCAGGCGACGGTGGAGGCGGCCGAGGTGTTGGTGAAGGAGGGTTTCAAGGTGATGGCGTACACCAACGACGACCTCATCACTGCGCTTCGGCTCGAAGATGCGGGGTGTGTCGCGGTGATGCCGTTGGCGAGCCCAATCGGGAGTGGCCTGGGGGTGGTGAACCCCTACTTCATCCGCGAGATCAAGCGGCGCTGCTCTGTACCGATCATCGTGGATGCGGGGGTGGGTACCGCTTCGGATGCGTGCGTCACGATGGAGCAGGGCGTAGATGGCATCCTCATGAACACGGCCATCGCCAAGGCCGATGATGCGGTAGCGATGGCACGGGCCATGCAGTTGGCAACGCAGGCTGGGCGCCTGGCCTTCCTCGCCGGCCGGATGCCGTCGAGGGAGATCGCTGTGCCGTCTTCGCCGACCGCAGGGATGGTCGACTGACTTCGCGCGACGAAAAGGTCTCCCCGGGGCGTCGAGCCGCGATCGACGCGCTCTGGGCGGTGAGCCGGGGGCGTCGCCTGGATCGGGCCTTCTCGGAGGCGTCGGCGGGCGTCGACGGCCGCTCGAGGGCGTGGGCGCGTGAGGCAGCCTACGGAACGGTGCGCCTCAGGGGTCGGCTCGACACGGTGCTCGATGCCTTTCTCAAGCGCGGTGCGAAGAGCATCGACGGGCGTTTGCTCGACGTCTTGAGGCTCGGCCTCTACCAGCTCTGGTACATGGGCGGTACGCCGGCTTATGCGGCGGTGTCCGAATCCGTGGAGTTGGGCCGGTCGGTCGGGGGGAAGGGTGGTGGGGGACTGACCAACGGAGTCCTGCGGGCGATAGAGCGCGCGGGGCCGAGCGATGAGGTCTTTCCCGACCGCAAGGTCGACCCTCTGGGGTACTGGAGTGCGTGGGGTTCGCACCCCAGGTGGATGGTGAGCCGGTGGATGAAGCGGTGGGGGGAGTCGGAGACGGCGAAGCTCATCGAGGCCAATAACGAGGTGCCGCGTCTCTCACTCCGGCCGATGGGGCCTGTAGACGAGGCGGTTGCGATGTGCATCGAGCGCGGATGGGAGGCCGAGGAGGCTGGGTTCAGCTCGGGTGCGCTATGGGTTTCAGGGGTTCCGCCGGCGGAGCTGCTCGACGCTCTGCCTGGAATCATTCAGGATCCAGGGGCTGCGTTGGTCACCCGTTACGCGGCGGTGCCCAACGCTGCACGGGTGGTTGCCCTTTGTGCCGCACCTGGCGGAAAGGCGATCGCAGCGGCTCGCTCCGGCGCGTACGTTGTCGCGGGAGATCGGTCCCCCCAGAGGCTGAGGCTGCTCGTAGACACACTGCGGAGGTTGAGGGCGCAGGGAGCGGACATCGCGCCCGTGTGGCCTCTTGCGGCGGATGCTCTGGACCCGCCGGTTCTGGCGGCAGATGTGGTGCTTTTGGACGTGCCGTGCACGGGCACGGGTACGTTGCGCAGGCATCCGGATGGACGGTGGAGGATTACCAGAAAGACCTTGGCCGATCTGGTGGAGCTGCAGGGCGAGATGCTCGACAGGGCGTCGGGGCTCGTGCCGAAGGGCGGGTACCTCGTGTACTCCACCTGCTCGCTGGAGCCAGAGGAAAACGAGAGGCAAGTGGAGTCGTTTCTAGAACGAAACAGGGATTTCGAGGTCTCTCCCGAAGAGGGCTGTACCCCGGAGTTGCTCGACGACAGGGGCCAACTCCTGGTGTTGCCGCAGGCGACGGGGTTTGATGGGGCATTCGGTGCGCGCCTGAGGCGCGTTCGCTCCACTTCTTCAACAGCCTTCTAGAAGTCTACTGGGGACGTGATGAGATTCGGAGATTCGATTCGTCGGAGGCGGGGTGGACGACGGGGCAGGAGCGGTGAGGTCGATGACGCTCAGGCAGCGCCGCCCCCGCCCCGCAAGATGGCTACGCCCGGTCGCCGGGCCCGCCATGCTGCCGTTGTGGCAGGGTTGTCTGTCATCGGATTCGGACTGGGGTATCTGGGCGCGACGCGGGTGTGGTTCCCCGTCCCGCCACCCGCAACGGACCTCAGGGTCGTGCCAGACCTGCAGGGAACCACCCTCGACGAGGTCGCGGCCCAGCTCACTGGGGTGGGCCTTGTCCTCAACGGGATCGACTCTGTCCAGCATCCCGGAAGGGCTCCCGGGGAGATCCTGGGGCAAAGCCCACTTGCAGGGCAGCTCGCCTTGCCGGGTGCGGGGGTGCGGGTTGCGGTCAGCCTCGGGCCTCAGGAACGCCCCGTCCCGGACGTACGGCGCCTGCGGACGGGCTCCGCGCGCACAGTCCTCGAGGCGGCGGGCTTCCTGGTTGTGGTGGATTCGACCGAGGCGGATATGCCGCGAGGACGGATCGCTGAGGTGATGCCTGAGCCAGGGACGGCGCTGGCGGTGCCCGGGGAGGTGCGGATTTCTGTGAGCACCGGTCCGGCGCTGATCGCCGTTCCGCTGCTGCTTGGACTGGAGCAGCGTGAGGCGGAGGCCTTGCTGGATTCGCTGGGGCTGGTAGTGTCTGAGGTAACCACCCGGTTTCGCTTCGGGCGAGATCAGGGAAGGGTGGTCGAACAGGAACCGCCCCCGGATAGCCTCGTGGCGCCTGGAAGTACGATTCGCCTTGTGGTTGGACGCAGACGTCGAGGGGGCGGCAGTGCCCGGAACTAAAGGGGTTTCGGGTCGTATCAGGAGCGTAGAATGATGTCGCCCGAATCGGTGGTCGAGTAAACCATGACCCAGCCCAAAAACCCCCAGCAGTATTCCCGACTTCCATACGTCGTAGCCATCCTCGTAGCGATGAGCGTGGTGCTGCTGGCGTGGGCCAGTCGCGGGCGCTTTGAGCCTATAATCGCCGGTGCCTCTGCTCCCGCCTTCACGGTCGTGAACGAGGACGGCGATGAGGTGACGCTCGATGACTTCGCTGGAAAGGTCGTTCTCCTGAACATCTGGGCGACGTGGTGCCCGCCGTGCGTCAAGGAGATGCCCTCGCTCGACAGCCTCTATGCCGGATTCGCCGATACCGACTTCGAAATCGTCGCAATCAGTGTGGATGCAACCATCGGCGAGACGGATCTAGCGGGTCATATCGGTGGAGATCCATGGGAATTCGCGAGGGATCTCGGGGTTTCGTTTCCCATTTTTTGGGACAAGGAACATCGGGTCGAGGCCAGCTACCTGACGACTGGTGTTCCAGAATCCTTCATCATCGGGCGGGATGGGGTAATCTACAAGAAGGTGTCCGGCGCGACCGTCTGGGACCATGAGAAGCATCGGGAACTCATCGAGCGTCTGCTGGAATCGTGACGCTCGGTAGGGCCCTCGGGCGCCTCTCCCGTCATGGGCAACTCAAGGCCGCCGCCGCCGCAATGGCGGTCTTCCTCTGGGTACTCGTGCGCTTCGAGGCTCCGGCTCAGGATACCTTCACGATTCCTGTGAGGGTGCAGGTTACCGACCCCGCATGGACGACGCTCGGCACCCCCGAGCCTATGGAGGTCGACGTACGCCTCAGTGGGCCGGTAGGTGAGCTCTCACGGCTGCGTTGGGGCGGGACGACGATCGTTGTCCCGGTTGCTGACGGGGAAAACGGGGACGCGGTTGTGGCGCTGAGGGAGGCCTTCCTCGCGGTTCAGGGATATCAGGGACTCCACGTTGAGGACTTCTCCCCGGCCCTCGTGCGCGTGCATCTCGACCGCGTGGCAACACGAACGCTCCCCGTGCGGGTTCGGAGCTTCGGTGAGCTTCCGCGGAGCCTCGCGCTCACCAGGGCCGTCGAGGTGGCGCCTCAGGTTGTGAAGGTCTCGGGACCCCAGAGTATCGTGTCTTTGCTCGACACTCTCGACGTGGTGAGCGTCGATCTGGGTGAGACGACGATGGACGGTGTGCTCACGACGAGCATAGACACGACCGGTCTTGCAGGACTCTCGATTGTGCCCTTTCGCGTCACTGTGCGCGTCCCTGTCGAGGACGCGGTTCAGCGAATCATCTCGTCGGTGCCCGTCCTGACCGAACCGAGTCCGTGGCCCGGGCAGCTCGTTGTGGAGCCCGCTGCGGTCGACGTTGAGGTCTCGGGTGCCCGGAGCCAGGTGAATGCGATGGATGTCGCGGCGCTCCAGGCCGCAGTGCCGCTCTCGGCGGTGCAGGGGATGCGCCCGGGTGAGGTTCGGTGGGTGCCGGTGGTGATTCGGGGCCTGCCGGCCATCATGAGTGTGCGCTCAACGGTCGATTCGGTCATGGTGCGTCGGCAGGTAGAGCCGTGAGCGACGCCATGATCCTTGGAATCGAGACAAGCTGCGATGAAACATCCGCGGCGGTACTCCAGGGGCTTTCCGAGATTCGAGGGCACATAATCCTCTCGCAGGATGTCCATGAAGTGTACGGTGGGGTTGTGCCCGAGTTGGCCGCACGAGCGCATCTTCAACAGGTAGATCAGGTAGTCGATCGAGCCCTTTTAGACGCCGGATGTACCTTCGGAGATCTGGATGCGATCGCGGTTACGGCCGGTCCCGGATTGATTGGGGCATTGCTCGTTGGGATGGGTTGGGCCAAGGCTGCAGCCTTCGCGCTCGACATCCCACTTGTGTCGGTCCACCATATGGAGGCCCACCTCTTTGGTCCGAGCCTCGAGAATCCAGACGCTCAGCCGCCGTTTATAGGGCTTCTGGTATCGGGGGGGCACTCGCTCCTGCTCCACGTCCCCGAATGGGGGGAGTACGAACTTCTTGGAGAAACACGCGATGATGCCGCAGGGGAGGCCTTCGACAAGGTGGGGAAGCTCCTCGGTCTCAGCTATCCAGGGGGACCGGCGATCGAGCAGTTGGCGAGGGAGGGAAACGGTGAGCGGTATCAGTTTCCCCGGCCCATGCTTCATGGGGGGCAGCGCCCAGAAGATGCGGATTTCTATGATTTCTCATTCAGCGGCTTGAAGACGGCTGTCTCCTCGCTGGTGTCTGGCCTCGACGCGGCCGGGACGCTCGACGTTGAGCGGGCCCATGTGGCTGCATCCTTTCAGGCGGCGGCCGTTGACGTGCTGGTGAGCAAGACGATGAGGGCAGTCCAGCAGACTGCATGCTCCCGTGTGCTGCTCGGGGGTGGCGTCTCTGCGAACGGGCACCTCCGCGATGAGCTCGCTGCCCGCCTCGGATCCAGCGGAGAACTCTTCTACGCCTCGCCCCGTCTGTCTCTCGACAACGGCGCGATGGTCGCACGGGCTGGAGCGTTCCGGCTCGAGCGCGGCGAAGTCGCCGCACTGGACGCATCCGCGAGTCCCAACCTACCCTTTCCCGGGCTCACCAGGCCCTCTCGCGAACTGAACTGACCGGAGCGAACCAGCGTGCATCCCATCTTCTTTACATTTCCCGACTGGATCCCCGGTCTGGGTGGCGCGCCGATCACCTCCTTTGGCGTGTTCATGTTCCTCGCATTTCTCGTGGGCGGATACCTTCTACGCGCCGAAATGGGCCGTGTAGGGCTCGAGAGGGACAAGGCCTGGGACATCCTCTTCATGACGGTGGTAGGGGGAGTTCTGGGCGCGAAGATCTATTACGTGCTCCTCAACTGGCCGCAGCTCGTTGCGGACCCGATGGGCATGATCTTCTCTCGCGGTGGCATGGTCTGGTACGGCGGACTCATCGGTGCGGCGATCCTCATTCTGTGGGAGGTCAGGCGAAGCAGCCTCCCTCTGCACACCATGATGAACATCACTGCAGCGCCGCTGTCGCTCGCCTATGCGGTGGGGCGGATCGGGTGCTTCATGGTCGGTGACGATTATGGGCGCCCAACCGACAGTTGGGTGGGCATCCGGTTCCCCCACGGCACGCCCCCAACCAGCGTGAATGCCCTCGAGAGTCAGTTCGGCATCGCTGTGGATCCCTCACTTGTGGAACAATTTGGGCAGGTTGTGCCAGTTCACCCGACCCAGCTATACGAGATTGCGATGTCTACCCTGATCTTCCTCATTCTGTGGAAGATGCGCGGGCATCGGCACGGAGGTGGCTGGCTGTGGTGGGTATGGATGATTCTCGCCGGGGCCGAGCGGTTCATCGTGGAGTTCGTGCGCGTGAAGGACGACCGATTCCTGGGTCCCCTGACCATCGCTCAGGTCATCAGCGTGGGAATGATAGCCTGGGGCGTCTGGGGTGTGATGAAGAATCGGACTCCGCGGGAGGCCGCGAGCAAGGGGGGTTGATCGGTCATGCCGACCCTTCTCCACGCTTCAGACCTTCACTTCGGGAAGCCGCATTGTCCTGATGCGGCTCGTGCCCTCGTGCGCGAGATCGACCGTTTGGAGCCCGATGTGGTCGTCCTGGTCGGCGACTTTACCCAGAGGGCGAAGGTCGCCGAGTTTCAGGCTGCGCGCGCATTCCTCGAGAGCCTCCCCGACATCCCGACCGTGGTCGTGCCGGGCAACCACGATGTGCCTCTCTACCGAGTTCTGGAACGCCTGACTGCACCGCTGAGGAACTACCAGCAGTTTGTGTCGTCCCAACTCGATTCAATCACCCGCGTTCCGGGCGCCACGATTGTCGCGCTGGATTCGACCGCACCCCACAGGGCGATCGTAAATGGCCGCATTCGCAGGGATCAGCTCGAGTTTGCGGCACGAATCTTTCAGGGTGCTCCCCCACAGGACATCAAGATCCTCGTTGCGCATCATCATCTTGCCTCCGCGCCGGACGATGAGTCCGACTCCCCGCTCCCCGGGGCGTGCAGGATTCTGGAGGCGTGCCGGAGGATGGGCGTAGAGCTCATCCTCGGAGGTCACCTTCACCGCGGGTTCGTGATCACGTCCGGTGAGGTGTGTCCAGGGGAGGGAGACGGCGAGGAGGTGCTCATGGTGCACAGTGGAACGGTCAGCTCAACGCGCGGCCGCGTGGGTGAGCGGGGCAGAAATAGCCTTAATGTGATCTCCATCGATCCCGATCGGATCGTGGTGAGTTATCGGTTATTGGACGCTGCCTCGACATGTTTCGAGCCCCGCACGGAACTCGTGTGGTCCCGCTCGGAGGGCTCCATGGGAAATCCGCATGGGCAGCTCCTCCTCGCCGACGAGGACGGGGCGTGAGACGGTTCTTCGTACCCCGGGAGCCCACCCGGACGGAGCGATTTGCCTCGCTCGCGGTGGCCGCGGGCGTGGCGGTAGTCGGTGCCGGGGTGGCGTATTACCTCACGAAGACCCTGGTTGCACGCGATGAGCTGACTTCTGGTACTCCGCACACGGAGGGGGAAGCTGGGGAGACCCCTCGGGCGTTACCCCCAGGTGAGGACTCAGGCCGTGGTTAGACTCGGTCGGGTCTTCGTGACGTGTTTCGTGACGTGTTTCGTGACGTGTTTCGTGACGTGTTTTGTGGTTGTGGGGTTGGTACTCACGAGCGTGGTTGACGCCTCTGCACAGGTGGTCCGGCCCCGCCTGGAGGACATTCGTTTCGAGGGTAACGCCACCTTCCCGGCGGACTCTCTCAGCAGGGCCATCGCGAACAGGGAGACGCGCTGTCGGTCCTTCGTTCTGGCTCCCTTCTGCTGGTTCGGCATGGGGTTCGCGGAAGACGAGCGCGAACTCATTGAGTCTGAGCTGCCTCGCGACATGGCTCGCCTGCTCCTCTACTACGCTGATCGTGGGTTTCGGGAGGCCCGAATCGACACCGTCGTCGATCGTAGCGGAGATGTGGGGGTGTCTGTTCGCTTTCTGATCGACGAAGGTCGGCCGATCCGAATCACCGAGCTGTCCGTGGTCGGAGACACAGGGCTCGGCCACCTCGATCTCGCTGCGGGCCTCCCGCTCCGGTCGGGTGGGAGGCTGAGCCGAGTCACCGGGGACGCGACCAGCGACACGCTGATTGTTCGCATGAGGAATGCGGGGTATCCACAGGCCGATGTGTTCCGCAAGGACTCGCTCCCCGGCGACCAGCCCTATCAGGCCTGGGTGACCTACCGGGTCGAGCCGGGGCCGCATTCGGTGTTCGGCCCGATCTCCATCCTCGGGAACGTCCAGTTGAGCGACGGCGTGATCGAACGCCTGCTTCCCTTTCGGGAGGGGGATGAGTTCTCCGAAGCGCTACGCCTTCAGGGCCAGCGCAACCTCTACAGCGTAGGACTCGTCCAATTCGCCTCCATCGCCGCGCTCTCCACTACCGACACGATCATCCCACTCGTGGTGAATGTGACGGAGGGTGACGTGCATCGGGTTCGAACGGGCTCAGGTTGGAGCACCTTCGACTGCGGAAACACGGAGGGATCCTGGGAGAGTCGCAACTTTTTTCGAGGCGCTCGGCGACTTCAGGTAAGGGCGCGCCTCTCGAACATATTTGCGGAGGACTTCAAAGACACCGCATGCAGCCAGGCGGGGACGGGACCCTTCGGGGGGCTGAACTGGCTTGTCTCCACGGACTTTACACAGCCTTGGTTCCTGTCCCGTGCCAACACGCTGCGGCTCGGGGTGTTTGCGGAACGACAGAGCCTTCAGGACGTCTTCGTGCGCAAGGCCGTCGGTGTGGACGTGGCGTTGATTCGCCAGCTGAGTCGGGGTACCACCGTCACGTTTTCCTACCGTCCGCAGCTCACCACACTGGATGCTGCCGAGGTCTTCTTCTGCACGAGCTTCTTGCTGTGCACCCCCGAGGACATCAACTCCCTTCAATCCGCCAACTGGCTCGCCCCCCTGGGTTTGACGCTGGCGAGGGATCGGCGGAACAGCCTCCTCAACCCGACCAGCGGATATTCGGCGCTCATCGACTTCGAGTTTGCAGAGGACATCACGGGATCGGATTTCTCCTATCGCCGTATCTTCGGCGATGTGACGACCTACCGGGAGGGCTCGCGGGGAGAGGTCCTTGCCGCTCGCCTACGGGGTGGATGGGTCGGGGCGGGGGGATTCGCGCCTTTGCAGAGCGGAGGGGGCATCATCCATCCACAGAAACGGTTCTTCGGGGGTGGAGCGAACAGCGTGCGCGGATTCGGGCAAAACCAGCTCGGCCCCCGGGTTCTCACGGTGGACGTCCGCCGTCTTCTGTTTCCGGTTGACGGCTCGACCGCGTGCATCCCCGAGGAGGTGCTCGATTTTACCTGCGACGCGAGCTCCCTCGCGGACAACAGCTTCGATTCTCCCCGTCCTACCGGAGGAGAGGTGATCCTCGAGACCAACTTCGAATTTCGGTTCCCGGTTTCCGGACAGAATGTTGAGCTTGCGTTCTTCGTGGACGCTGGCGGGGTGTGGTCGGAGCCTGGCGACGTGAGCCTGAGCGACATCGAGGTGTCCCCGGGGTTCGGAATGCGGTACTTCAGCCCCATCGGCCCCATACGGGTCGATGTCGGATATCGCACGCGGGGCGGTCAGCGCCTGAATGTGATCACTTCGCAGATCCGCCCATTCATCGAGGGGGTGGACGCCGAGGAAGATCGCATTCGCAGCCTCACCGATCCGGCGCTCATGCTCGACTACGTCATTCGCGATGACATCGCCATCCTGGGCCCGAGTGTGCTCTTTGAGGAGTCCGGTGCGTTGAGCTTCTCGCGGCTTCAGCTGCACTTCTCCATCGGGCAGGCGTTCTGATGAGGGTCTCGAGACGGGCCACCCGGTATACCGTCGTACTCCTGACGGCTGTGGTTGCTGGGTCCTTCGCGTTCTTCGTGTACCTCACACGGTCCGCTTCTGGGCAGGATATCGTGCTCGGCCGGGTGATGGACCGCATTGAGCGTCTGATCGACGGCGAGGTCTCGGTCGACCGGCTCACCTCCACAGGCCTCCTCCGCAACGCGACCCTCCATGACATTCGCATGGGCGGACGAGACGGTCGGCCGCTCCTTGAGGCCGACTCCATCTCCGTTGAGTACTCCCTGGCAGACCTCCTCGAGAATCGCTTCATCTTTTCGAATGTCGAGATCTGGAATCCGGTCGTGTCGATTGTGCGCACCTCGGCCGACTCGGTATTCAATGCGTGGGAGGTGCTTCGACTCGGCGGCTCCTCGACGGAGCCCTCGGAGCCCCTCCAGCAGGCCGATTCGACGCTCCCACAGGGCGAAACGAGGATTTCTCTCTCGCAGGTGACGGTGCACGGAGGGCTGGTCAGGGTGCTCTATCCGCTCTCACCCGATGCTCCGCCCGATGATCGGATACTCACGGTTCCCGATCCCTACGGTGGCAGCCTGCGCTCGCTGACCTTCATGAAGTTCGAGGCCCAACTCTCTGTCGCCGATCTCATGGGACCGGAGCTCGAGGGACTCCATTTTGGTGTAGATGCGCTCTCGGTGGAGGGGAGTGTGTTCAGCGAGCCACTCAGCCTGAGGGACTTCGCAGGGCTGCTTGACCTTCGCGACGGACGGGTGCTGGTCACCGCAGACCGTTTCGCGCTTCCCGCGTCAGAGGGATCGGCGCTCGCGACGGTTGACCTCCGCGCTGACGGAGGACCCTCGCTCTCGCTCGATGTTACCAGCCAAACGGTGAGTTTGGCCGACATTCGGTGGTTGGTTCCCTCGATTCCCGACGCAACAGGGCGGGGTCGGTTTGCCGTAGAGCTCAATGGTCAGGGATTCGCCCTGGGGTGGGAAGACACCGAGTTGGCGTTCTCCCAGGGGTCGCTCTCGGGGCAGGGGCAGTACCGGAGACCCCGCCGCGGAGATTGGAGCGTCGAGTCGGCCGCGCTCAACATGACCGACCTTCCGCTTTCCACGATCGAGGGGTTCCTGGGCTCGTCGCTACCGATCCAGGGTCGCCTTACCGGATCCCTCGACCTCGATGGGACGCCCCAGGCGCTCCGTGTGGGGGGACGTCTGGTGTTGTCCGCTGATTCGTTGGCACCGAACGCAACGAGGGCCTCCTTCGGGGGCACCATTCACCTCGCAGAACCCATCGGCGCGACGGAGATGCAGGCGGACTTCCTCGCGCTTGATTACGGTCTCGTGCAGGAGTTTGCGCCTGGCATCCGAATCGATGGAACGGGGCCAGCAACCGTGTCGATCAACGGGCGCCTCGACGAGGGGATCCGCATCGACGCGAGAATGGAGGTTGTCGAAGCGAGTGGGACGAGCTCGTCGGTGAGTGCTGAGGGGACGGTTCGGGAGGCTCTGGCCGGCGGACTCTCGGTGGACCTCCAGGTTGGGCTCGAGCCTCTCTCTCTCACAGTGATGCGTGCTTCACGAGATGCCTCCATCCGCCTCGGCAGCGTCACGGGGAGCCTGCACGCATGGGGCCCCCTGCGTGACCTGCGGGCCGAAGCGGAGCTCGAGACCGATGGCGGAACACTTCGGCTCACCTCACGCTTTGCACTCGACGACCCGTTTGCTGGATACCGCGTGACCGCAGAGGGGGGTCGATTCGCGGTCGCTTCAGTGTTTCCACAGGTACCAGAGGGAACGTTGTTGTCAGGGAGGGTGGTCGTAGAGGGGGTGGGAGGCGATGCGGAGACCGCAGAGCTCCGCGGATCGATGGAGCTTGGGCGTTCCCGCTTCGGCGTGATTGCCATAGACACCACGGTTGTGGAGGTGCGCCTTTCAGGGGGAATGATCACCTTCGACACCCTCTCGGCGCGCGTCGGCGGTGTGGACATGGAGGGACGGGGAACGCTGTATGTGAGTGACGGACGTCGCCCCGGAGAGATGAATGTTGTGTACAGCACTGCCTCGCTGGAGGGTCTGAGGCCTCTCTTCATGGGCGAGGACATCATCGCCCGGGACACGCTCTCCACCCTCGAGCGGGAGTTTCTGATATTCGACGGCGTGGATCCCGACACGCTTCCGACCACGGACGACGTCCGGATGGCTGGACAGCTCCAGGGCGTAGCGGTGCTTACGGGCTCGTTGGACAACCTGGGTGTGGCGGGAGATGCCGCCTTCACTGACGCATCGTACGGGCGAAATTCGGTTTCTTCCGCGAGTGTGTCGTTCAATGCGACGAGGCTTCCCAGCCGCCAGCCGAGAATCGAAGCGGAGATTGAAGCCGACTCCGTCCGACTTCTCCAGAGGGCATTTGCCTCAGGGTCGGTTCGGCTCGACTACCGCGCGTCACGGGGCAACCTCGATGTCTTCCTCACCCGGAGCGAATCGGAGGACTACCGGGCCCGCGTCGCGTTCGAATCAGACTCTGCCTCCACCGTACTCCACCTCGATGAGCTTGGTATTCGGTTCCCCGACGCACGGTGGAATCTCGGACGGCCTGCGACGATCGCCTGGGATCCAGATGGCCTCAGTGTGCAGGGCTTTCAGATACGCCGCCCGGGCTCGGGTGGACTTCGGTTTACAGCTGATGGGCGGCTGCCATTCAGGGGTCCGGCGGATCTTGATCTCGCCATCGAACGGCTCGACCTCCAGAGGTTGGCGAGCCTTCTGCAGTTGCCGGACACACTCAGGGGAATTGTGGAC
Source organism: Gemmatimonadota bacterium (assembly GCA_036679625.1). Classification (GTDB taxonomy): domain Bacteria; phylum Gemmatimonadota; class Gemmatimonadetes; order Longimicrobiales; family Gaopeijiaceae; genus JAZDDA01. Next base: position 12,745 of record JAZDDA010000072.1, on the reverse strand, counting down.
CTCGACGCGAAGGTCACGGGGACCGCTGAGGTTCCTGAGATCGTAGGAACCTTCGCGGCAGAGAATCTCGAGTTTGGGCGGTTTTCCTTCGTTGGGCTCGAGGGTTCGCTCGACTTTGCCGGCCAGCATCTTGGAGTGGACCTCAGCGTCTCAGACGGCGACCGCGCGATTCTCACCGTGAAGGGCGATGCACCTGCTGAATTCGCCCTGAGCCCGTTTCATTTCTCGATCCCCGACGCTCCCATCGACCTCGACATCGTTGCGGACTCGATGCCCGCTTCGGTGCTCCTCGGTCTGGTTGGAGGGTTGGACGAAGTCTCAGGCGTACTCGAGGGAAGCGTGTCGCTGCAGGGAACCGCCCACCACCTGGCACCCTCCGGTCGGCTCGTACTCCGGGACGGCGAGGCCGTGGTTCCGGGGCTTGGAGTCCGACACCACGACGCACAGGCGACGCTCGACCTTTCCCCCGATGGCAACGTCGCGGTCGTTGCCACTGCGGTTTCCGGGGGAGGACGAATTGACGTGACCGGCACGGTGAGCCTGAGTCCGGTCACGAATCCAGATCTCGACCTCACGATACGGATGGACGGCTTCCGTGGCGTGAACCGGAGGGACGTCACCGGTAGGCTCAGTGGAGAGGCGACGCTGACGGGAACCTACCAGGAGCCGCTGGTCTCCGGTCGCCTGGACCTCGATGAGGGGACGCTCTTCGTTGAGGAGTTCCTCAGGGCTGCCGAGGTCATCGACCTTGCCGATACGACCTTCTTCGACGTGATCGACCCGGGGCTGGTGGAGGCAAGGCGACTCCTGGGTGGGGGCAACCCATTCCTGAGAAACATTCGCATGGAAAACTTCATCTTCGGGATAAGCCGCGATTCCTGGATTCGTAGTCCTGCCATGAACGTGGAGCTCGGGGGCGAGCTCCAGGTCTTCTACGATCGGGAGAACCAGGATCTGGCGATGTTCGGCAGCCTCCAGGCCGTCCGCGGCACCTATTCCGTTGTCGGGCGCCAGTTCCAGGTAGATGGTGGAAATCTTCTCTTCGTTGGGACGCCGGGTGTGAACCCCGGGCTGAATATCCAGGCAGTGAACCGCCTCAGGACCTCAGACGGCACCCGTCTGACGATCAACGCCACCGTCACCGGGACGCTCGCATCTCCGCGTGTTCAGCTCTCGAGCGACGAGGCAAGCGTTGGCCAGGAGGACCTGCTCTCCTACCTCCTCACCGGACGGCCTGCGTACGCGCTCGGCTCCGGTCAGTCGGCTCAGGTTCAGGGTGCTGCGGGCGTCCTCGGCGGAGCAGCGACGATCGGACTCAGCACTCTCAGCAATCGTCTGGGCAACGCGATGGCCCAGAGCCTGGGGCTGGGACTCGATTACATGACCGTCACTCAGCAGGACGTGTCTACCGTGAATGGAGTGGATCTGGCGGGCTCGTTGGGCACGACGGTGATTGAAACCGGTCGCTACCTCGCGGAAGATTTCTTCGTGACCCTGCTCCTGCGCCCGGTCGTCAGCAGCGGAGGTGGAAACACCGTCGCGGGTCTCCGCCTCGAATGGGCGACCACCGACAACATCTTCGTGGAGTCTTTCGTTGAGGATCGGTTCTTCCGAAATCGCGTCGTAGGCTTTGGCGATGTCGGCCTCCAGAGCGCGCGGGGTGTAGGCCTCTTCATTTTTCGTGAGTGGGGGTATTGAACGAACGGCGGCGTTACGCTAGCCGTTCAGATTCACTTCACCAGGATTTCAGGGTACCCCAACCCTGATGGACAGGTATGGCGCACGACTACCTCATCGTTCGCGGCGCGCGCGAGCACAATCTTCAGAACATCGACATCACGTTGCCGCGTGGGACGCTGACGGTCATCACCGGCCTGTCGGGTTCCGGTAAGTCGTCACTCGCCTTCGACACGATCTACGCCGAAGGCCAGAGACGTTATGTGGAGTCACTGTCGGCCTACGCGCGGCAGTTCCTCGGGCTCATGGAAAAGCCTGATGTAGATGCCATCGAGGGCCTTTCTCCCGCGATCGCAATCGAACAGAAGACCGTCTCGAGAAACCCCCGTTCAACGGTCGGCACCGTCACCGAGGTGTACGACTACCTTCGCCTTCTTTGGGCTCGTGTGGGGATCCCGCACTGCAGCGACTGCGGATCACCGGTGCTGCGGCAGTCGGCCACGCAGATCGTGAGCCAGCTGCTCGCCATCGAGGAGGGGACGCAGATCGAGGTGTTGGCACCGATGGTCCGAGGACGTAAGGGTGAGTTCCGAGACATCTTCGACCGTGCCCGCAAGGATGGATTCGTGAGGGCTCATGTTGATGGCGAGTCCGTTGACCTTTCCGAAGCCCACCGCCTGAACCGCTACGAGAACCACGACATCGCGATCGTGGTCGACCGCCTGACCGTCAGGGCCGAAGACCGTGAGCGCCTCGCCGACTCGGTGGAGGTCGCGCTCAAGGCGGCCGACGGCGTGGTCGAGGTGGTGGAGCACCGCGGGCGAGAGAGGGTCAGTCGCCTCTTCAGTGAGCATTACGCCTGCGCTTCTTGCGGAGTGAGTATCGCGGAGCTCGAGCCCAGGCAGTTCTCCTTCAACTCTCCGTACGGCGCCTGCCCGAGCTGTGACGGCCTTGGGACCCGCATGGAGGTGAGCGCGCAGCTGCTTCTCGCAGATGGAACGCTCTCGATCCTCGAGGGCGTGATCCTGCCCTGGGGCGAGCCGGCCGGCTACCTGCGCCGTTCTGTGATCCAGGGACTCGCCGAGGCGTATGAGTTCGATCCGGCCACACCCTGGAATGACCTCTCAGAGGACGTTCGGCAGGCAATCCTCTTCGGCTCAGGGCGTATGAAGCTGCGGTTCCCCTACTCCAGCGGATCCGGGAAGGTGGGGGGGTACTACGAGGATTTCTGGACTGGGGTCGTAGAGAACGTCGAGCGCCGTTATCAGGAGACCAAGGCGGACTCGGTGCGGACTCAGCTCCAGGAGTACATGAGCGCGCACCCCTGTGCGGAGTGTGGCGGATCCCGCCTGCGCCCCGAATCCAGAGCCGTAACCGTAGGAGGGCGGTCTATTGGGGACATCGTCGGCCTTCCTGTGGGGGAGGCACTCGAGTTCGTGGCGGGACTGGAGACGGATGGAGACGAGAAGTCCCACGCTGCGGGAGCTCATGTCCTCGCGGAGAAGATCGCGGGCCCGATCATCAAGGAGGTGACGGAACGGCTCGGCTTTCTCACAAACGTGGGCCTCACCTATCTGACGATTGGGCGTTCGGCGGATACGCTCTCGGGTGGTGAATCCCAGCGGATTCGGCTCGCAACGCAGATTGGTAGCCGTCTCGTGGGGGTGCTCTACATCCTGGACGAGCCTTCGGTTGGACTTCACCAGCGTGACAACGACCGCCTGCTCGAGACCCTCAAAGAGCTTCGGGACCTTGGGAACACGGTCCTGGTGGTGGAGCACGACGAAGACACGATCCGTGCGGCGGACCACATCGTGGACCTTGGGCCGGGCGCCGGCCGGCATGGAGGCCGCGTCGTGATCGACGGCACGCTCGAGGATGTCCTCGCCTCCGAAGACTCGTTGACCGGTGCCTACCTGACGGGCCGTCGTGCGATCCCCGTTCCGAGCGAGAGACGCACTGCCGACCCGGAACGCGTCCTTCGTGTGGTGGGAGCTCGGGAGAACAACCTGAAGAACATCGATGTCGCGTTTCCGCTGGGGTGTCTGGTGGCGGTGACGGGTGTGAGTGGATCCGGCAAATCCACGTTGGTCAACGGGACGCTCTACCGAAAGCTCGCGCGGCATCTCTACCGCAGCAAAGTCGTTCCAGGCGCGCATGACCGAATCGAGGGAACCGAGCTAGTCGACAAGGTAATCCAGGTGGACCAGTCGCCGATCGGCCGCACGCCACGCTCGAATCCTGCGACGTATACGGGGCTCTTTACGCCGATTCGAGAGATATTTGCCAGCCTCCCCGAATCTCAGATGCGTGGCTACGGGCCGGGGCGTTTCAGCTTCAATGTGAAGGGTGGCCGCTGTGAGGCGTGCCATGGGGACGGCCTGGTGAAGATCGAGATGCACTTCCTGCCCGATGTGTACGTGTCCTGTGATGTATGTAGGGGTCGGCGGTACAACCGGGAGACGCTGGACGTGTACTTCAAGGGCCGGAACATCGCTGACGTTCTGGAGCTGACGGTGGACGAGGCCCTCGAGCTCTTTGAGGCGGTCCCCAGAATCCGGATCAAGCTTCAGACGCTCTCTGACGTTGGGCTCGGATACATCCATCTTGGGCAGGCCGCGACGACGCTCTCCGGTGGCGAGGCCCAGCGTGTAAAGCTCGCGACCGAGCTCTCGAAGCGGGGCACGGGCAGCACCCTGTACATCCTCGACGAGCCCACGACCGGGCTGCACTTCGAGGATATACGCGTCCTCCTCGAGGTGCTGCAAAAACTGGTGGATAAGGGGAATACGGTGGTTGTGATCGAGCACAATCTGGAGGTGGTGAAGACCGCAGATTGGATAATCGACCTCGGTCCTGAAGGTGGAGAAGGGGGTGGACGTATCGTCGTGGAGGGGTCTCCCGAGCGGGTTGCTGAGGATCCCGCGTCGTACACGGGCCAGCATCTCGCGTCGCGGCTTCGCTCAGAGGTCGCACGCTAAGGTCGCGACGGCCCCGGAAATCGCATAGTTTGATCGATCTACCCGGGCACAGTTCCTGGACGATGCTCTGCCGGAAACCAGGATGCTCTTTGGTGCGTACGGTGTCTGGCAGCCCCTTCGCTGGGGGTAAGGGTCGCCGTTCCCGGGCCTGACAGAAGAAGGATGACAACCGCAGCCCTGGTGTTGGGCTGCCTAAACATACGGAGTAGGTCATGGTAAGCCGAGAAGACCTGGAGAGCTTCCTCATCCGCATGGGTATGGAGTGGGAAGAGGTCGACGAGGGAATGTTCCTCGTCCATAATACCAACGGGGGTGCCGGATTGGTGGTTCATCACTCCGCTCCGCTCCTGCTCCTTCGCCTCAAGGTGATGGATCTCCCAAACGCCGAGGGGCACGATCTGCACGATCTTTACAGGACGCTCCTCGAGCTGAACGCGACGGATGTAGTACACGGCGCGTACGGTATTGAAGAGGGTGACATCATTCTGACCGACACGCTCCAGCTCGAAACGCTGGACTTTCAGGAGCTTCAGGCCTCTGCTGAGAGCCTCCAGCTAGCAGCGTCCAGTCACATTGACACGATTCGATCCTTGGCCGGTGCCGACGGTGAGACTACGTCGTCGGACCAACCCACCGCGTCGTAAGGAGAGGCCAAAACCGATGAGCATTTTTTCTAAATTTTCGACGGTCCTCAAGTCGAACATCAATGATCTGATTTCCAGGGCTGAAAACCCTGAGAAGATGTTGAATCAGATCATCCTCGATATGCGGGACCAGTTGGCCAAGGCGAAGCGTGAGGTGGCCGGGGCCATCGCCGATGAGCGCAAGCTACGGTCGCAGCTGGACGACGAGGTCAAGCAGGCCCGCCAGTGGGAACACCGGGCGATGCTGGCCGTAAAGGAGGGTCGTGACGACCTCGCGAAGCAGGCGCTCATGCGCCAGCAGGAGCACGCAGAGCGAGCCGGGACCCTTGATCAGACGTGGCGTTCCCAGGCGGACGAGACCGAAAAGCTCAAGGGCTCTCTGCGGCAACTCAACGACAAGATCGAAGAGGCGAAGCGGAAGCGGAACCTCCTGATCGCGAAGCAGAAGCGTGCGCAGGCCCAGAAGCGCATCCACGAGACGATGTCAGGGCTCTCTGATACCTCGGCCTTCGAGGCCTTCAACCGGATGGCCGACAAGATCGAGGAAGAAGAGCGGCGGAGCATTGCTGCGGTCGAGATCACCGAGGCGCTGGAGACCACGAGTCTCGATGACGAGTTCATCAAACTCGAGGCCGGCAGTGACGGGGTGGGCGTCGATGACCGGCTGATCGCGCTCAAGCGCGAAATGGGCCTGATCGCACCGGGGAGTGATGAGGCTCCGATGCAGCTCGAGGCTGGAGATGATGAAGCAGAGGCGGCTGGCGGCTCGGGTGAGGCCCCCGCAGAGCCCGCAGCGGCGGGGCCGGACGCCGACGGTGATGGTGTCCTGGAGGCCGAGGCGGTGAGCGGGGACGCTGACGGACCCGTACACGAGGCTGAGTTGATCGAGGAATTCGATAAGCTCGAGCAGCAGGAGTAAGCCGGAGCCTTCGCGCGAGTGGGAAAGAAAAACGGGGTGGGGCCGCCTGGCCCCACCCCGTTTTATCGTTCAGCTTCCGCGTGGATCAGAAGCCGATCGAGATCGAGAGCGACAGCACGGGGAAGTACCGTAGGTAGTCCGGGATGTCGTCGCGGATGTCCGCCTCTTCAGCATCAAGGTCAGAGAGGAACTGTGGCCCTGCGATCGGATCCGAGGCAAGGGTACCTGTGGCGCTCAGGTCGACGTCGGGTTTGTCGCCGAAGGCAACTCCCAGGTCGAGATTGATCCCCACGCGCTTCCCTAGAGGGTTGCCGAACCCTATGCCGACGTATGGCTGAAAGCTGCTGAGCGTGAATGTTCCGTTGATCACATCGTCGGGTGCGCCGGTGTAGAACACGTTGTTGAACTCCACCGACTTACCTGCAAACCTGCCCTCCACATCGAAGTCGCCGCCATTCGAGACGATCAACCCACCCGCGCTGATGTGAAAACCACCCAGGGGGTAGAAGTCGAGGGTGGAGAGGATGAAGGTCGGGATCTCGAGACCGAAGTCGACTCCGTCGACGTCAATAGAGGGGTCGCCAGGGATGACGCCGATCGAGGTCCGGAAATTGAGTTTGGGGGCGAGCCCCAGAATCACCGACCCTCCGAGTCCCGTCGTTCCGGCGATACCGGCAACCGCGAAGCCCTGGCCCGCGATCCCCTGTGGGGCTAGCACCAGTGCGGCCCCCAACAATCCAAGAAGCAAGCGTTTCATGCGTGTGATCTCCTGTAAGTGACCCATGCTGTAAACATACGTTCCCGTCCGGAGGGACGGAATAAAATCTTTTGGGTGAGGCAGTTGGGGTGGCGAAGGAGCGTGTGTTTTCCGACCTTCACGCTCGCTTCAGAGTGGTGTACTTGCAGGGGGAGAGCGCAAAAGTCATGCCGACGGTCTATCTGAACGGGGAATACCTTCCAAAGCGGGATGCACGGGTCTCAGTGGAGGATCGGGGCTTCGTTCTCGCAGACGGCCTCTATGAGGTAACCCCGGCCTATTCCGGTAAGTTTTTCCGTATCGAGCAACATTTGGCGCGCCTTGAATCTGGACTCAAGGCTCTCCGAATCGAGTGGGATATCCGTTTGGCCGGGGAGATCCATGAACGACTCCTCGCCGCGAACGAGCTTTCTGGTGCCGAAGTTGCGACGGTCTATCTGCAGATTACGCGTGGAGTGGCGAAACGCAGGCATGCATTCCCCGACGCTTCTACTCCTCCAACGGTGTATGCCTTCGCGGATGAGTTCGTCAGGCCCTCCCGGGAGCGCTGGGATAAGGGGTACTCCGCGATCACGGTCCCGGATCGGAGATGGGCCCGAGCCGACATCAAGAGCATTGCGCTTCTCCCCAACGTGCTCGCGCAGCAGGCGGCGGTGGATGCGGGGGTGGACGACGCGTTGTTCGTGAAGGACGGTGTGGCGATCGAGGGCTCACACGCGAATGCCTTCGCGGTATTCTCGGGAGTCGTGACCACGCACCCTGCCTCTCACGAGATCCTTCACGGAATCAGTCGCGGCTTCGTGCTCGAGCTTGCGAGGGGTCTCGGGATGTCCGTAGAGGAGCGTGCGATCACGACTGAGGAGATACGTGATGCAGACGAGATCTTCTTTACGGGGACGACCACCGAGGTGCGACCGATCGTGGAGTTGGACGGACGTTCGGTCGGTGAGGGTGGGGTGGGCCCCGTGACCGAAGCGCTCTATCAGGCCTTCGTCGAGCAGGCCTTCGCCGAGGGTACGCTCACGGGTAGATGAGGTAGCGGTTGCGGACCTCTGCGAACGTCTCCAACGCCGGTGCCCAGTCGGCGGTCAGCTCCCCGAGGTTGTGGCCCGCCTCGATGCCGAGCCTCAGCTGGTCGGTCCCTGCCAGGCGATCGAAGTGGGTCTGAAGCCATTCCCACCGCTCACCCGCGAGCCGTCGTGATTCGACCAGGAGGGCGACGGCCGTTCGGGTGGGGTCGTATTCGGGCCCGGTGGAGGTGAGGCGGACGCCCCGAACCGGTTCGCCGGCATACTTGCCGTCACCGGGGTTCTCCGGAGTGAATGTGACCGCCTCGAAGGTGACGTCCGCGAGCCCATAGTCGGACATGGCCTCGGCGAGCGCCTGGCCGTCTAGCCACGGAGCACCGATCTGCTGAAACGGATGCTCCGTTCCGCGGGCAACGGAGAGGTTGGTGCCCTCGAACAGGCACGTCCCTGGGTAATGGAGGGCGCTGGCGACAGATGGCATGTTCGGGGAGGGGGCGATCCACGGGAGCCCAGTTTCAGCGAACGGCATGTCGTGCCTCCAGCCCTCGATCGGCACCACCGTGAGGTCGACACCAATTCCGAACTCGCCCTCGTAGTACCGAGCCAGCTCTCCAGGTGTCATTCCGTGGCGCATCGCGATGGGAAAGCGGCCGACGAAGGTGCCGAACGCCACCTCCAGGATGTTGCCGCCAATCGCGCCCCCGATCGGATTCGGGCGATCCAGGACGACGACGGGCACCCCTGCCTCTCCTGCGGCCTCCATCGCCAGCGTCATCGTCGAGGCGTAGGTCCAGTACCGGGCTCCGACCTCCTGGTAGTCGATCAGAAGGACGTCCAGCCCGTCGAGAACCTCCGGGGTGGGTCTGAGAGTCGCACCGTAGAGCGAGAACACCGGTAGCCCCGTACGGTCATCTCGGCCGTCGTCGACCCTTTCACCCGGGGCCGCAACGCCGCGAATCCCGTGTTCGGGCCCAAAGAGCGCCACGAGCTCCAGGTCGTCACGCTCATGCAGGACGTCTATGATCGAGGCGCCCTGGGCGTCGACACCCGTCTGATTGGTGATCAGCCCTACCCGCTTTCCGCTGACGAGATGAAGTGAGTCGGAGAGCAGGATCTCGAAGCCCGATCGGACACCTGCGAACCCCGTCGGGAGTTCTTGGTATGAGAGACTGCCTGCGGTGCTCGATACAGACGATGCGTCCCCGCCTGCATCGGGGGTTGCACCACATCCAAGTGAGACGAGGAGCAGGGTGATGGGGAAGGATTGTGACCGATTGGGGAAGCCCATACCTTGCGCTCCATCAGGGATACGGAGAGAGGTGCCAGCAAAATGTCGGCGCCAGCTTTCGACCCGTCAACGAGTGGTCTCCGAAAATTCTTCCGACACCGCCGAAGGGTGGCGGATGCCAGCACACCGAACACGACGTTCTACGCTCTACCCATTGCGGTGGGTCCATCTCGCTGTGCCCCTCATCTTTTTGAGTTGTGCAGCGGGAGGCGGGCAGGGGACCCCCGGACCCGAGCCAACCGCTTCAACACAAGGCGTCGATGCGACGGCGGATGGCCCCCAGGAGTCGCCCACTCCCGGGCCCCCGGCCTCTGCGATTTTCTCGGGAGTGGCTGAGTCGTCGCTCCCCTGGGCCGATCACGTCCTCTCCGTGCTTCCTCTGCGCGGAAAGGTGGCCCAGCTCATGATGCCGATGGTGCTGGGGACTTTTTCTCCTGAGGGTACTGATGGGCATGACCGGATACTCGAATGGGTTCGCGAGGAGGCGGTTGGGGGCGTCATCGTCTCGGTGGGGTCACCGACGGATGTGGCGGTGAAGTTGAATGACCTCCAGCGTCATGCGGTACTCCCGCTCCTGGTCGGAGCGGACCTCGAGGCCGGCGCCGGTTTTCGGTTCTTTGGTGCGGTCCACACGCCCACGAACATCGTCCTTGGGGGAGCGACCGCCTTTCCCTCGATCATGGCTCTGGGGGCGGTGCAGGATCCATCCCTGGCCTATGAGATGGGACGAATCACGGCGATCGAGGCACGGGCTATCGGCGTGCACATCCCGTTCGCACCCGTGCTCGACGTCAACAACAACTCCGAGAACCCCATCATCAACATCCGCTCATTCGGGGAGCGTCCCGAGGACGTTGCCCTGCTCGGCTCGGCGGTTGTCCGGGGGATCCAGGATTACGGTGGTGTTGCGACGGGAAAACACTTTCCGGGGCATGGGGATACCGGGGTGGATTCCCACCTTGCTCTTCCGATCATCGAGGCGAATCGTGCGCGTCTGGATTCGGTGGAGCTCGTGCCCTTCCAGGCCGCCATACGAAGTGGAATGCGGGGGATCATGACCGCGCACATCGCGGTTCCGGAGCTGACGGGGTCGAGTGTTCCGTCCACGCTCTCGGCGGCTATCCTTACCGACCTGCTTCGCCACGATCTCAACTTCGGGGGGCTGATCTTCACCGACGCGATGGACATGAGCGCCATCGATCGCCTGTACGGGCGGGGCGAGGCGTCGGTGCGCGCGATCGAGGCCGGCGCGGATGTGCTGCTGATGCCCCCGAATGTCCCAGAGGCGATCGACGCCATCGTGGCTGCGGTCGAATCGGGTAGAATCTCGGAGTCTCGCATCGATGCATCCGTGATCAAGCTGCTTCGTCTCAAGGATGAGCTGAAGCTTCAGGAGCACCGCACGGTTCCGCTCGAAGAGATCCCTCGGGTCGTTGGCATACCTGAGCATACGGAGGTTGCGGCGGAGATCGCCCGCCGCTCGCTCACGCTGATCCGGAATGAGCGCAACCTGCTTCCTCTTCTGGGCACACGCAGGGCGCGGGTGCTCTCGCTCACGATTCGTGGAAGAAACGACCTGCTCGGCGGGCGGTACTTCAATAGCCGCCTTCGCGCGACGTACCCCAGGCTCGTGTCTGCTGAGGTCGATGCGGACACCAACCCCGCCGTGTTTGAGGGCCTGTCGGAGCAAGCAGGGCGCTCCAACCTCGTGGTTGTGTCCATCTACTCGAACTTTTCGGGACGCCTCGACATCGCCGACGAGGCCCTGGCCTTTGTGGATGAGCTGGCCAGCCGGGGTATCCCGCACATGGTCATTTCGTTTGGGAACCCGTACGTGATAAAGGACTTCCCCCAGGCGCAGGCGTACATGCTCGCGTGGAGTGGTGTGCCGGCCAGCCAGAGGGCGGCGGCCGCCGCTCTCTTCGGGGAGTTCGACATCACGGGGCGGAGCCCAATCGGGATGGAGGGTTTCTTCGCATACGGTGATGGATTGATGGTGCCAGCGAAGGAACTCGCAGGCGGTGATGGGCGCTGATGCGTTCCCGAGGATAGGGCGGACCGCGGTAGGCGCGGTCCTCCTGGCGAGCGCCTGCGCTCCGGGCGCGTTGCCATCTGAGCGCGCCGAGCTTCGACCTCCCTCGCTTCACACGGCTGGGTCCGCCATGGATGCCGGCCCGGTGGAGTCCGAGCTGAGCGAAGCCGGGCGTGCCTGGGTCGACCAGACGCTGGCCTCGCTCACCTTGCGCCAGGCGGTGGCCCAACTGGTGATCCAGTGGATGCCGGGCAGCTACGCATCTCCGTCGAGCGCTGAGTTCGCGGAGTGGGCCGAGTGGGTCGAGACCCAGGAAATCGGAGGCATCTACCTTTCGATCGGCCTTCCACACTCGTATGCCGCGAAGGTGAATGAGCTCCAGGCGAGGGCCCGGATTCCGCTCCTTGTTACCTCGGACTTCGAGAACGGGGGTCCCGGCATGCGCATCAACCATTCCTATGCGCTGCCTTCGCTGCTTCCCCAGGGGGGCGGCACCAGCTTTCCGCCGACGATGGCGTTCGGGGCGATCGGTGACGAGGCGATCGTGCGGGAGTTCGCTCGCATCACCGCGGTCGAGGCCAGGGCGGTGGGTGTACAGCTCAACTTTGCGCCGGTTCTGGATGTGAACTCCAATCCGGACAATCCGATCATCAACACGCGATCGTTTGGCGAGGACCCCGAAGCCGTGGCTCGGCTCGGCGCAGCGTACATCGAGGGCGCGCATGCCGGCGGCGCCCTCGCGACCGGGAAGCACTTTCCTGGCCACGGAGACACTCGGACCGATTCCCACGTCGATCTTCCGATCGTTCCCGCCGATTGGGATCGACTCAACGCTGTGGAGCTCGTGCCCTTCCGCGAGGGCATCCGCAGCGGGTTGGACGCGGTGATGACCGCACACGTCATAGTTCAGGGCGTGCAGGGGCTGGAGGGGCCTCCCGCGACCCTCGACCCGCGCTTCATGACCGAGCTTCTGCGTGACGAGATGGGCTTTGACGGGCTGCTCTTGACCGATGCTCTCGTCATGGGGGCCATCACGCAGCGCTACGGAGCGGCGGAGGTGGCTGTCCTCGCGCTGCAGGCAGGGACGGACGTGCTCCTGATGCCAACCGACGCAGCAGAGGCGATCGACGCGGTGGTTGCCGCGGTCGAAGAGGGTGCGCTGTCTGAGGAGCGGGTTCGGGCGTCGACTAGGCGAGTGTTGGAGGCCAAGGCACGCGTGGGCCTGCACCGTCGGCGCCTGGTGAGCCTCGACCGCGTCGACGACCTGGTAGGGTCGGGCCCGCACCTCGCCTTCGCGGACACCGTCGCCACCCGGTCGCTCACGCTGGTACGCGACACCCACGGGGTCGTGCCGCTGAATCTCAGCGGGGTGGGGCGGGTGCTCTCTGTTACCTACGCCCGTGCCGACCAGCTCGTGGC
>JAZDDA010000071.1:0-5468 GCA_036679625.1 Gemmatimonadota bacterium | reverse complement strand
GATCCCCACGCGCAGCGTGCCACCGAGACGGTTTCTGGTGAAGAAGATCCACTTGGTATCGACCAGCGCGTCTCCTACCCCTGTGCTGGTGTAGTTCCGTCGGGCTCCACCCGGGTCCGTGAAGTCCATCGACTTGCTGACCAGGGGGAGGACGATGCGGGTCGTCCACTTGGGCGTAGGGGCGTAGGGGAGAATCGCCAACGCCTGCACGAAGACGTCGAGATCGCGCTGCATCGGGTCGGTGACGGTCATCCCGTTGGAGTGCAGCCCGCTTCGGCTGAAGAACGACGCAAAGGTCCGCGCTGCGGACTCTTCGAAGCCCGTCGTGATCGCGGTCTCCGTGTGGAACGGAAGCGCCTGAGCCCGCAGCATCCCGGGGGCGAGTACCACCGCCCCCACGACCGCTACCACGAGGCGGCTCATGCTCATGTCAGTCTTGAGCGGCAAAGTCATGTCTCAACCTAAACCTTCGAGTGTAGTCCAAGGTCAAGAGTCCCCCCCCAGAAGGAATTCGCCAGCACGACGCTCACGCTCGCGACCATCGCGACCATCGCCCAGATGGGATGCACGACTCCGGTGGCGGCCAGCGGAACGCCTATGCCGTTGAACGCGAAGGCCAGCGTCAGGTTCTGCACCGTCTTGCGGTACGAGGCGCGACCGATCGCGATGGCGTCACTCACACCCTCCAGCCTGCCGTGGATGAGCACGACATCGGCAGACTCGATGGCGATGTCCGTCCCCGCGCCGATTGCGATCCCGACGTCGGCCTGCGTGAGTGCCGGCGCGTCGTTGATCCCGTCGCCCACCATGGCCACGCGAACGCCAGCCGCCTGGATCTCGCGGACCTTGGCCGCCTTTCCCTCGGGCAGTACTTCGGCGATCACGCTCTCGATCCCGACCTCCCGCGCCACGATTTCAGAGGTCTGGTGGTTGTCACCAGTAAGCATCGTGGGCTCGATTCCAGCCTGCTTGAGGCGCGAAATTGCCGCGGCGGCACCATCCTTGATGGTGTCGGAGATGGCGATGAGCCCGATGAGCTGCTCGCCACGGGCGACTCCAACGACGGTCTGCCCTCTGCCCTCGAGCTCGTCGAGTCTGGCACGGGCGTCGGTCCCGAACCGGACCTCACGGTCTTCGAGCAGCTTCGGACGCCCCACGACGACGCGCTCGCCGACGACGAGCGCTTCGACACCCAGTCCGGTCACGGACTCGAACGAGTCGGGCGGCGCCAGGTCGAGGCCCTCGTGCTCGGCGTGAGCCACGATCGCCTGGCCCAGGAAGTGTTCGGAAAGCGCCTCGGCAGACGCGGCCGCACCGAGGACGTCGCGTCGGGAGGCGTCTCCGAAGGACACCACCTCGACCACCGTCGGCTTTCCTTCGGTGATCGTGCCCGTCTTGTCCAGTACGACCGCGCGGATGTCCTTCATGATCTGGAACGCCTCCGCGCTCCGGATGAGCACTCCCTGCTCGGCGGCCAGCCCGCCACCGCGAATCAGCGCAAGCGGAGTCGCCATCCCGAGGGCGCACGGATAACCCATCACAAGAACGCTGAGCGCCGCGAAGATCGCGCGCGTCCAGTCCGGGGATCCTCCTCCCATCCACGGACCTGCGGTCCAGAAAAGGAAGGCTAGCGCAGCTACCGCCAGCACGGCAGGCACGAAGTATGTGAGGATCGCGTCGACGAGCTGAATGATGCCCGGCTTCATCGCGCGCGCTTCCCGCACGTGCTTGGCGACGCTCTGGAGGAACGTGTCGTCTCCCACTCGGGTCACTTCGAGCAGGAGCGAGCCCGCCTTGTTCACCGAACCGCCGATCGCCTCGGCACCCGGCACCTTCTCCACCGGCAGCGGCTCACCCGTCACGATCGACTCATCCACGGCCGAGGCACCCTTCACCACCCTTCCATCCACTGGAATGCGCTCGCCCGGACGCACCCGCACCCGGTCACCCACCCTGATCTCCTGAATGGCGACCTCGACCTCGGCGCCGTCGCGCACTACACGCGCCGTGTCCGGCTGGAGTTCCAGAAGCTTGCGCACCGCCTCCTGACTCCGCGCCCGAACCGTGGTGGAGACGTAGCCACTCAGAATGTGGTACGTCATCAAAAAGGTCGCGGCCACGAAGAAGTCCGCGGGAAAGGCAGGAGCAACGAATCCCAGCACACCCGCGACGTAGGCACCCAAAGCCCCAAAGGACAGCAGGACGTGTTGGTTGAAGATCCGCCGCCGCAGGCTTCCCCACGCCATGCGGAGGACGTGCGCCCCCACCCCGAAGACGGCGACCGTCGCGATGGCCGCCTGAAGGATGTGACTTCCCGGAACGTGGATGCCGCCCCACATCAGTGCCATCAAGACAACGGCGGCCGTGGCGAGCGCCGCGTTCGCAATCAGCTTACGCTTCTCGCGCCGAAGTTCAGCCTGCTGTTCCTCGAAGGCCCGCACACGGTCCGGATCGCGCACGCTGTAGCCCAGCTCCCGCAAGACCTCCTTCAGCGCCGTCTCGTCGACCCGCGCGTCGTCGTACTCGATGAGAGCTTCCTCGTGCGCCACACTCACAGCCACGCTCTGGACACCGTCCGTCTTCCGATACGCACGGCGGATGCTCTCCTGGCAGAAGGAACAGTGCATTCCTCCCACGTTGATCCGCAGTTTGCTCGCCACCTGACTCTCCCCCTCATGCTGACTCGGGGTCAATATAAACCCTGGAGTCTACTCCATAGTCAAGAGCCCTCCGGGGGGATGGTCCCACCGCAATACGGGCTTTTGAATTCCATCATTGCAGCGGTAACAACCTTTGAGTAGCCTACAAGCTTCCGGGGTCGAGTCCGTGGCTGGTGATTGGAGAAGGTGGAATGCGCATCGGAGAGCTGGCGAAGACTGCGGGGATCACGCCTGATACAATCAGGTTCTACGAGCGCGAAGGGCTGCTGCCTCCCCCGCCGCGTGGGACGAACGGCTACCGCGACTACACGCCGGAGGCCGTTGACGATCTCCAGTTCATCAAGAACGCCCAGGCGCTCGGACTCAGGCTGAGCGCCGTGCGTGAGGTTCTGGAGATCTCGTCAGCTGGCGAGCCGCCGTGCGAGCACGTACGCAGGACCGTTGCCAGCCGACTTGGCGAGGTAGAGCAGCGGCTCAAGGAACTCCGAGGTCTGCGCTCAACGCTGCGCAAGACGCTCGCGCGCTTCGACAGCGCACCGCCGCCCGTTGACGGTTGCCGGTGTGCCGTCATCTCGTCTGTGAGGTACTCGGGCGAGTCGACAAGCTAAGAGTTTCGGCGACGGCGCCTGATCAGCCAAACTGAGTGTGGGCACCGACAGTATCCGCATCAACCAGAGGAGATGCCCGTGGCCGATGTGTAGTGCTCCAGCAGGCGACCTAAGGCAACGGACCCTACCTGGACAGGGTCTCGGCCAAAGCTCTGAAGACACGGCTGGGGCGGTCTGCTCGGCTCCATCCTTCTACTGATGAAGAAGAGGCTGGCCCTCCCCCTGTTCATCATTTCTCTGGCCTCGATGGTGATCACCGCGTTCCACAACTACATACTCTCCGATGGTGCAACGGTGATCGCAGACAACGGAGTCATCCCCAGCGTGCTGATCTTCCTTCTAGCCCTGTCATGGGTCCAGTACTCCTGGTCGATGCGTAAACAAGGCATGCTGGCGTAGCTCCAGCTCGGCCTCCGCCCTCTGCGCCAGCCCCGCAGCATCGCCCCTCGCAGCCGAGGCGAAGAATCATCGGGCTCGCGCGCAGTGCTCGCGGTCCACATGTTAGGCGCGCAGAAGAGTCCGGCCCGCCCGCCCTGGGCCGCGGAGGACGTCGCCATCTAACGACCTGAGATCCCTACGAGGAGGGCAGTCTCATATCGCAATCCACCCAAACGTCGGCAGCGGACGCCACCCTCAGGCGCGAGTCCGCGCTCCTGCGCCTGAGCACCACGATCGCCGCAGCCGAGACCGAAGAGGAAATCTGCAACGCGGTGGTCCACGGCCTCCACGACAGAGCGCTGGGATTCGACTTCGTGGCGCTTCTTCTGGTCGACGAGGAGTCCGGAGACCGGGTGCTGACGGCCAGCGTGGGGTGGGAGAACGCCCCGGACGACCTCAGGATCCAGCCCGGAACGGGACTGAGTGAGCGACCTCTACTCGACGGTCGCATGCACTACACGCCCCGAGTCACGCAAGACACCCGGTACCTGCCCACCCGAAACGAGGGATCCGAGGTCGACCTCCCTGTTCAGGCCAACCGGAAGCTCGTCGGGGTCCTTGTGGTCGAGAGCGGGCAATCCGACGCATTCAACGACGACGACTTCCAGGTTCTCAACGCTGCGGCCAACCAGGCCGGAATCGCCATCGGACGCACCCGGGCCCTCGCCGCCGAGCGACAACGTGCCGACGAGCAGGAAGCCCTCCGCGCCACGATGGCCGACCTCGCTGCCGAGCTGGAGTTGGGAGACGTCTTGCAGGCAGTCCTCGACCGCGCCGTCGGGCTTCTGGGGGTGAGTCACGGCGAGCTCGCGATCTACGATCCGATCACCGAAGAACTCGAGATCGTCGCAAGCCACAACGTGGGCAAGCACGACACCACCGGCATTCGCATGAAGCTCGGTGAGGGCGCGATGGGGCAGGTCGCCGAAACCCGGAAGCCGCTCATCATTCCGCACTACCAGGAGTGGGCCGCCCAGTCCGATCAGTATGCGGACGTGGAATTCTACGGCGTGATGGTGGCCCCTCTTCTCATGGGCCAAGACCTGGTCGGCGCGATCGCCTTCATGGACAAGGATCCGCATCGACGGTTCGGGGACGACGATCAGCGACTCTTGAATCTGTTCGTGCCCCAAGCGAGTCTCGCGATCCAAAATGCCCGACTCTTCGCGCGGGAGCGCCAACGAGCCGAAGAGCAGAAGGCGCTGCTCGACACCATGAGCGACCTGTCGAGTGAGCTTGAGCTGTCGAAGGTGCTGCAGGCGGTGCTGGAGCGCGCGGTCACCCTCCTGGGCGTGACCGGGGGCGAGCTCGCGACCTTCGACCAGCAGCACGGAGACCTCGAGATCGTCGCCAGCTACAACATGGGCACCAATGAGGTCGGCTCGCGGATGGCCCTTGGGGACGGAGCCATGGGCCAGGTCGCCGAGACACACAAACCCCTGATCATCCCGCGATACCAGGAATGGCTCAAACGATCCGACAGCTACGCCCAGAGCACGGTGCAAACCGTGATGGCCGCCCCGCTCATGATCGGGCAACGTTTCCTGGGCGTGATTGCGAGCGTGCACTCCGACCCGGGGCGGGAGTTCGGTGCCGAAGACTTGCGGCTGCTCGAGCTGTTCGCACCTCAGGCGGCGATCGCGATCGAGAACGCCCGGTTCTTCACCGAGGCCCAACAGCAGCGGAAGTACTTCGAAGAACTCGTGAAGAACAATCCGGTGGCCATTCTGACGGTCGACGTCGACCAACGCGTAACGTCCTG
>JAZDDA010000070.1:0-9417 GCA_036679625.1 Gemmatimonadota bacterium | reverse complement strand
GGCGCCCCACAGGGAAGGATTCGACCACCTCGTTGGTACCGAGCGGTTTATTGCAGAACATGCACGTCTTGTACAACGGTCGCTCCGGGTTAAACGGCAGTCACTCCAGCACCTGATGGTACGGAAATGGCCGCCTGGCTCTTCACCCCTACGGCTAGCGACTCACCACGCAGAAGTACCCCGAGGCGTCGGGTCCCTGAATGCCGCTGGCCCACGTGCCGCCGAACGAGCCGTCACGGACGACACCGCGCTGATTGGCAGAGGAGCCAAGGCGGATCGTGATCTCCGCGCCCGAGTCGGTCGCCCGTTCGATGACGGAGACGCCTGGGCTGGAGGGATCGTCGCTTTCGAGGTCGCCGAGCACGATGGCTCCGACCGCGACGAGGTCAATGTCGCTCGTCCCGTAGAGCGGAACGGCGACGCCGGAGAGCATCCCACCATCTACGCCCGGCATCTGCCGGAGCTCGCCAACCTGGGCATGGAGTGTGAGACGGCCCGAGGCGATCCGCTCCTCCTCTCCGCTCGCAACCATCGTGAGCGAGAAGTCGCCGGCCCATCCGTCGAGGGAAGCCCCTCCCTCGAGGGATCCACTCGGCGCCGTACAGGCGAGAACCTCGCTCGCCGATTCGACATGGTTCCCGGAGCATCCGGCGAACGCGAGCGCGGCGAGGGCAGCAGCAGCGGTCCTTGACCCTGCAGTAATCATTCTCATCTCTGGATCACACCCCGTAGGTTTCCATTGGAATCGACCACCGTAAGCGGCCCCATGTAGATATCGCCCTCGAGTCGGATTCCGTCGATTTCGACCCCTACCGCCAAGCCGGCAACGGTGAAGGTGCGATTGTACGGATCCGCCTCCGCGAGGTCGACCAGGTACCCCATCTCCGCCAACGCCTGAATCGAAATCGCACTCAGCGGATTCAGGACGCCGTTGTTGATGGTGGGGGTCATCAGCTCGTCGATAAGTACGTCCTCTCGCCAGTGGCCGTCGCTCGAGCCCTGTTCCGCGTTGTTCTCGACCGGGACCTTGGCTCCCCCGGTGTAGTTGACGCCACCCGCCGCATCGAAGGCCGCAACGACCAGCGGTCCCGGGAAGTGCGTGTCCACGCCGGGCGACAAGGGGAGGGACGGGTTTACGATGAAGTCGAAGAATTGGGGTATCCACAACGTCCCGATTCCAAGCACGTGTCCCATCTCATGCAGAATCACCTGCTGGAGGAGCCCGGCCTGCTCGATGGGGTCGAGGTCTGCCTCGTCGAAGCGCATCTGGCCCACGATCGGGAGGTTGCCCGGGAGCCGGATTGAGCACGGCCCCGCAGACCCAACGATGTTTGCGGGGCCGTCGATGGCCTCGATGCTCACGTAGATCTTCAGGTCGTCCACAACGCCCGGGTGCCGCCAGACCATTGAGGGACACTGGATCGAATCGATTGGCATCGCGGTGAAGTCGATGTCGCTCAGCTCGCTCCCGATGATCTGCATCCAGCGGTTCGCGGCCGAGACGAAGGCGGCGTTCTGCGAGGGCGTTCCGCAGTTGATAAACACCAGCTCGATGGTGAAGGGGCCTGGAGGCGGTCCGGCTCCTCCTGCCCCGACCGTAACTGGAATGCTCGCTGTGATCGACCCCGAAGCCGCCTGGATTGTGGTACTTCCCGGGGCGACCGCGGTGACTCCTCCTCCTACCGAGACCGTAGCGACGAGGGGATTCGCACTCGTCCAGGTGATCGAACCACTGATCGGGTTCCCGTTCTGGTCGAGCACGACCGCAGTGAGCACCTGTCCCTCACAGAGGTGGCGACCGGGATATCCGGGTCAGTACCCCCACCCCCATCGCCGCCACAGCCGGCAAATGCCAACGCTGAGACCAGCACAGCCATCAAGACGTCTTGAACGGGAATTCTTCGAATGGCAGGCACTCTTCGCATGGACGGCACCCTCAGTTGGTGATTCATGGCTCGGCGGAAACCGATACACCCTAAACAATGCTTAGTGCGCGTTAGGGCCTGAGGTCAACAATGGTATCTCGCCCTGTGGGGCCAGCAACTGCGCTCAAGACCTTCCTGCGGTGGCCATGCTAGTACGGCGGTCCACCTTCGCCTTCACCCCCGAAACGTCTGGGCGTACCCGCTCGCCAACACCGGCGTTCGGGCTAGCCACAGGCAGTGGTTGAGCCACGCGGGGAAATTCCTCTATCCAGCGGTGCGCGACCCGCCCCGGCTCGCGTCACGACCGCTTGGCCCACATCTTACACACATGGTTGAGTGGTGGATCAGGCGTGGTATTCCGGGGGGGGGATCGGATGGCGGAAAACGAAAAGGAAACACTGCCTGCAGTCCCTGACGAGAGCGTCCCCGAGCGTCCTCATGTGGTTGACGAGGCGCACGAGGCCCTGGCTGCCTATACACGCGAGCTCGTCGGAGCCGGTGGAGTCGCGATCCTCGCCTGGGTGGTGTCCCTGTTCTTTGGCCTGAACATCCCGGCCCTCTGGCTTCTCCCAATCCTCGCGGTTCTAGCCGTCCTCTTTATCGCCCCTGTCACACGGGAGCCGCGGTTGTCTCGCGAGGTACTTCGCCGCTGGGATCAACTGAGAGTCGATCGTGCCCTGGAGGCTTCGGGAATCTCGAGCGATCCCCGGCTCGAGGTAGCCGAATCGATGGCGGAGCGTGTCCTGCGCCACCCCTCTGTGGACGAGAGAACGCGCGAGGCTACGAACACGTTGGTCCTCCGGCTGAGGCGGCTACTGAGTGATCTCGGCCGAGTCGAATACCTTACTCACGCACGCCTTACGATGCGTGAAGGGGACGCGAGTCGCTCGATCTCGGACCTCCAGGATCTCCTCGACGCCCGAATCGCTGAAATCCTGGGGCAATTGGCGGGCCTCCACCGCACGGTGGTGCTGAGAGATACTGCTTCCATGGAGAGCGTGGTTCGCGGGGTGGAGGACCTCCTTCGTGAACTTGAAGCAGAGAGCGAGGTCGAACGTCTGCTCTCTGACGCGGAACGGAGTTGACTGGGTGTCGGTTGGGCGTTCATGGGAGAGATGCGATTGCGTGATGATCTGAGGGCCACGGCACTTTTAGACCAGCTGAATGCGATCGAGTCCCAGGTGGATCTGCCGGGCATGGAACGGAGCCGCCGAAGGTCACGTTGGATGATGGCGGTTGCGTATGCCCTTTTGGCGTGGAGCATGCACACAACCCACCCCATCCTCCTCCTGAGCCTGGTCTCTTCGACCTTCGCCCTGAACTACCTGATTTTTTTCTTCGTGGCTCGGTCTCTGGAGCGCAAACGAGAGAAGCTCACGAGGCAACATTCCCAGATCCTCGCCCGGGCAGAGGCCCAGCACGCCGAGGTCATCGCTCGCCCGGAGCACGGTTAGGTACCGCCGCCCGCCCCGTTTTGGGGTAGACCCGACCCCATCACTGTGTATTTTTTGGCTTGTTTGAAATCATCGGATGGGGTGGCGTGAATGTGCGTCCTGGCACTCCCGCCTCCATCAAACCTGATCCAGAAGGTTGGGGCGGCCGTTTGGGCCATGTACATTACATCCCTGGTCTGAAGAATGCGTAATACCAAGGAAGGTCAATCGTGAGCAACGGCACGCCCGAGCAACCGAGAAAGGGCAATATGTTTTCCGATGAATCGGGAGACCAGTTGCCTATGGCCATGCAATACGACTACACCAACTTCTACTTCGGCACGGGCGATGACGCCTTCGGCATGCTCGACCCGTTCGGGGATTGGTGGAAGGAATCGAAGCCGGGAGGCTACTACCTGTACGGGCTCCCCATGCAGGGGGCGCCGATGTCGCGGGTGGACATCCGCAACACCAAGACGGGTGAGATCCACAAAGACCTTCTCAACTTCGCCTCGTACAACTACCTCGGACTCTCCTACCGCCCCGAGGTCAAACAGGCGGTAATCGACGCGGTAAACCTCTACGGAAACGGCGCGTCCGGGTCACCCATCCTCAGTGGGTCACTCGAGGTCCACCATCAGCTCGCCGACCGCCTTGCCGCCTTCAAGAACAAAGAGGCAGTCCTTCTCTTTCCGACCGGCTACAGCGTAAACCTGGGTGTGATCGCTGGCCTGATGCGTTCCGGCGATCTGATCGTCGCCGACCAGTACGCGCACGCCAGCATCGTCGACGGGATGATCCTGTCGAAGGCCACGTCTCGCTTCTTCAGGCACAACAAGGTCGAAGACCTCGAGCGCAAGCTGAAGCGCTACAACGGCAAGAAGCTGGTGATCGTGGAGGGTGTGTATTCGATGGATGGGGACGTCGCCAAGCTCCCCGAGATCGTCGAGTGCTGTAAGCGCTACGGCGCCCGCATCATGATCGACGAGGCTCACTCGACGTTCATCTACGGAAAGAACGGGCTCGGCGTGGTCGAGCACTTCGACCTCGACGATGAAGTCGACATTCACATCGGTACGTTTTCCAAGAGCCTGGGCGGCCAGGGCGGATACCTCGCGGGATCCCAGGTCCTGATCGACTACCTGCGCGGCTTCTCCCGCTCGCGGTTTTTCTCCTGTGGGTTGTCTCCCGTCGTCGCGGCCGGCATCCTCAGGGCTCTTGAGATTTTCGAGGCCGAGCCGGAGCTACGCACCAAGCTCTGGCAGAATGTGGAGTACATGCAGGCCAGCCTGAGAAACGCCGGAATCTCCGTTGGGGATTCCGAATCGCAGGTGATTCCGATCATGATTGGTGACGACGCGCGCGCCTTCGAGATCGGCGAAGCGCTGATGCACGCGGGGATTTACCTCAACCCTGTCAAATACCCAGCGGTCCCGAAACACAAATCCCGCTTTCGCATGTCGATCTCGGCTGCGCATTCGCAGGAGGAGTTGGACGAGGGAGTCCGCATAATCGCAAACGTACTGGAGAGGTACGGCATATGCCCCCAGAATCAGGACACTATTACTTCAACCACGGGATAAGCGCGCTCTTCGAGATGCCTACCTCGGATGCGAGGAAGCTTCTCCCGAGGCACCTGCAGCCACTCGAGGTGCAGCATGAGCGTAGCGTCCTCTCGGTTACCGCCTTCGACTTCTATAAGGGAGACGGCGGCGTATACGAGGAACTGGTGTTGGCGATTCTTGTGCCCCCGCTCGTGAAGGCCGGGGAGCGCTTGCCGAAGGCCGCACTCTACCCATTCATCGTGGGAACGAGCACGGAGCGAGGTCGCAAGCAGGGCATCGACCGCTGGAAGCTCCCGCACCTGATGCGCGACATCGATGTGAAGTTTCGTGAGGGTGATGGATCGCTGACGGCAGAGGTGTCCGCCGATGGTGAGCCCATCCTGGATCTGACGGTGACGAGCCACGACTTCGAGGCGACCTCCATCCTCTACCACTCCTTCGTGAGCGATGCGGATGGCAACTTCAAGTCCGACCTCCTCATGAGGGGGGACGGATACTGTGAGCATGAGTTCGAGCGGGGATCCCTTACGGTATACGCCCACGAGATGACCGAGGGACTCACGATTGACGAAATCGCTGAGGTACCGTTCCGTGAGCAGTGGATGAGGCAGGGCATCGAGATTTTCCACGAACTCGAGGCCGTCTGACGACCTGAGGGGTGAGCGCTCGGTAGGGTGGTGGTGGACCTTGATTTGGGAGGGGTGATGACCGAGGTGATCAAAGAGAAACGCCGCCCGTTCGTGATCTTCAACCCTGCCTCGGGGCGGGGCCGTGGGCTGAAGCAAATCGAGGCCTACCTCCCGCTCCTGCAGAAGCACTTCGGCGAGGTTGCATCCGCGGCGACATCTCGTCCTGGTGAAGAGGGCCCGCTCGCCGAAGCCGCCATTCGTGACGGCAAGAACCTGATTGTTGCGGTGGGCGGCGACGGAACGTGGGGAAACGTCGCGGACCGAATCGTTGCCTCCGGCCAGGACGACGTCGCGCTGGGCATCCTTGCCACCGGAACAGGGAACGACTTCGGGCGCAACTTTGGCCTGGGCCGTCGCAGCCCTGAAGAGGCCGTTCGCATCCTCGCCCAGGGGCGCTGCATCGAGATTGATGTGGGCCGAGTGAACAGCCCAGGGCGCCCCGTGGGCGTGCACGCCGACACTCTCTCGCACGATGGACCACGTCACTTCATCAACCTGATAGGATTCGGATTCGATGTCGCTGTGATCCAAGCCGCCGCTGGGGCCCGGTTCCTTCGTGGGCCCCTCCTCTACAAGGTGACTGCGCTGCGCCAGCTCCTTGCATACCGGACGGCTCACCTGACTCTCCTCCCCGAGGGGGAGCCCGATATTGCGGGCTCCCAGCTCATGCTCACGATCTCGAATGGCCCGTTCTTCGGTGGCGGCATCATGATCGCCCCGGCGGCCGAAATCCACGATGGTAAGCTGGACGCAGTCGCGATCGGCGACACCTCAGCGCTCGGGCGCCTCAGGCTCTTCAATGCAGCAGAGAAGGGTCAGCATGTGCTCTCGAAGCACGTCCACACACGGCGCAGCAAGCGGTTCCGCGTGGAGTTCGACGCGCCGCCGCGTTATGAGCTCGACGGAGACCTCTGGCAGGCGGAGTCGAATGTGGTAGAGGTAGAGACGCTGCCGAATGCCCTCAAGGTCATGATCCCGCAATAAGGTCGTGATACCGCAGTAAGATCGTGGGCCCGAAGTAGCACTGCTGCTAAGGGGTGGGTCGCCTCACCAACGAACCCTCCGAGAGCTCCCAGACCTCCCTCCCCAGGATCTCTGCGTCGGCCTCGTCGTGGCTGACGAGGATCACCGGCACGCCCTCGCGGGCTGCAAAGTCCCCTACCGAACGCGCCACCTCCACCCTCAGACGGCGGTCGAGCGCAGAGAACGGTTCGTCGAGGAGCAGGAGTCGGGGCCTCGAGAGCAGCGCGCGACCCAGAGCCACCCGCTGCCTCTCGCCTCCGGACAGTGAGCGAGGACGCCTCGTCAGCAGCCCTGCCACCGAAAGCATCTCGGCCATCTCCAGCACCGCGTCCGGCGACGCTCCCGCATACCCGAGGTTTTCTCCCACGCTCAGATGAGGGAAGAGCAGGTCGTCCTGCGGCACCCACCCCACCCGGCGTTCCCAGGGTTCGATCCAGGTCGAGGACGAGGAGTCCAACCAGGTCTCGCCCTGCGCCCGGACTACTCCAGTGGCCCGACGCTCGAGCCCCGCGAGCACGCGCAAAAAGGTGCTCTTCCCTCCACCAGACGGGCCTACGATCGAGTGGTTGCCTCGACCCATCGTCAGCTCGACGCTGAGCGTCTGAGCCCCTACGGGAACCCGTATGCTGACCTCGAGGAGGGGGGCTTCAGCTGCCATGCTGCTCCCACCGTCTACGCTGCCGTCGCGACAGCGCCTCATACCCGAGGAGGGCGGCCAGCGACAGCCCGATCGACGCACCCACAAGCGTCCAGGTGGCACCCGACCCCGAGGGCGACTCGAGGAGTGTGTACACCGCCAGCGCGATCGTGCGCGTCTCGCCCTCGACGTTTCCCGCCAGCACCACCGTCGCACCGAACTCCCCCAGTGCACGCGCAAAGGCGAGGACGGCCCCGGCTGCGATCCCGGGGAGCGCGAGCGGAAGCGAAATCCTTGCGAAGGTCCGTCTGGGTCGCACACCCAACGTCCACGACACCTCTTCGAAGTGCGGATCAACGGCCTCGAACGCACCGCGAACCGCCACCACATAGAGGGGGAACCCCACTACGCCTGCGGCGACAACCGCACCCAGCAGGGAGAACGGAATGGTGATGCCGGCCGCCGACAGGACGCCGCCGAGCAGCCCCTGCCTTCCGAGGAGGCTCAACAGCAGGAATCCTGTGACCACAGGCGGTATCACGAGCGGCGCGAGCACGAGCATGCTGATCACGCTCTTGCCCGCAAAATCCCTGCGGGCGAGCAGCCACCCGACCGCGACCGCAGGCACGAGGCCCAGCCCTGCCGCGGTGAGCGCAACCAGGAGCGAAATCCCGATCGCCGAGCCGGGCCTTGGCCCAGGCAACGGTTCCGCCTCGAGGGCCGCCTGCGCACCACCCACCGCGGCGGGTGGGGCAAACCCCCGGGCAAGGAACTGAGCCTGGGCCACAGGGCTCTGCGCAAACTCGAGGAAGGCGAGCGCGTCTTCGCGCGAAGAGGCAGACGAAAGGACGACGCCCGGATACTCGACGGGCGTATGGGTCGCACGGTCGAACTCGAAGGCTACCCTCACCCGCGGCTCCGCAGCCGCATCGCTCGCGTAGACGACAGCGCCATCGACCTCGCCCCGGGCCAACCACTCCAGCGCCCCGCGGACGCTGCCTCCCCGCACTACGCTCGACTCCACAGCCTCCCACGCGCCCGCCGCCCGAAGTGCGTCGTAGGCGTACCGGCCAGCCGGGACTGCCTCCCCAGCGAGCGCCAACCTGCGAGGTGGGCGCTCCGCCAGCTCGTCGGCTGAGCGTGGCGCAGCGTCTTCCCCTATGGGCACGATGTATACGAGCCGGTTGCCGGCGAGCGTCCGCCCAGACCCCTCTTCGATGTGCCCTCGCTCGGCCAGCCACGAGATCCAGGCGCGGTCGGCAGACACGAACACATCTGCAGGAGCACCCCCCTCGATCTGACGTGCGATTCGCGATGTGGCGTCAAAGCTGAATCGAACCGTACGCCCCCCGGACTCACGCCACGCCTCGGCGACCAAGGGAAGCACCTCCGAAAGACTCGCGGCAGCCATGATCGTCAGCGGCTCGCGCTGCTGCTGGTGCTGCCCAGGGACGGCGGTGCCGAGCAATGCCGCGGCAGCCGCGATGAGGGTCATGTGGAAGGGCATGCGCGAGGTTACCCTATACGGTCGACGACAGGCAAGGACGACGGGCAAGGTGGATCATCACGCTCGGCCCCACCGCAAACAGAGGAGCTCCACCTGCGCACCTTCAAGACCCGCATCATCGCACGCTCCTACGAGCTCGACTCCTTTGGACACGTCAACCATGCCGCGTACCTCAACTTTCTGGAACACGCTCGCTGGGAGGCGCTGGCCGCCGGAGGGTTCGGATACGCCGACATCCTCGCGCTGGGCCTGGGGGTGCACGTCGTGCGCCTCAACATCGAGTACAAAGCCGAGATCATGATGGGGGACGAGCTCGACATCGAGACTCGGGTGACCGAATTCCGGCGAACGAGCATGAACATCGAGCAGACGGTCTACCGCCACCGGAGCGGTGCCTCCGGTGTGGCCGTGCTGGCCGCCGAGGCGTCTGTGGTCGGCGTGTGGATCGGGACCAACGGAAAGCCCACGCGTGTTCCTTCGAAGGCCCTCGAGGCGCTCACCTGAGCGTGGGGGGTTGACGCCTATGGGGTCGCTCCCGATTCTGACCCACCTTTCCTGAGTTTGCCGGCAAAGCGGAGAACACGATGCAGATATCCTCACAGGTCCGACGGTGGTTCCCCCTTTTGCTTTCCGGCGCC
>JAZDDA010000069.1:0-4689 GCA_036679625.1 Gemmatimonadota bacterium | reverse complement strand
ACGGCGTCGCTCTCCTCGATCGTCATCGCACATACTGGGTCCAGAGCAGCCATTGCAACCTCCTTGGGTCTTCGTTGCTTGCGAAAGTGTTGGAGCCGTAGAGTAGCCAGGGCACGGTTAAATGCCTGCTCCAACTCGGACCCGGTCGCGACGCTCCCCGGAGAGGCCTGGAGGTTCCTGGTAGTGGGCCTGATCCCAGGACCCTCGGGCCATACGCGTCGCGCGTTGTAGGTCTTCACCCCGGGGGAGCCTGCCAGCGAAGGCCCATCGAGTTGATCTCCAGAGGCTCCTTAGAGTTGGCCTCACGCCCGATGCCGCGTTCGGGTGGTTCAGATATCACAAGGGGAAGATCTCGTGAATCAAAGGGAGACACAGCCGGCGATCGAAGAGTGGACTCCGGGACCGGGCCGGTCATCAAGTTGGGCCGACCTCGAGCGGCACGCCGCGCGGCTCGGTGCCATACATCTGAGACGTCTGTTCGACGATGATCCCGAACGCGGGAGGCGCCTACGAGCGACCGCCGTCGGAATGACCCTCGACTTCTCCAAGAATCACCTCGACGACTCTGCCCTCGCCTCGCTTCTCGATCTCGCCGCGGAGTCGAGAGTCCAGGAGCGAGTGCAGATGATGTCCCGTGGAGACAAGATCAACGCGTCGGAGAACCGGAGCGTGCTCCATATGGCTCTCCGCCTCCCGGAAGGCTCGAAACTCGAGATAGAGGGAACCGATGTGGTCGCCGAGGTCCACCGGGTCCTCGCCAGGATGGAACACCTGGCGAACCAGGTGAGAAGGGGGGAGCGCAAAGGTGCGACGGGAGAACCGATAACCAACGTGGTAAACATCGGCATCGGTGGTTCCCACCTGGGCCCTGCAATGGCGTATCGGGCGCTCCTGCCCTATGTCGACCGCGACTTGAGTTTCGCCTTTGTCTCCAACGTCGATCCGTCGGCCATGGAGGACACGTTGCGAGATCTGGATCCAGCCGCGACGTTGTTCATAGTCGCCTCGAAGACCTTCACCACGGCGGAGACCATGTCGAATGCGCGCTCGGCGAGGGACTGGGTGGCCAGCCGTGTCGGAGCGGAGAGCGCGGGCATGCATTTCGTGGCCGTCTCCGCAGCTCCCGACCGCGCCGCCGAGTTTGGCGTCGGGCCCCGGGACCGGTTCGAAATGTGGGACTGGGTCGGTGGGCGCTACTCGATGGACTCGGCCATAGGGCTGTCCACCATGATCGCCATCGGCCCCGACCGCTTTCGTGACATGCTCCGCGGCTTTCACGATATGGATCTCCACTTTCTTACTGCCGAGCCGCAGACCAACCTCCCGCTCATACACGGGATGCTGTCCGTGTGGTATCGCAACTTCTTCGGGTATGCCACCCATGGGGTGATGCCCTATGACAGCCACCTCGACCGTTTCCCCGACTATCTCCAGCAATTGACCATGGAGTCGAATGGAAAGTCGGTCACGCTCTCCGGCAAGGAGGTCGAATGGGATACCGGACCGATCTATTGGGGCTCGCCAGGCACCGACGGTCAACATTCTTTCTTCCAGCTCCTGCATCAAGGGACCACAGTCGTACCCCTGGACCTCATCGGTTTCGCCCGCTCCCATAGCCACGACAACCAGCGCCACTCGATGTTGCTGGCCAACATGCTCGCCCAGTCGCGCGCCCTGGCCTTTGGACGAACCGCTGCTGAGGTGACCGGTGGAAGTCCTACAACACGGACTCATCGGGTCATGCCGGGCAACCGACCGTCCAACACCATCGTCGCTGAGAAGCTGGATCCGTACCGCCTGGGAACTCTGGTGGCTCTCTACGAACACTCGGTGTTCACACAGGGCGTCGTGTGGGGAATCAACTCCTTCGACCAATGGGGTGTCGAACTCGGAAAGAAACTTGCCACCCAGATTGAGCCGTACCTAAGCCAGGGTGCTCCTTCGCCTGCCTTCGACTCATCGACCAACGGCCTGATCGAAGAACTGACCTCCGGAATCGACCATGAGGAAGACCAATGACCCACAACGACACCAAAAACCACGGGGACGGGCGCATGCGTATCGGCATGATCGGATTAGGGAGGATGGGGGCAAACCTGGTTCGCAGGCTGGAGCGAGCTGGGCACTCCTGTGTCGGCTACGACAGGGATCCGGCTGTCGCCGACGATCTCAAGGGTGAGGGCTTGGAGACCGCTTCCTCGATCGAATCCCTGGTGGGGGCCCTTCCCCGCCCGCGGGTGGTCTGGATCATGGTCCCCGCCGCCGCGGTGGACGCCGTCATCGGCGCGCTGACGCCGCTTCTGGACTCCGATGACATCGTGATCGACGGCGGGAACTCCTATTACGTAGACGACATGCGTCGAGCCGAAGAGCTCAAGGCGACGTCCATTCATTACGTCGACTGCGGCACGAGCGGAGGGGTCTGGGGGTTGGAGCGCGGGTACTCACTGATGATCGGAGGCGACCCCGAGCCGGTGGCCCGCCTGGAAACCCTGTTCGCCGCAATCGCGCCGGGCGCCGATGCCGCCCCACCCACTCCGGGGCGGCAGACCTCTTCGGGTACCGCCGATCGTGGGTATCTGCACTGCGGCCCCAGTGGGGCGGGACACTTCGTGAAGATGGTCCACAA
Organism: Gemmatimonadota bacterium; assembly: GCA_036679625.1. Classification (GTDB taxonomy): domain Bacteria; phylum Gemmatimonadota; class Gemmatimonadetes; order Longimicrobiales; family Gaopeijiaceae; genus JAZDDA01. Next base: position 2,060 of record JAZDDA010000069.1, on the reverse strand, counting down.
CGGCATCGAGTACGGGATGATGCAGGCCGTCGCCGAGGGCCTGTCCATACTCGCCAATGCCGGAGTAGGGCTCGACTCTGCCCGAGTCGACGCCGAGACGACACCCCTGCGCCACCCGGAGCGTTATCAATACCAACTGGACATCGCTGAGATCGCCGAGGTCTGGCGCCGTGGTTCGGTCATTGCTTCGTGGCTGATCGACCTCACAGCCGATGCCCTCGCCCGCGATCCGCACCTCTCCCGCTTCAAGGGCGCCGTAGCCGACTCAGGGGAGGGGCGATGGACCGCCATGGCGGCGATCGAAGAGGGCGTGCCGGCGCCGGTGATCACCGCGGCGCTACAGGTGAGGTTCGCCTCTCGCGGCCACGACGAGCTGGGCAACCGCCTGCTCTCCGCCATGCGACATGAGTTCGGAGGTCACCCAGAGGCCAGCCCGGGATCCTGAGCGCCGAGTCATCCCCGGCTGCGCCTGGCGATTACGACCTCGGTGGGAACGGCGAACGAGCTGACGACTCGCCTGTGGAGCAGCGACCATTCCGAGCCGAGCATCTCGGCAACCTCGATGGGGCGACAGCCGCCGACAACGGAAGGGGTGTGGGCCCATACCCAGCCCCAGGTCGCAGAGACCGCCCTTCCGGCCCTGCTTGCCCCGTGGGTCAGTGAGGCGACGCAGAGCAATCCGCCATCGCTCAACAGCCGTCCAGCCTCTTCGAGAACGCGGGCCGAGTAGCCCTCCGACAGCAGGTCGAAGACATAGTTGGCGACGAACCGATCGAACGAAGAACTGGCGCCGGGCAAGGGCAGCTCGCCGTCGGTGCGGAGAATCTGGCAACGATCCCGCCACTCCTCGACGCGGGCCTTCGCCAGACCCACCATCGTGTCACTCACGTCAACACCGAGATAGCTGGCATCGGCCGGCAAGCAATCCTGCAGAAGCCGCCGGGCGAAGGCGCCGGTGCCGCATCCCAGTTCGAAGACCGAGCGGGCAGACCCAAACTCGCCATGGGCGATCAGATCATCGAGCGCCTTTGTTTCGTAGAAACTCTGCCAGTCCTGGAGGCGGCCGACGCGGTTGTAGACGCTGCGGACCTGTTCTGGGGTGAGCGGCTGCGGCGTCGAGCCCATAGGTGTCTCCTATGTCAAGCGGCCCTGGCGGGGTTGGTTGGGACTGCAATCGACAGCAACCGCCAATGCCGAGCAAACCTCTCGCATTCGATCGTCCCCCAATCTGCCTAGCCGCTCGGTGAGCGTTCCAACCGAGACGCTTTCGACCGAGTCGAGATTGACAGCTGATCGAAGGGGGATTGGATCATCTCCGGGCTCGAGCACAACCTCGCTCGCCAGCCCTCGAATCGTCGTGGTACACGGAGCAATCAGCGTCCTTCGGAGTCTGGGGATGGCGGCGTCTCGAGAGAGGACCACCACAGGGCGACGCGACATGTCCGGAAGCTCACACCACCACACCTCCCCCCTTACGGGCAGACTCTTCACGACGAAGCTGCCGCCTCGCGGAACGATGCCAAATCACCCCATTCGTCGGGCTCATCGATTGGATGATCGTCGTAGATCGCGTACCCGGCGTCGATCTCGGCGGCCCGATGCTGGGCAACCAAGGCGCTCAGAGCTTCATCGAGAAGGGCTGCATCGTTCAGATCCGACCTCAACAGCCTCGCCTGTTCAATCAGTGATTCGTCGACAGTCGTACTAACTCGTACCCGTGCCATGCCACAACTATGCCACGGGTGGCGCACGACTACAAGGGGCGCCCTCGGGGAGAGCCCGGCTTCGGCGAGAAGCCCATCAGGTTGCTCTCTGACGACCGGCACGAAGAGTGGAGTCCCCCTTCTGGTCGGACATCTGGCTCATGCGACCATGTGATGGTGATACGACGGTGGTGGTTCCCCCAATCGGTCGGGGACCTACTCGCGGAAGATCGCTCAGGGCCGGGTGACATCCAGGGGCTAGCCGCGGCCCGAGTCGCTTCGATCCCAAGCCGGTTCGGGGGGTTCTCCTAGTCGCTCTTGAAGGGTTTCTTGACGACGACCTTGACGCCCTCAATG
>JAZDDA010000007.1:0-8658 GCA_036679625.1 Gemmatimonadota bacterium | reverse complement strand
CGGTTCAGGGGGCTCCAGACAGAGGTGCTCCGAGGGCGTACCGAGGCCGCAGTGACGAGAGTCAGGCTGGCGTACTACAACCTGCTCCTTCAGCAGGAGCAGATCCGCCTCACCGACAAGTCGCTCGTACGCGTGGGCGAGTCGTTGGAGGAGACCCGGGCGCTGAACCGTGCGGGACTCAGCACCGACTACGACGTTCTGCGGCTCGAGGTAGAATACGCGAATCTCGAGCCGAACCTCAGGCGCGCCCAGAATGCAGCGGCTGAGGCACGACGCGACCTTGCGGTCGAGTTGAATCTCGAGACCGCCGAAGGGCTTACTGTGGCTGGATCTCTGGCTGGGATCGACCTCGAGGAACCTGCGGGCAACGACGCGGCGAATCTTCAGATCCTGAACTTCGGAAGTGTCGGCTGGGGTGACGCGGCATCGGCTGAAGGGCTGATCCCGGAGGCCATGGACGGGCGATCGGACCTCAGGCAGCTCGGGTTGACCGAAACCCTCCGCCATGCTGAGATGAGGCTTGAACAGGTACAGTACCTGCCCGAGATCTCGCTGTTCGCGACCCTTGGGGTGACGACCCAACAGAACGGGAACCCTGATTTTTTCGGGGGCCAGAAGACGAACACGCGATTGGCCGGGGTGCGGGTCTCCTGGCCGATCTTCTCTGGCTTCAGCAGGGATGCACGTATCGATCAGAAACGTGCGGTCCTTCGGTCGGCAGAGGCGCAAACCCGGCTCGCCAGGACCCGGGCTACGAATGAAATCCGCACACTTGTCGACCGGCTCGACGAGGCCCGCTTACGGGCGAGGGGTCAGCAGCTTGCGGTGCGCCAAGCGGGGCGCGGGTTCGAGATAGCGAGTGCGCAGTACCGAGAGGGCCTTAGCAGCCAGCTCGAGTTGACCGACGCGGAGGTCGCGTTGAGGCAGAGTGAATTCAACTACGCCCAGGCGGTATTTGACTTCCTGGTTGCGCAGGCACAGTTGGACCAGGCCACCGGCAGGGTCCCCTACGTCGACGTAAATCCTGTACGAAGCCAGGGACGGTAGAGTATGGGAATGAGGGATATAAGAGGAATGCGCAGAGCCAACGGTGTTTTACGTGGAGTTGGGACCGGGATTCTTGCCGCCGTTTCGATCAGCTGTGGGGGCTCCGCAGAGGCTGGGGGCGCCGACGAGGCTGAGGCTGCGACGGACACGCGCCGGGTGATCAACGTCGAGGTGCGGGTCGTTGAGCCACAGGACTTCATCGAGTTGATCAACCTCACCGGGGTTGTGCTCGCTGAAAAAGACGTCGTACTGGCTGCGGAGGAAGCCGGCGTGATCCGGGAGATCCTTGCAGAGAAGGGGGCCCGCGTGAGTGCCGGGCAGGGGATCCTCAAGATCGATGACCGGATCCTCCGCGCTCAGGTGGACGAGGCGAGAGCGGACGCCACACTCGCCGAGGAGACATGGGAGCGTCGCCGCCGCCTCTTCGAGGTGGATCACGTGGGGTCAGAGCTCGCCTTCCTCGAGGCGAGGGCTGCCTCCGACCAGGCGAAGGCCCGCCTGACCGTCGTGGAGGAGCGCCTGGCGAGGACCGTCATTCGTGCGCCGTTCTCCGGAATTTTCGACGAGCGTCTCGTTGAGCTCGGTGAGATGGTGAGTCCAGGTAGCGCTGTTGCCCGCATCGTCCAGCTCGATCCTTTCAAAGTCGTTGCCGGTGTTCCCGAGCGTTTCGCACCGGACATCGCGGCCGGGGCTATGGCGACGGTCTCCTTCGACGTGATCGAGGGAGGAGTGTTCGAGGGGGATATCACCTACGTGGGGGCCACCGTGAACGCGAACAATCGCACGTTCAGGGTTGAGCTTCACATGATGAATCCGGGTGGCGTCGTCAAACCTCAGATGGTGGCCAATCTCGAGATTGTCCGGAAGACCGTGCACGACGCGCTGGTTGTGCCGCAGGAGGCACTCGTCAGGGTCGAGGGTGGCTACGTGGTCTTCGTTGTCGACGGCGAGGGCGAAGACGCTGTCGCGGTGGTCCGGCCAGTGGTGGTGGGGCCAGGACAGCGAAATGTCGTCGTGATCGAGGAGGGCCTGAACCGTGGAGAGAGACTCATCGTTGTGGGGCAACAGCGCGTAGCTGACGGCGACCGCGTGAATGTGGTGACGAGGTCGGAGGGATAACCAGATGATTCAGCCCAATCCTCCTTCGCACACCTCGAAAGACCGGGCACCCCCGGGCGTGGGGCCGCTTTCCGCCTACAAGGAGTTCGGGCCCACGAGCTATGCGGTGCGCCACAAGACCAGCGTGATGGTGCTCTTCGTCTTTCTCACGGTGGCCGGGCTTCTCACATACCGGGCGATCCCGCGGGAGTCATTCCCGGCAATCGAGGTTCCCAGGATTGCCGTGAACACGATCTATCCGGGTGTCTCCCCATCCGACATCGAGACGCTCATCACTCGGGAACTCGAGGACGAGCTCTCCACGATCTCAGAAATCAAGGAACTGACGTCGACCTCGGTGGAGGGGTTCTCGAGCATCGTAGCCGAGTTCGAGACCTCGGTGAACCTCGACGAGGCGCTCCAGAAGGTGCGCGAGCAGGTCGACCTCGCCCGACCAGACCTCCCGGAAGAGGCAGAGGAGCCCGCGATCGTCGAGTTCGACTTCTCGGAGATTCCGATCCTTCAGGTAAATCTGTCCGGTGGCTATGGGCTGGTGCGCCTCAAGGAGCTGGCTGAGGACATTCAGGACCGAGTTGAGCAGCTTCCATCCGTGCTCCGCGCAGATCTCAGGGGTGGTCTCGAACGTGAGGTCCAGGTCAACGTCGACCTGAGCCGGCTGCAGTTCTACAGCATCGAGATACAGGACGTCATTGACGCGATCAGGGACGAGAACGTCAACATTCCCGGGGGCTCGATCGACGTCGGACAATACAAGTACCTCGTTCGAGTGGATGGCGAATTCGATGATCCGGCCGTGATCGAGGACCTCGTTGTTTCGGCGGAGGATGGGCGACCCATCTACGTGCGGGATGTTGCGACGGTAGACTTCGGGTTCGCCGAGCGAGAGAGCTACGCTCGCCTCGACGGCGCTCCGGTCGTGACGCTCGACATCATCAAGCGCTCAGGCCAGAACATCATCGAGAGTGTGGACGCCGTGAAGGCAGTCCTCGAGGAGATGGCGCCGCTCTTTCCTCCCTCCACCGTAGTGAAGCTCACCTCCGACCAATCCAAGAGGATCGATCGGATGGTGGGTAGCCTCGAGAACAACATCGTCTCTGGGCTGATCCTGATCGTTGCGGTGCTCCTGTTTTTCCTGGGGACGAGCAACTCGTTCTTCGTGGCGGTTTCGATCCCCACCTCGATGTTGCTCTCTTTCATCATTCTCGGGGTCACGGGCATATCGTTGAACATGGTGGTGCTGTTTTCGTTGATCCTCGCGCTTGGAATGTTGGTCGACAACGCGATCGTGATCGTCGAGAATATTTATCGCTACCTCGAGGAGGGGTGGGATCGGGAAACGGCTGCGCGAAAGGCTACCGGCGAGGTCGCGATGCCGGTGATCGCCGCGACGCTCACTACGCTGGCCGCGTTCACACCGCTCCTGTTCTGGCCGGGGGAGACCGGTGAGTTCATGAAGTACCTTCCCGCGACATTGATCATCGCGCTCTCGAGCTCACTCTTCGTTGCGATGATCATCATCCCGACGCTGTGCGCGATGTACATGCGTTTGGAGGATGAACCCGGGCCTGGCCTGAAGCCGGCGTTGCGGTGGAGCTTCCTGGCGGCGGGGGTCGTGGCATTCGTGCTGATCGGCCGGGCGAATATCCTCACATCGGTGCTCCTCTCGCTCACTCTTGCGGGCCTCTACCTTCTGCATCGTTTCGTACTCAAGCGTGTCGCACAGCACTTCCAGTTCACGATTCTTCCGGCGAATCTGCGGTTCTACGAGCGGGTTCTTCGGCAGGCGCTCGCTCATCGGTGGGCCTCGATGGGCGGTGCCACGCTGGTGCTCATCACCGCCTTTGTCGTCTTCAGGATTGCCGATGTGGGTGTCGAGTATTTTCCAGAGGATATGCCACCAGAGGACATCCTCGTAGACATCGAGCTACCGGTTGGGAGCCGCGCAGACGCGACCAACCGCATCGCGTTACTTCTGGAGAGGGAGATTGTCGCGACGCCCGGCGCGGAGGACGTGGAGTCGACGGTGGCGACGGTGGGTGCAAGCTCGGGCGGTGGGGGTGGAAACCCCAGAGCAGGGGGTGCCTCGGGCCCTGACGCGAGCCGAGTGACGGTAAGCCTCATCGACTTTCAGGATCGCTCCTTCGACGCGTTCGAGCTTCTCCGACGAATGCAGGCAACGCTCGGCGGGGGAATCGCTGGCGCGGAAGTCAGGGTTGACCAGGCTCAGCAGGGGCCTGCTTCGGGCGCGCCGGTAAACCTCGAGATCATCGGGGAGGATCCGATTGTCCTGAAGCGGCTCTCCGACGAAGTGCTTTCGATTCTCGAGAACGATGCGGTCTACGGGAAGCTGGTCGGACTCGAAAGCGATCTGGACGAAGCTCGGGCCGAGCTGGCGGTCACCATCGACCGCGAGAAGGCCGCGCTGTATGGCGTGTCGTCTCGGGATGTCGGTATGGCCATTCGAGGTGCCATCCAGGGGATCGAGGCTGGGAAGTACCGGACGGGGGAGGACGAGTACGACATTGTCGTGCGCCTCGATGTCAAAGATCGTCGCAATCTCGAGGACCTGCGGGACCTCACCGTGATGGCGGACGGAACGCCGATCCCGCTACTGTCGGTCGCAAGCTGGCAGGTGGAAGACGGGGCGGGGAGCATTCAACGCAAAGACCAGACCCGTATGGCAACCATCTCGTCCGATGTGAGGGCGGGACTGAACCAGAATGGGGTGCTCGGTGAGGTCCAGGAGGTCCTCTCCGACTTCGTGGCAACGCAACTTCCCGTCGGGTACGAGATGCGCTACACGGGGCAGAATCAGGACCAGAGTGAGGCCGCGAGTTTCCTCCAGGGGGCCTTCCTGGCAGCGCTGATGTTGATCGCGCTCATACTGGTGACTCAGTTCAACTCGGTGGTGAAGCCGGTCATCATCCTCACCTCGGTGCTCCTCTCCACCGCAGGGGTCCTCTTTGGCCTCGTAATCTTCGATATGCCCTTTGGCATCATCATGACGGGTGTGGGGGTGATCTCACTCGCAGGGATCGTAGTCAACAACGCCATCGTGTTGATCGACTACGTGGATATTCTACGAACCCGGGACGGACTTACCCGCAATGACGCGCTGATTCGCGGTGGTATTGTGCGCTTTCGGCCTGTGGTCCTGACGGCCCTAACGACGGCGCTGGGGCTGGTGCCACTCGCGGTTGGGCTCAACTTCGACTTCTTTGGGCTGTACACGAATCTGGACCCCGACCTGTTCTGGGGAGGCGAACAGGCCGCGTGGTGGGGACCGATGGCGGTGGCAGTGATCGCGGGAATCCTTTTTGCGACGGTCCTTACGTTGGTCTTGGTGCCGGTGATGTACTCCCTCATCGAAGACATGATCGACTTCTTCAGGCGGGTGTTTACGAATGTCGACGGCATCGGTTCCGATTCCGGATCGACGGTTGAGGAGGGTGAGGATCAATCAGCCACGGTGGGCGCTCCGATGCCCGGAGGTGAACCCACTACGAGTCCCCAGCCGGCTGGCGCAGGGGCGTAGAACCCGCGCGGGTTAGGCCGATGCGTGGCCGGCGTGCGTTCCTGGCAGCGCTGTCTGTTCTGGCGAGGGACGGTGCAGTATTCTCCCCCGTCCAAACCTGAGTCCCGAACGGGGAAAGCATGCCAACGCTGATTGCCACTGAAGCCCCGCTCCTATGGGCGAAGGTGATAGACCATACCCGCTGCATCGGGTGCCACGCCTGCACGACTGCATGCAAGTCCGAGAACGAGGTGCCGCTCTCGGTTACGCGTACCTATGTGAAGTACGTAGACGTGGGAGCCTTTCCGCAGGGCCGTCGGTCGTATCAGGTGACGCGCTGCAACCAGTGTGAGGACGCCCCATGCGTGGCTGCCTGTCCGACCGCAGCGATGTATCGGCGTCCGGACGGCATCGTGGACTTCGACAAGTCGATTTGCATTGGGTGTAAGGCCTGCATAGCAGCCTGCCCGTACGACGCCATCTTCATCAATCCTGACGACCACTCGGCGGAGAAATGCAACTTCTGCGCCCATCGTCTCGATGTGGGGCTCGAGCCCGCCTGTGTCGTCGTGTGCCCCACGCAGGCCCTCATGGTTGGCGACATGAACGATCCGAGGTCGGGCGTGAGCCAGATCATCCATCGGGATGCCGTCGCTGTGAGGCGGCCTGAGAAGGAGACCCGCCCCAAGGTGTTCTACAAGGGAGCGAGTCAGGCCACGCTCGATCCCCTCGCGGCACGACGCCCCGACGGCGGCCTTTTCCTATGGAGTGAGCAGGGGGATGTGCCACACCAGGTGCCGAGTGGCCATAACGGCACCGGAAACTCGTCCGCAGCGGCGCTTCTGACCTACGACGTGCCTCATCGTGCGCCGTGGGATTGGCGGGTGAGTGCCTACACCTGGACCAAGTCAGTGTCGGCGGGCGCATTCCTGGTGCCGATGCTCCTCGGACTGCTCGGTGTGATTTCGTGGGGCAGCACGATGTGGACGGTCGTGGCGCCGGCGATTGCCCTCACCGCTCTCCTCGTAACCGGCATCTTCCTGGTGTGGGACCTCGAACACCCTGAGCGCTTCTACCTGATCTTCACTCGGCCCCAATGGCGAAGCTGGTTGGTTCGGGGAGGGGTGATTATCACGGTATACGGCGGGTTGCTCGCCGCACATCTGGCTGCGGGGCGCTTTGCGGGGCTGTCGCTCCCCAGTGGCCTCATGTGGCTGACTGCGGGATTCGCGGTGATGACTTCGATCTACACCGCCTATCTCTTCGGTCAGTCGAAGGGGCGCGATATGTGGCAGAGCTCCATGCTCCCTGTTCACCTCCTGGTGCAGGCATTTCTGGCTGGTGCGGGGGTCGTCGCGCTCTACGACGGGCTGGCTGGCGGCTCCGGTGCTGCGGGTGCCCTGTCATGGGTCTTCTCCGTGGCGACGGGAGCGCACCTGTTCCTCGTGTGTGGTGAGGCGACGCTGCCTCATCCGACCGCGCATGCGCGCATGGCGGTCTCCGAGATGGTGCGGGGCAGGTTCGCAGGAGTGTTCTGGGGAGGGGTCGTACTTGGCGCCCTGGGGCTCCTGGCGCCGTGGGTGGGAATCTGGGTGATGATGCCGGGTCTCGTGGGTCTGGCGCTGTACGAGCACGCCTATGTGCAGGCTGGACAATCTGTTCCATTGGCATAATCTAACCTTCAATGAGACAATAAGTTACGGTCATGGACCTAGAGCAACTTAACAGGCGAGTGTCGGCCGCACGTGAAGACGTTGAGGCGCGGGGTGAGACCTTTTACCCGGGCTCCAGTCGCGTCCATCTCGCCGCCTTCCCACCCAAAGAGCGATGGAATGACTGGGTGGAACTCGACTCGAAGTCATGGCCGGAGCGCGTCGAACGGCGGTACATGCTCGTCCCGACGACGTGCTTCAACTGCGAATCGGCGTGTGGCCTGCTCGCCTACGTGGACCGTGAGTCGCTTCAGGTTCGCAAGTTCGAGGGAAATCCGGAGCACCCTGGATCACGCGGCCGCAACTGCGCCAAGGGCCCCGCTACCCTGACCCAGATCACGGATCCCGACCGGATCCTGCATCCGCTCAAGCGGGTGGGGCGTCGCGGCGAGGGCAGGTGGGAGCAGGTGACCTGGGATGAAGCGCTCGACGACATTTCTGGACGGATCTCGAAGGCGATGGATGAGAACCGGAAGGATGAGATCATGTACCACGTCGGGCGGGCGGGTGAGGACGGGTTCACCGAACGCGTGATGGCCACCTGGGGGGTCGACGGGCACAACTCCCACACCAACATCTGCTCGTCCGCAGCCCGCGCCGGCTACCACTTCTGGGCGGGGATGGACCGGCCGAGTCCGGATCATGCGAATGCGAAGGTGATCTTGCTGATCAGCAGCCACCTCGAGGCGGGGCACTACTTCAACCCGCACGCTCAGCGGATCATGGAGGCCAAGGCGGACGGGGCGAAGCTCATCGTGATGGACACGCGCCTCTCGAATACCGCAACGCACGCGGACCAGTGGCTTGCTCCACAGCCCGGCGCCGAGGCGTCGATCCTCCTTTCGACGGCGAGGCACCTCATCCAGAACCGCCTCTACGACGAGGCGTTCGTGCGGCGGTGGTGGAACTGGGAAGAGTTCATGGAAGAGGTGAAGGGCGAGAAGGGCGCGAGCTTTGAGCGCTTTCATGAGGTCCTTGCCGAGACCTACGAGGAGTTCACCTTCGAGTACGCTGCAGCGGAATCCGGCGTAGATGAAGCGGTGTTGAGGGAAATGGCCGAGACCGTAGCTACCGCCGGCACCCGCCTTTCCACGCATACCTGGCGCAGCGCCACGGCCGGGAACCTCGGTGGCTGGCAGGTCGCGCGCACGCTCTTCCTGCTCAACGCCCTCATGGGCGCGATCGCCACCGAAGGAGGAACCTTTCCGAATGCGTGGAACAAGTTCGTGCCGAAGCCGATCCACCTGCCGCCGCGGCATCCCGACC
>JAZDDA010000068.1:0-2779 GCA_036679625.1 Gemmatimonadota bacterium | reverse complement strand
AAAAAAGCGACGGCCTTCGTGTGTCACGAACGCGAGCGGTAGATCCATGCTGCTCGTCAACTACATCAGAGATGAGGGATGGCCCCTCGGAGTCGGGTTGCAGGACCAGGCTCCAAACCACCTCGAGCTGCATCGGTTAAGAGTCGATGTGGTGAGCGTCGGGGGGAAAGCTGCAGCGAGACTGTGGCAGGTGCGGATCGGAAAGACGAACAACAGTGAACCGTCGATGACGTGTCGTGAGCTTTTTCAATGGCGTCGAAACCGGGATGGAAGGCTGGCCCGGGATGGAGTCCAGCGGGTACCTGTTTATTGGCTGGATGGCGCTCGGCATAAAGGCGGCGTGAGTCCGATTCAGGCTCTGATGTGGAACGTGAGAACCTGTCGTTCCGATGCAAAGGGAAGAACTCAAGCGGAAGGACTCCGTGAGAGTGCAAGTACCGATGCGGAGCACAGGGGCGGAGCAACCCGTAGTAGCAGTGAGTCCCGTGAAAGCGGGAGGAGCAAAGGGGTTGCATCGTCCAGTCGGAGTTGTCGACCAACCGGTGACGGGAGGAGCCGATGACGAAGATGAAGTCATTCACCATCTCGAAACAGATGGTGTGGGCCGCTTTCAAAGCGGTGAAGGGAAACGAGGGAGCGCCGGGAGTAGACGGGCAGACCATCGAGGAGTTCGAGGAGAATCTCGAAAACAACCTCTACCGGATCTGGAATCGTCTTTCTTCAGGTGCGTACTTTCCTCCGCCCGTTCTTCGAGTGGAGATTCCAAAGCGAGATGGTGGCGTCCGCAAACTCGGCATTCCAACCGTGGGAGATCGGGTCGCGCAGGCTGTCGTCAAGATGTATCTGGACCCCATCGTGGAGCGTAGGTTCCATCCTGACTCGTACGGGTATCGGCCGGGGCGATCCGCCCACCAGGCGATCGAACAGGCTCGGCGCCGATGCTGGAAACATGATTGGGTTTTGGATCTCGATATTCGGTCGTTCTTCGACAGCATTGATCACGCGCTGATGTTGCGTGCGGTCAAGCAGTTCACGGATTGCCGATGGGTACTGCTGTACGTCGAACGTTGGTTGAAGGCTGATGTTCAGCTCTCGTGTGGACGGGTTGAAAAGCGCCATCGGGGCACGCCGCAAGGTGGCGTGGCCAGTCCGGTGCTTGCCAACATGTTCTTGCATCTCGCGTTCGATCAATGGATGGCAGAGAACTTCGCCGACGTCCCGTTTGAGCGGTACGCCGACGATGTGGTTGTCCATTGTCGATCAAAGGCGCAGGCCGAGTTCTTACGAGATCGCATTGCAAGGCGATTGCAGCAGTGTGGTCTTGAACTCCATCCGCAGAAAACGCGGGTGGTGTGCTGTCGACCGCACGTGCCTTCGAGCGAAGCCAGATCATTTGACTTCCTGGGATTCACGTTCCAACCCAGAGTTGCAAGAAGCAAGACGGGGAAGCTCTTCACCACGTTTGGTCCCGCAATTAGCAGGACGGCAGCGAATGATGTTCGGAGAACGATTCGTAGGCTCTGGCGTCTGTCGCAACGAACGGGGATGGAGCTCAATGAGATTGCGAGCCTGGCGAATCCAGTGCTACGGGGCTGGATCAACTACTACGGGCGATTCCGCCCTTCGGCGTTGGTCGCCGTGTTTCGCACGCTCAACCTGTCTCTTCGGCGCTGGGTGATGCGCAAGTACAAGCGCTTCAAGGGGCGGCCTCGGGCGGCCATGAGTTGGCTTGCAGACATCGCGCAGCGGGATCGAGAGCGGTTCGCTCACTGGAAGTACCCGAGTCTCCTACCCACGGTGGTGGCTGGACGATAGGAGCCGTATGAGTCGAGAGGCTCACGTACGGTTCTGTGAGAGCGCGAGGGGGAGGCTCCCTCGCGCGTTTCAAGATCCGGTTATTACGCCTGGCGGACACGCCGTGTGAGCGCGCGCGCCAAGCAGGATGCGCGCCTGAAGGTCGAGATCTCGGCGTCGCATTCGGCGAGCCGCCGGACGTACGGAAGCCCGCGCATTCTGCGCGACCTTCGCGAGGACGGTCGCCGCGTCTCGCGCAAGCGCGTGGCTCGACTAATGCGAGAGCTGGGCCTCGAGGGGCGCCGAAAGCGCCGTTTTCGAGCCACGACGGACTCGCGGCACCGATTCCCGGTGGCGCCGAACCTCCTGATGCGACACTTCGACGTCGAGGCTCCCAACACCGCGTGGGTTACGGATATAACGTACCTCGCGACCCTGGAAGGCTGGCTGTATCTGGTGGTGATCCTCGACCTCTTCTCCCGAAGGGTCGTTGGGTATGCCATGAGCGAGCGGATCGATCGAGAGCTCGTGCTCGAGGCACTTCGCGAAGCCCTCATGCATCGGCCTGGGGCGCGCGATCTCATCCACCACTCGGATCGGGGCAGCCAGTACGCCAGCCACGACTACCGGGAGGCTCTGGATCAAGCCGGGATCACGTGCAGCATGAGTCGTCGGGGAAATTGCTGGGACAACGCGGTCGCAGAGAGCTTCTTCGGAACGCTCAAGATGGAGCTGCTCTACGAGCTTCCGCTGCAGACGCGCAGCGCGACCCGAAGCGCAGTGGCCGACTACATCGAAACCTTCTACAACGTCCGTCGGCGCCACTCGTCGCTGGACTACCTGAGCCCGGTGGAGTTCGAGCTGAAGAACGGGGAGCACGGGGGCTTCGCCCCCGTACCCCCGCTCATGAATGAGCAAGGAAGAGGTCAGGAAATACCTGGCCCTGCGGCATAGTGAAAGTGTCTACGGGATCGGGGCAGACCTA
>JAZDDA010000067.1:0-2851 GCA_036679625.1 Gemmatimonadota bacterium | reverse complement strand
ATGAGCTCGTATCCCACGAACAGCATCCCCACGGCCCCAAAACACATGCCGAAGACCTGTACCAGAGAAATAGGGACCAGACTCGGCCCAGCGGGGACTTCTTTGGCTCGCTTGAACCCCGATCGTTGACTCAGAAGGTCCTCCGTTCTCCCTGGTGGCGAGGAGACCATGATACCCCAAGCTCACCCGGGCCTCAACCTGGGTTCGACCCTTAGTGTGCTGAGTCAGAAGTTCTGACTCAGCACACTAGAACTTCGCCACGATGGCGAGCGTGAGCGTGCGGTCGAGCGTCTTGAGGGGCGCCAGCACCTGGCCGGCTCCAAGCGGCACGGCAACCAGCGCAGGATCGTTGTCCCACAACACCTGCAGGCTCGTCTTGAGGGCCAGGCGGGTCGACATCGCCACGGAGATCGAGCCCGTCCAGTCCGCGCGGACGTCGGAGGTCTCGTCCAGACTCTCGTCTACCACCAGCACGCTCGTAAAGTCCGTCGACGTTGTGAGCTTTGCGAAGAAGTCGAGCGAGGCCCGAAGGCCCAGGAAGGCGTCGGCGGCGTTGGGGTCTTCGGTCACGTCGTCCTGAATGGTATAGGTGGCACCGAGGTCGGCCTTGAGTCGGTGCTCTTCATTGTTGAACCAGGTATGCCCGGCCCCACCCACGAACGAAAACCGGTTCTGGATGCCCGCGAAGGTATTGCGGTCCCACCCCGCGCCGCCGAAGACGAACACGTCTGATCCTACCGTACGGTCATAGCGGGTCTTGATGAAGTACGCCTCTGCGGTCAGCTCGGTGTCGGTATTCTCGGTGACCACGAAGTCGTCGGGGGTGCCCGTCGCGGTGCGGGTTGCAATCCCTGACTCGGTGCGGACCGCCCCGGCCGCGACCTGGAACGCGGCATTCGCCCAGGCATGGTCGAAGGTGTTCTTGATGCCGAGCGTGCTGGACGACGCGTTCCCCCCCGTGAACACGAAGGTGAGTTCGGCCACGTCGGACCATCCGCGTGGGGCCTCATCCTGCGCCTGGAGCGGGGCCGAGCCGAGAATCGTGAAGATCGTGGCGAGCACCAGAACTGGCGTGGGGGAATAGGCAGTCATGGAGGGAAGGGTACTCGTGGGTCGCTGGCTCATTTGGCTACCGACCTACCCGTTCCTTCAGCTCTTCGTACCAGTTCAGCACGAGTATCAGCTCACCGGGGTCCTCTTCCGCCTTACGAAGGCGATCCCCGATAAAGAAGAAACTCTGATCGTCTGGAGCGATGGCGTGCTGGATCTCGCCCGATCCCCACTCATATCCCCCCACGAAGAACAGGACCTCCCTGCCCGCCACCGCCACGGTCTCACCGACCTCGAGCCGTGCGACTTCGACCTCCCGTTCGCCGTTCATGTAGAACAGCTCCGTCCCTGAATTTGCCCAGACCGGGTCTCGTCCACCGTCGAGCGAAATGGGGATGCGGGCGCCACCCGCAGGAAAGGGCCGGACGTAGACCTGGTCTCGGCCCGACTCGTTGGACTCATACGCAATCCACCGCCCGTCGGGTGAAATGCCCACTCCCTCCTCATCGAATGGGGTCGACAAAAACGGCCTCGCCACGCTGTCCCCCTCGAGATCAGCGTACCAGATGTCGTCGTTGTTTCCCGTCGGATTTTGAGCCTTGAAGACCATGAACCGACCATCGGCAGACATGTCGATGTCCTCGAGGTCGACCTCGGCGGTGAGAACCAGCTCCCGTGGGCTGCTGGCATCGGAGCGAATGCGGTACACGGCATTCCCGTCACCGCCGGCAAGAACCAGGTAGTACAGGTAACGTCCGTCAGGAGACCAGATCGGAAGGTCCTCGCGCTCCCCGGGCGTCGAGGTGAGGGGAGTGAAGCTCTCCTGAAGCTGGTCGTAGATCCAGAGGTCTCCACCTGTGTTCGCAGCCTGCACCATGATCGCGAGGTACCGCCCATCCGGGGAAACGTCGACCGCTTCGAAGTCACCCACAAGGCGGGTGGGAGCCAGCTGCGTCACCGTTCCATCCCTGGCGATGACTGAGATCAATTCATCGTCGCTGGTGTTAATCTGTCCCCCGGCATGGTAGACAAGATGCCCGGCGTCAGAAATGGCGAACTCGGGATGGCCGGCGACCCGGAGGGAAACGCCTTCGAGGATTGGCGTCGCGGGTCCAACCTCGAGTGTCTTCAGATCGAAGGGGGCAGCGAGAAGCGTACCCTCTGCGTTTGCAAAGACGAGGTGCCCCGTGGATGCATACTGACCGGCGACCCCCTGAACGAGTGGCTTGTGCTCACCGGACTCGAAGTCGAGGACCTCGATGGTCGAGTTCTGGATGTCCCCACCACCGCTGGTGTAGAGGAGCCCCCGTCCACCGGGCAACGACGCTGGAAAGATCAGGCCGAAGCCCCCAACCGTGGAATCGGCCAGAATCGGCTCTACCTCCCCCCCTGAGGCGAGCACGCGGAACAGCCCGCCCGCGCGACTGAAGTACACATATCCGTTGTCCCCCCAGTCGACGCCCGGGAAGGTGGGTCCGTCCGCAATGGTGAGGGGTGGCGCCCCCTTGAGTGACACTGTCTTCAGGGCGCCGCTGGGCACACGGAACAGTACCGCATCGCCGTCGGGCGAGAATACGGGCGCAAGCACACTGTCGGTGCCGGGCAACTCCACCGATGCGAGTCGATCCAGACCTCGCAGATAGAGCGAGCCGGATTCGGTGCCGGCGTACACGATTGACTGCCCGTCCGGCGAAACATCAAAGCGTCGGAAGAACGCCGAGCTCGTCAGCTCCGCACCCGGAAGGTTCAACTCTGAACGGGTGACCTGAAGAGGGGCGTCAGGGCGCAGCCAACCCCACGC
>JAZDDA010000066.1:0-3557 GCA_036679625.1 Gemmatimonadota bacterium | reverse complement strand
CATCGCTTCACCTCCGGTCGTCCCTTCATCCTCGGCGGAGTGCAGATACCGTGGGAGTACGGTCTTGAAGGGCACTCGGACGCCGACGTGGTGGTCCACGCAGTATGCGATGCCCTTCTGGGGGCGGTCGGGGCGGGCGACATAGGCCAGCACTTCCCCGACACGGACCCGAGATATGCCGGCATCAGCAGTCTTGTTCTGCTGCAGGAGGTGAAGATGGTCGTCGCCCGCTTGGGCTACCGCCCCGTGAACGTCGATGTAACCATCGTGCTGCAGGAGCCCAAGATCAAGGAGTTTCTCCCTGCCATGGTGACCAATATCGCCGAGGTTCTTTCTGTCGACGCCGCGATGGTCAATGCCAAGGCGACGACTACCGAGGGGCTTGGATTTGTGGGCAGCGGCGAGGGTGTAATCGCCTACGCTGCGGTATCCGTTGCGGCCACCTCACCAAAGGAGTCCTAGCCCAAAAGGGCAGCCGGCCGGGAGTGACGGAGCCTTCATCAGTTTCTTAGAGATCGACACGGCATGAGTCCGACCCGCTTTCTGTGTCGATGAGGCGGATAATAAGCGACCGCTATGGCGCTGACCATCTACAACACTTTAACCCGCCGCAAAGAACCCTTCGAGCCCTTGAAGCCGGGGCGAGTGGGGATGTACGTCTGCGGTGTGACCGTCTACGACCTATGCCACATCGGCCATGCCCGGGCCATGGTCGTCTTCGATATGATTTACCGCTACCTCCGTTACCTCGGCTACGACGTCACCTATGTCCGCAACTTCACCGACGTGGATGACAAGATTATCGAGCGGTCCCAGAAAGAGGATGTTTCCTTCCGGGTTATCGCTGAGCGCTACATCGAGGCGTTCCACTGCGACTTCGACCGCCTTAAGCTCCTCCGTCCCGACGTGGAGCCCAAGGCCAGCGATTACATCGATGGAATGATCACCATGACGGAGCGTCTCGTCGAGCTCGGTTACGCCTACGTCGTGGGAGGAGACGTCTTCTATACCGTCGCCAAGTTCCCGAACTACGGGCGGCTTTCGGGCAAGAAGATAGATGAGCTTGAGGCGGGCGCGCGGGTGGAGGTCCACGAGGGCAAGCGGGACCCGCTGGACTTCGCCCTCTGGAAGGCCTCCAAGCCGGGCGAGCCCTCATGGCCCAGCCCCTGGGGCGAGGGCCGACCGGGGTGGCACATCGAGTGTTCCGTCATGAGCAGTCATCACCTGGGCGATACCTTCGACATCCACGGCGGCGGCCGCGACCTGCAGTTTCCTCACCACGACAATGAGATTGCCCAGTCCGAGGCTGCCACGGGAAAGCCCTTCGTTCGCTACTGGATTCACAATGGTTTCGTCAACATCGACAAGACGAAGATGAGCAAATCATTGGGCAACATACTGACCATTGAAGAGATTCTGAAGATCCACCATCCCGAAGTCGTGCGCCTCTTCTTGCTCTCCCATCACTACCGCAGCCCCATCGACTACAACGAACGGGCCTTGGTCGATGCCAAGAAGAATCTCGACTATTTCTACACCACTCGTCAGCGGTGCGAGGAGTTGCTGGACGCATATGCAGGCGCGAGGAGCGACCCCGAAGAGGCCCGATCGGCCGTCGAGGGCTTCGTTCAGGAGGAAGTGGGTGGCATGGAAGCGGCCTTCCGGGAGGCCATGGACGACAACTTCAACTCGGCTCTGGCCGTCGGCGGACTATTCAGGACCGCCGGGGCGCTCAACGCCTACCTGGACAGCGGGGCGGAGATGGATGCCAAGGCCTATGTGGCCGGCGATTTCATCCATCAACTGAGGCGGGTCGGGGATGTGCTCGGCATCCTTGCAGACGAGCCTTCCGCCTACTTCCGGCGGGAGGTGGAGGGGCTGGATGCTGAGACCATCGAGGCTCAAATTGCCGAGCGGTCTGCCGCGCGAGCGGCTAAGGACTGGGCTCGAGCGGATGCCATCAGGGATGCTCTGGCCCGGCGGGGCGTAATCCTCGAAGACAGGCCGGATGGGACGACGGTATGGAAGGTGCTGGGATAAATGCGGATGTTGTTGGAGGCGTCCACCCCGTGGAGGAGGCTCTCGTCGGAGGCGGCCGCGAGGTCTTCAAGATCATCGTTGCCAAAAGCCGACGCGGCCTCGGACCTTTACTGCGCCAGGCGGAGAAGCGTCGCATCCCGGTGGAATTCTCCGACCGCGGGCGTCTCGACAAGCTCTGCCCGGGAGCACACCAGGGGATAGTGGCCCTGGTTGCTCCGTATCGGTACTGGGACCTGGAAGCGCTTAGAGCACGGGCATTAGAGGCTACAGAGCCGGTATGCCTCTTGGCCCTTGACGGCGTCGAGGACCCCATGAACGTGGGGTCGATACTCCGGGTGGCGGGGGCCTTCGGTGTCGGAGGCGTCGTGATTCCTAAAGATAGGGCATGCGGGCTTACCCCGGCGGTGGCCAAGGCTTCGGCCGGGGCCGTGGAACATGTGGCCGTGGCCAGGGTCGTCAATCTAGTTCGTGCCCTGGAAGAGCTCAAGGAGGGCGGCTTCTGGGTGGTTGGAACCGCTCCCGAGGCTTCGGTGGCTGTGGATGACTTTGACTGGGCCATAGCCGCGGTGGTGGTTCTAGGTGGTGAGAAGAAGGGCATGAGGCCCTTGGTGGCCGCTGCGTGCGACGAGACGGTGGCGGTGCCGCTGGACGGACCCGTAGGCGCCCTGAACGTGGCCGCCACGGCTGCGATTGTGTGCTATGAGATCTGGCGCCAGAGACGGTCGAAAGCTTGAAAAACTAGCTTGACAATGCTATTACTGGGTTGTAGCATGCGAGTTTATTCTGCCGCTGGCGTAGCTCAGATGGTAGAGCAGCTGATTTGTAATCAGCAGGTCGGGGGTTCGAGTCCCTTCGCCAGCTCCAAGTATTTGGAAAAAGGCGGTAGAGACACGGATTATGCGTGTTTGGGGGAGGTGCCCGAGTGGCCAAAGGGAGCAGACTGTAAATCTGCCGGCGGTGCCTACGGAGGTTCGAATCCTCCCCTCCCCACCAGGTTCGAGGTTCGGTACAGCCGAGCGTTTATGGGTTTTGCTTGGAGCGGGAATAGCTCAGGGGTTTAGAGCATCAGCCTTCCAAGCTGAGGGTCGCGGGTTCGAATCCCGTTTCCCGCTCCATCCCCTCCCTTAAGGATGAGGCAGGTCCGTCTCGAGGTCGCTGACCTTGCGATATTCCAGGCCCTGCGATATTCCAGGCCCATGTAGCTCAGTGGTAGAGCGCTTCCTTGGTAAGGAAGAGGTCACCGGTTCAATCCCGGTCATGGGCTCCAGATATGTCGATCCTCGCTCTTGATGGAGGCCCTTCAGGCTCCTTGCGAGGGGGATGAGGAGCGGTTAGACGGAAGAGACCGTTGTCCATAATGGCTCCTTCGAGCGCAACTTTAGGTTGGTGATCGTAGCGTTGATTGAGGAGGTCGTTCTATGGCCAAGGAGAAGTTTGTACGTACGAAGCCGCACGTGAACGTTGGTACTATAGGGCATGTGGATCACGGCAAGACGACGTTGACGGCTGCGATCACG
>JAZDDA010000065.1:0-4412 GCA_036679625.1 Gemmatimonadota bacterium | reverse complement strand
GGGGCCGTGCTCGTCCTGCCACAGCACGCCCGTCTCGGGGTGGAACATCAGACCCTGCAGGTTGCGGTGCCCGTAGCTCCAGATCTCTGGGAGCGCACCCTCTTGGCCCACGAACGGGTTGTCGTCGGGCACGCGCCCGTCGTCGTGCAGCCGGATTACCGATCCCTGGTGATTGGAGAGGTCCTGGGCCGGATGGCCGGCCGCCAGCTCGAGCCCCGGGGATGCACCGCGGTCACCTACAGTGAAGAAGATGTAGCCGTTGCCGTCGAACTGGATGCGCGATCCGAAGTGGCTGCCGCCCGAACTCCAGGCGACCGCCTCGAAGAGCTCCTCGACGTCGGTAAGTCGGTCATTCTCGAAACGCCCACGAATGAGGGCCGTCGTGCCCTGACTCCCATCAGAGTTCGGCTTCGAAAAGGTGAAGTACAGAAGACGGTTGGAGGCGAAGTCGGGATGCAGCGCTACCTCGAGAAGTCCGCCCTGACCGCGCGCGCGAACTGCGGGCAGTCCAGGGATCGGATCGGGCTGCAGCACGCCGTCCCTGACGATCCGCAATCTCCCGGGGCGCTCGGTGACGAGCATGTCGCCGTTGGGGAGGAACGCCATCGACCAGGGGTGCTCCAGACCCTTGACCACCGTGACCACATCGAAGCGGCTATCCTCAGCCAGCTCCTGAGCGCAACCCGGCGCAGGAGCTACGAGAGCGACCGCGAGTGCGAGTGCAGGAATGCGTGAGATCATTGGGGGCGTCCGTTCATGTCCAGTTATGTCCGAGTGCGGGGCCTGCGCGGCGCCCGCTTCACCTTCTTCCGATTCTCCGGCGACGCGGAGGGGTCACCGAACTTACGGACCCCAAGGTAGACCCACCACGCACGAACCGCATTCATGCCGTCCGCTCGACACATCCGGCGCAGAATCCGATCCGCCTCACCCCGCCACCGATCCTTCGAGATTTCCTCCTGGCGCATCAGCTGGTAGAGCGCGTCGTGAACAAGCGAACCTCGCATGAAGTTGCGCGTGTCGATGGTCGGACCGGACGGTCCGTCCCAGGCGTAGCCCTTCCGGATGACGAGCTGCCCCTCCCGGTCGAGGTCGATGTAGTCTGTGTGAACGTCAGCATCGGGAAGGACTCGGATCTGCACCCTGTAATCCTGCACGAGCTGAAACTTGTACCCACCTCGGTAGGCAATCTGGCTCACCCAGCGCTCTCCTGCGGCGGAGATTCCCGAGCGAAGGCGAGCACGAGCTCGTAAGGGCCCGTTCCGCCCCTGCCGTTGGTTCCCATGCCTGAGATCGTCACAACACCCTGCGTGTCCGGTGAGTCGGACTTCTGGAAGAGCACCTTGTCGCTGCCGCCCGAAAGCTTCTTCACCAGATACGAGCTGATCTCGTCGATCGACCCGCCTGTGGCGTCTGAGAGCGCGTCGGGCACCGCGGCGCTGGCTCCCCTACTCCCGGCGCCGAATACCCCTTCGACGATCGCCCCAAGCGTCCCTTTGATCTTATCCCAGAACCCCTTCCGATCCACATCGTAGATCTTCACCCGCACCGAGTGCAGCCCAGTGGTATCGAGGGTGATGATCTCGCGGTCCCAGGGGGCGAGCCCATCCACGTCCACGGCCGGGGCGAAGCCCGTGCCCTCATCGTTGATACGGCGCACGAAGTTGGCCCTCCCCACCCGGTCCATGTCGCACTCCCAGAAGGTGTCGATGCCGGGCTTGATCGAGTTGGCCATCTTGAGCTTCGCAGCGTCGCCCAGCCCCACCCAGTACTTCACATCAAAGACGACGCGGAAGTTCGCACGGTTATCGGGGAGCTCGGCGGGGAACGTGAAGCTCGTCAGCTTGAGGGTCTGGCTTGGCACGGCTGTCCATCCCGGTTGAGGGTG
Organism: Gemmatimonadota bacterium; assembly: GCA_036679625.1. Taxonomy (GTDB): domain Bacteria; phylum Gemmatimonadota; class Gemmatimonadetes; order Longimicrobiales; family Gaopeijiaceae; genus JAZDDA01. Next base: position 2,524 of record JAZDDA010000065.1, on the reverse strand, counting down.
CTGATCAGCCCTAGGGGGGGATTGGAGGATGTCCCCTGAGGCGGGTGGGGGCAAGCGGGAAGCCTCAAATCCTCAACCTAAGACACTCCTCCACCTAATCGCCGCTGGAGGCTCCCAGGACGACATCATATACCTCCTCTACCTCCTGGGCAGCACGATCCCAGGAAAAGTGTAGCCGAACCTCCTCCCTCCCCGCGCGCCCCATCTTGAGGGCTCGGGCAGGCGCCGCAAGCAGAGCAAGGATTGCGTCAGCCATCGCGCGGTCATCTCCATCGGGAACGGTCAGGCCAGTCAGTCCGTCGACAATCGGATGTGAGCCACTCATAAAGGAGACGACTGGCAGCCCGGCTGCCATGTAGTTGAGGAGTTTCTGCGGCTGGCCGGCGGCGTGCACCCGTGGATTCACCGACACGTCGGCCGACGCGAGGGCCTCCCCCATCCTCTCGAATGGCACCTGTCTGAAGGTGACGGCATCGAGAATACCAACCGCTCCAGCCATGGACTCGTAGGTGGTCGCGTCTGAGTCCGTGAAGACGAGCAGTTTTGCGTCCGCTCGAGCTCGCAGAACGTGGCCGAACGCGCTCAGCAAGTGCTCTACTCCCTGGTAAGGAGCCAGGTTTCCCGCGAACACCACCGTATTGCTCGCCCGCACATCATACGACTCGGGAAACGGCTCCAGACGCACTCCATTCCTGATTACGGTGGAGTTTTCGGATTCGACGCCTCCCAACTCCAATAGCCGGTCGCGCAACCTTGGGGTCACCGAAATGGTGAAGTCGGCCAACCGCGGAACACGGCGGTCGATCGTTAACCCAATAGCATCCGTGATTCGCCGCACGCCCGAGGGGAAGTAGCTCGAGAGCTCCGATTCAAGGAGCGTATGCGCGTCGTATATCACGGGGAGTCCAGGCGCGGCCAATCTCGCAGCAATCAAGCCCTCGTAGTGATGCGCGTGGACGATGTCGAACCTTTGTTCACGCAGGATGCGGCGGACGGCCCACACGAGGCCGGCATCAGCGAGGAGGAGCTTGGCCACGCTCGGGCCTGGGGCCAGTCTCCCAAAAAACCGAGGTGCAGGGGCTCGATGATGGTGATAGGGTGGCGGATCCGCTGAGGACTGACCAAGCGGATACGAGACGACGTGAACTTCGACATCGCGACCGGCCAGCGCCTCTGACATCCGGTGGATCCGGATTGGGGTCCCGCGCGGTAACGGAAGAGGGCATGCCGCTACCACCAGAACCCGCTTTCGGCCTTGCCTCTCGCTCATAGCCACCTCTCTGCGACACGCCACCAAGCCGCCGCCCACACCTCGAGTACTGCCCTGACCGATCGCCCAAGTGGGCCCTTGGCCACCTGAGGTGTAAGGGGGAGCGGACCACCTGAAAGGAGATCGCGGTCAGGCACTCGCCTCATGCCCTGAATCCTCTGTCGATGGGCCCTCACACTTCCGCTGTTCCTGATAAGCCACTCCACCGCGGCGATCCACGCCCCACCCCATCCCCTCAAGAAAGCTCCGACGGCCTGAACGATTTCGAACGCTATGAGCGCGGGGGATAGAAGCAGAAGTGTGCGGAGCTGATAGAGCTCCAGGAGGATCACCCATCTGTTCCGGATCGTATGCTCGACCCGTGCTGCCGCATGGATCCCCTCGCGTCTCAACGAGAGGCCAGGTGTACCTCGCCCGTGCGCTGCAAACGCGGAGCGCACAACGATGATCTCACGCCCGAGCGCCCGAGCCCTCAACCCGAACTCGTGATCCTCGAGATAGATGAAAAGCATGTCGTTGAAGAGGATGTTGTCGGGCCAGCGCGATCGGTCGACCATGAACGCCGACGAGACGATCGATCCGATTGGTGCATTGGGCTCGCCCTCGATGCTCGAAACCGGCTTATTTCCATCGACGGAGAGTAGCCCGATGAAGTGCGCTGAGGCGCCCGTAAACTGAGCCACATCTGGCCGATCTGCGTACAACACCGTCGCCATCGCCACCGCCGCGTTGGGCGAAAGACCTAGGGCATCCGAGAGCCGCACGCCACAATCCGCGTTCGGTTCAACGTCGTTGTCCAGGAAGAGGACTCTGTTGTGATTCGTCGATGAGAAACCGACGTTACGAGCGGCAGCTGGACCGCAGTTTTCATCCATGCGGATGAATCTGATCCCGGGAAACTCAGACTCCGCGTCAGCCACGCTTCCGTCTGTCGATCCACTATCAATCACGACGATGTCCCCCACGCCGTGCAGCTCGGAAACACGTGAGAGTGTCTGCGGGAGGCACCATGCACCATTGTAGTTCACAACGCACACGGAATACGCGTCCACCGAGCTCACGATGTGGGAGCGTAACTCAGCGGACAGGAGGCGACGGAGCGATGACACAAACACCCGACGAAGTCGCCGGGTGCGGTGACTCGGATCCCTTCGTATCCGTTGTCATCCCGGTCTTTGACCATGTGGACCTCCTGGGAAAGTGCCTCGCTGCTCTTGAAGCGCAGTCATATCCGGGCGACCGGTTCGAGGTAAT